>NZ_CP017006.1:2016237-2688317 GCF_001719125.1 Sulfolobus sp. A20
TAGAAAAAATTAATAATTTCGAAGTAACTTCACTTGAGTTTGATAAATTTAGAATATCCTTCCTTGAGAGACCGAACTTAGGAATAGATGATCTTCCATCCTCACTATGGAAATACATGCTTAGTTATAACAACTATTTAGTTGACTGTCATAATAATTATATGATAGAAGGATATTCAAAAGATGAAGTAGAAAGTTTAAAGATGTTCTTAATGGAACAGAAAGGAATTAAAAGTAATAGGAAACTTTATATCGGTTATGCTGAAGGCGTGATTGAAAAGTCTTGTGAGGGATTATGTGATAATAGGGTAAGGGTCGTAACGTTAAGTGATGGCGAGAGCAAGATCTCGTTGGTTTATCTTTATGCTAATAACTCGTCTAGAGAACTTTATACAGCTATGAAGAATCTTGAAGAAGGTTCAAGGGTTATATTAATAACTCCAGATGATCACTCTTGTACTGGAGTTAGTTTAGGGATAACCTACTATCCTGCTGGAGTTTGTGAAGAGTTAATAAATAAAACTAAAATGTTGGTAAAAGAATCTACACTTAATCTAAAAGAGGTTAAGAATATACAATATACCGTTGTCAAAGTTAAAGGAGTTAGGGTGGTGGGAAAAATAGTTTCCTTAATGTCTAAAGCATTAGAGGAAGTAGGAGCGTATACGGCTAAAACTTTTTGGATACCATTAGTTACTCCTTATTTAGCGCTTATAGCTATATTACTTGCCCAAAGCATTAGTAAAATCTGAAATTATCGTATCGACATTAGATTTCCATTTCATTAAATCTTTGGGATCATTAGGATAATTTCTGTATGCTTCCTTTATCTTTTTCATATATTCAGCTACTACCTTAAGTTTTAATAGTAGCGATGGTTTCCCCAGAGCCATTATCACTCTCATGGCTTTCTCAGCAACTGATAGTTGCAAATCTCCATTAGAACTTGCCTCAACTATATCTTCTTCTCTCAAAACCCTCTTATTCATTCCATAATTTATTTCGTCGTCTGTTAACTTTTGCAAAAACCTCCTAAATAGGTCAAGACTAGCTTGTTTAGCCCCGTATTTTTCCACATAGCACTCGTTAGCTATCCATAATCCACGTGCTGAGAAATCGTTTATCTCAAAAGCATTATGTATTGCTTTGGCTACACAGTAAGCTGAGATCATTGCTGATCCCTTACCTCCTCCATGAACTGGGTTTACTGTAAAGGCAGAATCTCCAATAACAGCTATCCCATCCCATACTATGCTCGCTAAAGGTCTTCTAGTTGGAACTAAAGCTCCTCCTTTAACTAATAGATCCTTCTTATCCACATCTGGGGCGTAGTAGTCTAAATATTTGTTATAGTAATCATGAATGTTTCCATACCCCATTCCACTCTGAATTCCTAAACCTACATTTACTTTTTCTGGTCCTTTAGGGAAATACCACCAATATCCGCCTGGCGAGGCTTTTTGGGTTATGTATATTCTTAAATAAGGATAATCCTCAATTTCATCCTTAGTTCTCAAAACTTCTCTATACGCGATATCAGCATCTCTATCATCTAGGAGTTCTGTAACTGGAAGCTCATATGGTAACTTACTTCTGAAACTCATGGAATAGCCAGTAGCATCGACTACCACATTGGCTTTGACCTCAAAAGTCTCATTCGTTCTTCTATTGAATAATATTGCTCCATCTACCTTTCCATTACTAATTATTGGCTTCATAGCCGTGGTTAGATCTAGGACTTCCACGCCCTTTTCATTAGCCTCCTTGACTAATCTTTGTATATATGTTGGAGAGTCTATTTCAAATCCTTTCCCCTTTACCGTCCATACGGTTTTCATATCTGGGCTGTATAGTTTTATTCCTTCAACCTCCTCTTCTAGTTCCTTCCCTCTAGGATAAGGCATTCCTAAATCGTCAAAGTGGTCTTTACTTATTGCATCACCACAAGGTTTATCTCCAAATCTGTTCCAAGGTTTACTATCTATTGCTAAAACTTTGAGACCCCTTTTAGACAAGTGCCATGCTAACGATGCTCCAGCCATCCCAAGTCCGATAATCAAAACGTCATATTCGGCTTTTCTCAAATCAGACCGCATTTAATTTGATCTCAAAAAATAAAAATCTATTTACAGTAATCCTTTATAATATTAGCCTTTATGGAATTAGGTATTTTTTGCATTATTTTCTCAATTATTACCTTATTATTATCATCACAATAGAGTATTAATCCCTTCATAGAATCTTTTGTCTCAATTACTTTTCTAAGCATTTGTTCAGTATCCTCTTTTTTCCATGTGTAAATATAAACTCCTAGGTCAATGTTGTCTAGGAGAGATTCCCTAGCATATTGTATAAATTCTGGATACGACAGCTCTGATATAAAGTGCAATATTAATTTTTTGCTATTGCTTAGTCTACACTCTTTGAACATTTTCTTTATGAATTCAGGTATGTCTTCCGGACTCGTGGACGAAATGATCATAAGAAACTTACTATCCGCTTGCACAATGTATTTAGTATAACTGAGGTTTAAATTACTTATGAAAATACCATAGCTAATTATCCATTATCTTAAGTGCTAGCGAAAGAAAATAGTATATATGATAATCCTAGTTATCTACAGAAAGTTAGATATGAATATGAGGAGCATTATAGCCGGACTGAGAAGGATATCGTTTGTAAAAGAGATTATATTTTATAATGGGGAGAAAAATATGATATTTGCTAATAATTATAAAATATGGGAGGAAGGAATGAATAATAATCCTATTGAAGAGATTTATGATATAAAGATATTCGAGATGTTGAGGAAATCTTATTTATTCTCCTGTGCTTAGCTTCTCAAATTCTTTATATAAAAGTTAGAGTCTGTAATGATTAAATATCCTCTAGACTCCGGTGGGAACTCTCTTGTTATACCTCCACTATAGATTACTCTTGCTAGTCTATCAGCTTCAAGTCTTTTGTATTGTCCTATTACTAACCAATCCCAAGGACCAGCCCCAATACTTTTTCTGAGTTGGTCTATCTCTCCTTGATGTCCGTGAACTATATAATACTTAACTGAAGCAGCTTCTGCAATATACATTGTTGTGCCGATGATTTCTTCTCTATACCTTGGTTCGGCTGTTATGCACTTTATCGCATGAGGATCCATATCGCCTGAGACGTAAATTATTTGAGCCCAAGGTGCTATGCTTCTTATAACGTATAATACATCTATTACCCTAGGGCATTCATAATCCCAATAACACTGTGTTGTATCTCCATTAAGAACAATAACTTCCGGCTCTTCTTTCTTTATAATACTAGATAAAGTACTTTCAACATGCGGTTCGGGGAATCTTACATTACTCATTACCAAAATCTTCACTATATCTCACCTTCAAAAACAAATACTTTTACCTCTTCTGAAGACATAACTCCTCTAGCCATTCCTTTCGTATTGTAGTAAGCAGATGCATTCCCATATCTATCTAATCCAATCATTCCAATATTATCTTTTCCAAAGATTTTAGTAACTTTGTTGATTACAGATCTTAATGAATCTTCTATACTAAATCCCATAGAAACTAATATATCGACTTCCTTTGCTGGCAATATTTTAAGTATTATTTCCCCTATACCAGTACTTGATACAGCAACATTAGTCGTTGCGTAATATCCAGCCCCGGGTATTGGAGAGTCTCCTACTCTTCCCGGCAGTTTACCACTAATTCCGCCCGTACTCGTCCCGGCTACTAGGTTTCCCTCATTATCCAAGGCAACTGCACCTACAGTATCTCCAGATATTACACTTCCGCTAGTAGAATGCATAACCTTTGAATTGTCAATCATTAGAACGTGTCTTCCTTGTTTTAAAATTTCTAAAGCCCTTTTTATTGCACTACCTTCTCTCAATCCCATTATTCCTCCTGCTTGTAAAGTATTCCCAATCATAATGCCAGCATCCATTTCTATATATCCCATGGAATTCTTTACACTACCTTTTCCCGCGTCAAATACTCCAGACTCCTCCATGGTATAAATAGCCTCGACAACTGCCTCTATAGCTGATCCTCTCTTAAATTCTTCAAATCCTCTAACTAGCGCCTCTTTTATTGTATTTTTAGCTCTCTCTTGATCGGTTATTCTCCAACTTCCTGCTCCACCGTGGACAACGATTACTGGTGATTTGTATCTCACATGTTGTTATTGTGAATAGATATTTTTATTTTCTGATTAATTGTTTTAAGATTAGGATGAAACCTAGTTACACGTTGCCTCTTTCGATACTCATGATAATATTACCAGTAGTACCAGCACTAGTAGACTCATTTCCAGGCTTTTTAGGTGGAGCGATTATAGATTTTGTCTTAGCTTTATACGTCTTATATTCAGAGAAACCTTGGGCTAATGATTTAAAGACTGCTATTAGTACTCTATACTTTACTGGTCTATCCTCAATTGCTGACGGTTTTGGGTTATTCTTAGCCTTACCTTATCATCCGGTGAAATTTGCGATAATAACTTTAATTTTATCAATCCCGTTTATATTCAATCTGATCCTGGTTCTCAGACCTATCTTACCAACAATAATAAAGAGAGACATATTATACGTTGGTAACGGATTTTTCGCTTTTTCAATAGTGCTTATCATAGGGGCTATAATAGGCAGAGTATTCATAACAAATTTCTACGTCTTACTGTCATTGTATTCTGGATTTCTAATTCTAGCTGTCTTAGCGTTATTATATTTTAGAAAGGGGTAATTTTTGATGAAGGTTAGCATAATTGGGGCTGGTCCTGCTGGTCTATCGCTAGCTTATTTCTTAAAGGGGAGAAAGGAGTTTGATGTAACAGTTTACGAAAGTATGTCTAAACCTGGAGTTAAACCTTGTGCGTGGGGTTTAATAACTGGAATTGAGGGATTTTTGCCAATTCCTAAAGGTAGTATAATAAGTGAAATAAAGGGATTTAGAATATATTTGAATAATAAGTTAATTTTTGATATCAGAAATAAGGAGAAATTGGGATATATTATAGATAAGCCACTCTTTCTTCAGAAGTTAGCTGAAGATATTGGAGATGTTAAATTTAACTCGAAAATAACGTTAAAGGATAACAAGTATTACTTGAACGATAAGGAACTAGATTCTGATAAAGTGATTATAGCTACGGGACATTACAGCGTGGAAAAGTCTATGACAATACCTGCAATACAATACATAACTGACTACGAGATAGATAAAGAGGTTGTTGAATTTTATTTCTATTCTGGATTATTAGGTTATGCATGGATTTTTCCAGATAGAGAGGGGTCTAAAATAGGCATAGGTGGCTACGCGGGGGTAGATGAATTAAAAGAAAGAGTTAAAGGTATATTAAAGGGAAGAATTAAGCAATTCCATGGAGCTAGAGTTACTGACTACGGGGTGATAGAGGATAGGCTTAACGGAAACTATGTTGGAGAAGCGTTGGGCACAGTATATGCTATCACTGGCGAGGGTATAAGACCTTCGATAATATCCTCAAAGATTCTTGCGGACTCTTTAATAGATGGAAGGGACTTTAGGAAGGAGTTTAAGAAAAGTAAGTTGTACTGGTCATTAAACTGGCATGCTAAGGTTCTAAAAATGTCTAAGGAAAGAGATCCCAATGCTGTAAGGCTCTCAAAAGCGATTACTAGTAGTGATCCAGAGTTAGTTTTAAGATTTGCTATAGGTGATTTTAATAGATTGGATCTAATAAAGCTCTTCGGGAGGTCAATCATTTGAATTCATCTACTTACTATTTAGACGATATAGATAAGAAGATACTTAATATTCTTCAGCAAGATTCCAGGATACCATTCTCCAGATTAGCTAAGATGCTAAATTTAAGCGAGGCTACAATTTACGTTAGGATTAAAAGATTAAAGGAGAGCGGCGTTATAAAAGGTTTCTATACTGAGATCGATTATGATAAGATAGGTTTAAGTGTAGTTGCTTTTGTGTTAATAAAAGCTGATCCTAAAAGATATGAAAATATTTTAAAACAGCTAACTGAAATTAAGGAAATATATGAGATATATGATGTCACTGGAGAATATTATGCTATGGTTAAGGTAAGAGTTCCGACTAGAGAAGATTTAGCAAAAGTTTTAGATAAGATAGGTGGTATGGAAGGAGTTACTTCCACTTATACAATGCTTGTGCTAAGAGTGATAAAGGATAAGAAGGAACTCGATTTATGATCAGGAGCGAGAGCTCCTCTTCATAGCTCAGCCGGTTTTCTATTCCTCATCTCTTAATCTTTTCTATTAAATGCCCTACTATATATTTAGCTGGGCTAATACTGGTTGCTGCCTCAAATCCTCCCCAAAGAGGTGCTGCATTAACTTCAAGTATTTTATACCCTCCCTCTTCAAGATCCTCTATTACGTCTATTCCCGCGTAATCTAAACCTAGGACCCTTACACTCTTTAAACTAATCTCCTCAAGTTCAGCTGTAGGGACCAATATTTGAGCTACTGCTCCTTGCGCTATATTAGTTTTCCATCCACTCTTAGAAATTCTATATATACTACCTAGGATTCTATCTCCTATTACTATGACTCTGATATCCCTATCAGGTTTTTTAATATATTTTTGAACATAGACTGGCTGATTTACCGATAATATCGATTTAGAAATTCTAAACGCTATATCCGGATCAGATACTTTTACAGATCCTAGACCTAAACTACCTACCACTGGTTTTATTACAACTTCTCCCCATTTCTCTACTAGTCTCATTACTTCAAATGGGTCCTCTACAACCGCGGTATTTGGTACCGGTATCCCAGCTCTTTTGATTTTCATTAAACTTGCAAATTTGTCTCTAGCTTGTAACATTGCATCAGGTCTGTTAATTAAAACTACTCCGCTTCTCTCCAGTTCTCTTAGAACGTCAAACCTTTTTATGAACTGCTCAGTCGTAGATATAAAGCCTAAATTTCTAATTAATCCTCCATCGATTTCAACTTTCTTACCACTATAAGTAAATTCTATTCCCTTTTCAGTAATTTCTGCATTCAATTTTGATATTCTAATATAATACGCATTGTGATTTCTATTCTTAATCTCTAGTAACAATTGTTTAGAGGCGCTAGTAATTTTTTCTGATTCATGAATAACCGCAAGTTTAATTTCGTTTCACCAATTGTTCCTCAGATTTGAATTTCTTAAATCTTATCTATGCCGGCTTCCTTAAGAAGCCCGCTAGATAAGAAGTCTGGTAAACCTCTAATATCATCTACATATTCTTCTAAAAATGGGATTTGGTTTACGGTCTTTTCATACTTTGACTTATATTCTAAATAAACTGACTTTACGTATCCTTCTAAATTACCTTCCTTATAATATTTGAGTAATTGCCTTGCACTTCCTTCAATTTCATCAATTTTCTTAACTTTATAATCTATGAAATCGTCTATTACTTGATATATTATCCCTAAGTACTTTCCTATTAATAACATTTCATTTTTAAAGTTACTTCGTTTAGACGCATAAGCAGCTAATACTGTGGACAGTTTAAATAGACTACCAGTCTTTAGTTCTATGGTTTCTATATAATTATTACTGTTGTAAATATCCTTTAACGCACCGACAGCTGTATCTTTCCAGAGTTCAATACTTATATTTAATGCATCATCACCATAGGAAGTTTGGATTATTCTCAGTGCGGTAGGAATTAGATAGTTAGTAATAAAAATTACTTTCCTATTGCCATAAACTACCCAAGCAGCCTTATCTCCTCTTCTAGTTATATCTAGGTCAACTATATCATCTAGAGCTAGTGAAGCAGAGTGAAGAATTTCAATAGCTAAAGCCCCACCATAACTACTTTCTATTTCCCCTCCTAAAGCTTGAGTGAAGAACATACTTAAGGTTCCTCTGTACCTCTTCCCGTCTTTTAGGATATATTTACTTATATCAAGCAATTCCCACTCCTTATTCTCGGTCAAGAATTTTTCTACTAGATTATCAATTATGACCTTAGCCTTTAACCAGAAATCTATGATATTCAAAACTTCATACCTCCTCTTTAACCTCTTTTAAATAAAATAGAATCATACTTAAATATATAGGTGCCATCAAAGGATCTGTATCCAATAATACCTCTTTGACATTCTTTCCATTAGCCCTTAAATAAGATGATATTCTCCTCATCATGTAAGCATCTACACCCGTGGTAATAATTTGAGAATCAGTTAATATTATCTTATCAAAATAAGTTGAAACATTATGTCCAATCCTTTCTAAAAAAGACTTAGCAGGACTCATAATCGGAGAAAGTATGAGATGCAAATTCAGATCAAACTCTCTAGACTTTGTTTTAATCCAGTTTTCCAAATCAGATAGATCATTTATTTGTTGAATCAGTGATATTTCCCTTTTATTCTTATCCTCGGAAATAGTATTTAGTAATGATAGCGATACATTTATTTCACATAATTTGATGTCCAGAACTCTTAACTCTATTATACTGGTGGAAGGCTTATAATTAGTCCTTCCACAAAAGTAAATCACTCCACCTATTCCTAATGCTTGCATCCCACTTACCAAATCATGAAGCTCATTTTCATCTCCTAAAAAACCTAATATCCTTGATATGTCAGTGTAAGGACTTTCAAGAAATAAAAAATCATAAATATTAGATATTTCTATATAATTTCCCTTGATAGAGACTAATGCATTCTTCAGTGTATATGCCGGAAGTTCTTGTCCCTTGCCGAATACTATTATATCTGTATTACTAGGAATCTTTAATTTGAATATTTTAATCGAATCTTTTATACTAAAGCTGTCCTTAGGCTGTTGCAACATGAGCACAACTCCTCTTGAGGTCTTTCTGGAATTTTTTTAATTACCGCATATAATAATCTTTTAGCATTCTCCGTATTTTCAGACATCACCTTGGTCACTTCTTCAGCAGTAACTGGCTTATCAGCAAAAACATCGTAATCAGTTACCATCGCAATTGTTGCATAGCACATTTGCATTTCGCAAGCTAAATTTACTTCTGGAACTAAAGTCATCCCTATGATATCGGCTTTATAAACTTCCCTCCAAATTCTACTTTCTGCCCTCGTTGAAAATCTAGGTCCCTCTATACACACATAAGTACCTCTGTCATGTACTATTATATTCAATTCTTTTGCAGTTTGAACGATAATATTTCTTAAATGGTTACAGAAAGGATCAGCCATAGAAACATGGGCAACTATTGGTCCATCAAAAAACGTATATTCTCTCCTCTTTGTCATGTCTATGAATTGATCGGGTATTACGAAATTTCCAGGCTTATAGTCCATTCTTAAGCTTCCTACGGCAGAAACTGAGATGACCCATTTCACTCCTAGTTCTTTTAATGCCCATATATTAGCTCTATAATTTATCTTATGTGGAGGTATTCTGTGTCTCTTTCCGTGCCTAGGAATGAAAGCTACAGTCTTTCCCTCTATGTTACCTATCGTTATCAAATCGCTAGGTTCCCCATAGGGTGTATATACTTTTATTTCTCTGCTGTTAGTCAAAATACCAGGATCATAGAGCCCAGAACCCCCTATTATTCCAATCGTTGCTTTTTCAGTCGTCTGAGCCATAAGAAAGATAACCAAAATATATATATAAAAATTACATTATTACTTTAACTCGTCTTACGATGACGTAGAGAAAATCATGAAAATACTTTTATTTAGATAAAATATTTCTCTACCTCAGTTTCTATGGAACTTAGCAAATTTGGCTACTAAAAGCTATTTTTAGATCTAAAGTCAACATTGAATATGATACCTTAACTTATATTTAAGTTATAAATACAATTTTGTTAATTAGGTAATATATCTGAGTAAGAAGACTATAATGGAATTTTAACAAAATAAAGAGTTGTATAGTCTCTAAATTATGTGATTTAAGCCATGATTAGCTTTAACTTATCTGAAGTACATAAGGTTTATATAGTTGATAAGGTTAATAGTAACTTAACAAATCTGTGAGTCGAGTCGAATGGAAGAAAAAGTAGGTAATCTAAAACCAAATATGGAAAGTGTAGATTTAACTGTAAGAGTTTTGGAAGCGACAGATGCAAGGCAGATACAAACGAAGAATGGTACTAGAACAATAAGTGAGGCAATTGTTGGAGACGATACGGGTAGAGTGAAATTAACGTTATGGGGTAAGCATGCTGGAAGTATAAAGGAAGGTCAAGTAGTAAAAATAGAAAATGCTTGGACTACTGCTTTTAAAGGTAAGGTTCAATTAAACGCTGGAAGTAAGACTAAAATATCTGAAGTGTCTGAGGATGGATTTCCAGAATCATCCCAAATTCCAGAGAATACGCCATCAGCACCACAACAAATGCGTGGAGGAAGAGGATTTAGAGGAGGAAGAAGGTACGGAAGAAGAGGAGGAAGAAGAGAGGAAGAGGGAGAAGAAGAATGAATTATGAAGATGTAAAAGATATGAAGCCGAAAAAGGTAGGGGAGCTAATAGATAGAAGTGAAGAAGGAGATAATTATATCGTGAAAGTATCGGATGAAAAGATTTACGAATTGGCACCCATAGCGTATTATATTTGGGCTATGTGTGATGGTAATAGGAGTGTAACTGATATCGTAACCGAGTTAAGTAAGGAAGCTAATTTAGATATATCGCAAGTTCGTGACCCCGTAGTTATGGTTTTAGACGAGTTACAGAAAGCGTCTCTCATAACTTTTTAATCTCGTATAAGTTAAGATTTTTTTATGAGAATTATTGTCAAAGAAGACTCTTTATATGATCCAAATGATGCAATAGAAGCTTTCTTAAAGCATATAAAATTTGAAAGGATTGTAGATATTCCTGTAGAGCAGGCTTTTTCTTTAATCCTAGCAGAAGATATAAAATCACCTATTGATTATCCTCCGTTTTCGAGATCAAATGTTGATGGTTACGCAATAAAATCTTCATGCACCCCGGGGGTATTAGAAATAATAGGGAAGATAAGAATAGGAGAACATAAAAATATTCATCTTGATGAATGTAAAGCGGTTGAAGTAGATACTGGGTCTATGATACCTTTAGGAAGTGATGCAGTAGTTAAAGTTGAAGAGGTTGAGGTTAAGGACAATAAAGTAGTTATATCAAAGAAGGTAAATTTTGGTTATAACGTTGGGTGGATTGGGAGTGACATACCAAAGGGAACATATGTAGTTAGAAAGGGGGAAAGGTTATCACATGAAGAAATCGCTCTTCTAGCTTCTTTAGGAATTGATAGAGTTAAAGTATATGATAAACTAAAAATATACTTAATAACAACTGGAGACGAATTAATACAACCCGGTAAAGCATTAATTGAAGGCAAGATATATGAATCTAATTCACATTATCTCGTATCTAGATTAAAGGAAAGATTTGAAGTAGTAGGTAGAGTATGGTTAAATGATGACCTAGATAAAATAAAGGATGAAATATTAAAAGCTACCGAGATAGCTGACGTAGTAATTTTGACAGGTGGAACTAGCGCAGGAGAGAGGGATTTTGTTCATAAAGCTATATTAGATTTAGGTAAGATAATAGTTCACGGGATAAAGATTAAACCTGGAAAACCTACAATATTAGGATTAGTGAAGGACAAGCCAGTGATAGGATTGCCGGGTAATGTTGTCTCTTCAATTGTAATCTTTGATAATATTGTGGTAAAGATTCTTGAAAATATTTACCCTGCTCGTAAAGAACAATTAGGTTTAGGGAAGTTAAAGGCTAAAATAGTATCTCATCTTAGAGCTGATAAGAATAGGGACACTCTGTTTCCAGTATACATATTTAAAGGGGTAGATGGCAATTATTATGCTCTTCCAATAAAGTTTGATAGTTATATGGTAGGTACTTTTGCACTATCAGAAGGATACGTTATGTTAAAAGCTGGTACAGAAGTAGAAGAAGGAAAAGAAGTTGAGGTTAATGTAAAGAAATATGACGATTCGTTGACCATTATTGGTGAAGAGGAAAAGTGGTTTTTGGATTTAGATGCTAAGACTATTCTCTTAGGCTCCTTCCCTGGATTAAAGGCCATTGAGTATAAGTTTGGAGACATTGCGATAATAAGTTCTTTATATGGAGATGTTAATGAATATGATAAGGTTATTAGGAGGGACATATTATCAAATGGTAACGGTGAAGAAATAGGTTATGATGATTGGATTGGAATGAGTAAGTTGATAAAAAATCCCGTTGTAAAGTTAAAATCTCCCTCCTCTGTGTACTCGTTATTAGGAAGAGCTAAGGTATTTGCGCCAAGCTCGTATATAAAAGGTGAAAAAGTATCAGAAGAGCGATTGTATTTAGTAGGGATTACAGAAAGGGGTAAGAAATTTATAAGTAATCTTAATATTTAGCACTGTGGAATGTAGAAGAGCTATAGCCTATTCAAGTTCAGCTAATTTAGGAGCTGGCTTTGACATCTTATCTATGGCACATACGGCTTTCCATGATATTGTAGAAGTCCAAATTGAAGATAGTACTAATAGAGAAATAGAGATTATTTCAGTTAATAACCCAAGCATACCTACAGAAATCGATAAGAACTCAGCAATGTACCCTATGAAAAAACTTCTTGAAGATAAAGGGATAAACGTCAAAGTTAGGGTTAAAATAATAAAAGGAGTACCAGAGGGTTTAGGCTTAGGTAGTAGCGGTGCATCAGCGTCTGCAGGTGTAGTAGCATTAAATGATTTGTTAAATCTTAACCTTTCTAAAGAAGAATTAGTCAAGTATGCAATGTATGGCGAGGAAGCAGTGTCTGGCTCACCACATCCAGACAATGTTTCAGCGAGCATATTTGGTGGGGTCGTTTCTGTTATCTCTGTTAACCCTGTAAAAGTTGTAGATATACCTGTTAATTACAATTTTGATATTTTATTATTTATTCCACAAAATTTAAAAATAGCCCAAAAGACTAAGAAAGCTAGAGAGATGATACCTAGAACAATAAGCCTTAGTGATTATATCTTAAATTCGAGAAGCCTATCCTCACTAATTCTTGGGTTTGTGAGGGGTAGTAGAGATTTAATTAGACTAGGATTGAATGATGAGATAGTAGAAAAGTCTAGATTACCATTATTTCCACATTACCCTAAAATTAAGGAGATAGCATTAAAAAATAACGCGATAGGTGCATGTGTAAGTGGGGCTGGACCTTCTATCCTAGTCTTAACGGATGAATTGACCGATGAAAATAAAATTGTAAATGAGGGAGTTAAAACTTGTAAAGAATTTGGTATAGATTGTAATATAATAAAAGCAAAGATAGCAGGAGGTGTTAAGGTTGAGAGATGCAACTAAATCTGTTAAAGAAGATATTGATGATTCAGCCAAAGCAATAACTACTCCTATTTATCAAACCACTGCTTATCTTTACCCTGAAGGTGAGAAATACAGATATTCAAGGGAGGCAAATCCGACAGTATTAGAACTTGCAAAGAAAATAGCCGAGTTAGAAGGAGCAGAACAAGGTGTAGCATTTTCGTCCGGGATGGGGGCAATATCAACTGTCAGTTTATCCTTACTCAAGCCTAATGCTAATGTTTTGATTCATCGTGACATGTTTGCTAGAACATATAAGTTTTTTATGGACTTTGTGAGAAGTTGGGGAGTTAACGTCGATTCATCATTACCAGGGAATCAAAATCTTATTGAAATGGCAAAATCTAAGAAGTATAATCTAATATTCATAGAAAGCATATCTAATCCACTATTAAGAGTAATTGATATTCCAGAGTTGTCGAAAATTGTAAGAGAATACAATGGAATCCTAGTGGTTGACTCAACTTTTGCTACTCCAATAAATCAAAAACCACTGGAATTGGGTAGTACAATAGTAATTCACAGCGCGTCAAAATTTCTGGCTGGACATAATGACGTAATAGCAGGGCTTGCGGCAGGTTATTCTGAGTATTTATCTGTTATAGATCAGATGAGGAGAACGTTAGGTACTTCTCTCGATCCTCATGCAGCATATCTTACTCTACGTGGTATTAAGACGTTAAAAATAAGAATGGATGTTATAAATAGAAATGCTGAACAAATTGCTGAGTTCTTAGAAGGTCATTCAAAGGTAAAACGTGTATATTATCCTGGTCTGAAGACCCATATGGATCATGAAATAGCTAGAAGAGTATTGAAGGGATTTGGTGGTGTTATTAGTTTTGAGATAAAGGGCGGTGGAGAAGAGGTAATGAAGGTCATGAAGTCTTTAAAGATAATAATCCCAGCTCAAACATTAGGTGGGGTTAATTCAATAATATCTCAACCATCCACAATGTCCCACAGAAGCTTAACTGTTGAAGAGAAGAAGGTTGTAGGAATTACTGACTCTCTCCTAAGATTATCAGTTGGTATAGAAGACGTTAATGATTTGATTGAAGATTTAGATAGAGCACTTAATAGTATTACATAATATTGAAAAATATTTTTAAATTAGTCTTCTTACTAAAATATTAAAATACTAGCTTTGGATACAATACGGTTGAAACGAATTTATTCGGTTGCAAGTCTAACATTAGATGTATACAATCTAATAGATGCTTGACAAAATCCTTCATTATCTTTTTAGATTCAACTGATCTATCTTCATGAGACAAAACGACTAAATAATCTACTGATCAATTGATTGAGCTCTAAAGCCAAGTAGTTAGATGTATAGTAATTCCTCCTTAAATTCTACTACAATATAGTTCTTATCTCACGTTTTAGTTCATCTTCCAACATATGTTTTATTTCATTTCTATGAATTCTTGTTAAGTGTAAATATAATCCTTTCTTAGTAAATGGTCCCCTATTACATAATTTACAGTAAAGTAGATTGTTATTTTCATAAGACAACCAAAAAGAAACTTTATCTATCGAATTTAAAGCTATTTTTTTAGACGATATTCCAACTAATCTTACTACCTCTTCGTCTTTTACTGGCATTTTGCATGCTTTTTTCACTGTGCTATCTATTAGCTTCTCAGCTGTTATTGAGATCCCACTATCCATTTTTCATCCCATAAAGCTGAAATTCCGATGGCAACAGCTAATAATGATATAAGTCTATTAGCCCTTTTCTCTACGTCTATGAAATTGAAAAACATTCGTACGTCATTTAAATCTATACCTAATGCCCTAAATATTTTCTCAGTATTTGCCTCTAGTTCAATTATGTTCACACTATCTATAACGTTATGGTCAAGCTTCTTTTTAATATCAACCACAGAATCTAGAATTTTACCTAACTCATCCTCATCGATGTTTCTGAAAATTTTCGTTATGTTAACCTTGATTTTTGATCCTATTACCTCAGCCATACCGGGTGAATAGTCTATGGGGGATATTTTAGATATCCACAAATCAACATATCTTCTCACGGTTTCCTTTATATCATCACTTTCCCCCTCTAGCTCAATTACAACGGATGCAGCAGCCAATATGTGGGCCAATGCTTCTCCTACCCTTAGCTCTTCTTCAACGTAATCTGTCAAGTTATTTGCAATATTTTTTGAATCAGCTTCTATACTCAAAGTTATCCCTAGTTATCATGTTTGGTGAATATAAATATGAGAGAGATTTCAGATAATACCATTTAATTCAAGACATATATTTCCGTAAAATAATACGTCTTAGGTAAAAGTATAAAGCGGAGAAACTTTTAAAAGAATTTCATGAAGGCTTTCGTATTTGGTATTGGTGGAGGCGGAGATGCTGTATCTGCGTTGGTAGCGTATTCTTATCTTAGAAAATTAGGTTATGAAGTAATTTTAGGCTCAATAATCTGGGAACGCTATATAGAAGATCCATTGCCTGGACCAATTTGTTTTGAGGATATGGTTAACGCCAATATGGTAAATGAGTGCATTTATGAAGTTAGTCCAATGTCCTACGCTATAAGGGGAGGTAAGAAAGTAATTCCGCAATTGGTCAGACTTTTAAATTCTCTAAAAATTCCTAAGGGTTATGGAATATGCAATAGAGGTGGAGATATAGGTCTTTATAAATGTTTAAAGGACTTTATTTTAAAAAATGACATTGATCTAATAGTGGGCGTTGATGCAGGAGGGGATGTGCTAGCAAAAGGTTGTGAGGAAACTTTAGGAAGCCCTTTAATAGACTTTATATCTCTGTCAGCTTTAGTTAAGCTCAAGCAAGAAGGTTATCAAGTAGTCTTAGGAGTAATAGGTAGTGGGAGTGATGGAGAGTTACCATATGACTATTTTCTTAAGAGGATAAGCGAGATAGCCTCGTTAAATGGACTCATGGATATTAAAGGATATGACGAGGAATCGGCAGAGTTAGTTGAAAGAGTGCTTAATGAAGTTAATACTGAAGCTTCAAGAATTCCTTACTATGCTTTTAAAGGAGCTTACGGAGAAGTTAATATAAGGAACGGAACTAGGAAAGTGTTCGTTTCACCCATATCAGCAGTGATGTTTTTCTTAGATCCCATTAAGATAGCAAATACTACAATACTTTATGAGATAGTTAAGAATTCAATAAATATAGAGGAGGCGAATAAAAAATTAAACGAGGTAGGTATTTATACAGAATATAATTTTGAAATAGACCTATATCGAAAATACGGTATGGATTCCTCAAAGGTTTCTGGAGAAGAAGTTATCAGTATTAGAGAAGAGGGGAAGAAGAGATTAGGTGGTATTAGAATAAAGTGCTAAATTTTTATTTTTACTAATTCCTAATATTGCTATGGATCCTATTCATGAGATACTGACAAACTATGAGTTTGATGAAGAGGAGATAAACTATGCGTTGATGAGAGCAAAAGGGATCATTATTGGGTTTGCAATGGAATATAGAGCGAGAAAAGTCTTACAGCAATTTAATTTTGAAAACATAAAGTCAGTTGATATGCCAACGCATGATATTGAAGCGTATAAGGATGGTGTGAAGTATTATGTTGAAGTAAAAGCAAGCAAGAAATCGCCTACTAGGGAATATAGTGCGTATAAGATAGCTATGATAGCTTTGTTAGATGGTATACATTTAACATTAACGATGATACCTAAACCTAATCTATTAGTTACCGAGGAAATCCTCAGTGAACCTAAGAGAATATTATATAGGTTCTTTAGGCTCCTTTACGCTAAGCAGTATGATGAAATTAAGGTATTTTTAGAGAACGAAAAGAATAGAGAGGTCTTAAGCTCTTATTATACTGTAATAAAAAGCTTCAGCGATAAGTATAATTTACCATTAGCTGGGGAACTAATAAAACCTAATTTGTAATATTTTAGGTAATAATGGGAAAATGTTGACTACCCAAGAGTATTGAAGTGAGAAACTTTAACTGTGAAGTTTTATGTTTAAAAAATTTAAAAGCTATAAGTAAAAACAAATATAGTATGAATGAGAACGTTTATATTGTTTCAGCTGTTAGAACGCCGATAGGAAAATTTGCTGGGTCATTAAAAGATTTATCGCCAGTCGATTTAGGGACGATAGCTATAAAGGAAGCTTTAAAGAGAGCCAACGTCTCTCCAGAAATGGTCAACATAGCCATCATGGGAAATGTGCTAAGAGCCGGACACGGACAAGATATAGCTAGACAGTGTGCGATAAGGGCTGGAATACCATATGAGATAGACGGGTTTTCAACAGATATGGTGTGCTCTTCGGGCATGATGAGTGTAATAATTGCATCCCAAATGATAAGGAGTGGTGATGCTGATATCGTAGTAGCTGGAGGAACTGAAAGTATGAGTCAAGCTATGTTTGCTGTTAGAGCAGATGTAAGATGGGGGGTTAAGATGTTAATGGAAAAAAAGCTAGATTTAATTGATACTATGCTAGTTGATGGATTAACTGATCCATTTAATATGAAGCTAATGGGACAAGAGGCTGACATGGTAGCTAAGTCACGAAACGTTTCCAGAAAAGAATTAGATGAGGTAGCTTATCAAAGTCATTTAAGAGCGTATGAGGCTACACTTAAGGGTTATTTCAAATCTGAAATAGTTGAAGTAAATGTGAATGGAAAAATTATAGATAGAGATGAGGGTATTAGACCAGATACCTCGTTAGAAAAACTTTCAAAATTATCTCCAGCTTTCAATCCAGATGGTGTACATACTGCAGGAAATTCTTCTCAAATTTCTGACGGTGCTTCGGCATTAGTGATTATGAGCGAAAAAGCTGTAAAGGAATTGAAAGTTGAGCCTATTGCTAAAATATTGGGTTATAGTTGGACTGGGATAGAAAGTTGGAGATTTACTGAGGCTCCTATTTATGCAATTAAGAAATTATTAAATAAACTGAAAATGGAGGTAAATGATTTTGATTATTTTGAAAATAACGAGGCATTTGCCATAAATAATGTGCTTGTTAATAGATACTTAGGAATACCTTATGATAGACTAAACGTGTTTGGTGGGGCAATTGCAATAGGTCATCCAATAGGTGCTAGTGGGGCTAGAATTATTACAACTTTAATTAATGTATTATCTAAGATGAATGGAAAAAGGGGAATTGCAAGCATATGTCATGGAATTGGAGGAGCTACGGCAATGGCGATAGAGCTTATGATTTAAATCAAGTAATTTTTTATGCGTAATATACTATCTACTAATGTAGGTGGTTATGTAATTGCCTAAAAAGGATAGAGCGCAACAGCCTTCAAATAGAGACGTTCCTATGCCAACAGAGGGAGAAACTATATGTGTCGTTAAAAAGATGCTAGGCGGGGATCATCTCATAGTATTATGTATGGATGGAAAAGAAAGACTAGCTAGAATACCAGGTAAAATAAGGAAAAAAGTTTGGATGAAAGAAGGTGATGTGGTTTTAGTAGGAATTTGGGATTTTCAACCAAACCGTTGTGACATAGTGCATAGATATGAGAATGATGAAATAAAGAGGCTAATAAATGAAGGAGTAATATCAAGAGAAGTTATAGATCAACTAAGAGGATAAAATTGGTCGGAATCGATAAAAAGACTAAGGAGGAGAAGAAACTTAAAGACGAGGATCTATTTAAAGTAGTAGATTCCACGATTGATTCTAGAACTTATTTCAATTTAATCCAAATTGCCCGTCGTTTAAATATAGAAGCATATTTTGGAGCTATTTCATCCGGCAAAGAGGCTAGAATTTATCCTGCCAAGACGATTGAAGGTAAATATTATGCTATAAAAATATACTACACATCGACTGCCCAAAGCAAAAGAGCAATAAAGAAATACACTGAGGGGGATATAAGGTTCAAGGATGTCAAAATTAGTAATACTAAGCAATTAATAAATACCTGGGCTCGCAAGGAGTACAAGAATCTTAGTAAGATGTATCAAGCTGGAGTAAGGGTTCCAAGACCAATCATGGTATATGAGAATATATTAGTAATGGAGTTTATTGGCGAGAACGGATTGAGAGCACCTCTTCTTAAGGAGCTAGGTGACGAAGAAATAACTGAGGGTCTATATGAAGATTTGATATCCCAAATACATATCATGGTTAAAAGAGCGTTATTAGTACATGGGGATTTAAGCGAGTATAATGTGATGGTATTTAATGAGAAATGTTATATTATTGACGTAAGTCAAGCAATATCGATTGACCATGATGAGGCATTGAAATTGCTAGAGAGAGACATTGAGAACATAAATAACTTTTTTGAAAGCAAGGGAATAAATATAAAGCCTAAAGAAGAGATAATATTAAGCCTAATTTCTGGGGAATGATAATCTTGTTCGTGACTGTAGAGGATGAGAAATTAGAAAATGTTAAAAAAATTATAAACAAATTGGAAGAACTTACGGATACTAAGATAGAGTATAACGAGGTCACTAAGGCCTTTAATATTATACCAAAGGGGCAGAATTCTTATGACGCCTTTAAGGCTATATCTGTAATAAGAGCTATAGGTTTAGGTTTCTCTGAGGATATCGCCTTTAAACTATTAAGTGACGAGTATACAATTGAGGTGATTGATCTTAAAAATTACGTGGGTAGCGATCCAAATACGCTTAGAAGAGTTAAGGGAAGGGTTATTGGAGAAAAAGGAAAATCCAAGAAGATAATACAAGAGTACACTGGAGTCTACATATCCATATATGAACATTACATTGGAATCCTTGGAGTATATGATCAAGTGAAAATAGCAAGAAGTGCTATAGAGCTACTAATATACGGTAAAGAACACAGTACTATATATAAGTTTTTAGAAAAGGCAGAGAGAGAATTAATATCATCAAAGGTCTCTAGTTTAACGAGAAAGAAGTTATAAAATGGGTTCCAGTATTTGGCCACGGAGATCATAAAATGAAGCCTCTGTTATTTTAACATTATACCACATTCCCAATTCGACCATGGTATCCTTTATGACTACCGGGATGTAATTAATTGTCCTTCCTATAACTGAACCTTTACGACCTAGTTCAGTAGTTACTACTTTGCTCACCTTATTTATGTAATCAGAGTGAATGGAAAGCGCTATATCCTCATATAACTTATTAGCTATTTTTACTCTTTCCTTTTTTATTGCATCTGGAACTTGAGGCATAGAAGCACTTCTGGTATTTGGTCTCATAGAGTACATTGCTATATGAATCCTCTCAAAACGTAAGTCTTTTATGAGCTCTAATGTGTTATTAAACGCCTCTTCGTCTTCTCCAGGGTGACCTACGATTATATCAGTAGTTATATTAACGATAGGAATCTTCTTCCTTATTTCTCTTACGAGCTCTCTATACTCTTCAACAGTATATTTTCTGTTCATTAGCTTTAATACATTATCATCTCCACTTTGAACGGGCAAATGGACAAATTTGTAAACTTTAGGTTCTTTTAATACCTCTATAAGGTCATCCAAAATTCTCATTGCTTGTTCAGGAGTCATCATACCTATTCTTATCATGAATTCCCCTTCTAGTTGACTTACCTCTCTTACAACGTCTGTTAACTTTACTTTACCACCAAGATCCAAACCATATGCAGCAGTATCTTGGCCAGTTAGCTCAATCTCTTTTGCACCTTTTTGTATGGAGTATCTTGCAGTGTCTACTATTTCTCTCAGTGGATAACTCCTTAGCTTACTCCTAGCTATTTTAGTTATACAAAAATTACAGTTCCCAGCACATCCGTCCGCTACTGGAATAATAGCAATTTTTCCATCAAATATTCTTGGAGTTGTTATCGCCTTATCTCCTTCTAAGATTATTTTTCTTTCCTCAGATCCTACGACCTCTAGTATTCTATCGATACTTTGAGGTCCAATCAATGAAGCATTGGGGGCAATAGATATAATAGCCCCAGGCTCAGAACTGCTCATGCATCCAGCTACTATGAGCTTTTTTGAAACTTTGTTTAGCTCCTTTATTCTTTGTTTCATTCTTTCTTCAGTTTCTAGCCTAACAGCGCATGTATTTAGTATTGTAATCTCAGCCTCCTCCGGACTATTTGCGAATTCATAACCTTCCTTCTCTAATAAGGTCATCATTATATACGAATCAGCCTTGTTTAATGTGCAGCCGTAAGTCTCAATGTATACCTTTTTCATAATTCTTCAATAGTATTTTAAACCCCAGACGCTTATAGATTTATTGTGAGCTCAGAAAAGGAATATCTTGAAATGTTAGATAGACTTTATACAAAGCTACCAGACAAGGCTCATAAGGTAGGTACTCAAGCCCTACCAAATTTAATAATATTAAATATAGGAAATAATACAATAATAAGGAATTTCTCAGAATATTGTGATAGGATTAGAAGGGAAGACAAGATATGCATGAAATACTTGCTAAAAGAGCTAGCTGCAGCTGGAAGTGTAAGTGAAAGGGGAGAATTAGTTATCCAAGGTAAGTTCTCATCCCAAGTAATCAATACTTTGATGGAGAGATTCTTGAAGAGTTATGTACAATGCAGTACATGTAAGAGCTTAGATACCATTTTAAAGAAAGAAAAGAAAGGATGGTATATAAGTTGCCTAGCTTGTGGAGCGCAAACGCCAGTGAAGCCTATATGAAGGTATTATTGAACATAATTAAGACCCAAGATATGACTCTAATAAACGTTTGCCAAAAGGAATTACTAGGTAAGATATTCAGAGAAGGAGATCTGGTGCTAGACGTTAGTGAGAAGTTTTATGGCGGGGAACTAGTGGAGATAGATTATGCATTTTCATTGATAGATGAGGCTACTGTTATGAGTATTGTAGGAAACGATGCGGTTGAAGAGGCTATAAAGAGGGGAATAGTTCATAAAGATTCTGTGCTAAACATAGCCGGAGTAAAGATAGCTCAAGTATATAATATGTGATACGCATGGGAAAGAAATTCTGTGTAATGTGCGGAAAAGAGGACGTAGAATTAATAGGCTCATTATGTCCAGATTGTTATTTGAAAAAGAACGAATTAATAATATTGCCAAAGAGAATAAGTGGAAAATACTGTAAGATTTGCGGAGCTCTTTGGATTAATGGTAAATGGATAAGGGACTCTAACTCTCATCCCACTAATGCCGTAGAGGAAATAGTTTACAAGGAATTGTCAAACAAAATTACTATAGATAGAAACGTAGAAGAGTTTAGCTTTAGTATAAAGAGTATCTGGAATGATCAAGGAGGTCATACTTTTACTACCGTAGAATTCAAAGGTAAATTAAAGGGAATTCCTTTCTCACGTGAGGCTATAGTGAATTTAGAAATTGAAAGGTCATTGTGCATATATTGTTTTAGAAAGAAAACGAAGTATTTCGAGGCAATAGTTCAGTTGAGGGGTAGAAACTCAATCGGAGTAGATGATAAGAAGAGAGCTTTCTTTGAGTCGTTCTTTTCTAAAGAAGTAATAGATAGCATATCTGATGTGATTGAAGGGAGAGAAGGCGTTGATTACTATTTCATTAGTAAGAGTGTAGCTAAAAAACTAGTCTCCAACATCTCAAGTATTGTTGATGTAGAGATTAATGAGAGTTATCAGAATGAAAGGGTAAAAAATGGTAAAAAGGAGGCAAAGTTAGTTATTTCATTGAGGATATGAGAATAGGAATAGACGAGGCTGGTAGAGGATCTTTAATAGGGCCAATGGTAGTTGCTGGGGTTGTGATTGATGATAGTAAAGTAAATGTTTTAAAAAGCATAGGTGTTAGAGATAGTAAGCAACTGTCTAGGCAGAAAAGGGAGAAGTTATTTAGTATTATAGTTAGCTTAGTCGAGGCATTTTCAGTGGTTAAGGTGTTTCCAGAAGAGATAGATAGATTTAACCTAAATGATTTGACTTATAGTGCAGTAATTAAGATAATATACTCCTTATCAAGTTTCTCTCCATATATTGTTACAGTGGATAAGGTTGGAAGCGAGAAACCAGTAATTGATTTGATTTTAAGGTTAGGATATAAGCCTAACGTAGTTCATAAGGCCGATGAGAACTTCATCGAGAGTAGTACAGCCAGTATAATAGCTAAAGTAATAAGAGATAGGTATATTGAAAAGCTCAAAGAAGAGTATGGTGATTTCGGTAGTGGTTATCCAAGCGATCAAAAGACTATAAATTGGCTAAAAAATGTTTATAAAAAAACTACTTTCCCTCCTCCGATCATAAGAAGGACATGGAAAATTTTACGTTCTATTGCTCCATTATATTATATAGAAAAGGAGAGTGAAAGGTTATGGTAACCAATCTGCCTGCTGAAGCTAAGGCAAAATGGTTAAAGGTAATGGACGCTAAGACCCCAGAGGAAAAATTACAAGCTCTGCAAGAATTCCTAAAGGAGGTCCCTAAGCATAAGGGAACTGAAAATCTAGTATATTGGGCAAAAAGGCGAATGGCTGAGTTAAGGGAAGAAATAGAAGTAAAAAAGAGTAAAAAGAGTAGTGGATTCTCGTTATTCGTAGAAAAGGAAGGTGCTGGACAGGCTATAATTATTGGTGACATTTCTCTCAGATCGCAGGTTATGAGAAAATTAACCAATGTTAAACAAGAATTTGGAGAATTACCTATACCCGGTATGGTTAAGTATGAAGACGTCCAAATTCAGTTGATTAATCCTCCTAAAAGCTTACCTCTGCCCAAAATAGTTGGGCTAATAAGGAATGCTGATGAGGTAATCATTGGAGTTAATAATGAAGAGGAGTTGTTAACCATAAGAAGATTTTTAGAAGATAATTATATCTTACTAAAGAAGCCTAGAGGTAAAGTAGTAATTGAAAGGACTAGATACGGGCTATCTGGTATAAGGGTAGTTAATTTAGGAAAAATAATAGATGCTGACGAAAAGGCAGTTAGAGAGTATATTGAGAGCTTCGGGATAAAATCGGCTATAGTTAAGATAATAGGAGAAGTTAGTATGGATGATATAGAGAAGTCAATATTTGAAGCTGTGAGTTATAAACCAGCTGTCATAATATCTCCGTCAAAACTAAACATTATTGATCTCCCTTGTATAACTCTAAGTCAAATCGAAGTATTACCTAAAATTATGTTTGAAATGCTTGAAATTATTAGGGTATACACTAAAGAACCTGGTGAAGATCCCACTGATGATCCGTTAATCATGAAAAGAGGGTCTACTGTATTGGATGTTGCAAAAAAATTGCACTCCTCCTTAGCAGATAATTTTAAATATGCTAGAGTCTGGGGTAGATCGGTTAAATTCCAAGGGCAAAAAGTTGGTCCTACTCATGTTCTAGAAGATAAAGACGTAGTAGAGATTCACACAAGATAATTTGTTCTATATAAATTTAAGTATATGTTTTAAATATATAGTATTAAGATGAGTGTATTTAGTAAGAAGAATAACAATAATAAAAGAGTTGGTGCTACACAATTATCTAGAATTGATTTATTATTTTATAATAGCGGTATTATTAAAAGGCTTGCCAAAAACATAGAGCCTAAGCTAATTAAGGCAGGTTCAACACAAGATCCAAAATTATTTGCTTCTCGTCTTTTCTTCATTTTAATATTTTCAATAATGATATCGTTGATTTTTGTCATCTTTTCAGTAAGATTGTTTGAATTATACCGGTTAACCCTAGAAGTTAAGTATTTGGCAGGGTTTATGGTTATGATAGTATTTGCAATAATAATACCTCCAATTAGTTATATTTCTCAGATACTACAAATTTCTCAAGAGATAGAGAATAGAAGAATAGGATTGGATAGTGAAGCACCGGCATTTTCTGCAATATTTAATGTGTTCTTAAAGTCTGGTATAAGTGCACGATTTGTTTTCGAGTATTTATCAAATTCAGCCGCTATGAGATATGCCAGCCAAATTTCTTCATACATCAACAAGAGGGTTAAATATCTAGGAGAAGGTGTAGAAAGTGCGATATCTGAGTCATTAAAAATTTCACCATCTAAAGTTTTTAATGAGTTCTTGTTAACTTATGTTACTGCTGTGAGGACAGGTGCACCTGTATTAGAGACAATGGAAGCAAAAGCCAAGGATATCTTGAAGAATATAGAAGTTTTGGCATCAACCGCTGCTGATAACTTATCCGGAGTTGCTGAGGGATTTGTAATATGGCTTTCTTCTGGTTTTATAACGTTCTTCCTTGTTATGTTGTTACAAGCTATATTTCCTAGCTTAATTGGATCTGTGCCGTTTCCGGTTATAGCTTCTTTCGCTATATTTCTTGTTCCAATAGTTAATCTAATGTTTATTTGGGTGACGGATCAAACACAGTTCCGTTTCCCTGAAAGATCATTAAAGGCGTACAAGATTTTCTACATTACTTTTCCAATAGGCATCATATTATCCTTATTAATTTTATACTTGATCAGAAATCCAATACCTTTACTTATACCCTTATTATATTTAACTGGTGGACCACAACAAATACCTTATACTATTTTAGCCTTTACAATAGGTCTGCTAGTTGCTGTAATACCGCCTGGAATTCTCGCAATGAAGGAGTTAAGAGAGGGTACTGGATATGATACTTATGTAGTATCTTTCTTGAGATCAATAGCAGAGGGTCTCAGGGCTGGATTGAACCCAGAGACCGTAATAAAAACTCTTAAGGACTCTCCTGAGATGGGCAAGTTTAGAGATGTACTAAATACGATATACGTCTATACTGTATTAGGAGTTCCGATGAAAGATGCGTTCAAGAAAGCTGCAGATAGAATATTGGATTTCTCGAGCAGAATATCTTTAATTTCATTAGCGGACATGATAGAGATTGGTAGTCTAACTCCAGAAACCGTAGAAGCTTTAGCTGATCAAGTAGATGCTCAAATAAGGATAAGAAGGTCTTATAACTCTAAAATAAGAGTGTTACTCTATGCACCTTATGTGGGAATAATATTAGCATTAGTAGCGTCAATTCTACTAGGTAATGCAATCTACACAATATTGTTAAAAGAAGCATTTGTTACTTCTTATGGACCACTTGCTGCTGCAAGAGGATTATTGCCTAAGGCATTATACGTAATCGCTATCTCATCCATATTTAATTCATTTTTAGCGGGACTTCTAGTGGGTAAAATAGGTTATGGAAAAACTGCTGCCGGCTTTATACATTCTGCCATATTGATAGTTATAACAGCTATATTGGTAATAATTTCATTGCACATATCACTAATTCCTTCTATATCTCCATCGTCGACATCTTTATAAGTTAGGAGGGAGGATGATATATAATGAGTAAGGTTTTAAAGTCATTCAGGTTTAATAGGGGGAAGAGCTCAGCTAGTGCTGTAAAGTTGGGTTTGGATCTTCCGATTACCTTATATCCCATAACTAGTATTCCAGAAGAAATAATTAATATTGTAGCTGATTATGAAATAAATATTCTAGATATAATACCTGACGATATAAAATCTAATATTATCAATAACAAGATAGAACTACTCTTACCTAATCCACATGTTTTCGTGACCTTTGACTCCGACAAAGGTATTTACAAGTATGTCGTGGTAGAGCCTCCCGTAAATAACGATATACTAAACATATACATGATCTTTATAGAAGAGATAGAGAGACAGCTCCTCTCTAGTTCTAAGACGCTTGACTTAGCTGGTGTAATATTCGAGATAAATGAGAAGAGGAAAGATCTTAATGTAATTCAAGAGAGAAGAGGAGAAGTAAACGTACTAAGTACAAATGCCAGAATAGTATTATATTATCTTCTCAGAAATATGTTTGGCTATAATATCTTAACATCACTAATTTCTGATAAAAATATAGAAGATGTGTCCATATCAGGTCTAGATAATCCTGTTTATGTCTATCATAGGAATTATGAGTATTTACCAACTAATGTTATATTTTCGAAGAACATGAAAGTATCTCCACAGCTAGATATAACTATCAACGGAGAGGAACTATTAGATCAATTAGTATTGAGGTTATTCTCTCTGGCTGGTAAAACTATTTCAGTTGCTGAACCGATACAAGATGGAATGTTGCCTAGCGGGGCAAGAATTGCTGCTACGTTTAGAAAAGAGGTATCTTATGGAGGTTCCTCAGTAGTGATAAGAAGGTTTGCTGAAAAGCCTATAACAATCCTTGATTTAATAAATTCTGGCACAATATCACCAGAGTTAGCTGCCTATCTATGGTATGCTATAGATATGAGAATGAGTTTTATGTCTATCGGGGTTACGGGAGCAGGAAAAACTACATTGTTGAATGCAGTTCTTAACATGGTAAAGGAGAATACGAAAATCGTCTCTATAGAGGATATACCAGAGATAAAGATATCTCATTCAAATTGGACTCAATTATATGCTAGACCAGCTTATGCAGGAGTTGGAAAGGAAATAGGACTGATGGATTTGCTAAAACTTTCATTAAGATATAGACCAGACCTAATAGTAGTTGGTGAAATAAGGGGGCAAGAAGCATATGTGTTATTCCAAGCTATATCAACAGGTCACGGTGGTGCTACTACTTTTCACGCTTACAATGCTGAATCAGCAATAAAGAGATTGATGAATGAACCATTGAATATTCCTCAAGAATGGATACCTATGATGAATATAATTATGACCATCAGAAGATTGCCAGTTTACATTGGAGACAAAATAGTGCTTAGAAGACGTGTGGTATCGGTTCATGAGATAGTTAGTTGGAACGATTATAGAACTGTAGTGAACTGGGATCCTAGAGCAGATGCCTTTGAATTAAAGTTAGATCAAGCAAGGGTATTGAGGAACAGAATTGAAGAGGCAGGATTAAACTTAGACGACGTAAAAGTCGAAATAGAGAGAAGAGCATTATTCTTAAAACTTTTATCTACAGCAAGGGATGTTGTGCAAAGTGAGGAAAGTTATAAGATACTTAAGAAGTACATCATAAAGTACAGTCTTAAGCCTGATGAAGCAATTAAGGAAGTGCAAGCAATAGCGAAAATAAGACCTATATCAGTAAAAAGCTGACAGCAAGTATTAATAATATAATAGAGGAGATGTCCCTGTCATAAATCGCGTTTAAATAAGATAAAGATGCTAATAATAAGCCAGTTATTTTTGCACTTATTATATAATTATTTTCACTATTATCCATTTCCTTAGGTGTGACTTTCCATCTAAATTTTATTCTCAAAAAGCCTTGTATATATCCGACCATCGAGGCTAATAAAGTAACTAAACTAGGTCTGTAATCTTTGATTTCACCTTTAACTCTTATAACTGACATGTATAACGACAGTGAAAACAGAATTGGTATCAAACATGCGAAAACATATAGATAATTAATTTTCAGTAAAAATTCATTACCCAATGATATAATAAGCATAAGTAGGAATAACGGATATATTCCCCATTGTTGAGCGTAAATAAAACCTTCTACTCCTTTCGCTCCCAGTTTGAAAAGTTTCAAGCTGTAGAAAAAGAGTTCAGCAGAGCCATAAGCCCATCTTTTTATTTGATTATATAAATCTGTTAACGTATAAGGCGCTAATGTGTATATGACAATACTGTCGATGTACTTAAATGTAACACCATTTAATGCTAGCCTAATACCCAATTCTAAGTCTTCAGTCACCTTTCCTTCTTTCCAACCTTTAACGCCTATTAGAATACTTTTCTTAATTGCCATTGCCGAACCATTTGGAAAAATTAGTAAGTTAAGAGTACTTCTGGCCTTGAATAATGTGTTCATTACAAATTCTGTAGTATTAGCATAAATTTTCTGAACTACTGTGCTAACTTCTCTAATTCTTAATCTGAAGGAAAGTGCGTCGTATGCGGAAAAAGCCGATATTTTTTTCAGAAAGTCTCTATCAACTCTAGCTTCCGAGTCTAGAAATACTAATACGTCTCCCTTGGCTAACTTTAAAGCGTAGTTTAAGGCTCCAGCCTTTCTTCCTTGATTGTTTTCACGTCTTACCATTATGAAATTATTCGGAATCTTATCTAACTTTCTACACAACTTTTCAAATTTATCTTGATTATCATCAGAAATAACAACTACATCGTAATTATCATAATCTAATTTTGAAAGGTTTTCTATCAGCCCTTTAACAGTATTCTCGTCCTCATCCTTTATAGCTACTATGATACTAATCTTTTCATTTCCCTCTTCTTTCTTTTCTAACTTACTAACATCATATTTAGTTGATATTCTATAATAAAATACTTGAAGAATTATCCAAGATGCTGTAAAAAATGAGGATATATAGAGTAGTATTTCTATAATCTCATTAACTATCATTTATTTTTCTTTCTTTCTATCGCTTTTTTAATTCTTTCCTTAGCTTCACTAGCAGACCCCCAGCCACTTATTTTCACCCACTTACCGGGTTCTAATTCTTTGTAGTGCTCAAAGAAATGTATTATCTTATTTTTGATTGCCTGAGGTAGATCATTAACATCTTTAATGTTAGAAAATGTTGGGTCTGTTTTATCTCTAGGTACCGCAACTATTTTAGCATCTTCTCCCTCTTCATCTTTCATATAAACTATTCCTACTGGTCTAGCTTCTATTACTGTTCCAGGAAGTAAAGAGTAATTACCCAATACTAATACGTCTAATGGGTCTCCGTCTTCTTCTAAAGTGTCTGGTATAAAGCCATAATTGAAAGGATATACCATTGAAGTATAGAGCACTCTGTCCACCTTTATTACCTCTTCTTCCTCATCATATTCATACTTTATGTTAGAGTTCATCGGAATTTCGATTAAGACGTTAATTTCGTCTGGAGCCTTTTTACCTGGTCCTAATTTCATTTATATGACACCATATTTACTTTATCTTCTCTACTTTTAAATCACTATTCCTCATCAAATTGATTACTAAATCCTTTATCTTATCTAATGGAGATATATCTAATAGTCGATTTATTTCTTCTTCATAGGTTTGAATTATTTCATCAACTGCATAGCCGGCTCTTCTATACCTTAATGCTTGTAAGTAGGTCGATAATCTATCACATAGTTTGGCTACCTTTGCCTCATTAGTTTTCATTTCCTTAAACTCTAAGAATAAATCCTTACCTATTCCTAACTCCTCAAACGCTTCAGTTTCTGCTTCACTTTTGTTAATTCTAATGCTTGCCCATTTTGGTAAATCTCCTAATAACGTCTCACCAACATCATGAAACAGAGCTATAGCCGAACTTCTTTCAGGATTAATTTGTATTCCCCTTTCTTTTAACCATAGAGATATGACGTAGGCAAGAACTGAGGCTTCGAAGCTATGTGAAGCTACTGTCTCTCCAATTGCTGGAGGAATACCGTTTTGCATCCATCCCGTTCTTACAAGGTTTTTAGAACCCTCTAAAAGTCTATTTAACTTCACTTCTTACACCATTTTAAGTAATTCATCTAAAGACTCGATAAGCTCATTAATATCACTTGTCCAAAACCTTATCATGGCTTCTTTTCCCTTAGTTCCAGTGTCGTATATTATATTGGGAACTTTGCCGTAATTGTTGTAAATATAATCTATAATCCATTGCATCGTCTTACCTTCCCCGTGTTTTGGCTCTAACTCTCTGTTTATTTCTAACGTATCATAGCCTAGCTGTCTAAAAATTTTCAGTAATTGTTCATCATATCTAATATTAATTAGACATCTAGCGTTTACACCCTTGAAAATTATTGATAATAACATTCTTGCCGTATGAGTTGGATTTCCGAAAACTGTTGGATGTCCTACTACTACCTTCTTATCCCATCTCCTAATAATTCTTCCCCTATACGTAGCAATATCGTTTAGATCTCTAACATATTCCGAGGGAATACTATGGGCCAAATTAGATTGTACCTCGGGAACTAGTATCCAGAATTTGTCATTTCTTTCAATGAAATCTGCAAACCTTATCATGTTTTCCATCACTTCATATTTCATTGATTTCTTCATTATTTGAGAACTAACATTTATTGGCCCTATCCCCTTACCTATGCCTAGCCCATATTCTATTGATGTCTGAAGAAATTCCCTGGCCCTTCTAAACGATTCAATTATATCTTTTGTTTTTATGTATTCAGCTGTTATCGCAGTGGAAAATGCACTACCTGTACCGTGAGTATCTTTAACGTCTAGCCTATTATAACCTACTTTATAAATACCATCGTCAAAACATAATACATCGAAACTATACTCAGCGTTTATGTGACCTCCTTTTACGACTACATAGGGTATGTTATACAATTCTCTTATTTTTTTACATGAAGATATAGCGTCCTTCTCATTTTCTATCCTCATTCCACTTAAATATGAAGCTTCAATTGCATTTGGTGTTAAAACTTTCGCTATTGGAAGTATTATTTTCTTATACTCCTCCACATCCTTTATTAGTTGCGTTCCATCTTTGGCGTACAATACAGAGTCAACTACTAAGAAATTATCCTTCAATGTATTTCTGATGACTTCGAATTGTTCTTTATTATATATCATCCCGATTTTTACTCCTTCAACTCTAAAGTCCTCTAAAAGCGTTTCTATTTGTTTCTCTAAGAATTTTGCATCTACTATCATTATATCCTTAATTCCTTTAGTGTTCTGAATCGTAAGAGCAGTTACTGCAAAAATACCATGAATACCTAAAACCTCGAATACTCTTAGATCGCTTTCCCCACCTGCACCATTACCAGTATCTAGTCCTGCTATTGACATTCCAATCGGTTTTATCATTCTTTTTTCACTCTCGTGTTTCCCGCAACAACCCAATACTCGCCATCATCCCTAATTTCTAACTTCCAAATACCTGTAGTATGTTTTACTAATTCTAGAGTTTCTTTTACTGCATCTATTGCATCTTTTCTACCTCTTCCTAACCCCATTATTAAAAGTACATCCTCACCAGGTTTCATGGCGTTTATAACGTGATGGATCTCAAGGTCAATTAGGTCCTTGTACTTTTTCTTCATTTCCTCCTTTATTTCACTAAACCTTTTCTTAGTGTATTCTTCATATGCTTCATATACGAGCTCATATACCTTATGCCCTTCAACTATTCCCTTAACGAAACCAACGTAAACCACTAGAGAACCTGCCTCTGGAGGAGCCTTGCTTCTAAACTTTTTTATCTCCTCTAAGATATCTATCTTATCATTTCTCAGATCTCCACCTGAAGGAGGTGGCAGGAACGCTATTTCATCCCCTTCTTTTATTTCTGAATTTCTTGTTGATCCATTAATTAATACTGTAACTCTTATTCCGTTTATTCCTTCTTTTACGTATTTACGAAATTTATCCCCGTACTTATTGCTTAACTCGTCTATTATACAATTTATCTCACTACATTCAGTTTCCATTTCTTCCATGGACTTACCTGTAATGTCCTTCAAGAAGGCGAAGTACATTATTTTTACTTTCTTCATTCACTCACCCTATAAATAAGCCTTTTATGTAAATATGAATGAAAACGAGCTAATAGATTTAATATTTAATCATGAGTATAGGTCTTATAATGGTAAGAGTACTAACGAAGTGTTAAAAAAACTTGATGAAATAGAGAAATTATTGCAGTATCTAATTAAAATCTCCGGGGAAAGAAATTATCAGCAGAAAAACAGCTTTTGTGAGCAAATTCTATCATCAACATATTTAGTAATAGAGGAGAACCAAAACCTAAGGCTAAATAGTAAAAATTATTTTAGCATGAAGTTAGATAATAGCAGAACGTTAGTAACTTTCATTGATACAATACAGCTGTTAAATATGTACTTTAATGTATATACTGATGACGATAAATTGGAGAACAATTTGCCTGGTAGACTACTTCCCTTATTTAGATTTCTGAGAAGGAATGGTTTGATATATTTTGATCACAATTATAAAAAATACATGATGATTGATTATAAATAATTTTTATATGTACAAGATGTTCATAATCGAATTTTGTATTAAAGATTGATTTATTGCCCTTTGTAGTGCTGTTCTTAAAGCCTGCTTAAAGTTGGTGTTGTTTACGATATCTCTAGCTGAATAGTCAAGCTTAGGTGAGTTTAGAATAGTCTTAACTAAACCATCTATTTCAGAATCGAAACTATAATGGATTAAGTAGTCTGTGTACGTTGAAATCTTTTGATTAAATAGTAATTTGTTTTGACTTATCTCATTAAAGAATTGCTTAACCGATGGGGTAGAATTTAAATTTCGAGTTAACTCTAAGCCTATATATTTTGAAATAATTGGTATGCTTAACAAGGTAAAGTATTGTTCGCCACCTAATTTCCACATTATTACCTTCTCTGCTATCTCGTCAGCGCATTTATTGAGAGCTTCTTTTACGCTATTAACAAGTAAGTCAAATATTAAGCTCTCATCATACTGAGATTCTCTGCTGATTTCTTCAAACTTTGTTTTCTCGGACACTGCAGAATAAACCGATACAGTACCAAATTTCCATGTCGAGAACGGGCATACTGTTAAGAAACCTTTCTTTTCTGCTCTCAGTGGATTACCTTTATATGTTGTCAAAAATAGTCCTGCACACTCGTTGAACTTTGAATCATATCCTAATTTCCTTGCCCAACAACCTAAATGTACTTCTTTATCTTTAAGATCACCTTTAATAACATCATATGCAAATACTCCCTTAGAATGACTAAACTTGTTGTACACATATAATCCTTCGGGGCATAAAAAGTAGATTCCTATTGCGTTATTTTCAGTCTTTAACTCATTTATCCTCTCGACTTGTTTTTTCGCTCTCTCGTAGTCTGCAGATAATAACGCATCAAATCCACAACATATTCCATTTATTACTTTTATTCTGGGGGATAATTCAATGGATATTTTATCACCATGAGTTAGAAGATAATTCATAAACCCCTCTACACTTAATGGATCGTACTTTGACGCACATCCAACAAATAGTAAAAACACTGGTTTATTCTTGTATTTATTATCCAAAATTTTTTCTAATTCATATATTGAGTTAGGTAATTCACTCATTTCTATGTTATATTTTTCTTTAACTGAGCTTATCGTTGGTAAGACCTCAGTAATTTTAGATATACTAATTCCTACTGGGCAAGATAGTTCGCAAGGAGTACATCCAAAACATGCTTCAAAGACATTATCGTTTGTTAATAATCTGTTTATTCTTCCTAATGCGGAGAAGATAATGTTATTTGTAGTCCTATATGATAAACAGCTATCTAAACATAATGAGCAATTAATACATTTACTTGCATCAATGAATAAATTCTTATCTATTCCTTTCTCCCTTATCTTAACATTGTATTTTTTAAAGTTGTCAATTATCGCTCTGTGAAGTTCCTCATAATCTTTAAGGTAAGGAAACGGTGTTACGTCTCTATTTTTCCTTAAGTACTCAAATAGTTCTTCTAATCTACTTTCTTCAATTTTTCCTATTAAAACCTTAAACTTGGCTGGAGAGTTATAATTTATAATATAGCCTAACTGTACGTCAATATTAATCTCAATACTTTTCTCAAAAGGAATTTTTAGTACGATGGGGACATAATCTCTTTTAAAAACATTCATAATGTTTATCTCCATCTCGTGTATAACATCTTGCGTAGACTTTATCTTAACTGGTTCAACGTTTAGTATCTTTCCGTAAATTGAGGGTACAAAGTATTTTACCTCTCCACCATTATATATTACAGCCGACCATGCGAATTTACTCTCAGTTTCTATCTCTATTACTTCTGGATACTTCACACCTAATATTCTAGCTACCTTATAATCTATTAATTCATGTACAGTTTTACTATTTTTGACGAAACCAAATTTGTAACTACCAAATCCGGAACCGTTAAGGGCTATAAAGCCTCCAACGGTTCCTTTTAAATATAAGGGAAATAGAGCAGGGAAATATCCCGTTTTCGAAAGTTCTTTGATTAGGTTCTCAAAGGTAATTCCAGCTGGAACTTCAAAAATCTTATATACGTTTTTCCCCTCTACCTCTCTAACTAATGTATTATCATCAAACCTACTTGGAGCATGAATTACCTTCGGATTAGCATACTTTAAAATATCACCATATAATCCGGTTAATCTACCAACTATTACTTCAGAACCCTCTTTAATCTGGTATTTTTTGACATCATAACCTCCAATAACTGCTCTGCTAAATACTGATGCATCTAGTAACACTACTCTTCATAATAAACATTATTATACATATATAAAATATTTTAGACTATGTCTATAGAAGTACTCGTTCCTCTTTCAATTTCCGGAATATGGTATCCTGTAGAAAGAGATAACCCTTTAGAGTCAGGCTCAATAGGACTTACCTTAACATTAGAACCGTATGTTATAGCTGAGATAAAGAAGGGAAATGGAATATTTCTTAATGATGTAGAGATTAATTTCCCAAATTATAACATACTTAGGCAAAAATTAGGAGAGTATAGGTTAGATGTTTACTCTAGGGTTCCCTTAGGCTATGGATATGGATTAAGTGGTGCTATAAGTTTAGCTTACGCATTAGGAGCTAGCCAAATTGCCTCGATAAATGAAGAGGAGGCAGTTAACGTCGCTCATTTAAGCGAGGTTTTAACTAGTAATGGATTAGGCGATGTTGTTTCTCAGTATCACGGCGGGGGGCTAGTGTATAGGAAAAAGCCGGGTGGTATCGGATACGGAGAAATAGAAGTTTTGGAAATAGACTGGGCATCTTTTCCAATTTTTACACACATTATTCAGCAAATGTCTACAAAGAATATAATCAGAAAGTCTGATATAGCGTTATCTCTCATAGCTGATTTCTTAACTAACCCTTCTCCACCTAAGTTTATAGAAGTAGCGTCAAGGTTTACTAAAGATTTAGGACTTGTCTCAAATTATCCTTACTCATATAGGAAAAAGGGGATAATTGTTAAAATCTTTGAACCGGAAAATGGTGTGTGGATAAGACACAAAATAGCAAATCGTGGAGCATACGTGACTTAATACCACAAAATCATCCAAGGAGAGAATCGTTATTAATTAGAGAGAAGTTAGTTGATGCACTAGAGAATAACATAATAGTTCCACAAGGGTTAATTGCGCATGGAAGAGGAGAATGTTTTGATTATTTAATCGGAGAAAAAACTCAACCGTTTGCTGAAAAAGCTATTGAAGCTGCTGTAGCAATGATATTATTAGCTAAAGTACCTGTCATTTCCGTCAATGGAAATATGGCTGCTTTAGTTTCTGAGGATATAGTGAAGCTAGCTGAGGAGACAAATGCTAGAATAGAAGTCAACTTGTTTTATAGAAATCAAGACAGAGAGAAGGCTATAGCTGAAGTGCTATATAAGGCTAATGCTAAAAAGGTACTAGGTGTAGGAGAAGATGCCTCAATGACAATTCCAGAGTTATTTAGCCAAAGAAGAAGAGTTAGTCCACAAGGAATATACATAGCTGATGTAGTATTATTAGGTCTGGAGGACGGAGATAGAACTCAAGCATTAGTCAACATGGGGAAAAAGGTTATTGCAATAGACTTAAATCCTTTATCAAGAACGTCGCTTTCTGCTACTATAACAATTGTTGATAACATAACAAGGGCTTTGCCTAAGTTAGTTCAAAAAGCTAAAGAACTTAAGAAACTAAGGGAAGAAGAATTAATGAAGATTGTGTCCCAGTATAATAATAAGGAGATTTTGAGAGAAGCAATGAAGTTTATGGCTGATAGGTTAAATCAGCTTTCCCTCTCTTTATAATTTTCTTTTCCAGGAAATCTTGAATTTTTTACATCCTCTATGTATTGTTTTACTGCACTCTCTATCACTTGCCTAAGGTTCACGTAAACTTTAGCGAAATATGGAGTGAAGTCGGAAAGTCCTAAAAGGTCATGAATCACTAATATTTGCCCATCACAATATGGTCCAGCTCCTATGCATATTGTAGGAATTGAAAGTTTTTCAGTTATTCTTTTTGCGATATCCCCGTATGTGTTTTCTATAACTAGGGAGAATATACCTGCACTTTCTAGCTCTAACGCGTCCTTTAATAATTGCTCTTCCTCTTGTTTACTCTTACCTATAGTTCTAAATCCTCCCAATTTTAGAAATCTCTGTGGTGTTAAGCCTATGTGTCCCATAACTGGTATTCCTGCTCTCACTAACGCCTTTACCACATCCTTAACCTCTTCCCCACCCTCTATCTTCACTGCTTCTCCACCAGCTCTTATTAACATACCAGCATTTCTAACAGCTTCCTTCTCGTCTATTTCGTAGCTTAAAAAAGGCATATCAACTACTATTAACTGGTTGGGTTTGGCTCTTGCTACAGCCTCAACATGAAGTATCATATCTTCCATTTTTACGTGAATGGTAGAGGGATATCCTAAAACTACCATTCCAAGTGAGTCTCCAACTAATATTCCATCCAATTCTGTGTTAGAAATTATTTTCGCTGTTGGATAATCGTAAGCTGTTAGCATTGTAATCTTCTCTTTCGACTTCTTCTTTATGAAATCCCTTACCGTGATCTTTTTCATTACTAATCCTCATACTCACTCTCCTAGCTAAGCTTATAATTTTTCTTAAATTCTCTGCTATCTCATAAGTTTCTTCCATCTGTGAAGCACGGTTGTAAAGCTCTACTATTTTAGGAAGCAAATCAAAGGCTAAGTTAGAAAAAATCCTTTTATCGATATCATTTAGCTTAGGTTTTTTTAGATAGAACATTAACTTTTTTTCAATCTCCTTCACACTTAAACTATTGTACTGGATTATAATCAAGGAAATCTCAGGTTCTTCTTCTTCAATATTTTCCTCAAATACTACTTGCTTAGTTTGCTCTATATCTATAAATTTCCACCAATGCTGATTACTTGATTTATATGTAGTTTGTATTATTCCATAGTCCTTTTCTAATGCTCTAAGTACCATTCTTGGATCATAATTTATATTTAACTCATTGAATTTCTCTATTAATTGTTTGTAACTGAAATCACCTAATTCTTTATTTTCGTTTTCTTCAGAAATCTCAATAGCCACCTTAATGACGTATTTAGCCTTATCCCCATATTTTAGAACAGCCTCTAGAGTTCTATCTCTAACAGTCCCTAGCATTCTAATAACTTTCGATAGCATATAATAAGTTCTTTAGCTAAATTAGATTAGGTATGACGATTAACAACGTTATAGTGAGTGTTACCGACTTGAGGAAAATGATTGGGAGAAGGGAGATCCTCAAAGGTTTAACGTTTTCAATAGAAAATGGAGAAGTATTCGGCATAGTTGGTCCAAATGGTGCCGGGAAAACTACTACTTTAAGAATATTGGCTGGAGTTATAAAGGATTACAATGGAAACGTTAATATATTGGGATTATCTCCAAGTAGGGCTAAACAACTTGGATATATATCTTATATGCCAGAGGATGCTTTTCCTTACGAAAAATTGACTGGCTATGAGAATCTAGAGTTTTATGCTGAACTATATTCTAAGGGTAATAGAGAACTGAAAGAGGAGTTCATAAAATTAGGAATTCAGATCGCTGGGCTAGGTAATAGGATATACGACAAGACTAGCGAATATAGTAGAGGAATGAAAAGGAGATTGATAATAGCCAGAACCTTAATGGTTAATCCTAAGATTGCAATTCTTGATGAACCAACTTCAGCCTTAGATGTTGAGTCAGCTGTTAGGATAAGAAATATAATAGTGGATATGGCTAAAAAGCATAATATGACGATAATTCTATCATCACATAATATGTTAGAGGTAGAATTTCTTTGTGATAGAATATTATTGATGAATGATGGAAGAGAATTAGCATTAGGAAAACCTAAGGAACTGGTAAAGGATACAGAATCTAAGAATCTTGAAGAGGTTTTCCTTAAACTTGTCTTTGGTGATAAAAGATGATAAGGATAATATTGAGGAAAGAACTACTAGATATTAAAAGGGACAGAAAATTACTGCTTGGCTCAATAATTCTACCACTCATATTACTTCCACTAATTGGAGTAATCCTTTACGCTTCTGTTGCAGCTTCTCCACCGGTTGTAGAGATAGTCAACTATAATGAATCCAACTTACCTTTCATCCAGAATGTAACAAATTATTTAAAGCAAGAAGGAATTATCGTGCTCTACAATTCCTCTAATGTAACACCTGATGCGATACTCGTATTTCCAGCCAATTTCAGTTATAATGTTTCTCATATAAATAGGCAAGGTACACTGCAACTAAGCATTATAGTGTCTTCTAATCAGCAAGCAATAAACGATATATATAATGCCTTATCTGAGTTAGATAATCACTTAATCCTTCAAAGAGTAACTACTTTAATAAATCGCTCCCATATTGCAAACCTATCTCCAATAGAAGTTCTCAATCCTATTTTAGTAGCCCAGACTACCATTACTGTAACCCATAAGGTAGTTCCTCAATCACAAGCTAATTTGGGAGAGATCGTAAGAATAGTTGCCTTAGTTCTCTTCCCCAGTTCAACCCCTGTAATATTCTACGTAACTGATGGAATAGTTGGAGAAAAAGAGAGGAGAACGTTAGAGTCATTATTGGCATCTCCGATTTCAATTAGATCGTTTATATTTTCTAAGGTAATAATGTCAATCATCTTAGGTATTCTTTCGTCTTTAGGGGACATAGTAGGAATAATAATCTTCTCATCTTTACTATCATTCGCTTTTAGTACACCTATAACAGTGAGTTTACCTTTCTTATTAGTAATAGTAGGAATTTATTTATTAACGGTTCTACTTACTGCTTCACTAAGCGTAATATTGTTAGTCGGATTAGGTGGATCGATGCGTAATGTTCAACTGATAAACTTTCTTGTGTTAGGATTCGGGCTGATAGCCTCATTTTCAGCTCTGTTTGTTAACGTTGCAAATGTGGGTTTTCCATTTAGTCTAGTATTAATCATACCCTATGAACAATTGAGTTTATCATTACTATATTACATCGCAGGCCTACCATTTATCTCAATAGCTATAATGTTAGCCACTTTAATAGTTTCAATATTAATACTCTTAATCTCTTCAAAACTGTTTAATTCTGAAAGGCTTTTACTAAAGTAACTTTTAAATATTACATTATAACTATATACTTCATGGCTGAAGTTGTTAGAGCGTATGTTCTCGTATCCACTACGGTAGGTAAAGAAATAGAAGTAACAGAGTCAGCTAAGAAAGTTCAAGGGGTAGTGAGAGCAGATCCAGTTTATGGTGAATATGATGTTGTAATAGAGATAGAAGCTAAAACTTCTGACGAGTTAAAGAAGATAGTATATGAAATAAGAAGAAATCCAAATATAATACGTACTGTAACTCTAATTGTAATGTAATTTTATTTTTCCCTCTTCTCTATATTCATGTATTTTAGCTTCATCAAAAATACACGTCACCTCAGTTAATCTGGTTTTCCCCAGCTATTTATATAACAAGAATTTTAGGTATAAGTAAGAATAAGATTAAAAAGTAGCAATCGTCAAATGCTGATCACGAGAACATATTTAAATGCCCTAATACATTTATAATATTAGGCCTGCGTGATAAATATCCCCGTGTCCCGGGGTAATATGAGCGCAGGTGGGTCCCCAATTCTTAATTAAAATGATGTAGTAGGGACGTGCTGAAACTAATGTAGAAATAGGTATTATAACTGATTAATGATTATCATTTACTAATTCTACTTCTTCATTATCCTCTTCTTTCTCCTCTTCTAGAATCTCTAATCTTTTTAATACTTCAAGCAAAATGGAGTCCAGCTGGGCTACCTTAGCTTCTAAAAACGCTATACTTTCCTCATATTTAGAACTCTCTGTGTTATCTTCTTCTTTTTCTTGATCCTTAAATCCCTCTTCTAATCCTTTCTTTATATATAATTTTACTAGATCTGTCATCTGTATTCCCAACTCGTCAGCCTTCTGCTTCAATTCATCATACATCCACTCCGGCAAAGATAAATGTATTGTAGGCATTCTGTACTCTCCTCTAAATATTAATATGCAAAGAGAAGTATATTAATCTTCATTTTCTATTATATACTCCTCTTTATATCAGAAGACTGGAATACCGCTCCAGAGAATACTTAAACCTTAGTAATGACAAGATATAATTTGAGTGGAAATGAGAGTTGTAACATTTAAAGTGGAAGAAGATTTGTTAGAATTGTTGGATAGATATGCTATAAAATATGGTTTAAATAGAAGTGAAGCAATAAGGAAAGCTGTCGAAAAAATGGTTAAAGAGGAACTTAGCAAGGAAACGGTGCCGGTGGCAAGAGTAGAAAAGATCAGGTTTTAAATACATAAACTATCTTTTGTTCATCAGCAATGTCTATCTCATTGTTTTTAAAGTCAATCTGCTTTATTTGATAGCCTTGTATATTTAATAGAAAATTATCTGGAGGATCAAGAGGCATATAATGTCCCTTTACCCAAAAGTGGATTGGTATTATAATTTTAGGCGTAGTTTTGTGAATTATCTCTAAAGCCTCTTTATAATCTATGGTTATAACTCCACCGATAGGTATTAATAGAACATCTGGAGCTGAAATCTCATCATAAATCTTCTCATCTGGAAGATGCCCTATATCCCCCAGATGTACAACTTTCTTATCTCCTCTCTTTATAACGTAAACCGTATTTTCGCCTCTCAATTTTCCGTTATATTTGTCGTGAAAAGTTTTTAAACCCTTAACAACATAATCCTCGTATTTAAACTCTCCATAATAATTTATTTTTAAATCCTTATATTGGAATAATTGGTATGCGTTGTGATCGTAGTGATCATGAGTTATAAGAATTAGATTAGCATCTTTCACGTCAGGCTTTGGTAATCCTATACTTCCCCCATCGTGTGGATCTACTAAAATTTTATCATCTATTAAAACGCATGAGTGCCCAAAAAACTTTATTCGCATGAGCTTTAACTTATTCATTTAGTAATTTAAGTGCGATGTTTTTTGCATCATCCACAGTTACCTTATGCCCCGTTTCTGCCAATTCTTTAATCTTTGTTAATACAACCTTTAATTTATCATCTGATAGTTTAATCCCTTGTTCTTCTAATAATTTCTTCAAACCATGTATACCACTATGCTTTCCTAAAGCTATTCTTCTAAAATTACCTACTTCTTCTGGAGAGATCGGTTCATAAGTGAAAGGATTCTCTATTACTCCATGTACATGTATTCCCGATTCATGACCAAATGCATTTTCCCCAACTATAGCTTTGAAGTAAGGTACTGGAACACCCGTTAATTCTGATACTAATCTACTAACCTCATATAGTTTCCATGTTTTAACGTTTACATCATAATTTAATAGTTTCTTAATCCCCATGACTACCTCTTCCAATGAGGCATTCCCTGCTCTCTCCCCAATCCCGTTTACTGTTACGTGGACTTGCCTAGCTCCTCCATAAACTCCAGCCAAGGAATTAGCAGTAGCTAATCCGAAATCATTATGGCAATGTACACTTACTATTATTCTTTCTCCTACAAAATTTACTATTTTCTTAATTAGTTCATAATATTTGAATGGATGCATAACTCCTACAGTGTCTGGAATGTTAATCCTATCTGCACCTGCATCTATTGCCGTTCTTATAGCAGTAAATAGGAAATCTTCATCTGTCCTTGTTGCATCTTCTGGACTGAACTCAACTATCATTCCATGATCTTTCGCATACCTAACACTTTCATATATTCTGTTTAATACTTCTTCTTTGGTCATCTTTAACTTATACTTCATGTGCAATTCAGAAGTTGCAATAAACAAATGTATACTAGAAATACCTGTACTTATTGTTTTATCTATATCATTTTTATTAGACCTGGATAATCCTATAACCTCTACCTGATCTCCTACTTCCTCTAATATTCTCTTGGTTGCAGTAAACTCTCCCTCTGAAGATGCGGGAAAACCAGCCTCTATAACATCTACCCCTAAATCAGCTAATTTTTGTGCTATCTTGACTTTTTGATCAACGGTTAAATCAATTCCCGGAGCTTGCTCACCATCTCTTAATGTAGTGTCAAATATTCTTATCTTTTTAGCTCCAGAGAATACTCATACCTCGTTTGCACCGATTAAAAATCACGTTTTAAGCTATTTAAAACTTACTATATTTCATAGTTTAAAACTTTTTCAATTATCATCCTTGCTACTTCTAACTTTTTCCTTTTAATCATCGAAGCAGGTACGTCTTCACTAAAACCTGGTTTAGAATATCTTCCTATTACCCCAGATGTAAAATCCATCGCATACAGTTTAATTTCCTTAGCATCCATATATCTAGCTAAAACTACTGCTCTATCCCCATCAGTAAATCCACCATATAATTTCATTTTACCAAAGGGTTGAACTTGGGCTGTGGGTATAACTCGCCTCATCTCTTTGACTTTATGCAATAGGTTAATGTTATCGCCATGAGCTAAGACCACGTAAATTGTGTTTTTAGGAAATACCGTAATTCCATCAAGATCTGTTACCACTACATCTGGATATATTCCCTTTTGAACTAAGTAGTTCGTTGCTCCATCTGCCGAAATAATAACTTCCTCTTTCACTTTATCTACATTAATTAACTGTGGTCCAGCTCCTATTACTGCTACACTCCTTCCCTTTATTAAGTCTCTTAGCTCATCCTCATTATAAGGTTCAATAATTGAGTTTAATATCGAAGCTGATAAATAATCATCTCTCTCCTTTATCCCTAACTGACTTCTTATCATATTATAGAAATTTAACCATCTAAATTTATCCCAAAGTAAATTATTTCACCCTCTATCTTTTTAATTCGTATATTGTATCTACCTTTTATATCATTAAAATACGGATTATTAGATGATATTTTGAACGTAACCTTTTCCTTATCAGCTAAAAACCCTATAGCCTCTATAGGATCGCTAGAACAAGTAAATGAGTCCAAATCAACTATGGTATTCGTCATATATTTTTTCCACCTCTTCAAACACTTTATTAATTTCCTCCAATAATATCTCAGCTTCTTTGTTCCTTACAACAACTGAAGGTGATTTTAATGGTGACTCATTTAAATAGATTAACGACATTAACTTTACTTCCAGATCCCTTAATTTACTCTCCATATCTGAATTCCCGCCAAGTGAGATAGCGTTCCAGAAGGTATCTAAAGCATACTTTCCATTAAGGGTTAATAATACCTTGGACAGATTTTCAACAGTATCTAAAACTCTTATTAATGTGTAATACAAGTCACCATCATCAAATGCTATTTTAGCTTCCTTTAATGTTCTTCTTGCCCTTATTAAGAACTCTGCTGCTAATAAACTTTCATCCATTTTCCTCAACCTCTCTATCAAATAGTACGTAACCGTTCTTCATCACGTAATCTACTAAAGGAATCTCATACTCTAATTCTTTAGGGGATAAAACAATTCCAAGAATTTTTGGTAAAGAACCATATTTGGATTTGAATTGATCTATTGTTTTGCTTTTAAGAAGTTTATTATAGAAAAATAGGAAAATTTCTCCTCTCGAGAAAATAGATATTTTAGAAACTTTATCTAAAACTAACAAATAGATGACCTCTTCATTCTCTCGCTTATCTGAAAAAGATTTACCTCCTACTACTATTTTTTTCACATAGTTTCCATACCACTCAATTATTGATGATGAAAGTTCTTCAATTGCGTTTAATATTAACTTCATGCTTAATAGTTAGTTGGTTGATATAAAAATCTATGAAAGAAATAGCAGAAAGTTATCTTACAGAGAGAATTAGCGTAAAATTGCCTATTCTTGACATTCCAGTTCCGTGTAATACTACTTGCATTATGACGAGTAAGTATAAGGATTTATTATCTATAGAAAATTTCAAGGCTCAAGTAGAAGTGCTAGACAGCTTAATAGATCTCATTCAAGACAGAATATATACGTTAAGGTATGACTTAGGAGAAATTTTCTCGCGATATGCTAATAACATTAACATTGACAATTTGACTTACGCTGTGTATAAAATAATAGAGGAAGGAGGAAATACAGTAATCGGAGACAAGATCTACTTCGGGGAAAAGGAGATCGCTCAAGGTGATTTTCACATTCTCTATAATATAAACAAAATAATTGAAGAGATAGCAAAAAAGGATGCTAATATCAAGTCGTTATGCGATGAGATAAAATATTTAAGCGAGGCTACTTGGGAACACTTTGACAAGAATATAAGGAGGTCTTTGAATGAGGGTTAGGGTAGGAATAGAAGGAATTACTATAGATTCAGCCCATTACACCTTGTCATCATATCAAGATAGTCAAATTCATGGACATACATACTTAGTTAGCGTTGAGGTAGAGGGTGAGGTAAACGAAAAATCAGGATTTGTGATAGATTTTAACTTGCTCAAAAAGATCATTAAAGAAATCGTGAAAGAGTGGGATCATAAGTTAATCATCCCTGAGCCTGATCTGGAAAAATCGAGATTTGAAGGTCCCTTCAGAATGGAGTATAAAGTGATCAACGCTCCCTTCCCTACAGTCGAGTACATAGGTATGGAGATTGCCAAAATAATCTATGAAAAATTGGATAGAAAATATAAGATCATGGTAAAGATCTATGAGGGAAAAGATTCCTATGCGGTTATAGAGTATCCATGATAAAACGTAATCCGACATTATCAATCCATTTACATTCTTGACTTATTTTGTTTTTCCTATAACATAAGATCTCTTCATCAGAAAATTTGAAGCACCACTCCTCACCTTTCTCCATTTTTTCAAAGAGATTGTTTAAGTTAGGTATAAAGTGCCCATTACTTTTACAAATATAGCCATAAGTCTCATATCTTTTCATAATCACGTTTTCATTGAAGATGAATATTCCCCCTAAAATTGCAGGATAGCAAAACTTTTTCTCATGATCCTTACAAGCCTCATCAATACTGTAAGTCTCTTTCAATTTAATGAGTAAGTCCTTCTCCTTTTCACTAGAATTTCTGAAAGAGACTATAGGCGGAATCACAGAAAATACGAAGGTATAGCTTTCAGCTATCTTCTCTATTCTTGACGGAATCGCTATTATCATCATTAACTATCTTTTTAAATAACGGTTTATCTTGAATATAATTTTTATCTAGCTGATAAGCTATCTCAGCCTTAGCTAATTCATATCCAATATATAATGCATGCTCCTTGCTAACCTCATTTATTCTTCTTAGGAGAGCTCTTCCTAGACTTAAAGCGTCCTTTCCCTTTATTGTTACTCTTTCCTTTCCGTACCACTCTATACCAATTCCATCATCGGCTATGAATACCTTAGCGTAACCTTGATCCATAATTGGATCTATTTTATCTTTTATCTGAATATCTGCTTTCTTATTCTCCTTTTTAATCTTATTTTTGTCCTTCAGTATTAATAAGTCAATTCCTAAATCCTTAGGAACCCTGTTTTCTTTCAATGCAATACTAACCATTTTAGACGCTTGCTTAACTTCCCAACTGCTCCACCTGGTTTTACCCTTATCCATAATTAGTAGATTGGAAATTCCTATCTCCCCAGCTATCGTTGTGAGTAATGCGTTAATTCCTACGCTATCAGCGTCTAATAACTCAGTGACATTAAGTATACCCATTAAAATCGGAACATCAGACAATTTTTCCCTTACATAAGCGTAATCAAACATACTTTTCACCATTCCCTTAAGTGGAGGAGATAAGATAGGATCTGCTATAAGTTTCTTGAAGCCTCTCCTTCTAGCTTCACTTATTAGTTTAACCGTAATTTCACCTTTATTTTCAGTTGAAAAGGGTGCTACTACGAAAGCAGAATCCTTAATTTCCTCTAATTTGTCGATATTTAACTCGTTTAAGTTAAATACAACTGATGCCCCACTTTTCACACCTTCAATTAACGCTTTAGGAGAATCCGCATCTATTCCAACTACGTAACCACTGTCCACTAATATTCTAATTTTTTTCCTTAGCTCTTCAATATCGTTATGTCCCACAGGAAATCCTAAAACTATAATATCTACTAACCTTCTTACTTTCTCTAGATAACTAAAGTCCCAATTATGATCAAACTCTAAGAATATTCTAAAAGGAGGAGGTGTTATAGGGATTTTTATGTCACCTATTTCAAAAGCTATTTTAGCATCTTCTTCAATTTCTTTCAATTTTTCCTCAACATTAGATACCTTACCTATTATTTTGTCAGCAGGTTCAATAGTAGATAGTTCTATTCCACTCTTCAATGCCTCAATAACTTTAGGAATATCCCAAGCTTCCTCTGTTCCTTTGAATGCTTTAATCCCTGTCTCTTTCTCGATAATTTTTGCATCTCCATATACTAACCCAGGTACCAAAATATAGTCAATTTTTTTATCACTACTAACATCTTTTTTCAGTTTTTCAGCAATATACTTAGTACTCATCAGTGCAGCAACGGGATAATCAAGAACTTTAACCTCAACTTGTATGTCTCTAATATTTTTTATTACATCATAGACAATTGGGGCAGCCAAAGTTCCAGTTACCAGTAATACTCTCACATGATATAATAGATGTTAAACTATTTAACTTCAAGTTTTTATTTATCGTTGAACAAAACTCTTAAAATTAAATCATGTGTAATAAATCATATGAGTCTTTTACCAAAAACAGCAAGTATAAAGCCTGGAGAAAAATTTGATACGATAATAGTTGGGTTAGGTCCCGCTTCATATGGTGCCGCACTCTATGCTGCTAGATATATGATGAAGACTTTAGTTATAGGCGAAACACCAGGAGGTCAACTTACTGAGGCAGGTATAGTTGACGATTATTTAGGTTTAATAGAAATTCAAGCTAGCGATATGATTAAAATATTTAATAAGCATGTTGAAAAATATAACGTCCCAATAATTTTGGATATTGTTGAGAAAATTGAGAAAAACAATGATGAGTTTATTGTGAAGACAAAAAGGAAAGGGGAATTTAAGGCAGATACTGTAATACTGACAATAGGTGTTAAGAGGAGGAAACTAAATGTTCCTGGGGAACAGGAATTCGTTGGTAAAGGTATTTCTTATTGCTCTATATGCGATGCTCCACTATTTAAGAATAGAGTTGTAGCTGTAGTAGGAGGAGGAGACTCAGCCTTAGAAGGAGCTGAAATATTATCAAGTTACTCCACAAAAGTTTACCTTATACATAGAAGAGACTCCTTTAAAGCCCAGCCAATTTATGTTGAAACTGTAAAGAAAAAGCCTAACGTTGAGTTCGTTTTAAACTCAGCAGTTAAGGAAATTAAAGGAGATAAGATAGTTAGACAGATTGTAGTGGAGAATCTGAAGACTGGAGAGATTAAGGAATTGAATGTGAACGGTGTCTTCATAGAAATAGGTTTTGATCCACCGACAGATTTTGCTAGGAATAACGGAATTGAAGTTGATAGTAATGGGTATATTAAGGTTGATGAGTGGATGAGAACAAATGTACCGGGTGTCTATGCTGCAGGTGATTGTACCAACATGTGGCTAGGGTTTAGACAGATTATAACAGCTGTAGCTCAAGGTGGTGTAGCAGCAACTTCCGCATATAGATATTTAACGGAAAAGAAGGGTAAAAAATGAGTGAATTAAGACAAACTCTCGATGATATAGCTCTTAAAGTATCTAAATACATTAAGGAAGTAAGAGATGAGGGAAATGCTACTAAGATTATTGGGTATCATTCTGGGGATACAACGAGGTTAATAGATAAGAGGTCTGAGGAATACTTATTTGAATTACTAAAGGATACTGGTTACAAATTTAAGTTTGTCTCAGAGGAATCTGGAGTTTCTGGGTATATGGATAATTATGATTATCTTGCCGTTATAGATCCTCTTGATGGTAGTACTAATTTTGTGTTAGATATTCCTTGGTTTTCTGTATCTGTTGCAATATATGATAGAAAGTCTAAGACGATATTAGATTCCATAGCAGGATTTGTAATTAACGTTCCATACAATAAGGTCTACAGTTACGATATTAGAAATGCTTATGTTAATGGTTACCCCTACAATGATAAGCCAAATGATCTATCTTTACCGAAAATTGTTATAACGTATTTTGAAAAAGATAAAGTGGAGAAATCAATTCAAATTTTGAGCAAAATTAACGGATATAAGATAAGAAGTTTAGGTAGTGCTTCACTTGACATGTTGCTGGTATGTACTAAAATGGCTTACTTATTCTTTGATTTAAGGGGAAGGTTAAGAAATGTAGACATTTCAGCATCGATAAACTTTTGTAAACGTCTAAATACAATAGCTACAACATTAGACGGAAAAGAAATTGGTGTTGGAATAGATAACGTATATAATATAGACGAAATTATTCTATCTTGGGATCATGATGTGTTGAAGAGGATTTACTCTTCTTTTTCTTAACTGAAGGTTGTATTTTTTCCAAGGCATACGTAAGATCTTCTTTAGTTAGACTCCTATCCTTAATACCCTTTAACATGTCCTTTAGTACTTTCATTTTCGCCTCCCTAGCGATCGCCGCTAAGTCAGCTCCAGAATATCCCTCAGTTTTCTCCGCTATTATACTGCAATCAACTTTTTCACACTCATCCATACCTATATACTTCTTAAGGATATCTAATCTCTCATCTTTATTTGGTAAAGGCATGTGTAATATTTTGTCAAACCTCCCAGGTCTCAAAATTGCTGGATCAATAGCCTTTAACTTATTAGTTGTACCTATTACTATTACTTCCTTTAAACTTCTTATTCCATCCATTTCAGTTAACAATTGATTTACTATTTTTGATGCTTCTGAAGAACTCTTGTAATTTCTTTTTGATGCTATTGCATCCAATTCATCTAAAAGTATAATTGACGGCTTATTTTCTCTAGCCCTATTAAACACTTCCTTTATAGCGGCAATTGCTCCCTCGTATCCCTTGTACATTATCTCAGCTCCGCTTAATGATATTAATTTTACCTTGAGTGTTTTTGCTAAAGCCTTTGCCATCATCGTTTTACCTACTCCAGGTGGACCATAGAGTAGAATCCCTCTGATAGGAGGAATCTTTAATTTTTCCAAAAGTTTATAGTGAAATAATTGCAATTCAAGCAGTTCTTTTAACTCAGTTTTTATTTGCTCATATCCTCCAATATCATCTAAAGATATCTTCTCCTCAAAGTATTCGTTCTCCTCTTCTCCTTTTCTAACTCTCCTCTCAAAGTCTAATCTAAATTTCTCATAATCTTCTATCATTTGCAAGGTTATACTAGGTTTGTATTTCTTTATTAGTTCAATGAAATCATCCATAGTGATTTTCCTATCCGCTCCCTTTTCTAAAACTTCAGCTGCTACTTTTCTCGCAGCTTCTTGGCATAGGTTAGCTAGGTCTGCTCCGCTATATCTCTCAGTTATATCAGCCAATCTATCAAAATCAACATCATCAGCTAATGGTTTTCCCTTACAATGTATTTGTAAAATCTGTTTTCTAGCTTGTTTATCTGGTGCTCCAACGTAAATTAGTTTGTCAAATCTCCCTGCCCTTAATAAAGCTTTATCTAGCATTTGGGGTACGTTAGTAGAACCAACTATAATTACTCCATCATCACTATGTAGACCATCTATTTCTGATAACATCAAGGATAATAATCTTGGTGTAACAGAATCTCCTGTGTGAGATTCCCTTTTTACGCCTATGGTATCTATCTCATCAAAGAACAGTATACAAGGAGAGTTCTTTCTGGCATTATTAAATAACTCCCTCAGTCTAGCCTCACTTTCCCCGTACCATTTGCTCATTATATCACTTATATTGACGTAAATAAAGTTCAATTTTGTCTCGTTGGCTAAAGCCTTCATCATTAAAGTTTTTCCACATCCAGGAGGACCAAAGAGTAATATTCCCTTTGGTGGTCTTAATCCATATCTTAATGCAACATCCTTATTTTTAAGAGGAAGCTCTATGTATTCCCTTATTTCTTTCTTTACGTCTTCATAACCTCCAATATCATCCCAAGTTATTCTCTTATCTTCAGTTTCGGGCTTCTTTTTCTGAGTTTTATTTTGTAATTGTAACGCTTTATCAGAATAAGCGAACTTTGCAGTAGATTTTCCGAAAATCTTCATAAGTATTACTATTAATACGGACAAGCTGATAAATATGATTATAAGATTTACTGTGTATTCATTCAAGGCTCAATCCGATAATAATATCCGTTTTTATGATTATAAGCTTATTTCAAAAACTTTTATCAAGAAAATGATTCGATTATTCTCTATTAAATTAGGACTTTTTCTTTAAATCTTCTAGAATTTTAATGTATGCATTATACCCTGGTGCACCAGTAACACCTCCACCTGGATGAGTTCCGGATCCACATAAATATAATCCTTCTATCGGTGTAGTATAGTCAGAGTATCCTATTAGGGGTCTAAAGAAATATAACTGGTCAGGGGTCATGTCCAAGTGAAAAATGTTTCCTCCAGTAATTCCGAACCTGCTCTCTATATCCAATGGAGTTAACATTTCGTACTTAATTGGTTTAAAATTAGGTGCATATTCTCTTATGAGCTCTAGAGTTCTCGTAGCAATTTCATCCTTCATTTCATAATTTCTCTTTCTGTCATATACTACATATTGCCCAAAAATTGAGAACGAGAATTTACCTTGAGGTGCCACAGTAGGATCTACTGATGATTGAATGTTAATTGAAAGCCATGGTTCTTTCGAATAACCAAAAATTCTCGCATCATCATAGGCTTTCTCGATATAATTTATACTCGGCATAATTAGTTCTGAAGCTATATGTTCCGGAGAAAGACTTTTTCCGTTCCCGAAATCCGGTAACTCCTCTAAGTATCCTACTATCTTAAATGAAACACCTGTAGTCTTCAGAGCCTTAACCTTCTTTACAAACCCCTCATCAAGTTCTGCATTTCTTAACAAATGTAGAAATGTCTTCTTAGGGTCTGCGTTAGAAACAACTATCTTTGCCTTAACCTCTTTACCGTTCTTTAGTTTTATCCCCTCTACCTTGTTGTTTTTCACTAGAATCTCGTCCACCTCAGCATTAGTATATATTTCAGCTCCAAAGTATTCAGCTGATCTCTTAAGTGCTTGAGTAACCCCACCCATACCTCCTTCCACATATCCCCATGCTCCCTTAACCCCATTAACTTCTCCAATTACGTGATGTGCTAACACGTAAGCTGTGCCGGGCATAGAAGGTGAGGCAAAGGTACCTACTACGGCATCCTCCACTAAAGCTGACTTTATCTCTTCAGACTCAAAATATTCATCCAACATTGAGTTAGCGTCTTGAACAAAAGTTCTAAGGAACATTAAAACCTCTTCTTCATTTACATTACCCTTTAACAGTTTAATTAAGTTCTCAGCCTCATCTAATCTAGGAGGAGGGTTTAACATAAAGAAATCAGCTAAAGAAGCAAAGTTATCCCAAAATTTAACCCATCTCTCATAACTCTTAGCGTCGTTCTTTGAAAATTTTTCAATTTCTTTTTTGGTCCTTTCTAGACTAGACCAAATATACAACTTCTTGCCGTTGGGGAAAGGTAAGAATAACCCAGGATCTTTCAAATACACTTTTAAACCAAATTCTTTTAATTTTAGATCCTCTATGATCTTGGGTCTTAGTAAGCTTAGTACGTAAGCACCAGTTGAAACTTTAATTCCCGGCCATAATTCTTCAGTAACACTAGCCCCTCCAACTATTTCCCTTCTTTCGAATACAGCTACTTTTAAGCCAGCCTTAGCTAGATATGCAGCGGTGACTAATCCGTTATGTCCTCCTCCTACTATTGCTACGTCAATCATTTTGACCGCCTTTGTAAGAACCAAATGAGAAATCCAATTGCAACACCTAAACCACCTAAGCCTATTGATATATAGGTAAACGTTTCTATCGTGGATTGGATGGGAGGTATTGTATTTGCAACCTTAGTTGTTGCAGTGCTTGCTGCGAGTATAATGAGTGACATTAACATAAACTTAAAAAGTGAGCAATATAACTCTATTGCAAAATGGACGTTATATTACCAGATTATTATGGAGAGAATATTTATACGCTTTCGTGTACGATTGCAAAGTTTCTAGGTGTTAATAGAAATTGCCTTAAAGAGATGGATATTTCATTAAATAATAGACTGGTTTTAGTCCTATTTGACGGATTAGGATGGAACATCTTTCAAAAGACAGAGAGTAAAATCAATGCGAAGAAGATAACTACAGTTTTCCCATCAACTACTTCCACTGTCTTAACAACCTTATTTACTGCCTTGACCCCTGGTGAGCACGGAGTTTTAGGATATAATACGTTTGTAAAAAGATTAGGTGGGATAGTAAATACATTACGTTATACGTTTCCCCAGTTAAGCGAGAGGGACTCCATAAAGGATTCATTATCCTTCAATGTCTCATTTCCTTATGTGAAAAGTTATTTAAAGGAGGTCAATAATAAGAAAACTTTATCTGTTATTCCTAAAGGTATAGAAAACACTGAGTTCAGTAATGCTACACATGGGGGAACAAGCGAATATAGAACTTATGCGAACTATTGGGACTCGTTCTATCAATTATCACAAGCCCTGCAACAAGGATCTTATGATTTCATTTACTTCTATGAGCCTGACGTTGATACTTTAGCCCATAAAAACGGACCTTATTCAGAAGCTACTGTTAGTTGTGCTAAGGATCTTTTGAAGAGTATTATGTCATTGGCTGAAAAATATACTAACTACTCTTTCATTATTACGGCTGATCACGGTCATGTTCCAGTATCTCAAAATATCTTATTAAATGATGATCAAGAATTAATCAATTATCTGGAAGTTCCTCCATACGGAGATTCAAGAGCAATATTTCTACGAACTAGATATGAAATTTCTACATATTTAACGAGGAAATATGATAATCTAAGGATATTTGGAAAATCGGATGCAGAGAAGCTTTTAGGCAGAATAAGTGACTCCAGCATACTACCAGATTATATTGTGGTCCCTACAGACTACAAGTCATATATCTTTAGTTTCAAGCAGAAAGATGAGTATGATAAACTTAAAGGTCATCATGGTGGTCTATTGTCAGAAGAGTTCGAAATACCTTTGGTGGTGCTAAATGGTTGATTATTATATACCTTCATGGAATGAAATTGAAGAAGGAATTTTTTACATAGGCGAATCTTTAGTTAAAAATTATTATATTCCAGACGTTATAGTAGCTGTTCTAACTGGTGGCGTGATACCTGCTAAGTTATTATCAGATCTTCTTGATATTAAGAATATAAGGTATATTGAAATAAAGTTCTATAGAAATGTAGGTAAGACAGAGAATAAGCCAGTAATTAAGTCAGTGTATACGGACTCGTTAGAAGGGAAGAACGTTCTTGTTGTGGATGATGTTTCTGATACTGGAGAAACTTTGGAGGCTGTAAGTAATGTAATAACAATGTTTAACCCTACAAAAATAATGACGGCTACCCTTTATCTAAAACCTTGGTCTAAGAGGATACCGGATTTCTACTATAAGCAAATTGATAAGTGGATAGTATTTCCGTGGGATAAGTGGGATGTGGTTAGAGAGAATAGGGATATTCAAATAGAGAATAAAGATAGATTTTTAAATTTATATCATGAATTGGCAAGGATTAAAAAATAACCAGAAATTTAATATTTCATTAACAAGTCAGAAAATGGATGGCTCTTTATACTCTCCCCAAACTTCTCTTAATGCCCCACTGATTTCTCCTATTGTCGCGCCAACCTTTATACAATCTAACACATACGGGAACAAGTTTTCACTATTCCTTTCAGCTACCTTTACTAATTTGTTAAGTGAATCTTTTACCCTTTGAGTATCTCTCTCATTTCTGTATTTCTTTAACCTAGTAAGTACCTTTTCCCTAATCTCTGGGTTAACTCTAAATATTTCAGTGGTGCCTACCCAATCTGGTTCATAGAACATATTAACTCCTACTTTAATTAAGTCTCCCTCCTCTATCCTCTTCTGAATCCTATATGCGCTTTCAGCTATTTGAGATTGAGGAAAGCCATACTCAATAGCCTTAATCATCCCGCCCATCTTTTCGACTTGATCTATGATCTTCCATGCCCTTTCCTCTATTTCGTCAGTAAGCCACTCAACATAATATGACCCTCCTAATGGGTCTACTGTGCTCGTTGCACCGCTCTCATATGCTATTATCTGTTGTACTCTAATAGCTATCTTAGCTGACTTCTCGGTTGGTAAAGCTAATGCCTCATCGTAAGAGTTGACGTGTAAACTTTGAGTCCCTCCTAGAACCGCAGCCAACGCTTGCAAAGTAGTTCTGATGATGTTAATTTCGGGTTGTTGTGCAGTTAATTCAGCCCCCCCTGTCTGTGTGTGAAATCTTAACATCAAAGATTCTGGATTTTTAGCTTTAAACCAGTCTTTCATTATCTTAGCCCACATTCTTCTAGCTGCTCTAAACTTAGCTACCTCTTCGAAGATGTCCGTGTAAGCAGCGAAGAAAAATGATAAATGGGGGGCAAACTCATCTACTGAAATGCCTCTCTCTAACGTTCTTCTAACGTACTCTATTCCATCTGCTAAAGTAAATGCTACTTCAAGTGCTGCATCAGCCCCAGCTTCTCTGATGTGATATCCGCTGATACTTATTGGATGCCATTTTGGTAAATATTTTGCTGAATATTCTATAATATCAACTGCATATTTCATAGAAGGTTCCGGAGGATATATGAAATTCTTTCTAGCTATATATTCCTTGAGAATGTCATTCTGAACTGTCCCGTCTAATGCACTCTTATCAATTCCTCTCGATTCAGCAGTCGCTATTAACATTGATAGTAGTTCCATTGCAGTAGCATTGATTGTCATAGATACTGTTACTTTATTTAACGGTATTTGTGACATTACTAGATCCATTTCTTTCCAGTGAAACATTGAAACTCCTACTACTCCAACCTCAGCAAAGGCTAATTCATGGTCTGGATCTAAACCTAATTGTGTTGGTAAGTCAAAAGCCATACTTAAGCCAGTTTGACCAGCATCTAATAGTCTTCTGAATCTAGAATTAGTTTCTTCCGCAGAACCAAAGCCAGCATATTGCCTTATCGTCCAAATTCTACCCCTATACATATTAGGGTAGATTCCTCTGGTGAAGGGGAATTGCCCCGGTAATCCTATTTTTTCTAAATACTCTCCCCTTACATCTAATGGCGTGTAAAGAGGATTCACTTTTATCCCAGAAAATGTAGTGAATTCCTTTTTTCTTTCAGCTCTTTTCTTTATCCATTCTTTATAAACTTTCTCTTCCCACTCCTTAATCTTATCCTCTATGTCCATATAAGTTTAAATCTGTTTAAACGCTATATAACTTTTACTTTTAAATCAAATTTATAAGCTAAATAGTATTGAAGTATTACAATGAATGCAGAAAACATAGATCACATAGGTGTAGCTGTTGAGAATATTGATCAAGCAATAAAATTTTATCAAGAGGTTCTGGGAATGAAGTTAGTCCACTTTGAAGTTTTAGAAGATAGAGGAATAAAGGTAGCGTTCTTAACTGGGCAAAACGGGGAGACTGCTATTGAACTTATGGAGCCAATAAATCATTATGATATAAATAACACAGTTGCTAAGTTTTTGAAAAATAGAGGGCAAGGATTACATCATATCGCGATAAAAGTTAGTGATATACAAAAGTCTTTAGAAGAGTTATCAGGTAAGGGTTTGCAATTAATTGATACTAAACCGAGGAAAGGTGCAAGAGGTCATTTAGTAGCATTCGTTCATCCTAAAAGTGCGATGGGAATTTTATTAGAATTAGTTCAGCCACAAGAGTGAATTTTTAAGTTAAAAAGGGAATATATAATAATGGTGATATCTAATGCCTAAGAAAGAGAGAGATATATTTGATATAATGGATGAATGGATTAGGGAGATGGAAGAGGAGTTTGAGAGAATAGAAAGAGAGTTCATGAGGAATATTAAGAGCGGTGAAGTAAAGCAATTTGGTCCTTATGTGTATGGATTTAGAGTAACAGTAGGACCAGACGGAGTACCTAAAGTAGAGGAATTTGGTAATGTGAGGAAGATTAGAGGTAAGCCAATGATCTCAGAAGAAATAGAGCCTCTAGCTGACGTTATAGAAAGAGATAAGGAGATTAAAGTGATAGCTGAGGTTCCAGGTGTAAACAAGGATGATATTAAAGTCAAATTGACAAATAATGGAAAGAAACTTGTAATAACTGCTAAGTCGGAGGATAAGAATTATTATAAGGAGATCGACTTGCCCGCCGAGGTAGATGAGAAATCTGCTAAGGCTAATTATAAGAACGGTGTACTAGAGATAACTTTACAAAAGAAATCTCCTTCCGTATCAGAATCGGGTGTTGATATTAAAATTGAATAATTCTCCTTAATGACTATATTTTATTACGAGCTCTTCTATCTTAGCTTTATCAGATTTGATAAAACTTAATCCAGATTCGTCCTCTATCATTAAGGTGAAACTAATTTTTCCATCCATTGCATTATTTATCATATTCATGCAGTTATCATCACAATAAGATTCTATTTGATCAAGTACTATTTCCAATATTCCTTCAACTGTTGTGATATATCCTTGAGACGCACTAGCTGGTTCAATTTCTAGTTCTAGCTCTGGTATGATTATTTTTCCAAATGGTGATCTATATACTATGGTCTTTAAGTCGTCTTTATTCTCTACCTTATACTTTATTAGTTTAGGCTTGTTGGTCTCATACGGTTTAACGTCCCTAAACCTATATCCACAATTTTCACATACCCAGTTAGATAATATTAACATGCCAGCAATTGGAACCTCATATAAGTAATCCCTAGCATGGAGAGTGTTCTTCTTACATACCGGGCACGTTAAAGTTTCCTCAAATAATAATTTAGGCTCTTGACTCACTTTTATTTCACCTATCAAACTTATTTAGTAGTTCTCAAATTTATTACTTGTTAAGTGGTGTAATGAAATTACCCCGCGAAAGTGATGAAGGAAAAGTAGAATATAAACTTATTCTCCATGATGTTACGCCAGATCGTCTCCAAGAGTTAGCTTCTCAGATGAAATATAGGTTAGAGGAAGGAAACGGGGAGGCATTTTATGTATTAGGAGTCACGAATGAAGGTGAGATAATAGGTTTAAGTAGGGAGGAAGTTGAGACCAGCATTTCAACCTTGGGTAAGATAGCTAACCTAATAAACGCTAAGATAGTTTATAGAAGAGAAGCTGAAGTAAGGAAAGGGAGGTATGTTGTAGAATTATTAGTCAGACGATTTAAGGAAAAACTCCCAGTTGAGGTGAACGTAGCTGTTATGGGGCATGTGAATGCTGGAAAAAGTACCGTAACTGGAGCTTTAGTATTGGGCAAATTAGATGATGGTAATGGTGGTTTAAGGAGTACTATTGCTAGGCATCTCCATGAAGTATTATCTGGAAGGACGTCATCCATTACGTTGAGACTAATTGGATTCGACGATAATGGAAAAATAGTGAATTGGCAGCTAAAAGATCCTCTGGACGAAGCTGAAGTGACTATGAGCAGTAGTAAGGTAATAAGGTTAGTTGATTTAGGTGGTCATGAAAGGTATTTAAGAACTACTCTGAAGGGACTTTTAGGTTATGAAATTAATTATGTAATGATCGTAGTTGGTGCAGATGATGGCTTAAGTATTATGGGTAAAGAACACTTAGCAATAGCGTCCGTTTTAAAATTTCCTATATTTGTATTGATAACTAAAATTGACAAATACCCAGAAGAGAAGATAAAATCCATCATTACAGATATAAAGAATATTCTTAAAATTCCTGGAATTAATAGGTTAGCCTTAGAGGTTGAGGACGAAGATGATGTGATAAATGCTATATTGGCAATTAAATCGAAACGAGTTGTACCAATATTTAAGGTATCAAATGTTACTGGCAAAGGTTTAGATCTACTTATTAAATTCCTTCACTTACTTCCACCAGAGTCTGAAGCGTCTAGAGACATAGAGCCGCCATTAGTGTATATTGATGAGGTATATAATGTAACTGGAGTCGGTACAGTAGTTTTAGGGTCTGTGGTAAGAGGTAAGGTTAACATTAATGAGTCATTGATGATAGGGCCAAACAAGGCTGGTGAATTTAAAGAAGTAAGAGTAAAGAGCATTCAAGTTAACAGGATTTTCGTTGATTCCGTGTCTAGGGGTAATATAGCTACATTTGCAATCCAAGGTATTGATAAGGAAAGCCTTAGGAAAGGAATGGTTATGTTAAAAGGAAGCCCTAAAGTTATAAGGAGATTTAAGGCTAAGATATTCATTCTTCATCACCCAACTACCATAAGAGAAGGTTACGTAGCTACTCTTCACTCTTACACTATACGTCAAGCAGCCAGATTTGAAAAAATACAAAATAAAGTTTTGAGAACTGGTGATACTAGTGAGGTAATACTCTCCTTTTTATATAGACCGGAGTATTTAGAAAGAGGTCAGATATTCGTATTCAGAGAAGGTAGAACTAGAGGAGTAGGCATGGTTTTAGAGCCGTTATAAAAAGCAGAGAGAATTTTTGGAATATGTATCATATTATCATTGTATTAAATAATTATTTAACGGTCAACTTAGCCTTCTTTAATGTAAAGGTGCATTGAAATTAAGGTATAATCTGATAAAAGAAAGACAAACCTCGTCCTTTTTTGCTGGGAGGAGGTCAGTTTCACAATTTCCAAGTATATTATTACGCGATATTACATCAAATATGATAAACTTGTTTGAAGTAAAAGCAAATTTATGATTGAATATTATTTATTTTAGATATGCTACATTCAATTATTTGCCTTGATATTTTTTCGGCTTCTGTATCTATATACTTTTTCAAACTGTTTGCCAAAGGACCTTCAACACTGTAATCTGCCTTCCAATTAATCTTATTCTGCTCGAGCAAAAGGATGGTAGATATTGTTGCAGCTATTCCTGGACCTTCAATTGAAATTATCGTATTAACTTTATTTTCGTTTACCTCATGTTTTTTTATCATTCCATTCAATTGAACAGTTAAAAAGGAAAATTTTACCCTAGCCTTAAAGTAATTTCCGTTTATCTCTTCTACATTAGGTATACATTGGATTAGATTCTGTTGATTAGAAAAAAAAATCTTTAGCCTTCTCTAAATTATTTAATTTCACCTCTCCTTCTATTTGCATTACTTTAGCACCTTTTCTTTTATGCAAGAGAACAAGTCACTTATGATCTTTTCAACAGCACTTCCCATTAGTCTAGCCCCTACTGACGCTAATACTCCAGACACCCTTACGTCAGCAGAGTAGTTAAGTTTTCCATCTAATACCTCAACAAGAGCATCTATATCTACGTTACTATTCATTCCAGAACCTTTTGCCAATATCCTCCTCTTGGAATCGTCTATTTTTTCAAATTTTACATTAGCTTTATACTCTCCTTTTATGAATCCAATACCAGTTACTCCTACTAATTCATATCCGTCATCCTTTTTTGAAAAACTTTTCACTCCAGGAAAACATTGGGAGACTTGATCTGGGTTATCTAATAGTTTTATTATTTGATCTTTTGACGCATTTATGTCGACTGAACCCTCATATTTCATATTTAAGTTTTAGAATAAAGTAGTATTTATGAATATAGGGGTTGTTATTTTAGCTGCAGGAGAAGGGAAAAGGTTTGGTGGAAATAAATTATTAGCAAAGATAGATGGAGTCCCAATTATTTTGAAGACTATCAGTATATATGATAAATTAGAGAAAGTAATTGTAGTTGGAAAGTATGTTCAAGATCTTATATCAATATTGTTAGACCAAGTCGTAATTTATAATCCGAACTGGATGGAAGGAATTAGTAGTTCAATTAAGTTAGGTGTAAAAATGTTTAACGATTATGATGGAGTTCTTTTTGCGTTAGCTGATATGCCTTACGTTACGAGGGAGGATGTAATGAAAATCTTAAATTCGTTTAAACCAGGCTGTAAAGTCGTTATCCCAGTTCATAAAGGTAAGAGAGGAAATCCTGTGTTAATTTCCAAGGAATTGTTTCCAGAACTAAATAAGTTAAGTGGAGATGTAGGGGCTAGAATCATATTGGAAAAATTAAGTGAAAGAGAGATATGCCTTGCAGAATGTGGAAAAGGTATTCTAATAGATATTGATAAAAAAGAGGATCTAATGAGCTTTAGGGATTTCCATCCTTAGTTTTTGTGATGCTAATTTTATTGCTTCAACGATGTTTTGATAACCAGTGCATCTACATAAGTTTCCAGAAATTCCCTCTCTTATCTCTTCCTCAGTTGGATTTGGATTCTGCTTCAATAACCAATAAGCTTCCATTATCATACCCGGAGTACAATAACCACATTGTAATCCATGCTTTTCCCAGAAAGCTTCTTGAATAGGGTGAAGCTTACCATCCTTGGACAAGCCCTCTATAGTTAATATCTCAGCTCCATCAGCTTCAACTGCTAATAACGTGCATGATTTGACACTTCTTCCATTTAGTATTACCGTACAGGCACCACAATTACTTGTGTCACATCCAATGTGCACTCCAGTAAAGCCTAGTTCTCTTAAAACGTGAACTAATAATCTCCTGGGCTCGGTCTCTGTTTCATACTCTTGACCATTTATTTTTAGATGGATTTTTACTTTTTGATCTTTTTCAAATACCTTCATTTTCTTCACCTATTTAATGCAGATAATATAGCTCTCTTAGTCATAACTTTAACCATTTTCTTTTTATATTCAGCTGATCCTCTTATGTCAGAGGTTGGATTAGCGTATTTAATTGCCGCATTTGAAGCGTCCTCTATTAATTTCTCAGATATTTTACCTGACATCAAAATTTTCTCACTTTCAGCAGCTCTAACGGGTACATTGTTTACAGCAGTTAACCCTATCCTAGCATCCTCAATCATATCGCCATTAACTTTTAGCAATACTGCTACTCCTACAATAGCGAAATCTCCTGCCCTTCTCTCTAACTTCTGATACGAATATTTATATTCCTTTAGGTTAGGTATTTCAATCTCTGTGACTAATTCTCCTTGATTTAAATCAGGCGTATACATATCTTTTGCAAAGGAAGAGAATTTCTCCTCTCTCCCACCTTTACTATTAGCTATTTTTACTTTAGCATCTAACGCAATTAATGCAGCTGGATAGTCCGCAGTTGGGTCTAAGTGGGATATACTTCCTCCTATAGTACCCATATTTCTGACTTGTGGATCAGCTATTTTTGACGCTGTTTCGCTTAGCAATGGTATATTAGCCTTCATAATATCATAATGAGTCATTGTAGCGCCTATTTTTATTGCGTTTCCTTCACTTTTTATGTAATGCAATTCTGGAAGTCTCCTTATTTCAACTAAGTATGATGGTCTTAATATCCTTAGCTTCAACATTGGTATTAAGCTATGTCCTCCAGCTAATGGTCTAGAGTTCTCATGAGTTTCAAGGAACTCAATGGCTTCTTTCACGTTATCCGGTATTACATATCCAATCTTTGGCGGGTACACATGGATAATATTATTTAGTCACTTATATACTTAGCTCATGAATCTTTAAAACGCAAACTAAAATCTCAAACTTCTCTAGTATAATTAAAAATCATAGAGCATATAAAATTATTTTTTTGCAATATATTTTTCTGGTCTCTTCTTAAACTCTGCCATACACATTGGATTGTCGAAATAGTAAGTATTACCCTTATAAGTGTAAGTATAGGCTTTTCCTCTAATCTCTTCTCCACACACAGTACACTTCATATTTGATCACTTAAATTTCCATAAGTATTCCCTTAATTTAACAACTTCTCCTATTACTATCACGGCTGGAGACCTAACTTCATCTTGTTTTGCAATATTCTCTAAATCTTTAAGCTTCCCTAATAACACTCTCTGATTAGGAGTAGTACCGTTTTCTATTATCGCAAATGGTTCGTTCTCATCTCTGATTTTAATAAGCATTTTCGCTAATTCGTCTATTTTTCGTATACCCATTAAAATAACTAAGGTACCCTTTTTTGGAATATAACTAGAATCTATTAGTTCATCTTCAGCTCTAGTTCCAGAAATTACTGTAAACCCGCTTGAGTACAATCTGCTAGTTACTGGAATACCTGCATAAGCGGGCACAGCTATCGCACTAGTTATTCCGGGCACTATCTCGCATTCTATTCCTTTTGATATGACATAGATACATTCCTCCTCTCCTCTGCCAAAGACGTAAGGATCTCCTCCTTTTAGTCTTACGACTATCTTGCCCTCTAATGCTTTTTTCACTAACGTCTGATTTATCTCATCTTGAATAACGTAATCCCCAATACTTTTCCCAACATACAATTTTTCTGCCTCTCTTTTAGAGTAATTTAATAGCTCTTTAGAAATAAGCCTGTCGTAAAGAATAACGTCTGCCATCTGTAGTAGTCTAAGACCTTTAAGGGTAATTAACTCAGGATCACCCGGACCAGCACCTACAATATAAACCTTCCCTTTCATTAAATGACATTTACTTTTTTGAATATATAAATCGCAAATGCCGCACCTTCAGGAAACTTAATTGCATAAACTAGTAATATGATTGAGTTAAGTATATTTTGTGGTGGTATAGCAAATAGGTTAGATGCAACGTATAGTATTAGTAAAAAGAGAGTGTCTCCTGCAAATCCTAAACTATATAATATGATCTTCTCCGTAAAAGTTAAGGAGTTTATACTATAACCGACGAGGAATCCTCCTACGAATTCTGAGATGAACGAACATGCGAATAGCCACTCTAATTTAGTAGATATAATATATATTTGAGGGAGTAGCCATGGAATGATTAACGCTAGTGCAATAGTGATGAATAATGGCACTCTCTTTCGAAGTAGTAAGGAAACTATAGATACTTTCTCCTTATCCACTTCTACAAACTTATCTTGAGGAGTATTTGACATTAAAACATACCAACCTAATAGTCCTCCGGATATGATTGGACCTTGATATGAAAGCAATCTATCAATAGGATCTAGCAATATATATGCTACCGCTGACCCTATTAATATTGAAAAACCTAAATACTTTGATATGTTTAAAAAATTCATAAAAACTCCCTACTAGGGGAGGAATATTGTATATACTACCTTATCTTTTTCACTAGCTTTATTAACTAATCTTACTCCTTTCTCGTTCATAGCCGTTATCCACATATCCACTTGATCTTCTTGAACACCTCTTAATGCTATCACTTTAACTTCTTTATTTCCGCCTACCTCTAACCAAAACCTCAGTAGTCTAATTGACGGCGAGTCAGCCCCACATCTTGTATCAGCTTTAGTTAAATCCAGTTCATCCATATCAATATATCATTTGTGAGCTAATGTTTAATATTTTTTTGTTATCTATGAAGTAAATCCTGTCCCAATTCTCCTTCCTCATTTTTTCTAATATTGACTTTATTAATACTTTAGCGTTACAAAAAGCTCCATTACATTTTGTAGATGCTATGCTAGTGTAGTCAATTTTACTAATGAGTTCTTCTTCTCTCTCTATGCCTCTTCTAAGTAATATTATTTGTCTATTGCTAGTCATAAATATAGGTGAGTGGCAAAATTGTTCTAATTTTTCGCTGTTAGCACTATATCCGAAGATTTCAGAGAATTTCAACGTAGCGTAATATGCAATACCGAAGTTCTCTCCATGTCCTACGAAGAATGGATTATTAGATAAACTTATTACGTTATTATCTTCCTCGCTATCAATTTTTTCTCCTGCTAAAGAATATATTGCACTTAAACTCATTAAAAAGGACAATGTGCCGGGTAATTGTATTTTAGATTTGTAAGGTATTAAAATAAGGTAGTCAGCAAACCTTGAAAGTTCAGATTCTTCATTTGCGGTAATTACAAAAATTTTAGTTTTACCTTTAAATTTAGAGGCAAGTTGAATATTACTTTTTGGCTTACCGGATACAGAGACTATAACTAAAGGACGTTCTAATTCTTCATACTCTAACCCTTCATAAGGATCTAATGCCTTAAACTTTCCCCTTGTCTTTCCCTCAATCGTTAAAGCTACTGCATAAGAGTCTCCTGCACCTGCGACGTAAGCCCTTTCTAACTTTAAATCAGTATTTACGACGAAATCTTGTTCCAGTTCCTTTTGGATTAATTCCACGTACATTAAATAACTTTAATTAAGATAGACATATATTAGTGCTTTAGGATGAAAGTTCTAGTAAAGGCTACTCTATCATTAGGTTCACCGAGACCGCTTAAAAACGTTTATATAGGGATTGAGGAGGGAAGAATTAAAGTAATATCTAAAGAAGAACCTGAGGAATATGAGTATGCAGAATATATTATAGGAGGAGAAAATAGGGTTGTTTTGCCCGGTTTCATCACTACACACTCCTTTGTGTATTTATACCCGTTTAGATATAGAATATTTTCTGGTAAACTTAATGCTTTTGAATTGCTTAGTGTCTTATCCCCTAATGACATTTACTATTTTTCGTTAGTTGGTGCATATCATCTTTTAAAATCTGGCGTCACAACTATTGTAACTTCTGGTCCAAATCTAGACATGATAGCTAGAGCAATAAGTGAAGTAGGACTCAAACCAATACTAGCTGTCGGAGTAAATTGTCCAGATTCTAAAGAGAATTGGGAGAAGGAGTTTACATCACTTTATAATAGATGGTCGAGTAGGGAAGAAAATAGGGTTATATTTAGATTATGTAGTAAAGACAATGCAAAGGAGGTATTTGAGATATCAAAACAGTACAACATACCAGTTTTAGTGGAAAGGTTTGTGAATTTGGAAAATATTGATAATGCTGTAAACGTAATAGGATTAGGAGGAGGGGCTAGAAGCGATCTAGAATTAATAAAGAAGAATGGATTTTCATTATCTTTTACCCCATCTTATGAAGTATCCCAGTTCCCATTATCTCAGTATAAGCCTTCAATATCATTAGATCTAACACCATCCTTTAATATAAAGCACGAAGTTTCGGTAAGTTTAACTAGGCTTTTGTTAACACCTGAGGAAGCCCTTAGTGCTATTACTGTCTGGGGTTACAGCCAATTGAAGTATAATGATAGAGGCTCGATAGAGAATGATAAAGTTGCTGATTTAGTAATATATGAGATCAGAGAACCCCCGTCTTTTCCTCTTGATCTAGAAGCACCTTACGAAACAATGATGTTTAACCTAGATTATCCAGAGACTATACTAGTTAATGGAGAAGCCATATTAGATGGAGGAGTTCCGTTAAATGTGGGAATTAAAGATATTAAAAAAGCTGAGGAGAGGTTAACTGAAATTGAAAACAGAAGAAGGGGAAAAGAACCAAGAAGTTTGGAAAAGAATTGAGATCATAGGTGATATTGCAGTAATAGGAATACCTTTTGGAAAGAAACCAATGGAACTAATAGAATTTGCTGAAGAAATTCTTAAAAAATTTCCTTATATAAAATCGGTTTGGGGTAGGTATAGAGATGTCTCTGGTACATATAGACTTTCGTCTTATGCTCATATAGCAGGGGAGAAGAGAAGTGAAACTATCTACAAAGAACATGGATGTAAATATTACTTAGACTTCACAAAGGTCTTCTTTTCAGCCAAGCTCTCATTTGAACACTTGAGAGTGGCTAGGCAAGTGAAAGAGGGGGAGGTAATAATAAATATGTTCTCGGGCTTTGGACCTTTTTCAATCCTATCTGCAAGTCTTGGAAAACCTAGAATTGTATACTCTATAGATATAAATCCTTATGCTTATTATTATATGATGGCAAATATCGAACTAAACAAAACTTACGCGGTTATTCCAATTTATGGAGATGCTTTTAAAAGAATAAATGATCTAGAGGAAGCTGACAGAATCATTATCCCTCTTCCAGAGTTAGCTGACAAGGCTTATCAAGTAGCTTTAGAAAAGATAAGAAAAGGTGGAATAATTCACTTGTACGCAGAAGTGGAAGTAAGTAAAGGAGAAGATCCAGTAGGAATTGCTAAAGAGAAGTATGGAGCATATTTCGCCCGAATTGTAAGGAGTGTTAATCCTCACAAGTACCATGTGGCATTGGATATAAAGGTGAATTAAATGGTAGATGAAATAGAAATTATGTCTTTAGGTTATTATGCTTCACAAAAGAAGACATTAATACTAGGTAGGTATGTCTTAAAATTCCATAGGAGAAAAAATAGCAAGAAAAATATGTACTTTTATATAGTTAACTTATACCACGATGATAAGCTAGTTAGAAGCGGAATTTTTACAGAATATAGAAATGCTGTCATATTCGCTGGATCAATAATATACAAGCTTCTTTAGTGATATAAATTATGAGTTTTTCATCGTTGATTTGATAATTATAAAATTTAAAAGTTCCGATTAAAACTAAAATAAATAATAAAAAACATAGTTACAGTTAGTAGTAGAATAGCGGGTATGGGAGGAACAACTATTTTAGCAACTAAGAGACTTTACTTGACTTCCTCCCCTTTTCCCTCATCGATTCGTGCTTACATCTCTCATATGTTGAGAGGCTCAGAAAATCATGAAGATTCATGATAGCAATTACATCCCTATCATTCTCATAGTAACGCAAATACCTATAAGCGACCTTTTCTATATCTTTTATAAGATATTAGGAGTTAACCAAACTGATGCTTTACGTATTCTAGGATACCTACTGCGTTTAGGGTTCTTCAACTAACCCTTGTGTATTGCTATTGCATCCCTATAACAGTCTTGTGCCGGTTTAGGGTGAAGACTAAACCTCTCTCATGTCTTTCAACAAGGTTGAGTAGGGGAAGGTAAGGAAAATCATAAGGTTAATAGTAGTCATGATTTCTAACCTACCCTTTTTAACTCCCCTACTCGCAGGTGAAGAGATAAGGGGTTTATATACTTTTCATCCTCACCTTGTGAGGCTTTCCTCACTTTGTAACGAATAAATGAGCTAAAACTATAGATAAGATTTAGAAAATGAGGAAAGGTTAGTCACCTAAGGCAAGAAGGGGACCAGTTTTAACAATTTTTATATGCGTATTCAGCTTATGCAATCGACTATTGTTTAAAAACGAATTATAACTTTATAAGAAGTTTTAGGCTTAGCAATATATATGACTGAAAGGGCTGAAGTTCCCACCCCAAAAATAAAAAGGCCTAACTTTACTTTCGAGTATAAAAATGATAGGAAGGTATATAGGGTAGGAAAAGGCTTTAGTGTAGGTGAAATAGTTAAAGCGGGATTAACTATTGAGAAAGCTAGAAAATTGGGTATCTATGTGGATATTAGGAGAAAGTCCGTACATGAAGAAAATATTCAAATGCTCAAGAAATTTATAGAAAATAAGACGCAACAAAAGGACAATAAAACCTAGGGAATTATTATAGCTCTGCCAAAAATTTTTCCATTAGCTACATCGTTAATAGCTTGATTTATTTCATTTAATGAATAAGGTATTGGAAAAGTTTTGATTACTTTTTTGCTATATAACTCATATACTCCTAATAAATCATCATAAGTTCCATATAATATTCCTTTCACTTTAATCCCCCTTAAAACTAGGAGTTGTTCCGGAATATTTAGAACCCCTCCAAATTCGCCAACTATCCTTAATTCTCCCTCGTTCCTTAACAACCATGGCAAATCGGTGAGTGTAGTATTGTTTCCTACGTAATCTATTATGTAGTCAAACTTATATAAAGAGGAAATCTCACCCACAGCTTGTCCGACAGAATTGGATTTCAAAGGAATTATCTCATCAGCTCCTATCTCTTTAAATTTACTCAGTTTGCTTAAATTTCTTCCAACTACTGCAACCTTTGTTCTCCTATTTTTCAAGATTTGTAACGCTAAAAGTGATACGTAGCTCGTTCCAACAAGTAATACATTATCGTCTTCACTTATCCCCTTTACTGAGTTATAAGCCGTTATTCCTGCGTCAGCTAAAGGAGCTAGCTCAATAGGATTTCCTTCAACTTTTAATAGATTCCTCTCACTAGGCACTTTAACATATTCAGCATATCCCCCATCTAAGTGAAGTCCTATTATGTTTACATTTTCACAATATTGGTAATGTCCAATTTTACAATATTTACAATTCATGCAACCTACTGCATTATATACTAGTACCATATCACCTCTTTCAAGAGATTTTGTATTTCCACTTACCACTTCCCCGATTATTTCATGTCCTAAAATTCTAGGAGTGTTAATTTTAATATCGTACTTCCAATCTCCAAAGATTAGGTGAACATCCCCATGACATAATCCAGTTCCTAAAACTCGCAGTATTATTCCATCTTTAGGCTCCGCTACGTTTTCTATATTTAATGGAATTCCGTATTCTTTAAACAAAGCTGCTTTCATTTTACCATCCGGCTTTTAGATAATACTCCCTCTCCCACTTAGTTATCTGTGACTCGTATTCCTCAATTTCAATGTTCTTTAAATTAATATATGTATTTATTAATTCCTGCCCTAAATTATATTTCATATAGTTATCACTATCGAGCTTCTGTAAGGACTCTTTAAGTGTTTGTGGCAAATTTCCGTAATACTCATTCAAGTTAGGAGTTAGATTTCTCTCGATTCCATCAATTCCGGCATAAATCATAGAGGCTAATAATAAATAAGGATTAGATAGAGGATCAGCCAATCTAAATTCAATGTAATGTGAATCCCTATAAGAGTTAGGTATTCTTACAATATAATGTCTCTCCGTTCCTATGCCCATAATGTTTGGAGTCACAAGTTCCTTAAATCTCTTATACGAATTAACCGTAGGTGCAGCAAATGCCAATATAGAAGCTAGATGTTCTAATATTCCAGCAAAGAAATTATAAGCCACCTTACTTAGGCCTATTCCCCTTGGATCGTTAGAATCGTACATAAGATCATTTCCATCCTTTGATTTTATGCTAATCTTTATATCCATACTACTGCTAGGGTATTCTTTGAATGGCTTAGGCATGAATGTAACTAATAAATTATAGAACCTAGCCGTATCTCTAATAATTTCTCTGCTTGCTATAAGAGCATCAGCCGCCTCCATTAAAGACTTCTGTGACAGTTTTATCTCATATTGTCCCGGACCATAGTGTTTGTTTATGGTCTCTACTTTTATATCAGCCTCCTCCAAATACTTTATAAGGGCTTTTAGAAAATCTTGTTGTTCTAGCAAACCTTCCAACGAGAATGCCTTAGCATAATCTGCAGGGTTAAAATCTTTGTCAAGCAAGTAAAATGTTGGTTCAAAAGAGATTTCTAATGAATACCCAATCTCTTCCAATTTGGTTATAGCCCTACTAAGGATTGTTCTGCTACAAAATGCGTATTGAGAATTATCTGGATTTGTAATAAACGATAAGACCCTACCAGTCCTCTCTAAATAAGGTACTATAATAAACGTGTTAAGGTCTGGTATCGCAGTGACGTCTTCGTATTTGCTTTTGATTGGTCTATCCATGTAATCCATTAGTACAAGAGATTCAGGGTAATTTACTCCTCTATTACTATTTATCATATCTTCAAATTCTGCTCTTCTTAAAGATCTACCTCTAGTATTTCCTAAGAGGTCAACAATCTCAACTCTGACATAATCTATCTTACCAGATTTTAATACGTCGAGTACATTCTCCTTGTACACTTTTGTTCATAAAGGATTAGAAGTATTATTTAATAAAACTTATAGAGCCTAGTCTCTCCATTCTGATAACTACTAAAAATGCTAAACAAATTAAACCTTAAATAACTTCTAACCTTACCACATTTCTTAAACTAGTAATATTGATTTCCTTATGTACAGCTAAATAATTTATCAAGCCTTTGATCCCTCTACTATTCATATCTGGATTGTCAACAATTTGTATATCAAAATATAATGGAACTCTGTACATCCTAGCTATTCTATCCAATTTTATGATCTTCTTAATTGAATTAAAGTCTTCATCTACACCCTCAGCATCTATGTATGTTTTTTTACCTTTTATGTAATTTATTTGGTCAAACTTTATATCACCATATTTATCTAAGACAACTACTAGCCTAGCCTGTCTTCCTCCCTCTATATCCTCATAAAAATTTAGGCATTCTACAAACACGCCATTTTCGGCTAGTGGTATTATAGAAAGTTCTTCTTCGCCTATAGGTTTAACGATTGACTTTATTTTAATCTTCATTTATTACATCACCTAATGATTGAAATTAATGGATCATTTGGTGAGGGAGGTGGACAAATACTAAGGACTTCCTTGTCTCTCTCAGTCATAACTGGTAAACCATTTAGAATTTTTAACATTAGAGCTAATAGACCTAACCCCGGTTTACAGCATCAGCATTTGTGGGCTGTAAGGCTAATGAAAATAATATCTAATGCTGAAACTAAGGGTGACGAGGTAGGATCCAAAGAATTAGTATTCTCACCTAGAGAATTAAAGGGAGGCGGAAATATAACTATCGACATTAAAACAGCTGGAAGCATAACGCTGTTATTACAGACTGCGATACCTGCAATAGTTAATAAGAATATTAAATTAAGAGTGCTAGGTGGTACCGATGTACCTAAATCACCTACAATCGATTACATTAGACTAGTTTATAAAAGAGTATTGGAGAAAATAGGGATAAACTTTAGTTTGGACTTAATTAGAAGAGGCCATTATCCAGAAGGTGGTGGAGAAGTCATATTAAGTGAAGTTAAAGGTAATCCTCATGATTTTTCATTAACTAAACTAGGAAAGGTAGAGAAGGTTGAAGGTATTTCACACGTCTCTTCATTGCCATCTCATATAGCGGAGAGACAGATGAATTCAGCTAAGAGTATCTTAACTAAAGCATTACCTAACGTTCCCATAGATATTAGCCTCGATGTGCGTCAAGGTGAAAGGAGTAAGGGCAGCGGGATTACCTTAGCTTTGATCGGAGAAAATAGTGTAATTGGAGCAGACTCATTAGGGGAGAGAGGAAAAAGAGCAGAAACAGTTGGAGAGGAAGCATCTAATACTTTGCTTAACGATTTTAAAACCAGCTCAGCTGTGGATAGGTATATGAGTGACATGTTGATGATCTATGCTTGCCTTTTTAGGGGAGAATTCGTAGGTGCTGAATTAACCAGCCATGCCTTAACTAATATAGAAGTAATAAGAAAGTTTTTAGAAGTTAAAGTTGAGATCAAAGGAAAGAGCCCGTTCTATTTTGAATGTAAACCCATATGATCATCTCAAAGAGATAACATCAAATCATTAATATGTTAAAAAGCACTTATATTTTGTCATTTGGAAAAACTAGGCTTACTAACCTTAATGAAGACAAGGCAGTAATCAAAAAGCCTTAGATGGTCGATTGTCCACATATGTGTTCAGAATTAACAGATACTGATAGTGCTGTTATATTGTTATAAAAATATCAATAACTTGCATTCATTACTAAAGTTGTCTATCTTAATTTAAATCCTCATTACGGCACTACATAAGGAGTTAAATGTTAAAAATATGAGTGATTAGTAATATTTTTGATTCAATTGTTTTAAATTGTTGCACGAGAAACTTTTATTTATTCGATTATACAATAAAGTGTTATGGTATTTGTTAATGAAAAAACGTATCAGCGATATGTTGAAGAGGGTAAAGAAGACGAATTTCATAGAGAATTCGAAAGAGCATTAGATAGAGTTAAGGAAGAATTAGGTAAGGAATACCCACTTCTTATAGGGGAGAAAGAAGTAAAGGTGAATGACAAGTTTGAGGTCAGATCCCCTTTTGATACATCAATATTAGTAGGCAAATTCCAGAAAGCTGGTGTTAATGAAATTAAGGATTCAGTAGAAGTGGCTAAGAAAGCGTTTGAAGAATGGCAATATGTTGATTGGCATGAAAGGGTAGAATTAAGTTACAAGGCTGCTGAATTGATGAAAAGACAAAAGTTTGAGTTAGCTGCAATAATCACTTATGAAAATGGGAAAAATAGGTTTGAAAGCGTTGCTGAAGTGGACGAGGCAATAGATTACTTTATGTATTACGCGTATCTTTTAGAGGAGAATAAAGGTTATGTAAGACCAATGGAGTCTAGGATATACAAGAATGAGATTGCATATAGCGTAATGAAACCTTATGGAGTATGGGCAATTATTTCACCATTTAACTTTCCGTTGGCAATAACTACTACAATGACTATTAGCGCCGTGATTACCGGTAATACCGCTATTATAAAACCGTCTTCAGATACTCCACTATCTGGATTTAAGTTGGTCGAGATAATGAGGAGGGCTGGTTTCCCAAAAAATACTGTTAATTATGTTACTACATCGGGAGAATTATTTGGAAAAGAAATAATAGAGAACCTAGGTATTGCTGGTTTCGCCTTCACTGGATCTAGAGAAGTAGGGCATAGGTTATTAAAGGACTTTATTAGTAAAAATCCAAGACCAGCTGTACTAGAATTAGGCGGTAAGAATGCTACTATTATTACTAAAAAGGCTGATCTCAATAAGTCAGTAGAGGGTACACTAAGAGGAGCATTTGGCTTTGGAGGACAAAAGTGTAGTGCTACATCTAGGATATTTGTAGAAGAGCCAATCTACGATAACTTCGTAAAAGCGTTCGTAGATAAGGTGAAGTCTATTGTAATTGGTGATCCTAGGGATAGAAGAACATTCTTAGGACCCTTAATCAATAGACAAGCGATTGAAAAGTATAGAAAATATATTGAAGAAGTAAGGAAAAGCAATGGAAAGATCCTAGTAGGCGGGAATGTCAAAGATGATCAAAGAGGATATTTTGTAGAGCCGACTGTTGTTGTAGAGGTACCATATAATCATTGGTTATGGTACACTGAATTATTTGTGCCAATAGTTTTAATAGGCAAGGTAAAGTCGCTGGAGGAGGCGATAAGACTGGCAAATAATGTAGATTATGGATTAACAGCTGGTATTTTCTCAGAAGATAAGAAAGAAATTGAGTTCTTCTTTAGTCATATACAAGCTGGTGTAGTTTACGCTAATAGAATTGCCGGGTCAACAACAGGTGCTATGCCGGGCGTACAACCCTTTGGCGGATGGAAACATTCTGGTTGGACTGGCAAGAATGCTGGAGGTCCCTATTATCTACTCTCCTTCTTAAGGGAGCAAGCTATAACTGAATACGTTTAAATGATTCTTAGTAAGGCAGTTTTTTACGTATAGTAGTAGCTTTGCTACATGACAACAATTCCTATTATATTTTAAAAATTCTTGAAGATTAATGAACCATTTTATCTTAAGTAATACCTTTTTAAAAATCGCTGTCTTATTCTATCTTAGTAAATTTCTCTAAGACGAACTCATAATATTTTAATTTATAGTAAAATTGTTATTTAACGTAGTTTACTTACTAGTTAATTGGAAAATAGCTCGTAATTTCATTAAAATCAAAAGAATTCATCCAGGGTAGCTGATTTTATGAACTTACTTAACCTAACTCCAATTCTCCTTATTCTTCTATCATCGTCCTCTAAGAGTTTTTCAAGCAACTTTAGTGACTCTTTATAGGCTCTTTCCTTACTTACTCCATAAGGGAATGTTTTCTCCCTGGTGATTATCTCTAAGTCCTCCATTACCGCAACTAGGTGAAGGGTCTTAGGCATCATTCCGTTTAATCTGAGATAGGCTTCATCAACTGTTCTATACAAAAATGGTTTTATTTCCTCTATGTCCCTAGTATTTCTTTTTAGAGTGACCATCTTTCCCACGCTTTTGATAACTTTTTCCTTAATTGGCTCAGAATATTCATCTCTCGCTATAGAAAATAAATAGGTAGCCTTTGCTTCCCCCACTTGCTTCTTAATAATCTCGAAATCAAAATTCAATATATCAATCAATTTTCTAATACCTAAAGCTTTTAATCTCTCCGCAGTTACTCTACCTATCCCAGGATATTCATCTATATCTAGTTCTTTGATTAATCTTTTTACTTCTTCATCATTGATAACCTTGATGCCGTTTGGTTTCGACATATCAGCTGCTATTTTCGCAAAAACTTTATTTTTGGATATTCCTACTGTAACAGTTATTTTTTCCTGTTTCAGAATTCTTCCCTTTATTTCTAAACCTAATTTATATGCTTCCTCATAATCTTTTACCATATCAGTTATATCTAAGTAAGCTTCATCTATACTGGCTACCTCAATTTTACTTGAATAGCTTCTTAAAATATTCATAATCCTATTTGAGACTTGCTGATACAATTCCTTTCTCATTGGTAAATAAATCGCATTTGGTAAAATCTCTTTAGCTTTAATTATTGGCATTCCAGCCTTTACTCCATATTTTCTCGCCTCGTAGTTTGCAGTAGCTACGGCGCCACTAGTCTCACTTCTGCCAGAAAAAACACATACTACTACTGGTTTTCCCTTTATTGAGGGATTTAATACTTCCTCAACTTGAGCATAAAAGTAATCGAAGTCCACGAAGAGTATAATCATTTACATATAACTTTCGGCTTTTTCTTTCTTAAATATTCCCTTACTTCTTCTAATGTGGGCGAAGATATTCCTCCTATTTTCATTATCTTTAAACCAGATGCTACTGTAGCTAGCTGTAAAGCTCTCTCTACGTTTCTATCCTCTAAGATCGAGATGTTAAACGCTGCGTCAAAAGTATCCCCTGCTCCGGTAGTATCGACTACTTTCTCCACTTCTAATGACTCTACAACGCACTCCTCATTATCTTGCGTTATTACTCTAGCCCCTTTCTTACCCATCTTAACTACAATATATTTAGCTCTGATATTCTTGTCTTTCACGTTTTCGAATTCTTTTTCATTTAAGTATAGAATATCTACGTCTATTACGTTGATATCTTTAGAATAAGGTCCAGGATCATAAGATATTAGCTTAGCATATGGATCTCTAGTTACTATGTTGGGAGAGACTGAGGCAAAGTGAATTACGTCAAATAGTCCAAAGTGTTTCTTAACGTCTTCCCTAGTTAATAGTATAGAGGCTCCTAACCTTCTAACCATAGATAAACTTCCATCATTTCTTAGAAAAATCAATGTTACGCTAGGTTTTTCATTTACTTCCTCAACATATTCTAAGCCTACCCCCATTTCTATAACTTTCTCCATTAGGCTTTTCACAACTTCATTCTTTCCCACTTTTGCTAATAACTTAGCAGAATGTCCAAATTTTGTAACAGCTACTGCGTAATTCGTTGCAGCCCCGCCTGGCAATATTTCCAATACGTCCGTCACGTGATTAGAATCTATAGGTGGTATCGTATCTAGTCTTACTATTACATCGATGTTAAACCTACCTACAGCTAAGTGAATCATCTATATGACCACCTCTTCAGACAGCCGCCACAACATCACTTTCTTCAGTCCCAAAGGTCTTCATCACAAATTACTCTCTAACTTTCTAGTAATAAAAGTTAGTCTTTCGAGTGATAATGGCAAAATATGAAAAATATTCCAATTATTAGGAATAATAATATAATTTCAGATTAACAATTATAATATATTTAACGTAAAAAGGAGATACCTATTTCCTCTTCAGTTTAAGAGATATCACTTAAAATCGCTTTAACATTCTTATGACGAAAAAAGGCATCAAAAAAAGTAGAATCTTCAAAGTATTATAAAAGTATGGCAAGTGAGTTCTACGATTTAAGTGACTTAAATGTTAGATTATGCTAATATTGTACATAGTAGTATGGCATTTATGGTTAATTTCAAAAGCATTCCTAAATAATTATATATAGTATGGCTGAGATAAAAGAGATTAGAAAGCCGGTAAGGGAGAAGGCAAGTATTCACAGTCACATAAAGGGATTGGGTTTAGATGAGAATGGGAAAGCTAAGTTCATAGCTGATGGTTTAGTCGGGCAGGCTGAGGCTAGAGAAGCAGCTGGGGTTGTAGTTCAATTAATAAAGCAAGGAAAGATGGCAGGTAAAGGAATATTATTCGTCGGTCCACCCGGAACTGGTAAAACAGCAATAGCAGTAGCCATTGCCAGAGAATTAGGGGAAGATACTCCTTTTACAGCTATCAACGCATCGGAAATATACTCTACGGAATTAAAGAAGACAGAAATACTAACACAACTAATAAGAAAGTCTATAGGCGTTAGAATAAGGGAGAAGAGGCTGGTTTACGAAGGTGTTTTAAAGGACAGAAAAGTTAAGGTTGCTAGAAGTAGGTTAAATCCCTATTCTCAAGTCCCTGTTGAAGCCCAAATAACATTAGCTACCAAAGATGATGAAAGAACGTTGACTGTGGGAGAAGAGATAGCTCAACAATTAGTCTCTTTAGGAGTAAAGAAAGGCGATGTAATAATGATAGACGCTCAGACTGGACAAGTGATAGTACAAGGTAAAGCAAAAGGATTTGAAGGTATAAAGACTTACGATATAGAGACCTCAAGAGTTATTGAAATGCCTTCTGGTCCAGTGAGGAAAGAGAAGGAGATAACTACAACACTTACCTTGAATGATTTAGACCTAAATTTAGCAGCTAGAAACTTAGCGGTAACAGCAATATTCTCATTATTCACAGAAAGGGAGGTAAGCGAGGATGTTAGAAAGGAAGTGGATAGGCTAGTTAAAGAATGGATAAACCAAGGAAGAGCTGAATTGGTAGTAGGTGTATTGTTCATCGATGATGCTCATATGTTAGATTTGGAAGCCTTTTCCTTTCTCACTAGAGCGTTAGAGTCAGAATTAGCTCCTATAATAATCTTAGCTACTAATAGAGGGATAACTAAAATAAGGGGAACTGATGTAGAGTCACCGCACGGCATACCATTAGATTTACTTGATAGACTTTTAATAATCCCGACTAGACAATACAATGCTGAAGAAATAAAAGAAATAATTAAGATAAGAGCAGATGAACTTGAGATTGAGTTGGATCCCCAGGCTCTAGATGAGTTAACTAAAATAGGTGTAGAAAATAGTTTGAGATACGCTGTTCAATTATTAGAACCATCACAAGTAATAGCACAAAGGAATAATAGAAATGTTATAAAGGTTGACGATGTTAGAGAAGCTTCTAAGTTATTCTCTGATGTGAAGAGAAGCGTAAAGTTTGTAAAAGAGTATGAGAATCTATTATTAAAATGATGTATGGTGACGGCTCTGAGGCAGTGATGTAACTTAAAGGGCTGAAAAATTAATTCCCTTTTATAGTATTGTTTATGTAGTGCCGTCATGAGGACTTAAATTTAGGTAAAATCAATTAGGGCATAAAGTCGTATGTAAGGGATATACTTTTAGAGTTCTTGCCCATATTAACGGTAATACAAGAGAGGTTTGGCGAATCCTAACTTTATGATATTATGAAAATTGGAGTAAGGTCGTTAGTAGATTGGAAAAAGTCGTTGTCTTTCTTAGTAACATCTAACGGAGTAACAAAGGGGAGTAACGCTTTAGACCTCAGTGGAACCCTTTAGGTGGGGAGGAGGGTAGAGCACTATAGTAATTTATTAATTTTTAAAATAGAGCATGAGTATATTTCATTGCATAACGTATTTAAAATGTAATTTGTAGAAGGTCAGAATCAGTAACTTAAGACCTTCATCACTTTCTCAGAAGATCCGCTTTACTTCATGCTATTTTATTATCCTTGTCTATAATATTTAAATTTGTGACAAGTAGAATATCGACTGGAATACTGGCATTCGATAAACTTATTCAAGGAGGTATCCCCCAAGGTTTCTTTGTTGCATTAACTGGTGAACCCGGAACTGGAAAGACAATATTTTCCTTACACTTCACCGCGCAAGGGTTGAAAGAGGGTGATCCATGCATATATGTTACTACCGAGGAGAGTAGGGAGTCAATTATAAGACAAGCAAGGCAGTTTGGGTGGAACTTCGAAGAACATATAGAAAAGAAGTTAATTATAATAGATGCGTTAATGAGGGAAAAGGAGGATGAGTGGTCTCTTATCAGTCTTAATCCAGAGGAGGTGGTGAATAAAATAATTGAGGCTAAGCAGAAATTAGGCTACGGAAGAGCGAGGTTAGTAATAGATTCTGTCAGTGCATTGTTTCTCGATAAACCCGCGATGGCTAGGAAGATAAGTTATTATCTCAAGAGGGTTTTGAATAAGTGGAATTTTACGATATACGCTACTTCGCAATACGCTATTACTACTTCACAAGCTTTTGGGTTTGGGGTTGAGCATGTAGCAGATGGCATAATAAGATTTAGGAGGGCTATAAAAAATGGAGAGCTTCATAGATATATAATAATTGAGAAAATGAGACAGACAGATCATGATAAGCACGTATGGGAAATAGATATAGTCAATGGTAAAGGGATCGTATTGAAAGGAAAATTAGAGGAGAGGAGAGAAGACTACGCCCTACCAGAAAAGGTAAAAAATAAGATAATTGAAAGTTCTAAGAAGGAGGAAGAGGAGCTAAAATAGTTGAATTGAAATATGATTATTAACTTAAAAAAAGTTAAAACTATACATAATGTAGTTACGTTAAAAGTTAACTATATAACGGAAAATTCCGCGAGTGAAAGATGGGAGCCTTACTATTTATGGAAAGGAAGTATGATGCAAAAAGTGATCATCAGAAAGAGCTCTCGTAATTCTACAATATCTGCTTTATTCAATACGAGTTATATCGTAATGCGTAGATAAGAGAGTTTTTAGTAACTGTTATATACTGAAAGTGCAAGGATTAACTGAGAAATGAAAATTGGGCTTATTTACTATGGCGGTCAATATAATCACTTAATACTAAAAAACTTGAAATACCTAGGTGCTAATGTAGATGTTATAATACCAAATAAAGAAGTTGATGAGATTAAAGATTATGATGGTTTAATTTTCAGTGGTGGTCCATATTCCGTAGCATCTGAGATAGACAAGATGGGAAACTCCCCTCTATATATTAAAAAGTTAAAAATACCCATGTTAGGAATATGTCTAGGTCATCAGTTAATCGCTTATGTGCTAGGAGGAATTGTAAAGAAAGCTGACAATCCAGAATTTGGTCTAACTAAGATACAGATTCATGATGAAGATACTATTCTAAAGGGTTTACCAAAAGAGCTAAACGTTTGGGAAAGCCATAACGATGAGGTTGTGGAACCCCCTAAGGGATTTAAGGTGCTAGCGAGTAGCAGTAATGCTAAAGTTCAAGCTATGGTTAACGCTGAAAACACTATCTTCAGTGTACAGTTTCATCCAGAGGTAAAACACACTGAAAAAGGGACAGAGATCTTTAAGAATTTTCTAAATGTATGTAAAAGATAGAAGGAGAGAGCAATGTACTGGGTTAGGGAGAGGGTCATAGGTGGATCTCCAATACCTTATAATGAATATGAGATAGAAGAGTGGAAAAGACAAGGTGTTAAGAGAGTTTTGGTATTGCCAGAGGACTGGGAGATCGAAGAAGCATGGGGAGATAAGGAGTATTACTTCGACGTACTTAGAAGTAAAGGATTAGAGTATATTCACGTCCCTATAACAGATGGTGAGGCTCCAACAGATGATCAGTTTTTAATAATTATGAGGTGGCTGAATAGTAAAAAAGTAGGAAATCTAGTTCACTGTGTCGGAGGAATAGGGAGAACCGGAACAATCTTAGCTTCCTACTTGATACTTTTTGAGGGTCTAGACTTAGAGGAGGCATTAGATGAAGTTAGGCGTGTGAGACCAGGGGCAGTGCAAACATATCAGCAAGAAATGTTTCTTTTAAGAATAGAAGGGATGAGAAAGAATTGGTTGAATCTCATTTACTCGAATTCTTAGAAAAATTACAACTTTTAATTTCAAAAAATGTAAAGATTGAGTATTTTGGGGTGAATAAGGCAGAGAGAGTTTGTGGTGTTGACGTAGCCTATAAAAATAACATAGGATATTCAGTTGGGGTAAGCATGAATGTGAAGAGTGGTGAATATTATTATAAATCTTACATTGGAGAAGTTAGTTTCCCTTATATACCAGGGTTTTTATTCATGAGAGAAGCACCTGTTATGTTGAAAGCCTTAGAAGGGCTTAACTGTGACCTAATCTTAGTTGATGGACATGGATTAGCACATCCAAGAAGAAGTGGTATAGCTTCAGTGATTGGCGTAATCCTAGACTTCCCCACAATAGGTGTAGCTAAGTCTAGATTAATAGGAGAATTTGTAGAAGAGAATGGAATAGTTTATGTAGCACATAGGGGCGAAAAGGTTGGGGTCAAATTTGGAAAGTACTACTATAGCCCGGGGAATAAGGTGAGTTTAGAGGACTGCATTGAACTAGGTAAGGCTGGTTATCCTAAAGTTTTGAAGATAGCAGATATGCTGACTAAGAAACTAAAAAAAGAATAAAAGTGTCTTATGCTATATAAAAAACAATGAAAATTGAAGTTCCTAATATACCTATAGAGAAAGAAGTAACTTTGAATCCCATGTCAACAGCTCTGATTATAGTGGATATGCAAAATGACTTCGTTAGGAAAAATGGAAAACTTTCAGTACCTACTGCTGAAAACACTATACCTTATATAAAGAACCTAATAGATAAGGCGAGGAGTGCTGGAGCGTTAGTAGTATATACGCAGGATTGGCATATGAAGGATGATCCAGAATTTAAGATCTGGGGAGAGCATGCCTTAGCGGGTACTTGGGGTGCAGAGATTGTAGATGAGCTTAAACCAGAAAAGGAGGATTTTATTGTTAAAAAATATAGGTATGATGCATTCTTTGAGACATCACTAGATTACATTTTGAGGGTGAAAAACATAAAGAATACTATAATTACTGGAACAGTAGCTAATATATGTGTTTTACATACTGCCGGTAGTGCAGCATTAAGGTGGTATAATGTTATTATGCCTAAGGATAGTATTTCGGCAATAACAGAATTCGACTATTATGCAACACTCAGACAAGTAGACTTTTTATATAAAGGCAAAATAACTACATCAGATAGTATTAAGTTTGAAAGGTAGGTAGATGATAAATTGGATTATTATGCAATAGTTCATAACGATTTTGATGGAACTGCATCTGCTGCTGTATACGCCCGTGCTGTCAAGTCATTGCCTAAAACGGTTTTTTTCACAGAGCCTAATAAGTTACATTCCTTGCTGAAATCTTTACAGCTTAGAGGAGTTTATAACATTATGATAGCCGATTTAGGTATTAACGCTAGTACGTTTAATGAGATTGTAAAAGAGCTGAGAAGGTTAATAAGCGAAGGAGCTGAAATCGAATGGTTCGATCATCATGTTTGGAGAGATGAGTGGAAGGATGAATTGAGGGAAATAGGTGTTACGGTCTATCATGATACTTCGACATGTGGGGCAGGTGTAATATACAAGTATAGAAACAAAGAAGACGAATTTTCACGAAAGTTAGCATCAGCTGATTGTTCAGTAGACATTTGGCTTCATGACGATCCTATGGGCGAGAAGCTAAGAAGAATAGTGGAGACTAATAAAGACTTTTCATGGAAGATCGAGCTAATTAAAACGTTTTATAATGGAGTGCTATGGAATGAAAATTTTGAAAGGATGCTAGAGGATATAGTTTCTAAGGAAATTGAAGGATATAAAAAATTAATGAAAAACGTGAGATTAATAGAGATAGATGGACATAAGGTGGTAATAGCGTTAAGGTGGAAAGGTCCACCGGATATAAGTTATGCATCCCAATTCTTGATGACTAGATTAAATGCAGAAGTTTTCGTTTCAGCAAATGGTAAAAGTGTATCGTTTAGGAGTAGGGATATTGATGTCAGACAATTTGCAGTGAAGTTAGGAGGAGGAGGGCATCCATTAGCAGCTGGAGCCCAACTAACAGTACCTATCATTTACAGATTATTAAGAAAAATTGGAATATCTTCTCCAATGATGAATTGGGTGGTAAAGAAGGTTGAACGTGCTATTATAGACGTTGGTTTTATTAAATATCAAAAAGCTGAGGCTAAGTATTAATTACTAATATCCTTTTATTAGCCGGTAACGCCACGTTATAAACCTTGACTCCATAAACTACATAAAATGTTCTCTTAGCGTAATGCGCATGTCCATGGATAGCTATATTAGGCAAACAATCTACCCTTCCATTTAAGGCTAGTTTTTCTATAATTCTGTACCCTAAATGTGGATAAACGCTTTTTCTCTCACCAAGAACTGTTTGAAAAGTGCTTGCATAGTGAGTTAGAAGTATCTTTATATCCGAGCTCGAATTACATAACAAATTTTCAAGCTTTTCTAATCTCTTCATATAAAAGTTTTCATCAATACCGTTCATCATCTGCCATTTAGTTGGTGACTCTAATACTCCTTCACTTCCCACGATTGTTACTTTAATATTACCCACTTCTAAGTCTATTCTTTCATCATCTAGCCATATAATATCATTATACTTCTCCTTATAATACATCCTATTCTCGGAATAGTCCTCATTCCCAAATGTAGCTATGACATACCTAGCCCTATTCTTCAAAGCACTGTAGACTGGGCTAAAATGCTGAAAATAACCCTTTTCTACTAAGTCCCCAGCTAGGATGGCTAAGTCTGCGTTAATATTACTAATTTCTCTTAAGGCTAGAAAGAATTCATTAAGATACTTAGGAGAGTGTATATCTGATGTCGAGATAATAAGCACATATATACTTTTGTTTTGATAACTTATAAAATATGGAAGTAGAAGGAATAGCCGACTTACCATTACATACTGGGCATGTTCCATCTTGGCTTGTTCCCATAATGAAAAGGTTATCTAAGGCTATAATTGAGGTAATGTTACTAGAGTGGGGTCCAGAGAAGGTGATAGAGAGGTTTTCAAATCCTTTATGGTTTCAAGGTTTTAACAATGCCATAGGGATGGATTGGGACTCTTCTGGTTCTACCACGGTAACTTTAGGAATATTAAAAGATGTTGTTAAGCCTGAAGTCCATGGGTTTGCTATACTAGGCGGTAAGGGTAGTAATGCATTGAAAGTTCAAGATGAGATAGATAGATTGCCTTTCGATGTGGATAAGAGTAGGTTAAAGCGTATAAGTAAAATCGTGGCTAAGGTAGATACTACTTTAGTTCAAGATGGTCATCAACTTTATCATCACTCTCTTCTGGTTACTGAGAAGGGTAATTGGGGTATAGTTCAACAAGGCATGAATTTGGAAACCAAGTTTGCTAGAAGATATCATTGGAAAGAAACTGAAAATTTCGTCGTAGAGCCTCATTCAGCAATAGCTGGTGTGAAGAGGGATAATAAAGTAATAAATATTATAGAGAGGAACAAGGATAACGTTAGAAAATTGGTATTAGACCTACTGAAGGAGAACCCTAAAAAGATATTATCCTTGTACAAGCAAGCTGAAGCCATGTTAAAAGGACAGTCCACTCTAGATATGTGGGTTAAGGGTGGTTCGATTTCAATAATTTCTAAAGAGGCTAGGTTGGTATATATGAAACCTGTTGACATTAGTAAAATACAAGAGGTTCTGAGTAGCATATATGAGGCTAAACCGTTAACGTTTGAGGAAGCTCTAATTAACGGATTAGGTCCTTCTACTGCTAGAGCACTTTATCTAATAGCTGATTTAATATACAATGAACCACCCTCTTATAAGGACCCAGTTAATTATCCCTATGATCCTTTCAAGTACGCTTTTGCAGTAGGCGGTAAAGATGGTATACCTTTTCCAGTGAATAGAAGAGTAGCATGGGAAGTAATTTACACATTAGAAGACTTCATTAGTAAGGCTAAATTAAGTGAGAGCGACAAGAGATTAGCTTTAAGTAAATTACGTGAACTAGGATCAAGCGAGAGAGCTTAAATAATAGACAAATCTAAAAGTATATTAATTATGTTTAAGCTAAGGCTTAATAATAAAGAGCAGGAAGTTTTTGAAAGATTAACTTATCTAGCTGAGTTCATAGAGGAAGCTGTAAAAATATTAAGTAATGAATTTGAGGCAGTAAAGAAGGAAAGTTACGAACAATTACCTTCTTACTTAATAAAGATTAAAAGTCTTCATGAAAAAGCTGAAATATTGAGGGAGGAAATATTATCTACCTTATATGGGGAAGCGTTTTTGCCAGATTTTAAAGAGGCGATGGTGATGTTAACGCAATCACTTTTTAATACGTTAAGTGCAGTAAAGGATGCAGCTAGAGCTCTAGGATCAAGGAAGATTGATAAGAAGTGTATTCTCACACTTTACGATACTGTTAATATGTACCTCGCGTTAGTAGCAGAAGCCTCCTCTAGGACGCATGAACTTACTAGAAAGATTAGTAATGATATGGAGGGTACTTTAAAGTTAGGTAGAGAAATTCAAGCAATGGAGAGAGAAGGAGATGAGATAAAGGATAACTTACTCCAGAGGTTATATGAGATAGAAAAGGAAATAGACATTATTAGTATATTGCAGATGAAAGATATAATCTTGTTCATTGATGATATTTTGGATTCTTTAGAAGAAGCTACTCTAAGTGTAGAAATATTCTACGCTACTTTAAAGTCCTAAAATACTTTTAATTATTCCAAATATTGCTAATGATAATACTATTGCAACTAGTGGTGAAGTTGTCCAACTTTTTATTATTTGTCTAACTTGTTTTCTAACATCTGAGGTAAAACTCCTAAAACTAAGTCCTATTATTCCTCCCATGATAGTTTGAGTAATGGAAAGTGGTATTCCGAAAAAAGTGAAGATCTCATTGATTACGTTACTACCTATAATTGCCGATGAAGCCCCCAAATATCCTAACTTAGTTACTCTAAATCCTACTTTAATTGCTATTCTTCGACTTGATATCACCCCTAAAGAAGCTGACAATCCAAACATGGGTAATATTATATATGTCGGAAAAACTACTAAGGCTGACGAAACTATGATACCTATTGCGTTAGCTCCTACAACAAATGAGGTAAAGGCTGAGGAAAACATTATAAGGCTCTTATAAATTTTTATCTGTCTTAATATCCTATATTCACTTGTCAGCACGTTGCTTAGAACATAATAAAGAAATAAGGAGAATAATATCGCAGAAATGGGTGAGATAGCCCAGGAGAGGACTACTATCCAAAACCTAATCCAGTCTAAGTCAAGTAGACTGTGGGATACTAATGTTATTACGGCTAAAGAAGGATAAAAGGTCTGGCTTAAAGATGAAGGAATACCAGATTTATTCAGATAATAAAAGGTTATTATTGAAGATGAAAGGGTGGATACAATAGAAATCGTTACGTATAACTGGTTCCCACTTATTAGACCGTAAACACTATGGAGCATCGTTAAGCTTCCAATAACTACCCCTAAGAAAAGAGATATCATGTTAAGTAGATACGCTTGTCTTCTTCTTATTGCATTAGTAGCGAATAGAATACCTAAAGAAGTAGCATTATTATTACTCCCAATCAGATATGCAGAAACAACCCCTATTAATAATAAAGCATAATTAACCAGTATTTCTATTGTTATCATTTTGCTTTAAGAACCTCAAATATTCCAATATTGCGTCCCTAATAAAATCACTCCTACTTGTGTAGCCTAAATCTCTTGCAATACTATCTATCTTATTTAAAAACTCGTCCTCCAGTTTAAACGAGATCGTTATTGTACTTGAGATTTCTAATTCAAATGTAGACTCATCTACCTTTCTGAAAGATTGCATACGAATCATACTTTATAGTTATCTTAGATAGATAAACCTTTCGTTTAAAAAGGTACCAGAAAGCTTAAATAATAATACGTTGAGATTGAAAAATTTTTAACGAGGACTACTCGCGTATCAAAGGGGTAAAAGTACTTATAAAAGGTTGCGAAGAAGTATTTTGATTTTATGACAGTAGAGTGGATGCCTGTTAGCGAGTTACCTTTACCAAAAGAAGTAATAGAAATCATCTTGAAGAGGGGTATAACCAAACTTAACCCCCCTCAAACTGAGGCTGTAAAGAAGGGACTTTTAGATAATAAAAAACTGTTATTAACATCTCCAACCGGGTCTGGTAAGACATTGATTGCTGAACTAGGAATGGTATCTTTCTTATTGAAAAATAAGGGAAAAGCTGTTTATGTAACCCCACTTAGAGCGTTAACTAATGAAAAATATTCAACTTTTAAGGATTGGGAGAAATTAGGTTTTAAAGTAGCTATGACATCTGGAGATTATGATACTGACGATGCTTGGCTAGAGAATTATGACATAATAGTTACAACGTATGAAAAATTGGACTCCTTGTGGAGACATAGACCTAAATGGCTTAATGACGTAAAATATTTCGTATTAGATGAGCTTCACTATTTAAATGACCCTGAGAGAGGACCAGTAGTTGAAAGTGTAGCAATAAGAGCTAAGAAACAAAACTTGTTAGCCTTGAGCGCTACAATAAGTAACTATAAACAAGTGAGTAATTGGCTAGGAACTGAACCAATAACGGTCAACTGGAGACCAGTACCATTGATAGAAGGGGTTCTTTACCCAGATAAGAAAGGATATACAGTATTATTTAAGGATAATTCGACTAGAAAGGTTTATGGGGACGATCCTATTATTGCTTATACACTAGATAGTTTAAACAGAAATGGTCAGGTGTTAATATTTAGAAATTCGAGGAGAATTGTAGAAAGCACAGCGATGAAGATAGCTGGCTATATGAACTTCATAACTTTAGATGACAAAGGAATATCTGAGATAATTACCAAGCTAGAGGAAGTTGAAGATGGAGGAAGTGAAGAGAAAGAGGCTCTCAAAGAATTGATAAATAAAGGAGTTGCATTTCATCATGCGGGACTATCTAAGGGTCTGAGAGACTTGATAGAAGAGGGATTTAGGCAAAGGAAGATTAAGGTTATTGTGGCTACGCCAACATTAGCTGCTGGGGTAAATTTGCCAGCTAGAACTGTTATAATAGGGGACATATATAGGTATAACAGAAGGATAGCTGGATTTCAAGAGGAAATACCGGTTATGGAATACAAACAAATGAGCGGCAGAGCCGGTAGACCAGGTTTTGATGATATCGGGGAAGCAATAATAGTGGTGAGGGATAAGAAGAGTGTGGAGAGAGTATTTGAGAAATACATATTCTCAACTGTTGAACCAATTGAGTCTAAATTAGCTAATGAGAGAGCTTTCTATACGTTCTTATTAGGAGTACTTTCTGTCGAAGGTGAGATGAAATATGATGATTTGGCTAATTATGCATATGAGTCTTTTCTTCCCAGAATTTTAGTAGACACGTATTTTGATAAGGCAGTGAACTGGTTAAACGAACATAATTTTATGAGTTTAAGTGATCACGTATTATCCTTAACCGATTTTGGAAAAAGAGTAGCTGACTTATATATAAACCCCTTTACTGCAGATGTAGTGAGGGCAGGGTTAGAAAAAGCTAAGTCGTCATGTGATATCGCTTATCTCCACTTATTTGCTTTTACTCCAGATGGACCCCTAGTCTCCTTAGGTAGAAATGAGGAAGAGGAGCTAATAGGTATGATAGAGGATTTAGATTGTGATCTTTTAATAGAGGAGCCTTATGAGGACGAAGAGTACTCATTATATTTAAACGCATTGAAAGTAGCAATGATTGTGAAGGATTGGATTGATGAGATAGATAATGATGTAATATTAGAAAAGTATGGTATAGGTTCGGGAGATCTAAGAAACATAATTGAGACTATGGATTGGCTAACTTATAGTGGTTATCAAATATCGAAGGTCTTAAGGTTGGATGAACATAGTGAGAAGCTAAGAATGTTGAACATGAGAGTTAAAGATGGAGTTAAGGAAGATTTATTAGAATTAGTACAAGTGAAGGGCATAGGTAGGAAGAGGGCAAGATTACTCTATAATAATGGAATTAGGGGCTTAGGAGATATAGTAATTGAGCCAGATAAAGTGAAGAGTTTACTTGGGGCAAAAATGGGTGAGAAAGTTGTCCAAGAAGCTGCAAGATTACTTAATAGAATTCATTAATCTAGAGAATGGAAAAGAGTTTATAGTTAAAGATGAGGATTGTGAAACTTTAAGGAAATTATTATTAATATTTCTAGCTCTAGGTCAAAAGGAAATTGAATTTAAAGATTGCTCTCAATTGTCAGTTAAGAAGAGAATCTAAAAGAAAAATCATAGTGGTATATTTCCATGTTTCTTAGGATATCTGAACTCTCTCTTGTTCCTCAACATCTCTAATGCCATTGCAATAATCTTTCTCGTATCTTTAGGTTCTATTACATCATCAATTAGTCCTCTCTCCGCAGCCCAGTAGGGATTAGCGAATAATTTTCTATACTCACTAATCTTTTGATTCAATAACTCTTGAGGATTATTTGCAGTTTGTAAATCTTTTCTATATAAGATTCTTACGGCACCCTCTGGTCCAGTGACTGCTATTTCAGCTGTAGGCCAAGCGTATACTAAATCAGCACCTAAGCTCTTGATACTCATTGCTATGTGAGCTCCTCCATAAGATCTCCTCACAATTACCGTAATTTTTGGTACAGTAGCTTCAGCGAAGGCATATAACATTTTTGCTCCATGTCTAATTATTCCTTTGTATTCTTGATCAGTTCCAGGTACGTACCCTGGAGTGTCGACTAAACTTATTAAAGGAATATTAAATGCATCACAGAATCTGATGAATCTTGAAGCCTTATCAGCAGCATCAACATCTATTGCTCCTCCGTAATACATAGAATTATTCGCAACTATGCCCACTACATTTCCTGCTATTCTTCCGAACCCAACTGTAATGTTTTGAGCCCATAGTTTATGTACTTCTAGAAACTCGCCATTATCAACTAAATTGTATATCACGTCTCTCATATCAAATGGTTTAAGTGGGTCGCTAGGTACTATTGATTCAGCACCTTTCATTTCTCTATCAGCAGGATCCCCAGTGTCCATAAATGGTGGTTCTTCCATGTTATTAGATGGTAGATAGGATAGCAATCTCTTCGTAATGTTTATCGCATCTTGTTCATTTTCAGCGACGAAGTGAACTACTCCAGACTTCGTAGCATGAACTATCGCTCCTCCTAAATCCTGATAACTAACCTCCTCTCCTATCGAAACTTTCGTTATCTCTGGTCCAGTTACAAACATGTAATATGCATCTCCCTTTATCATTATTATGAAGTCGGTTAATGCAGGAGAATACACTGCTCCTCCAGCCGAAGGTCCAGCCATTATCGTTATTTGAGGTATTACGCCAGAAGCCATTACATTCATCTTGAATACTCCACCATAACCTTCCAAGGATAATGCTCCCTCTTGTATCCTAGCGCCCCCAGAGTCATTTATGCCTATTACTGGAGCTCCCACCTTTAATGCCATCTCATAGGCTCTAATTATCTTATTGGCATGAGTCTCTCCTAGACTTCCTCCTAACACCGTAAAATCTTGTGCATAAGCAAAAGCTGTACGTCCATCTATCTTACCCCATCCAGCTATTACCCCGTCTCCGTAGTATCTATTCTTGTCTAATCCAAACTCTGTAGATCTAGTTGTCGCAAAAGTCAATATTTCGTTAAATGTACCTTCATCAAATAATAGATTTAATCGCTCTCTAGCTAATAACTTACCTTTACTATGTTGGAATTTTATTCTTTCCTCTCCTCCTCCTTTTCTTACCACTTCTTTTAATTGCTTTAGTTCTTCAATTAATTTATCCACAGATGGTTTCTCATATAGGGACATATCTTATCACCTTAACTATTTAATAAGTAATAAAATGTCACCTTTCTTCACACTCTGACCTTCTTTAACCATAACTTTTTGAACTATACCGGCGATAGGGGAAGAAATAACAGTTTCTGCTTTCATAGCTTCAATTGAGAGTAAAGGTTGACCTTTATTTACAGCATCACCTTCCCTCACTCTAATCTTAACGATTCTCCCAAATAGAGGTGAAATTATCTCTCCCTCCTTTCCTCTTAAAACACTTTCTATACTTTCTCCTTCTTTAACTGGTATTTCGTTTATTCTGTCTAATCTGAGAAAGTTTTCATTAGCGAATATTAAGGTCCCATCTGATTCAACAAACACATAATAATTTTTCCCATCGATCTCAAATAGATATTCATTTTCCCTAGTACCTCTGCCTAAGAACTTCACTTTTACTTCCTTCTCTCCTATTTTTATATTATCTATATTTCCTTGCTGATCATAGGCTACAACGTAAGAATCTCCCAATTCTGTATGGATTCTATAAGCCTTCATTACCACATCACCCTCGTATTAGATTGTAGAGCGATGCCATAAGTCTTCCATTTGTTTGGAGCCCTCTCATCTCTTATAATCTTCTTCTCTTCAGCTTTTCTCTTCAATAAACCTCTATTATATAAAGCTATAGCAATTGCTACTTTTCTTTCCTCTTCCTCAGTTAGTTTTTGCTTAAAGTATTGTATTTTCTCAGAGATATAAGCGGTAGTAAAGTTACCCTCCCAGAAGTCTGGGTCTTGTAAGATGAGCTTATATAGGGGTATAGTAGTTTTTACACCACCTATCTTATAATCATTTAATGCTCTCAATCCAACTTGTATTGCATAGTCTCTGCTTTGACCATATACTATTAACTTAGAGACTAATGGATCATAATAAGGTGGAACCCATGTACCAACTTCAATTCCACTATCAACTCTCACGCCCGGTCCAGTAGGTTCTTTATAATATGTTATGTAACCAGATTGTGGCGTAAATTCGTTCAAAGGATCCTCAGCATTTATTCTAAATTGAATGGCGTGTCCTCTAATTTTCAGATCCTCTTGGGAAAACGGTAAATATTCTCCAGCAGCAAGTCTAATCTGCAGTTTTACTAGATCAATACCTGTTATAAATTCGGTTACAGTGTGTTCTACTTGTACTCTTTTGTTTATTTCCAAAAAATAAAAGTCATGTGTTACTGGAGAATATACGAATTCCATAGTACCTAGGGTGAAGTAATTTATTTCCTTACCGAATCTAATCGAAGCTTCAATAATTGTTTTTCTTTCTTCCCAGGTAATTGAGGGAGAAGGAGCTTCTTCTATCAGCTTTTGATTTCTCCTCTGAATTGTACACTCCCTTTCAAATGCTACTACATAATTGCCATATTTATCGCCTATTAGTTGTGTCTCTATATGCTTAGGTTTTACGGCAGCTTTCTCGATATATATTTCTGCTCTACCAAAAGCTGAGTATGATAATCTTTTGCTCCTTTCAAAAGCCTCAGCCAATTCTGCTGAATTATCAACCTTTATTATCCCTACGCCAGCTCCTCCTCCAGCAGCCTTCAGCATTATTGGATAGCCTATTTCCTCAGCGACCTTTAAAGCCTCATCTACGCTCTCGACTGGTGTTAATGGACCAGGTGAGGTTGGAACTCCAGCCTTTCTAGCTATCCTCTTACCATCTAGCTTGTCTTTTATTTTATCCATGACTTCTGCTGAAGGTCCTATAAAGGTTAAACCGACTTTCTCTACTTCTCTTACAAACCTTGGATTTTCGGATAAAAATCCGTAACCGGGATGTACGGCATCAGCATGAGCTTTCAATGCAGCGTCAACAATTCTATCTATGTTTAAGTAGCTCTCAAGTGCGGGTGAAGGTCCAATCCAATACGCTTCATCCGCATATTTAACGTGAGGAGCATATTTATCAGCATCTGAATAGACTGCTACAGCTTTCATTCCCATCTCTTTTACCGCTTTCATTACTCTGATTGCTATCTCTCCTCTATTGGCAACGAGAACTTTATTAAATGGGGGCATTAATAATAATAGTGTATATCGGGTTTAAAAGTTTTTAACTTTAGAATTTATCTATGTATAAAATTCTAAAAATTTTTTAATATAAAAAGTGATCAACATCAAACTTTTTATGTTAGTCCAAGGAGGGGAAGTAGAAAATATTAAGAGGAAAATTATCTCCTTATAGATTTTCTAGAAACGTACTTGAAGTAGCGTTGAAATCATGGATATCGAATCTAAATTACAAAATAACACTCTAAACTTTATACAGAAAAATATTTAATTATCGTAAGCCACTCCATACTGAGGATGACGAATCCGGGAACTGAGCAGTGAGGAAATGCGCGAACGCTGATCAATTGAAAAAGGAATTAGAAGGTAACAGATAGTTAAGCTAAGTAAATTCCTTCCTCTGCAACATACTTCTCTCTAGCTATATCCATTAATTTTCTGGTGAATAATATGGAGTATATCACTACAACTATACCAAATAATAATGAGTCCCACGCCGCTAAAGGTATATTGCCATTAGCTGTGGCTAGAGCTATATCTTTCATTATACCATGAGAAACTTGTAAGGTGTAACTATCATAAATTCCTTGCCAGTACTCGCCTATCGCTAATCCTCCCCAAGCACTATTTATTGTACTTGAGATACCTGCTATTATGTAAGGAAAAGTAGCAGGAATTATCACATATCTCATTTTTTGCCAGAACGAGAAGTTATAGTTCTTCATTATTTCCCAATATTGTTGAGGCATATTCTTAATTCCAAGCCAATAGCTGTAAAAGACATAATAAAATGTTGAGATAAATCCTAAAAGTATCACATAAAACTCGTTAGTCCATCCCCCTAATATCTTACTAACTATCCCTATAGTTGCCGCTAAAAGAAGGGGAAAGTACGTCGGAGCTGGAAAAGACGCGAAAGTCTGTATTATTGGTATAGCTACCTTTTCAGCCTTTTCGTTAATTGCAATATAATAACCCAAGAATAGAGCAAAAACAAAGCTTACAACTGCTATAAAGGCGACTCTAGCGTAGTCTATTAATAAACTATAAAGGTCTGATGGTGTGGTTGATATTAAATAAGCCCACGTAGACTTAGGTATGGAGGTAATCGTGGAAAACGCTCCATATATGATAAGGGCTAAAATTGCTAGCGCGATACCTATTCCTAAATATCTCCATGGCATAGTCCTCTTTGCCTCTTCCTCAGTACTAGTCCTACTAACGATTCTGGTTACTCTGGTTGCATACTTTGATAGTTTAGTAAATGGTGCTAAAGTGTTAGAAATTCTTGTTGTATACCTTATTCTTATCTTACCTCTTTTAGATACTTTTATCTCTGTATCTAGACCGTATTTGGAGACAGTATATACTGCAAATCTCCTCAAAAGATATGTAAAAATACTTACGAAGACAGCTAAAATTGCTAATCCCTCACCTACAGCAATGTAATTATTTTCAGCTGATAATTCAGCTATTAGTGTACCTATTCCAAATACGTGATAAGTAGAAGTACCTATGGAGAAAACTTCACTAACTGTTATATAAAAGAACGCATCTGCAAAGCTAGGTATTAAATTAGCTGCTATCCTAGGCCATGAATAAGGAATGTATAGTTTCCTCATTTTATCCAAAAAACCTAATCTATAGTTATCTACTACTTCAATTAGGTCTAATGGAATTGTTTTAAAGGCTTGATAGATTCCTACCCATATATTCCACACCACTGCAGTAAAGACTAGAAAGTCAACTGCAAGTTCTATACCTAAGTAACCTCCTATTCTGTAAACGAAAAATATGAGAACTATAGGAAAGAATGATATTACGGGGACAGACTCAAAAACCTCAATTAATGATACATAAGCGTTTTCGAAAGCTCTATTTTTTACAGCAATATATCCTAATAGCCAACCAGTTAGAATAGATAAACCTATTGTTAGGAACACTCTACCTGATGATGCTAAAGTGGCTAAGGTTAACAATAAAACCGTGTTCATACTTTCTCGCCCCCCTTAATTGGGGTTAACAAACCGTAGAGGACGTCTAGGTATTCTTGAAAACGCTCATCCTTAGGATTTCTAGGTCTTTCTAACGTAATTTCTACTTCACCTACCACATTGGCTGGTCTTCCATTTAGGACGTAAACTCTATCAGCCAGTTCGACTACTTCATTTAAGTTATGAGATACAAGAACTACACTCTTTAATGTAGTACCCTCATTAAATAGCATAGAATAGATTTCTTGCCTTAAGCCCTCAGCAGTTAACTCATCTAAATGAGAAAAAGGTTCATCCATTAAAAGAACTAAGGGGTCTGCAACCAATGCTCTCGCAATAGCAATCCTTTGCCTCATACCACCACTCATCTGTTTAGGATAAAAGCTCTCAAAACCTTGAAGCCCAACAATTTCCAAAGCGTGTCTAGCTATCTTATCTTCCTCCTCTTTGGGTAACTTTCTGTTCATTAAGCCTAACTTAACGTTATCTAGTGCCGTAAGCCAAGGAAAAGTAGCAATAGATTGATGTATTAAGGCAATCTTAGGAGATGGACTTAATACCAGCTTCCCAAGAAGCCTAACTTCCCCCTTTGAGGGTCGAATGAAACCACCCAATATCCTAAGTAGAGTAGACTTTCCAACTCCAGTTGGTCCAACTATTGCGACCAACTCCCTCTCCCGGGTAAACATATTAATGTTGTCAAATACAACATAGCCATTGGGATAAGTATAAGCTAAGTTGATCGCCTCTAGGATTCTTCCAACTACTTCACCGTTCTCTTTCTCCTAACAATATCTTAAAAGCTTTTTGCTTTAAAACAAAAGTGTTATCGAAATACGATCCTTTAAGAATATTCTAATTTGAATTTCTGGAATTTTACCTATATCTTCACTACAACCAAAATCAATTTTACAAAGTAGGGAAAGCCTCGTCATTTATGGTGAGGAGGAGGTCAGCTATAAATGTGCTTTAAGGATTTAAAAAATCGGCTACTTTTATATTAATCTTTACTTAGCTTTAAAGGAGAGACAACATCACCGTACTTGTTAATATATTCTAATAACCTGTCTTGTTGAGCTTTTAACTCACCTATGACGTCAGAAGGCGTATCTGAAATTTGACTGTAAACTTTTAGAATCCTTTCAGTTTTCTCCAAATATCTTCTTAACTTTAAAGAGAACTGCAACTCATATTCTTTTTCTCCATACTCCTTGCCTAAAACCTTCATGAATAGGGTTTTCAGATCATCATAATAGGGTATAAAACCAATAGGTGTATAAATTGCGTCAACAGAGTTTTCCACTCTTAACACTGCCCATTTTATCCAAACTTTCTTATCCTCTTTTGAGTTTACGAATTTATTTCCGTCCTTTAAGAAGTAATTAAATCCAAATATCTTTGGGACCTTTTTTAATTTTTTTCCAAAATTTAAATAATTATTCAAATAACTCCCCAAGGATAATGGCATGAAATCTAGAATAGCCATCGGATTAAATTCTAACTCGTCTGCCTTACCTATGACCGCTGATGTCCTAGCTGATTCCATGGAGGCACCAATGGTAATGATGCCATGGTTCCACGAAAAAGCCTCAACAGCTGGAACTAATGTAGAGTAGTCTCTCACTCCAAATATTATTCCATCAATACTTACACCGTCTGGATTATCGTAATTTTTATCTAAATTACTAAAGGACGTCAAAGGCACGGTAAATCTTGCATTAGGATGTGAGGCAGGTTTGCCACTATTCTTATTCCACACTCCCTCATAATTATAACCTTTCTCTGGTTTGGTTTTTCCACTTCCCTCCCAATAAACATCTCCATCCTCAGTCATCAACACATTTGAGAATATGACTTCCCCCGGCTTATGTAATACTTCCCAAATTACGGGATCGTCTTTTTCATTTATCCCTTGAATGATTCCAAATACTCCAATTTCAGGATTAACCGCCTTAACCTCTCCGCTAACTTCTCGTATAAACGCTAAGTCATCACTTATTAATGAACCTAACATAGCAGTAGACGTTTTTCCCGATCCAGAGGGAAACGATGCTGTGAAGTAGTGTATCCCATTATCACCTTCAAATCCTACTATTGCCATATGTTCTGAAAGCCATCCCTCCCTTACAGCCTTCGTAACGGTAAGCCTTAAGGCTAGTTTCTTTAGACCTACACTATTGCCGGCATAGGTTGTATTAACGCTATACACAGTATCTTCTTTAACGTCTATCATTATCCTCCTTTTTTTAATATTTAGTTCACCTTTAGAGTGGATAAATTTTAGGAATGGCTTATTATTTGAGAAATCTTCGAAAGCGTTTCTATATAGTATGTTTTCACTATGTATTACGTAAGGAGAATCAGTAATCTGGACTGCTAAAATCTGAAAACGAGAATTTCTGGGACCTAATGAGTAGAAACCTACATACATTTCTCTACCTTTCATTGAACCCTTTAACAAGGATAAAGCTTCTCTTAAACCTTCTTCTCTAGGTTTTGTGTTTACGAAAGGAATTTTGTTGTCAGTTAAGATGAATGTATCCTCTCTGGCCCTAGCTTGATCCAATGGATGATCGAAGTGAATTGTGTGACCTTCCATCTTCAACTTTATTTCCTCTTTAGACTCTATTGCCTTCTTTTTAACATACTCTTTATCACTTTCATGACCTAACGAAACGTATAGGCTCTCTGGTTCACATAATTCTACATAGGTTCTCAAAAAATGCGTTAATGAACTATTATTAATACTTTCTAATTTTTTAATTATTCTGTCCGAAACGAAGTCGCTTAAAAAACTTATATCATCCTTCATATTATATACTCGGTAATAAGGGGTAAAAACATTTTAGTTTTGGTATATGTTTTAAAAAACTTGTTAAGTTCAAGCTAATCCTGATTGTTACATTTTAAAATACAATGAAACTATAAATTAAATATTCAACTCCCTTATGAACTAATATGATAACTACAAGACTGATACGTTATAACGTATGCTTTCAATAGAAATCAGAGTTAATGTATCTGACTTCCTTCCCTTAGAGGTTTACCTCATCGATTCTCATATGATGAGCAGTCGAGAGGCTCAGATAGCCATACAAGTTTATTACTGCAATAGAGAATGCCTTGTAGCCTTATCGTGTAACTTTATCCCTCCAATTTTCCAGCTTAATACCATTTACATAAACGTGCAAACTACATGAAGAATTAGCCCAGGCTCGTAATGCCTAACTCACCATTAATCCTCATCAACGAGCAAACGATCCCCATAACATCATGCTTAAGCTCATAATTAACATTAGCCAACTTGTGAAGAGCAAGGTAGTGTGAGGAAATGAAGTCCTTCAACTTGACAAGCAAAATATCGAGGCTAATATAATCTCGTCCAAGGAATGAAACTAAGCTTAAAAGGGTAGAGATAATTTGGGCGAGGAAATCAAACATATTCTTGCCTCACCCTAAAAATACTTTTTCGCAATAAAGAAAATTCAATTCATATCAACCAAATTGTTGTCCACATACTCCATCTTGAAGGGCAAGGCTTTCCTCACATTGTAAGGTTTATTACTTAACTAACTTGTAATATAACATATGGACTTTCATGAGTTAAGTGATATCCCACACAGTGTTGAACAAAGAGAAGATTTCTCCGGAGAGAAAGTAAATCCATTAATCGTTTTCTATCCTAGGAGTGAGGAAGATGTAGTTAGAATAGTAAAATTTGCAAACAGTAATAAAATTCCTATTATACCTTGGGGGTCTGGTACTAGTTTAACCGGAGCGGTATCGTGTGATAAAAACTGTATCCTAATTGATATGTCAAGGATGAATAAGGTGATTGAAATTAATGAGATAGATTGGTATGTAAGAGTCCAACCTGGTATGAAGTTAGTGGATCTATTTGAGGAATTGGAGAAGAAAGGTTTCATGCTACCTCCGGATCCGGCAAGTTTCTTTCTATGTAGTGTAGGAGGTGCTGTTTCAGAATCTTCTGGCGGAATGAAGGGGGTTAAGTATGGTTCATTTAGGGAATGGGTTTTAGCGATAAAGGTAGTATTACCAAGTGGTGAAGTGGTAAAAATTGGAGAGCCTTTGAGAAAAAATAGAGCTGGATATGATATTTTACATTTATTTGTAGGAAGTGAGGGTACATTAGGTGTCATTACTGAAATATGGTTGAGAATAATCCCTTTACCTAAGAGAAAGATTGTTACCATATTAGCTTTACTTAGAGATTTTGAATCTGCCGGAGAAGTTATTTTGGGTCTAAGGAAGAATAGAATACTGCCAGAGCTCTCAGAGTACGTGGATTCTGACGTCATTAAAGCTTTAAATAAGCATCTAAACGCTGGGCTAAAAGAGACTGAGGGTGGTATGTTACTAATTTCAGTTGAGGAAGATTTAGTTAATGATGTTCTTAAAGTTTTAGATGGTAAAGCTGTTGAGGTTAAAGTGGCTGAGGGAGAAGAGGCTGAGAAGTTATATTCTTTAAGGGCTCAAGCAGCAATAGCGGTTAAAGCTGAGGCTAAGAACGTGTTTTATGCTGAAGATATTGTAGTTCCTATTTCAAAATTGCCGGAGGCAATAAAGAGACTAAAAGAGATAGGTAATAAATATAATACTAAATTTTATGTAATCTCGCATATTGGAGATGGAAACTTACACCCTAATATTGTGATAGAGGATGAGGAGTTAAGACAAAGAGCCTTTGAGGAAATTGCTAGAATGGCTATAGAACTAGGAGGCTCTGTTAGTGGGGAACATGGAATAGGTGTCCAAAAAGCGAAGTTAATGGCTGAACAATTAATCAAGCATAATGGTTACAGAGTTTTAGATCTTATGTATCAGATTAAGAGGCTAATTGACCCTAATGACATTATGAACCCCAATAAATTTGTAGAATTATCGTATAAGTTAGCCGATTCGTATAAATAAAATTCAAAACTTCATAATTAACACTTTTTATTTAATAGCTTTAATTGTATGTAATATGCAAGATCCGGTATGTAAAATGGAAGTCGAGAATACAACTCCCTTCAAGGTAAACTATAAAGGAATAACATACTATTTCTGCTCTTCTCACTGTTTAGAGGAGTTTAAAAAAGATCCATTAAGGTACGTTAAAAAAGAAGATTTGAATAAAAAGATAGATGTTAAAGTAGTTTATTGTAGACCTTGCAAATACATGGATAGAGCGTTAGACCTAGCAAAGGATATCCTTAGTTACTTTGAGGAGGCTAACGTGGAATTGGTGCAAGGGGATAGGGGAATATTCGATGTTTATATAAATGACGAATTAGTATTTTCGAGGTATAATCAAAAAAGGTTCCCTGACCATCAAGAAATATTACAAGAGATAAGTAAGAGATTACAGAAATCACTTGCCAGCTAATTTAAGGATGTCAGATATAATATTATCTATATTTTTTACATAACTATACTTCAGCCTTATCTGGTCTAGGCTAATCTTATTCTCAGTTAAATACTTTACTAATATATCAGTCGCAATATCAGTTAAAACTTTAACATCAACCTCATATTTTTTCTTTAACTCTCTAACTGCCTCATCTACAGTACAACTCTTAACGTCTTTAGGGGCGGAAAGTCCTTTTAAATCTTTAAATTTCCAGCTCATACTATATACATGTTTTTCCTAGCTTTTAAGGTTAGAATAGACGAGAATTTGTTCGTATATTGAAAATTATGGAAGTTTGTCAAGAATAGATGTGCTAGTAAGAAAATATGATTACCTCCTCAGTTTTGAGGAAGTTTATGCCCAACTCTTTCCTTAGTATATGATTTTCCTCTGGTTATTTTTATTATAAACATTTTTTATCTAGGGCTTATGAGGAGGAAGTTAGAATTAAATCTAAATTCATTTATTATAGATTTTATTCATGATCTCCGTTGAAGAATTAAACGAAGTTTTAAAACAAGAAGAAATATTTAACTTTATAGGTATAAAATTTGAAAAGATAGATAAAGGCTATGCTAAGCTCTCTTTTAATTATAGTGATAGGCTATCAAGAATAGGTGGCATTCTTCATGGAGGTGTAATGTTAACTGCTATAGATTATGCGGGAAGTATGGCAGCCAAATCATTAGATAACGTAAAAGATGAGGTAACAGCAGAATTAAAAGTGAACTTCATAAAGCCTATGAAACAAGGTCCTTTCACAGTGGAAGGTAAAGTAATAAGTGAGGGAAATAGGTTAGTCGTTATAGAAATTTCAGCTTATGATGGTAATGGTAGTTTATGTGCAAAGGCTTTAGGAACTTGGGTAGTCTATAGGTTCTGAAACTCGATAATCCTCTTAGCTATCTTATAGTGTACGTAATCAACCAACTTGTCATCTAACCTTATTGCACCTCTACCCTCTTTTTTTGCCTTTTCATAAGCTTCAATAACTCTTCTTGCCCACTCTATTTCTTCCTTAGATGGTGAGAAGACTTGATTAGCTATCTCCACTTGGGAAGGGTGAATCACTTGTTTACCTACATATCCTAACTTCCTAGCCTCTTCACATTCTTTCCTAAACCCCTCTTGGTTTTTAAGATCAAAGTAAACCTTATCTATAGCGTCAACATCATAAGCTTTGGCTATATTTACGATATACGTTTTAATGAACTCGTTCTTCTCATAAAAAGTGAAATCTCCACCTAATGATAATGAAAGATCAGCTATACCGTAACTTATTGCCTCTACTCCTTCAGATCTAACAATATCCTCTATCTTGGCTATTCCTTTAGCGGTCTCTATCAATGGAATAAGAGTTTTACCAGTTGCCTTGAATAAAAAGGATAAATCGTTTTCAGTCTTTGGGACTACAATGCATGTTATTTTTTCCTCTTTAGAAATCGTTGCAAGATCCTTAAAAGATTCTGATAATTGTAACGAGTTTATTCTTACACATAACTCCCTCTTACCCCAGTCTAGTTCCTTAATTAACTTTATTAAAATTTCTCTTGCTCTTTCCTTATCCTCTGGTGGAACAGCGTCTTCTAGATCAAAAATTATCGAGTCAGCATTCAATTCAACAGATTTCCTTATCATTTTTTCGGAGATAGAAGGGACATAAAGCTGCGATCTTCTTATCATAAAAATGGAATATTACTGTAAGAATAAATTTTTATCCTCTTATAGAGAGTTCCTAAACTCTTCTTTATAAATTGGAGATTTCTTCAAAAATAGAGAAAAATGTTTCTAATCATAAGCTTTTATCTAAAAAGCAAAGGGAGAACGTTTAGTTTTACATAGTTTAGCACGTTTTCTTCATGCTTTTTCATCATTTCGTAAGCCAATTCAACCTTCTTATCCCTTATTGCTAGAACTATCTCTTCATGTTCCTTTAATTCTTCATCCCTTCTCTGGTAGCTAGTAAAAAGCGTCACTCTTACAATTTTTAACTTCAATCTGATATTATTTAAAATATCCACAATATATTTATTGTGCGAAGCCTCGGCTATCAAACTGTGTAGGTTACCGTTAAGATTTGCTAATTTTAGCGGATCGTTTTCCTTAGTATTCCTTATTTGATCTATTAACCTAAGCATGTTGTCTATTTCCTCTTGAGTAGCTCGCATTGAAGCTAATTTTGAAGCTTCAGCTTCAAGCGGAATCCTAACCTCATAAAGCTGAATTATATCACTTTCTGATAGAGGTATTACCGAGTATGATTTGCCATTCTTTACAATTATTCCTTCTTTTTCCAGTCTCACTAATGCTTCTCTAATTGGAGTTCTACTGATGTTAAGTAATGATGCCAACTCCTCTTCTTTCAATATACTACCCGGTCTATACTTTCCACTGACAACGAATTCTAGAATTTTTTCATAAGCTGTTTGTGATAATGACATAAACGTGATTATATATAAATTGAAGATTAAAAACGTTATTCTCTACATATAATGTTTTCCCTAATATTCAAATAACATGATTTATAATAGTGTTACAAAAAAGATAAATATGCAAATATCTCTTAAGGATAAGGTATGTTTAATTACCGGTGGAACTCACGGTATAGGTCTGGTGACAGCCAAACTATTCTCAGATTTAGGTTGTAGAGTTATAGCATTAGGTAGAAAAATTACTAATCAAATTGATAATATTGAGTTTTATAAAGTTGACCTAACTTCCAGAAAAGAAGTTCTCTCTTTCATAGATTGGTACAAAAATAACATAGGCATTATTCACTGTTTAATTAATAATGCTTCGGTAAATTCGAGGTACTCCATTCTAGATGTAACCTTGGAAGAGTGGGATAAGATGATTGAGTTAGAGTTAACCTCACCCATGCTTCTATCCAAAATGGCTGCAGAACTGATGATAAAGAATAAAATTAAGGGAAAAATAATTAATATCTCTGCGATACAAGCATATTATCCTCTTCATCATTCGTTACCTTACGTGACGGTTAAAGGTGGGCTTATAGCAATGACTAAGAGCCTAGCAGTAGATTTGGGCAAATACGGAATTCAAGTTATTGCAGTATTACCCGGACCAATATACACTAAAGGAGATAGCGTACCAGAGGAATTAGATAGTAGAGCTGCAACGTTGTTAGGGAGAATGGGTAGGGCAATAGAGGTGGCTAATTTACTAGCGTTTTTAGTTTCAGATTATAACACTTTCATCACGGGTAGTGAGATTGTCATTGATGGAGGTAGGATCATTAGTAGAAAGCCTGATCCAGAGGAGATATCTAGAGGCGAAGTTTAGTCCGTTAATTAACCTTTTATAACATAATATACAACTATGCGGTACTATTGAATATAAAAACTGAATGATAAAAGTTCTAAATTCTAATAGTTTATAATAAACATGCTTAAATTTTACCTTTCTAGTGGTAATCTATGGCGTGGAAAAGAACTATTTCGGCTAAGGCTCTCGAGAAGGCAAAATACGCCTCGGTAAAGGTTGAAGATAAGGTAATATTCATAGCAAATATAAATGGAAAACTTTACGCAATGGATGCAGTTTGTAGCCATGCTAGATGTATATTAGGAATTTTAGATGAAGAAAAGTTAACTGTTAAGTGCCCATGTCATCACGCATTATATGATCTCAACACTGGTAAAATGCTTGAACCTCCGTATGTAGCTCCAGATGCTCCAAAGGACAAACTAGGTCTGAAAACCTATCAAATAAGGGATAATAATGGTTGGATAGAGGTAGACGTATAAGCGGTATTTTTTATGAATCAATCACTCTGAAGTTCTTGTAATCGAGGATTAACGCTAGCTTAGAAAGTAATCTTTTCCCAATTATGTTTTTATTAAGATTCATGACCTATAACGCATTACAAAGTGGTGAAAGCCTCGCTTTTTAGTGCGGAGATGATATAATTTTTTAAAAGCCAATTATTCAGAAAGGTTTTCTGATCTTCTCGGCTGCCCTTCAGATGAGAATTGATGAGGAGGACCTTCCTAAGGGGAGGAAGTCAGATTTATTATTCGCATATTTATTGATTTAGGTTCTTTTTTCGTATTCCATTCAGCCTAAAAGTATTTCCTTCGTAAGAAATGTTTATTTATGTATATTTTAAACATTAACTGATGTCTCCTAAAACGTTAACGGAGAAGATCTTAAGTAGAGCAGCTGGCAAAGAAGTATCTCCCGGCGATGTAATAGAGGCTAATGTAGATATAGTAGCTTTCCATGATCTAACTGGATATCATGTTATAGAAGTAATGGAAAAAGCTCAGATGTTAAAGGTTTTTGATAGGAATAAAATAGTAATAGCTTTTGATCACCTAGCACCACCACCAGATGTAAGAAGTGCTGAGATACAAGTCTATATAAGGAAATTTGTGAAATCCCAAAACATACCTAACTTTTATGATATAAATTATGGAATATTACATGAAGTAATGTTAGAACAATACGCAAATCCTGGTCAAGTTATATTAGCAGCAGATAGCCATACTACTACTTCTGGAGCAATAGGAGCTTTTGCTCAAGGTATGGGAGCTAGTGACATAGCAGCTGCAGCCATAACCGGAAAGACATGGCTAGTAGTTCCGCAACCATTTAAGGTCGTTCTAGAAGGTAAACCTGCTAAATGGATAACTGGAAAAGACGTTGCTCTAAAATTGTTAGGAGATTTCAAAGCTGATTACTTTAATGGAATGTCTATAGAGGTTTTCGTAAAAGAGCCATTAAGCTTTCCAATGGACTATAGAGCTACAGTTTCAAATATGGGCATTGAAATGAACGCTGATGTGCTAATGTTCAATCCAGACCAAGAGACTGTGAGATATGTTAAGGAAATGAGAGGTTATGAGCCACCTTTAATTAAGGCTGATGAAAACGCAAAATACGTAGATGAGTACACGATAAACTTAGAAAAGATGGAGCCATTAGTTGCAGCTCCGCATAGTGTGGATAACGTAAAGGTTGTTAATGAACTTGAGGGAACGCCCATCGATCAAGTGTATATAGGCTCTTGTACCAACGGTAGGTTAAGTGATTTTGAGATAGCAGCTAAGATTATGAAAGGAAGAAAGGTTAAGACTAGGTGTATAGCAATTCCAGCCTCTTACAAAATGTTTAAAGAGGCCATGGAGAGAGGGTATATAGAAACGTTAGTAAACGCTGGATGTATTGTAACTTATGGGACTTGCGGACCTTGTTTAGGAGGACATTTCGGAATTGCGGGACCAGGTGAGAATGTTTTATCCACTAGTTCGAGGAACTTCAAAGGAAGAATGGGAAGTAATGATTCAAAAGTATATTTATCTGGACCAGCAGTAGCTGCTATTAGTGCATTAGAAGGTAAAATAACTGATCCAAGGGTGATCTAAGGTGATAATAGAAGGTCCAGTCATGAAATTTGGAGATAAAATAGATACTGATATTATAATTCCTGCTAGATATCTAAAATACACAGATCCTCAATATTTAGCTCAACACGCTATGGAACCTTTAGATCCGGAGTTTTATAAGAAGGCTAGCAAGGGTGTCGTTATAGTTGCTGGTAAAGTATTCGGGATGGGTTCATCAAGGGAACAAGCAGCCATAGCCTTGAAAGCGGCTGGAGTAAAAGCTGTAATAGCTGAGTCTTTTGCCAGGATATTTTATAGAAACGCAATAAATAATGGTCTTCCCGTAATAACATTGCCTAACGCTACAAAAGAGTTAAGTGAAGGTATTACAGTAAAGGTTAATGTGGAGACTGGTGAAATAGAAGCTGGGAATAAGTTGTTAAGAGGTAAGGGGATAACGGGGATGGCTTTAGAAATCATTAAGGCTGGAGGTATTATGGAATATTTGAAGAATATGCAGAGAGTTAGCCGAAACTAAAAAGTTTATTTTTTACTAACTATACATTATTGCATGTGAAGCTGATTATTATCACCCTACTCTCAGTCTTATTAACAATAGGGGACTACACTTTAGGTCTGGAGTTAACGAGAGCAATATATGGGTATGTAGTTTATTCCATACTTACTTCTCTACCATTCACTTTGGCATACCTTATTCTAATATTCGTCATAGAATTCACCGTAATTTTCTTCATGTGGAATAATGGTAAAAAGCTAGTAAAGTTGTTCTCGTCCCGAATCAAATAACTTACTGTTTATTTTGCAAGATTCATACAACTTCTTAGCTAATTTCACCCTAACTCTCCAGTCCACTATAGGTCTAGGGTAATTAGGAACGTTATGTTTGTAAATCTCATGTATTACCTCTGAAGGATAAGGTTCTAGCTCTTTAATATATTTCTTGATATATTTACCTTCTGGATCGTAAATCCTCTGTTGTTTCCATGGGTCAAATATACGAAATATGTAGTCAGTCCCCACTGAGGCAACCCATTGCCAATTCCCATTATTTACAGCTGGGTCATAATCGATTAATCTGGTTGCAAAATACTTTTCTCCCCATCTCCAATCTACTAGTAACACTTTAACTAGGAAAAAAGCTGTTAGCATCCTAACTCTATTGTGCATGTATCCAGTTTCATTTAGTTGTCTCATGCCAGCATCTATTATTGGATATCCAGTCCTACCTTCCTTCCACGCAGTGAATAGCCTTTCATTGTTTTCCCACTCTATGTACTTATATTCTCTCCTTAGAGGTTCAGAAAATACTCTGTCGTTATGATATGCTAATAGTGTGTAAAAATCCCTCCAATATAGTTGCCTTATGAAAGCTTGATTCCCTTTAAGTTCATGATAAACTTCTCTGACTGAAACTGTTCCAAATTTTAGATGTGGGGAAAGAAAGCTTACGTTGTCTTCAGCTGGGTAATCCCTTCTACTATAATCTATTTTCTTTGCCCTCTCTATTAAGTATAATCCCTCCTTTCTACCACCCGGTCCCTCATGCCTAGGAGGTAAATCAACTTCATCCCCTATGCTTTTAGAGTAATAATTTGAGAACGTATTCTTCACCGGCTCTCTGACTTGCTTCTTCCTCACGCTTGCATAGAACACGGTAAAGCTACGATAATTTTTGAAATCATTAACGGAAGTAAGCAAATAATCTTCTGTAGATATTAACTCTTTATTATAATGTTTACAATACTCCATAATCTTCTCATCTCTCACCCTACTAAAGGGTGTATAGTCAACATTTATGTAAACGCGATCAACCTCCTTTAGTAAACCTTTTACAACTTCCTCTGCAATTCCCTCGTAAACATGCAATCTAGCCCCCTTACTCCTAAGTTCCTCATCTAGTTCGTTTATTGAGTTAAACATAAACCTCACTGCCTTCTCAGACTTATACTCATTTGTATCCCCTACTTGCCTAGGATCAATTATGAATGCTGGAATAACTTCTTCACACTCTCTTAGAGCCTTCACCAAACCCGTATTATCGTCTAATCTTAAATCCCTTCTAAAAATGAATAAGCATAACATTTCAGTATGAATTCAATAGTGACCTTTTATCTTTTGATTAAAGAATATAGAACAAAAGGGAAAAATTTTATGAGATAATAACTGAATTTATACTCCAAAGCTAATGAGTGATTAATTGCATAAAATAAAATTTCAATATCTAATTTTACTATAGTATAAATATTATTTGTTAAGCTTAATACGTAGTGTAGATATGAGGGTCCGAATTTAGGTAAATCTATTATTGCAAATAGCTGTGTATGAGTGATGTACTTCCTAGAATTTATACCCATATCACGGTAATTCAAAATAAAGAAATTTTAGCTTTATGATTTCACTGTATCCGTTCAGAGCAATATACTCTCACTGAAAAACTACAAGTCCACGTTTACGATAATGACTTCCTCACCGCAATAAAGGGCAATGATTCCCTTGGTGGTTCATCAGCTCCCCCATCAATTCATGATTACATCTCTCATTTGGTGGGTATTCACGAGGCTCAGAGACCCCGCACATTTAAGTACGACATTACCTTTTAAAACCTTTATTATCCTTGCCTTAAAAGGCGAGGCTTTCCTCAAATTGTAGCGAGGTATTTTCTAGTTAGTGTTTCACTCATAAATTATAAGACAAAAGGTAAATTAAGCTGAAAGTAAAAAATATGATATGACTAGGCATTTAATCTTAGGAAATGGTTCTTTGACTATTTTGTACGATAACACTTTTACTCCTAGAGAGTTCTATTGGCCATTAACTATAGCCGATAATTTAGAGAGGTTAAGATTTGGTGTTTGGATAGATGGTGATTTTAAGTGGATAGAATCTCTTAGTCCGAAAATAGATTACGTTGACGATACTTTAGCAGTTTATTCTTCCTTTTCTCATAATGGCGTAGATTTTCATCTGGAAGACGCAGTGGATATGGCTTATGATATTTGGATAAGGAAGGTTTCTTTAAGTAACCCTGATAATAAAGACGTTAGGATTTGTGTATCAGTGGATTTTCATGTTGGAGGGTCTCCAGATGGAGATACTGCATTGTTCGACCCTTATAGCGAAGCAATGATTCAATATAAGGGCTCTAGATGGTTTTTGTTATCATCATCGATTCCATTTTATCAATATGCTACTGGAATAAAGGAATATAAGGGTTATTTAGGTACGTGGAAAGACTGTGAAGATGGTGAACTGTCTGGAAATCCAATAGCCCAAGGTTCAGTTGACTTTTCAGTGAACTTCAAGGCATTTAACGACTTCTATATATGGATAGTAGCTGGTAAAAACTATACTGAAGCGAGAGCATTGAACGATTACGTTAAGAAGAGATCACCTCAAGTATTGTTAAAGAGAATTAAGGATTATTGGAAGGGCTGGTTAAGTAAGGTAGAAGATTATGGTGAGTATAACTCATTTTTAAGGAGAAGCCTATTAATATTGCAAACTCATTTTCAAAATAATGGAGCTATAGTAGCTTCTTTAGATACTGATATATTACGATTTAATAGAGATACTTACAATTACGTTTGGCATAGAGACGCAGCTTTTTCCATTATGGCTCTGGAATTAATGGGATATTTTGATAAGCCTAGAAGATTTTTCGAGTTTAGTAAAAACCTAGTAACAGTAAGCGGTGCATTATTTCAAAAATATACTGTAGATGGTCACTTTGGTTCTACGTGGCATCCTTGGACTCTAGAATACTTACCTATTCAAGAGGATGAGACAGCATTATTCATCTACACTTTATGGTATCATTTTATTAGGTGGAAGGATGTGGACTTTATAAAACCTTATTATAGGCCTATCATTAAAGGATTTGCCAACTTCCTAGTTAGTTATAGGTATAAGGAAATTAATTTACCATTGCCATCGTTTGACTTATGGGAGGAGAGAGATGGTATCCATTTTTATACTACTGTTACCGTAATAGCTGGTTTAAAGGCTTCTGCATATTTCGCTAGATTCTTCGGTGAAGAAGATCTAGCATCTAAGTACGAGAATGTAGCTGAACAAATGCAAAGAGCTTTAGATCTTTTTTGGGTAGGAGATCATTTCGCGAGGACACTATATATAAAAAATGGAAACGTTTACAATATAGATCGCACAGTTGACTCAAGTACGTTATTAGCTACAGTATTTGACGTAATTCCAGTAGAGGACGTAAGGTTTATGAAAAACTTAAACACTGTTGAGGAAACTCTGAATATTAATGGAGGTATAGCTAGGTATGAAAATGATTCCTATTTAAAAGAAGGTAAGAGACCAAACATTTGGTTTATATCGACTTTATGGTTATCCCAGGTTTACTCGTTAATGGGAGAAAAGGATAAGGCCAAGGAGAAGTTAGATTGGGTTATAAGAAACTCTTTACAGACTGGTGTGATACCAGAACAAATATCTGAGAGTGGCAACTATCCGTCTGTAGCGCCTTTAGCGTGGAGTCATGCTGAGTTAGTTAGGGCATTGTATGCATTAAAATATGGAAAGTTAAATCCATAATTGTAATTTAAAATATTTTCCTTTTTCACTATTAAATAGGTTTACATGATACCAAAAGATTTTTAAGAGTTATATGAAACCTTCTAATTATGCAAAGCAGTAGTGAAAATGGCATAAAATTACCAGACGGCAGAACGGTAAGTGTTCTAGATGTAATAGGATTCATTTATGGATTAACAAACAGAGATATAGAGATTCTCAGCATGATACTGAACTCTAATACCCCCCTATCGATGGAGGATATTTCGCAAAGATTAGGGATAACTAAATCTGTCGTAAATAAATCTATACTAAACTTAGAGAAGAAAGGTCTAATAATTAAGGAGAAAACCGAAATGCCAAAGAAAGGGAGAAGGACTTATCTGTATAAGGCTGACCCACAATATCTCAGCAAGAAAATAATCAATGACATAGATCAATTGACTAATGTAATGAAGTCTAAGATAATAATAGTAACTGGATTAAAGATAGAAAAATAATTTAAAAAGAAATAAAGTCAAAATAAAAAACTAGAAGTCTATTGTTTTATCGTTAATACTCCGTTTATCTTCTCTCTTAGCTGTTCCATCTGCTTCCTCATATCATTGAACTTCCTTATATCATCTAACAACTCCTCTCCTTTTTTGGTCAACAGATACAATTTACCTTCTTGTCTTATAATCTCTAGGTCAATTAAGGTCTTTATGTATCTTCCAGTTAAAGCATAGCTTAAGTTAGCTCCATACATAATTCTTGTCTTTGGAGCTCCAGATTTGCATGCCTCAAGAATAGCTTGTATTATTTCCAATTTGCTTCTTTTCTTAGCCATTAAGATGTTCTATACTTTCTAGCTTATAAACTTTTGCCTTAATCTCTAGCATATACTATTCTTTTTCTTCTATCCACATCTTTAATTTTCTCCCTAGCAGGAATATCAAACTATATAGGTTTAACTTACGATTCAACACTATAATGAAAAGAATAGACATAGTGAGCGTCAAAGGTGGAGTAGGAAAGTCATTTATAGCTTATTTCCTAACGAGAAGTCTAAGTGAATCTAAGAAAGTACTCTTATTAGATAAGGACTTAACGTCAACGATAAGTAAGATATATCATATAAGGGGAAGCTTGCTATCCTATTTAACCTCTAACTCGTCTCAAGAGTATTATAAGACCTTAGGAAATTTAACCGTACTAAATTTTGGTTGTAATCACAATGTTAAAAGCGTTGAACCTACTAAGATAGCTGAAATATACAATGTATTTGATGAAAACGATATAATAATCGTGGATAATCCTCCAGTAGTATCCGATTTTTGCTTTGAGAAAGAAATGGAATCCTACTACATTCATAATTCAATAACAAAGAAAACTGATTATAACTTCATAACCGTATTACCATCCCATCAGATTCTATTGGATGAAAGTGTAGCATTTTTGAAAATATTTCTTGAAAATTATTTAGTGGAATTTAGTGCCTCACACGAAATTAATGATATTAAAACTAACGTCTTGTCTGCAGTAGTAAATATGTATGATAGGAGGTCTAAAATCAACTTAAGTAAGGTTTATTACTTAACTGATAAAATCGTTAAATTACCATTCATCGAAGAGGCAATATTTAGTACTTTCGACAGAGTAAAAAAGCCTAAGGAGATAGATCAGCTTACAAGTTATATCCTATTAAGCTTAGAAGAAATGTGATTTATACTTAACAAGGTTAAATTCATTATCAGATTGTAATTAAGTAATTCATCATAATGCTAGTTCAACTTTTGTAAGGTTTGGTCTCTCATCATTAAAATAACGAGACAGTCCAAGTAATATCTAAAATAACGTTTATCTATAAGAAATAAAAGGTTGATGAGGCAAAGGTTACGTAATATCTAAAATAAAAACTCGTCCCTACTCTCACATATACCTTTCTGTGGAGGTATGTCTTGTAAAATTTTTATATAATGGTTTTTAATTACGCTAGAATACTATATTTAACTAGTAATTGTTTATGATATTATATAAGTTTATATCTTAATCCTCAAATCTTATGAACTTTTAGTTACGATAATAATAAAATTATATTTAAAATAAAATCTGAAATTAAGTACAGATAATACTTAATGTAGTATTAGTTTAAAGACTCTATATTGAGCAACAAAAGAAAGTAATATATATAAGTTATAGATGACTAATTATATGAAGAGGGATGGTCAATCCAAAATATATAGGAGTGGGTATATTGTTAGTAATTCCATTTATAGCATATTTTGCAATACCCACGTATAATAAAGCACAACCTGAGCTTGGGGGCCTACCGTTCTTCTATTGGTACCAAACATTATGGCTCGCTATATCGACTTTACTTTTCTCGATAGCTGCTCTAATATTAGCCAAAAGGTGAGATAAGGTGCTAGGTCTGGCCGGTATCATAACATTTGTCGTGCTTTTTGTTGTATTCGCCTTTTTAGGATTTTATGGGGCAGCTTGGAGAAAAGGCAATTTAGATTTACTTCACGAGTGGGGATTGGCGGGTAGAAAGCTAGGAACTATCCTAGTTTGGTTCCTAATGGGAGCTGACCTCTATACTGCATATACGTTCATTGCTGTTCCATCTGGGCTGTATGCTAAAGGAGCACTGTACTTTTTCGCCGTTCCATACGTATCACTTACGTTCGCCATAGCTTTACTAACAATGCCTAGATTATGGGTGGTATCAAGAAATAGAGGTTATGTTACTGCCGCTGATTTCGTTAAAGATAGGTTCAATAGTAGATTGTTAGCTGCTTTAATTGCCATTACTGGGGTAGTAGCTGAATTACCATACATAGCATTACAAATAGTTGGTATGAAGGCTGTCTTAGAGATGATGCTATTAGGTATTGGTAACCTAGCATTAGTTTCTGAAATATCGCTTATTGTAGCATTCATAATTCTCGCTGCATTCACTTTCACCAGCGGGCTGAGAGGTGCTGCACTTACTGGAGTTTTTAAAGACATACTAATCTGGATTACGGTCATCTCTATAATTGTGATTGTTCCATTACAGTACGGAGGATTTACCCATGCATTTAGCGTTATGAATGCAAAACAACTTGCATTATACAGTAAATTATCAGCTCCTTTGATTCCCGCTTACTGGAGTTTGTTCTTAGGGAGTGCACTAGCATTATATTTATACCCTCATGCCATAAACGGTTCATTGAGTTCCGACGACAAGAATAAGCTTATGTATAGTACTGCACTATTGCCAATATACGGAATAGGTTTAGCCATTATTGCACTATTTGGCGTATTAGTTTATGCTGTTCCCAACGCTTTAAATATAATACTTACTACTAAGAATGGAGCCTTAACTGTTCCCGCTTTAATAGTATCAACTATGCCAGATTGGGCTGCGGGTATAATGCTAGCGGGAATTTTCGTAGGTGGTTTGGTCCCAGCCGCGATTATGGCTATTGCTTCAGCTAATCTATTAGTAAGGAATATAGTAAAAGAAGTAAAGACGAACCTTACGCCTAAAGGAGAGACTAACTTAGCTAAATGGTTAAGCGCAGTATTGAAGTTTATTGCATTAGCTTTCGTATTCTTGGTACCAGAGACATATGCCATAAATTTACAATTATTGGGAGGTATAATTATTGCTCAGACCCTGCCGGCAGTATTCTTAGGATTGTATACTGATTGGTTTAATTCTTGGGCTTTAACCGCAGGATGGGCTGTAGGAATTGTGAGTGGAAGTTATATGTTTGCAACCTTCGGATTACCTAGGGCAACTTCGGTTTATCCTACTCCATTTGGGCTATTATATATCGCAGTAATATCACTCGCATTTAACCTAGTAGTATCGGTTATAGGTACATTGATAGCTAGGGCGATTGGTTATAAGACTAAAGGCAATATAGCTACTGAGGAGTTAAGAGGTTAATTTTTTTAATTAATATTCTTTTTCCCATTATATTCAATAAATATTATTTTTTAGATATAGAAATAAATTATAAAATATGGTATATAATGTAGTCATGAAGATTAAAGCTTAGTAAAATCCAATATCTGAATAAGTTATTTGAGATTTATTTTTTATGCCAATATAACGTAGCACATCAGCTATCTTCTTATTAGAGGACTTAAATAGCATGATAAAAGAACGGCAAACCTCGCCTTTTAAGGCGTAAAGGAGACCAGAAAGATCTATGTAGACGATTTTAGTTCTATGCTTTCTAATTTATTATTCTATCCAATCCTACGGTATTATAAGTATTTTCATCTTATAAATTTCAATTACGAGAGTATCCATGATGTTATGGCTGTAATAAACTTATACTGTTTTCCGAGTCTCTTGATCGCCCCTCAAATTAGAGTCAATGAGAAAATCCTCTTCATGAGGAGAAAGTCAGAAGATTGTAGTACGTTAGATGAGAGAGTTTAAATAAGTTTAGAACTAGTATGAGATCATGCCATCGTTCGGAATTGGCATAGATATAGTATTAAGTGAGATAAAGGAGGAGATCAAAAGGAGATTAGGTAAAGAAGTTGAAAACGTAGTTGTGACATTTGTTACGTATTTGCCTCCACAAGTTTTGGCTTATGTCAAACACAATGATTATACTATATATGTTAATTACCAACAATATATGAACGCTAAGAGAAATGGATATGAATATGAATATCTGTACGTTATTTTGCTTCACGAGTACCTTCACTTAATAGGTATAGCTGATGAAAGAGAAGTTAGGAGGATAGACTTAGAGGTAATTCAAGATAAATTTGGAGAAAACAGTACAGCCTATAGAATAGCCTTGAACTTAGCTGACCCCAGAGATATTTATTTGAAGGAGTCTCAAAAAATAGGAGGAAAGCCCAACACTTTTATGTAAATTTATTATTTGTTTCTCACTATTCTACTACTTATCGTTAAATAGACTCCTATGAGTGTTATAATTGAACCTATTATTTGTACAGGTGTTGGAATTACTTTCAATATTAAGAAACTAAGTACATAAGCCATAACTGGTACTAATAGAGCTCCAGAACTGGCATAAATACTCCCTAACTCTTTAACACCATTAAACCAGAAGTAGAAGCCCATAACCTGGGCTAATAGTGCTAAAATTACTAGAAGGATTAATGAAAACAAATTATAATTGAAGTAGTAGTCTATTGGAGTTAACGCCGATAAAAACGGTATGGAGATTAATGTCATAAAAGCATTAAGTTTGATTAGATTTTCATTAGTTAACTTTCTCGAATAATAAATTGTACCTCCCGCCCATGACAATGAGGCTATTATTCCAAATAATAAACCTAAATTAAATGATAATGTAGCTGAAGAAATTACTCCTATAACTCCTAAAATTACTCCTATAATACCCTTGGTACTTATCCTATTTCCTAAAAAATATTCTATTAACAATACGAATACGGGTTGAGTATAGACCATTATCGCTACTAATCCCGGATTAGGGGAGAAGTTTATCCCCAAGTTAAGGAATGATAAAAATATGATAAAGTTTAGAAGTGCGTTTATGAATTGTTTAATCCCAATGGAGATTCCCCTACCTAAAAGATAGAAAAAAATCGAGCCTACTGCAACCCTAGCCACGCTAACTATCATAGGTGAAATTGAAAAAGTTATTATTTTAGTTAAGGGGAATGATAAGCCCCAAACTACTGATAAAGGAAGTATCCATCTTAAGAAAGATACTATGACCCTTTGCATTTTGCCTTCTTACATTCACCTTTGCCAATAAATATTTTCCTAAGCAATTTTAAGGACTACTCTTTCTAATGTAGATAGTGGTGTCCCGCTTAAACTAATTACAGATTCTAAGCATTCTGATATGTCCTCCGCCCTAGAGGAGAAGTTTGTCCTCATTTCATCATTCTAATGCTGTTTTAAAGCTCGAAATATGTGAGGTAAAACCATTTGTGATGGGAAGGAAGTTAAGTATAGTTTATTCGATTTGGAGAACCTCATCTACTGGGAAGTTTTTACGTGTAATCTTTATAAATGAGTATAATAGAAGGAGTTTAAATTCCAGAAATTATACTCGTATTTATGGTTAGTTTCATAGTTAGATTTGAGGAAGATGACGATAAGTGGTATTTGATAAGCGATTCTGGAATAATATCAAGGATCCCGAATAAAGAAAATTTTGACATCTTAATAGTAAGAAATCTGTCCGAAGAGAAGGTAAAAATAGCTATGCGTGAAGGATATAGATTATTTGAATGTAAAGAAAGAAATGGAGAGGAATGCTTGATTAAATTATTAAATGTATTGTTTCCTTACTGTAAAACTTGTAAATTTTCTTGATGTAGATTAAAAAGTAATCGGATAAATTACCTTTATATTGAAAAGTGTTTACTTATAATAACTTTAGTGAGTAGGATTAAACATTACAGTAATATATTTAAACTTGTATTGTTAAGTATAAGTAAGATGCCAGAACAAGTTAAGCTTAAGAAAGCTAATGAATCAGATTGGCAAAAAATATATGAGCTATATAACTCTCTAACTGATGAAGATTTATACTTAAGATTCTTTCACCTTTATAGGATTACTGAAGATGATGCGAAGAAAATAGCTTCTGGAAATGATCACGTTACATATTTAGCTGAAGTTGAAGGAAAAATAGTTGGGGAAGCTACTCTGCATAAGGATGGAGAATTCTCCTTAGTAGTAAATCCCAATTATAGGGGACTAGGAATAGGAACTATATTAGTAGAAAAATTGATCGAAGAAGCAAAAAAACTTAACCTAAGGATAATAAAATTTTACACACTCCCTGAGAACACCCCAATGATAAAAATAGGCAGAAAATTAGGGTTTAAGATGTCTTTTCTAGAGGACGAAGTTTATGGCGAAATGAGACTAAGTGAAAAGGAAGTAGAAGTACTAATGGAATAAAAAAAGTATTAAATATTTAAGGTTTAACTTTAGACAAATCCTTTGATAAAAGAACGGCAAACCTCACCTTTTAAGGCGGGGAAAGGTTTTAAATCCTTAAGTTTACCCTTCTTTAAGGGAGTTAACCTGGTCAACTTCAAGAAGATGAGGAGCAGGAGCTGATTTCTCCCGCAATACTGGAGGGGAGCGTCAACACAGAGTAACTCCCTTAAAGAAGATTAATGAATTATACCTCGGGGAAACCCTCGCCCTTTAGGGTGGAGAGGAGAGGCCAGATTATACTAATCTATAAATATAAGAGGAGCTATGAAGAAGGCTTAATACTGACCTCCTCCCCATCCTAAAGGTTCACCTAGGGCGGTTCACTGGTTTACGGTTTACTGCCTTCATCAGTTCGTGGCTAGTGAGCTTCAACACTTACTTCACTCGTCCAGCAATGGCTGGGTTTTAAACCGGATTACCCCCTATCCCTTTTTCCTCACTCTACCCTTCTCGAGACTTTGGGGGATATGTACTGAGGAGGAAGGACACATTCTTACTACCCCTTATTTGTCTTCCTCCCCAACAATTTTCCTTCACTAAAAGCTTTAACCCCAAGCGAGGCTTGTCATTCGTTTTGTCATGTAATACTTATCCATACTCTATTGGATCTCTTAGTGTTGTCCTTGAAAACTATAGATCTTAGAAGTCAGATATGCTTAATATTATCATTAGTTACAAAAAGTAATATAAGTAGTGTTCTTAGGGTTAAATCATTTTAATGTTATAGTTGGGCTTTTTTATAAAGTTTATAAACATTAGAATCTTTATTTATATCTTTAGTAGGCATACTCTTATTTACCCTAAAATTTATAATTATATATTGATAGATGATGCGAATTAGTTGGATGATAGGAGGTGCGCAAGGAGCAGGTGTCGATACTTCTGCCAATATTTTCGGCAATGCTGTTGCTGCTAATGGTTATTACATTTATGGAAACAGAGAATACTATTCTAATATTAAAGGAAGACACTCTTACTTTAATTTAACGATTAGTGATAAACCGCCTAGAAGTATTGCTCAACAAGTCGAAATACTCGCCAGTTTTGATGCAGAGACTGTCTTTCAGCACTTTACTGAAGTAAAGGATGTTTTAATTTATAATACAGAAGTCGAGAATACTAAAGTAGAACAAGTACAGAGCATGGAAGGGGAAATTGCTGAGAAAGTAATATCATTCTTAAAGGAAAAAGGCTATGGCACGACCGTTAAGGACGTTGTAAGCTACTTGCAAAAGGAGAAGAAGATTAAGGTAATACCGATTAATTATCAAGAGATTTTAAAGAAAGTGGCTGATCAAGCAAAGGTTCAATTGAGTGTAGCTGATAGGGCTAAAAATACTATTGCCATTGCAGCTTCTTATAAACTACTAGGATTAAAAGAAGAGCACTTATACAATTCAATAAGGAGAACGTTTAAACAAGAATTGTTTTCTAAGATAAACTCCCTTGCTTCTCAAATCACAATGTCTGATATACAGCCCGTATATAACTTACAAGAGATCCCCAATAATAAGGAGAAAATAAATATTGATGGGAACACTGCAGTAGCAATAGGTAAGATATATGGAGGACTAAGGTTCCAAACCTATTATCCTATAACACCAGCTAGTGATGAAAGTGTATACATCGAAGCTCATCAAAATGTCTTTACAGTTGATCCCAAGACTGGAGAGAAGAGAAAATCCACAATAGTTGTAGTGCAAACTGAAGATGAATTAGCAGCTATAAATATGGCATCTGGTGCAGCCTTGACTGGAGTTAGGGCAGCCACAGCAACGTCTGGTCCAGGTTTCTCTTTGATGGTTGAAGGAGTTGGATGGGCTGGAATGAACGAAGTTCCAGTAGTAGTAACTTATTATATAAGAGGAGGCCCATCTACTGGTCAACCAACTAGGACTTCTCAAGCAGACTTAATGTTTGCTATGTATGCAGGTCATGGAGAGTTTGGAAAAATAGTAATAGCTTCTGGTGATCATATGGAAGCTTTTCAAGATGCGATATGGGCATTAAACTTAGCTCAGAAATATCAGATGCCGGTAATTCACTTAGTAGACAAGGCATTAGCCAACTCATACTCAATTATTCCTAAGGAATTCCTAGGAATGGAGAATATAAAGATAGAGAAAGGAAAGATTTACATCGCTAAAGGGACGGAAGATGTGAAAAGATTTGAAATAACTGAAGACGGAATATCTCCATTTACTCCATTGGGCTTTGGAAGAGTTCATTATACTGGAGATGAACACGACGAGTACGGATTTATTGCTGAAGCAGGAGAAAACAGAGAAAAAATGTACATAAAGAGAATTAAGAAAATAGACACTGCTGACAAGGAAATACCTGAGGAGGATAGAATTAAAATTTATGGAGATAGTAGCGCAAAGGCCGCTATTATAACCTGGGGTTCTCCAAAAGGTGCTATATTAGATGCGATGGAGGAGTTGGAAGCTGAGGGAATAAAATTGCAAATGATTCAACTAAGGATGTTTAATCCATTCCCCAAGAATCTCATGAAGAAGTTGTTGAGTGGTAAGGATATCATTATAGATGTAGAAAGTAATTATTTCGGACAAGCTGGTATGCTCTTAAAGCTCTTCACAGGGATTGAGCCAACCAATTATATATTAAAGGTAAATGGAAGACCCATAATGAGGGATGAAGTAAAGGAAGGTATAAAAGCAGTTATTCAAAAAGGTGAAAAGAAGGTGTTCCTCCATGGCGGGGCCTAAAGTAGAGTGGAATGACTGGTGCCCTGGGTGCGGTAACTTCGGTATCTTAAGTGCTGAACAACAAGCTTTACAAGAACTAGGGTTAGATCCAAAGAAAGTTGTTATAGTTAGCGGTATTGGATGTTCTGGAAAAATACCTCATTTCATAAGGTTACCAGTAAGCGGAGTTCATACTCTCCACGGTAGAGCATTAACTTTTGCAATAGGTGTAAAATTAGCTAACCCATCATTAGAGGTTATTGTAAATGGTGGAGACGGAGATCAATTAGGAATTGGTGTAGGGCATTTCGTAAGTGCTGGAAGAAGAAATGTGGATATAACTGTAATAGTTCACGATAATGGAGTATATGGACTTACTAAAGGACAAGCTGCACCAACTCTGAAGTTGGGCGTTAAGACTAAGAGTTTACCAAAACCTAACATTAATAGTGACATAAATCCCTTAGCTTTAGCCATTAGTGCAGGTTATACTTTCGTAGCTAGAGGATATGCTTATGATGTAAAACATCTTAAAGAACTAATTAAGAAGGCCATAAAGCATAAGGGATTAGCTATGATCGATGTGTTACAACCATGTCCGACATATAATGACATACATACGAAAGAGTATTATGATAAGAGGGTATACAAGCTAGACGATGATCCAAGCTGGGATCCCGTGGTTAAAAAGCCTGAGGAAATCGAAGAAAAAATGAAAAGGGCTATTACAAGAAGCATGGAATGGGGAGAGAGAATTCCAATAGGAGTGTTCTTCCAGAATGAACTAGTATCAACGTACGAGCAAAGAATAGTTGAAAGATCTCCATCATATTTGGATAATCCTCCTGCAACTGATGCAATTGAGTACGAAGGGAAGCCAACTACACAAATAGACGACATACTAAATGAGAGAAAGGTAGGGTAATTTTTTCCCATAATTAAATTTTTAGTTGGTTATTCTACGTTTTTTTATGGGGATAAGGATTTTAGTATTTAGAATACGTTTCTAATAACTAAATTAAGTTTTTCCTTTATCTTATTATAAATAAATGAAATTCATGTTTTACAATCTTAATTTGAACTAATCAATTAGTACTACTATTTAGTTCGTATTAATTGAATTAATTAATTTCTAGTAGTAAATACAAATATTCATAAACGATTTATTATTGATTAAGATCAGTATCATAGTCCTAAATTATTATTCAAGCGAATTATTTAAATGGCAACTCATAGTTTTATACTCAAAATTTATACTAGTTATATTTTTGCTTTTTATCGTTATACCATCTTACGAAATTTTAAAAACTATCAAGAAAATATTTAACTGAGATCAGAGTTGGCTGAGCTAAAGATTGTCGTTTCTATTAAGCAAGTTCCAGACGCTGACGACTTGAGAATAGATCCCGTAACTAATAATTTGGTCAGGGAAGGAGTTCCAGCGGTAATTAATCCTCCAGATCTTCATGCTATAGAGGAAGCTGTAAGGCTGAAGGAAAGATATGGAGGAAAAACAATAGTTATCACTATGGGACCATCCCAAGCAGAAACTGCATTAAGAGAAGCATTAGCTATGGGTATAGATGAGGCATATCTGATTAGTGATAGAGCTATGGCAGGAGCTGACACTTGGGCTACTTCATATACACTTTCTAGAGCTATTCAGAAACTTGGTGGGGCTGATCTAGTGGTATTTGGAAGGAGAGCTGTAGATGGAGAAACTGAACAGGTTGGTCCTCAAACAGCTAAATGGCTTGGAATACCAGTTATAGGATATGTTAGTCAAATAAAAAGTATAGATAAGGAAAAGATAGTTGCAGTAAGAACTACAGAATTTGACGAAGAAGTAGTAGAGGCTCCAATTCCAGCTTTAATAACAGTATTGGAAACTCCAAATAACAAGCCTAGACAGCCTGACATCATGAGCCTAATTAAGGCTAAAACGACTAAAATTACGGTATGGAATAAAGACGATATTCAGGCTGACCCTACAAAAATTGGTTTAGCCGGTTCCCCAACTAAGGTAATTAAAGTTAGTCCTCCACCGAAGACTAGGAAAGCTGAAATAATTGATGGTAAGAAAGATGTAGAAAAGGCAGCAAAATGGTTCTTAGATAAAATTTTTGAATCCCTTAAAGAAGAGGAGAGTAGCCTAAAAGAATACACTAAACCCAAGGCAAAGGTGAAGGTAAATTCGGAAATATGGGTTTACATAGATCACATAGGGGAAAAGCCGAATAGGGCATCGTTCGAAATAATGAGTGAGGCTAGAAGAATAGCTGATCTAATGGATACTTCGATGTCAGCTGTGATAGTTGGTGGAGAAGCTACTAAAGGTATTATACAAGAGGTCTTTGAGTATGGAGCTGATAAGGTCTACTTAGCTGAAACTAAGGGTTACGATTTGTACGACAACGAGATATATACTAGAGCTCTTTCAAAAATGATATTAAAGTATAAACCAGAGGCAGTCTTTTTCCCTGGTACGAGGAATGCTAGGGAATTAGCATCAACTACGGCAATTGAAGTTAATACTGGATTAATAGCTGACTGTACTAACTTTGACGTAGATGATAAGGGAGTATTATTATCAACTAGACCAGACTTTGGTGGAAAGGAGATGTCTACCATTATATGCCCTAGGCATAGACCAGTCATGGTTACAGTTAGGGCTGGAGTATTCATGCCATTGCCAAGAGTTCCCGGAAAGAAAGGTGAATTAGTAAGGGAAGAAATAGATGACCTTTTCACTAGGTTGAAAATATTAGATTACAAGAGGATAGAGAAGAGAAATGTATTAGCGGAAGCTGACATAGTTGTCGGTGTTGGAAGAGGAATAAAGAGCCCAGAGAACATAAAGATGTTTGAGGAGTTCGCTTCATTATTAGGCGGTGTTTTGGGAGTTTCAAAGCCTCTGGCGGATATGGGATGGTATCCTAAGGATAGGCAAATTGGGCAAACCGGTACTACTATAAGACCTAAAGTATATATTGCTTTAGGTATATCTGGGGCTGTGCAACATTTAGTGGGTATATTATCTTCAAGAAAGATAGGAGCTATAAACCTCGATCCATCTGCGCCTATATTTGAAAACTGTGATTTTGGAGTTATTGGAGATATATTTGAGATTGTTCCAAAAATGGCTGAATTGCTGAGAAATGAGAGGGGGAAGGGAAATGGAGTTTGACATAATTGTGGTAGGAGCAGGTCCTGCTGGATCCTCAGCTGCCATTACTGCTGCTAAGGGAGGAGCTAAAGTATTACTATTAGAAAGAGGTCCTGAGCCTGGATCCAAGAACGTTTCTGGAGCCATGATAAGGCTAGAAGACGTTCAATCAGCTTTTGATATATCATCGATCCCAATAGAACGTAAGGTAAAAAACGTTAAATTATTATTCCTTAGTGACTCGAATAAGACAAATATAAGTGTTAATGTACAATCTGGATTAGCTAATGTAACTAGACTGAAATTAGATAAGTGGATGGCTCAACAGGCTGAAAAGGCTGGAGCACTTCTCATTACTAAAACTGCCGCACTTGGACTAGAAAGAGATAGCGATGGGAAGTATAAGGTAATTACTGATAGAGGTAGTGTAAAAGCTGATAGAATAGTTTTAGCTGAGGGAGTAAATGCACTGATTTCTATAAGTTCTGGAATACGCCCAGATTTAAAGCCAGATCAAGCTGTTCAAGCCGTAAAAGAGGTTTATAGCTTGAATAAGGACGAAATAAATAAGAGATTTGGATTTAAGGCTGATGATGAAGGAGAAAGTTGGAGAATATTAGGAGTAGATCCAGTTCCATACGCAGGCTTCCTTTACACATATAAGGATGCTATAGCAATAGGTGTGGGAATTCCACTTACTATTTTAATAAGGAGGAAGATGAGTCCCTATACTGTTTTAGATGAGGTAAAAGAGAGAATAGGGTTTAATGAGCTAGTTAAGGGAAGTTCACTGAGGGAGTATTCAGCTAAGGTAATTCCAGAGCATGGATTTCCCTCGTTTAGAGCTTGTGTAGATAAAGTATATGTTGCCGGTGACGCATTAGGTCTTGTAGATCCACTAACCTTCAATGGGATAGGTCCTGCCATATCATCTGGCGTTATAGCGGGAAAGGCTGCATTGGAGAGTTACGAGTGTAGGAGATATGAGTCTGAATTAATGAGAAGTAAGGAAATAAGAAACGTAGTTAACGGTAGGCCATTAGTAAAGGAGTTAATCGAAGAAGAAAACTTTAAGTATTACGTAAGAACTATTAATGAACTATTACACTCTTGGGTTTATGGAGATGTTTCAAAGGTGAGGTTAGATATGCCAAGAATATTTAAGCATTTATTACTAGGTATGGGGGTGTTAAAGTCATGAGAATTGAAGAGAAGTTGTATACATTAAGATATAAGAAAGATGAGAAACCTCATTTAGCTATAATTAATCCTAGTGAATGCCTTAAATGTGCAGAAGTAAATGGGGTACCACAGCCTTGTATAGCGGTCTGTCCAGCTAACGTGTACTCTTGGATAAATGATAAAATAGTAGTAGCTTATGAGAACTGTGTAGAGTGTGGGGCTTGCAGAATAGCTTGTCCTTATACCAATATATTGTGGAAATATCCTAGATACGGTTTAGGAATAGCTCTTAGATATGGTTAAAACTCTGGATATAATCTTCTTACACCCCTCACTTCGAGTAAGTATATTTTTCTATCATCCATGGCCCATTCTATATTTATATTCCTTTTGAATATATTTTCGATAGCTATCGTCATGTTAGCTATTCTAATCGCGTCTTGGTCTTTCAAACTTTCCCTTATTCCCTCTTCTCTATTTAGATCTACTCTCCTAATTCTCTTACCTTCAAAATCGTAGACTAGCTTATGACTCTTCTCTGATATCCTTTTGCTAACTAAAGATCTAGTTGATTTGCTTACAATATATTGGTCAGGTGTTACCATTCCCTTAGTTACGCTTTCTCCAAGCCCAAAGGCCGATTCAATAAAAACGTAATCACTTTCCTCAGTTATGGGGTGAATTGAGAAAGACGTTCCAGCTACGATTGGGTTAATCATCGTCTGGACTAATATAGCAATCTTTGTAGAATTTTGGGTTAAAATTCTATAAGCCACAGCTCTAGGATTGAAATAAGACGCAATTACTCTTTTAACGCTTTTTATGAGTTCTTCTCTATCTACAAACAAATCAGTTTCATATTCACCAGCGAAACTGGAACCACTTAAAGGAGATGTCACAGTTGCTCTCACAGCAACGTACTTCGAGTTTAGTCGATCATACATTTCATATATCTCCTTTTCCATGTCCTCTGGTAATTTGGTATTAATTATCATCTTTTGAATATACTCACTTTTTCTCTCTAAATCTGAAGTATCATTAAGGTTAACTGAAGATAATATTGAACTTATCTCATCTTTGATGTCCTTTATTGACTCCTCTACCGCTCTTGATGATATCACGAAACCGTAAGGTATATCAAAGCCCATTTTATATAGCTCCCCCAAATAAGCACTTTTCCTTCCAACTACTGAGATCATTGAAAGATTTATTTCATTTAGAGGATAGGTATACTTCATATTTTCATCTCATAGGCGTGGCTTAAAAAGATTCCCTCAACTAGTTCATATCAGTTTTAAACTTTGACAAAGACAAGCCTCTAGGGCGAAAGAGGAAGTCAGTTCTTTAATAGACTCCCGTAGAGAAGAGCGCTTCAAACCACAGTAAAGGCATCTCTCTAAGGTTAGATAATTCTCTCTTCATGGGTATAAATGTTGAAACTTCTTCCTCTTAAAAATCCAATTAACGAAACTCCTGCAGTATTAGCAATCTCGACAGCTAAGCTGGATGGTGCAGAAATACCACAAATTATCGGAATACCCGCTTTTATCCCCTTACTAACTATCTCATATCCTATCCTTCCGCTCACTTGCATTATATAAGAGGTTGAGGGTATTTTTCTCTCCAACAGTAATTTCCCTACTACCTTGTCTACTGCATTATGTCTTCCTACATCCTCGTACAAATATACTAATTCCCCAGACAAGGTAAATAATCCAGTTGCATGTAATCCTCCGGTCACATTAAAAATATTTTGTCTTTCTCTCAATTTTTCTGGTAGGGAAAAAATTACATCTCTTCTCACTTTAGCGTCACTCTTTATGATGTTTATAGTGTATAGAAAAGCTCTGCCGCATACACCACAACTTGAATTCACTATCAAGTCCCTTACTTTGACGTTGTTCTTCTTGTTAAGCCAGATGTATATTATATTTTGTTCTTTTTGGGCAATATCTATTACATCATCCAAATTGTTAATTACCCCTTCAGAGTATAAGAAACCTAAAGCTAACTCTATATCATTACCTGGCGTTCTCATTATTATCGCAAAGGTTTCACAATCTTTATCGCATAACTTTATCTCTAACGGTTCCTCCTCTGCAATGTAATCTTCATCTAACGTATCTACGCTATCCTTTACTCTCTTAACATTAACCTTCTTTACTTGCACTGCCTATCGCCTTTAGTATTTTTAGGACTAGAAATAATCCCCTTTTCACATCTGGGTCATTTAACTGTCTGAGCAAATCGCCTAAACTAATATTATCCTCCACCTTTTCCTTCCCGCTTAATACCGAATATATCACGTTAGTGTTCCTTATTAACATTGCGTTCTGTTCAGATAGAAACGCTAAGTTTTCATCTAGCTTGCTCACTATCCCCACTAATAATGGCAGTATCCCAGATTTATGAAGCATGTCTATGAGCTTTAATAACTCCTCTAATGCTTCTCCACTTTCCATTAGTCTCTCGATTACTCCGTCAATGGTTTGAACTCTTCCCTCTTCCACTTTTTCTCCACCTCTATTCCAATTTGTCTCTTTCTCTCTTTTACATGAAATCTCCAATTATCTAAAGGTAATGGTGTTTTTCCTTTACCTTCTTCAATCTTTTCAATAACTACTGGTGTATCTTTATACCCTGGAGTACCACTACCTTTATCAAAAACTTGTCCGGTTAAGTTATTCACTCCATTTGAAGGATCAGAAGCGAACAGTGGTATGAATATTTCTTCTCCTTGAACCCTCTCACTTACTATGGCTCTTGCCTTTATTTCTCCGCCAAACTTTGATTTCACTAGAACTAAGTCGCCATCCTTTATTGAATACTTTGTAGCCAATTCCTTAGATATTTCCACAAATGTCTCTGGAACTTTCTTCATTATACCTTGTACTCTCCTAGTCATATTTCCAACATGGAAGTGTTCCAATATCCTACCCGTATTTACGGTAATTCTATGTACTTCATCCTTTAACTCTGGTGGTTTCCACTCCAAGGTGTATAGTTTAGCTTTACCATCTGGCATTGCAAACGCATTTACGTACAATAATGGAGTATCAGTCCCATCTTCATTTACTGGCCATAGAAGACTCTTAAATCCTTCTAGTCTTGAATAATTAACACCGGCAAATATTGGACATAACCTAGCTATCTCATCCATAATTTCTGAAGGATGCTTATACTTCCAATTAGCTCCTAAAGCGTTAGCGATCATTTGTATAATCTCCCAATCTGGTTTAGACTCACCTAAAGGTTCTAAGGCCTTATAAAACCTTTGTATCCTTCTTTCCGTATTAACGAAAGTACCATCTTTTTCTAGACTTGCGGTTGCAGGTAATATAACATCAGCTAATTTAGCAGTCTCAGTCATGAACATATCTTGAACTACAAGGAAGTCAACCTTCTCTAATGCCTGTCTTGTTAGAGGAGTTCCACAATCAACCATTACTGTATCCTCACCAACTATATATAAAGCGTGTATTTTTCCTTCCAATACCCCCTCAATCATTTGAGGGATTTGTAAACCTACTTTTCTATTTAGCTTAACTCCCCACGCATCTTCAAATTTTCTCATCACATTTTCATCATCTATCTTCTGATAGCCTGGCATATAGTTAGGTAAACATCCAAAATCACTTACTCCTTGCACATTATTATGTCCTCTCATTGGATACGCTCCAGTTCCAGGTCTTCCATAATTTCCAGTGATCAATAGAAGATCTGAGATAATTGTTGAAGTATCTGCCCCACCCAGATGTTGAGTTACGCCCATACCCCACAATATTGATACGCTTTTCGCTTCATGTATCATTTCAGCTAACTTTATTATTTGTTCCTTAGGAACGCCAGTAACACTCTCTACGTAATCTAGTGTAAAAGCTTTGATATACTCTTTAAACTCTTCAAACCCATTTACTCTCTTTTCAATGAACTCCTTGTTCTCCCAACCTTGATCTAATATATACTTAGCAACACCTGCTAATACAGCAGCATCAGTACCCGGCTTAGGTTTGATAAACAAGTCAGCCCTCTCAGCCATCTCATGTTTCCTAACATCAATTACCACTATCTTAGCCCCCCTAATCTTTTGGGCTCTCTTTATTCTACTACCTGCTACTGGATGACTCTCAGTAGTATTATGACCTACGATTATTATTAAATCAGCATTTTCAATATCCTTGAATGTTCCTGAATCAGCACCAAATCCGACAGTTCTCCATAAACCGACAGTAGCTGGAGCTTGACAATATCTAGCTGAGTTATCTACATTATTAGTACCTATCACACCCCTAGCTAATTTCTGAAGGAGATAAGCTTCCTCATTGCTCATCTTATCAGATGCAATGAAACCAATGGAATCTGGGCCATATCTTTCTTTTATCTCACTAAGTCTTTTGGCAATATATGAAATAGCTTCTTCCCAAGTAGCTTCTCTAAACTTATCCCCTTCTCTTATTAAGGGTTTCGTAATTCTATCTGGGCTGTTTACGAAGTCCCAGCCGAATTTACCTTTAACGCAAGTTAGAATCCCATTAGCTGGAGACTCTGGTTTAGGCTCTATTTTAAGTATTTTCCTTCCTTTCGTCCATACTTCAAATGAACATCCTACTCCACAGTATATGCATACTGTCTTAGTCTTCCTAATTTGATTCTCCCTAGCTTTAGCTTCTATCTCACTAAAGGTCATTAATAGGCTGAAGTTTTCCTCAGCTCTTCCGATTGCCTCTATAGCCTTTTTCTTCAAGTCTCTATTCATCCACGTAAAATATCCCGCCTCGCCTAACATTGATTTCTCCATTAATGCGTTTACTGGGCATACAGTTACGCAAGTTCCACAATTCACACACGAGGAATTACCTATTGGATTCCCATTATCCCATACTACTCTTGGTGGATTCAGATCCCAGTTGATCCATATTACCTCATTAACAGCAAAATCTTGACATGCTTCTACACATCTTCCGCATAAGATGCATTGTGAAGGATCGTATACGTAAAATGGTCCAGTATCGTCAAGCGGATAACCCTTATCAATGTATTTTTGGGAATTTATCCCTAATTTTATCACAGCTTCATGTAGAACACAATCCCCGTTATTATTTTCACATATACTACAATATAATTTATGATACTTTAAGATTCTGGAAACAGCCTCCTCTCTAGCCTTTTTAGCCCTAGGACTGTCTACTGATATGTTCATTCCTTCCCTCAATTCAGTGGAACAGGCTCTGACTAGTTTGCCGTCCACCTCTACGAGACATGAGTCACAGCTGTTTATTGGTACTAGCCCTTCATTATAACATATATGTGGTACATAAATTCCATTTTTTTGAAGCAATGATAATATGGTTTCTCCTTGATTTGCCACATACTCTTTATTATTAATACGTACTCTGATCGACACAAGTAATTATTTACTTAAACGATTAAAAGGTTAACCCATAAATAGGTTAAAATTTTAATAAATATCTAATCTGTTAAATATTATTTGGTAAGAATGTACAAAATTACTTATTTTTAGAGAAAAGTTAAAATAAGATATTAAAAAAATTTAATAATTTCTAAAGTGGAAGATGGAAGCCTAAGGCGAAGTTTAGGGCTGCAGCAAAGGTTAAATACATTAACCAAGTTGCAGTGACTAAGTGCCATAATCCCTTTACTCTGGTCCAAGTATCTGACTGTAACAGACTTGCAGGTATATCTGAAATGTATACTAAGGCTAGTAGTATGAACAATATCATAACCGGAAAATCTCTGGCTATGAAGAAGACAGTAGCACCTATTATTGAGATCCAGAGGAAAGCTATAGCCATGTATCCATCAACCCTAGCATCACCACCTACGTACTTGTTTATCCCTAAGGCAAACCAGTGAACTCCATAAGCGGTAAACGCTAGCGCTGCCATATATGTTACTGGGCTAGATTGGAACGCGTTGAAAATAGTTAATCCTAACCATAGAATAATACCAGTAATGAATTGCAGAAACCCAGGCATCCATATTCCCCACTGTCCTAAGGAGTGATTTAGCGCTTGAGACTTTTCATTAGGATATCTGAAGAATTCTACTCCTCCATAGACATAATATCCTACTCCTAGACCGAAGAAACCTACCGCTATTGGAGGTAAAGGAGATGCCATAAGTAGTAGTAAAGTAAGGGGAAATATAAAAGATTAATCTATTAACATTAAATCAGTAAATAATTTATATGTTAACATATTAACTTTGTGACCAACCAGAATGAAAGGCTAGGCAAATAAAGTTAATTGTATATAAAATATACGAGAAACTAAATGTTGCAAAGGTCTAGGACAAGAATCACCCTAATTTGGTGAGAGCGAGAAAGTATTCTGTTCATCTTTTCACCCAACACAAGTATCTCATCCCAAAATACTTTTCAACAGTAAATAAAATTCATTTATAGCAAAGCAACAAAATTGTTATTTACACGTATTATTGACAGAGTTGTATGTCATGTATTGAAATAAGTGGCAAACTAACGGTTAGATATGAAGAATTTTCTTGTAGCAACTATTCCACAAATTATCGCTTTCCAAATAATTATGCTTGAATTCATCTAAAGCATTATTTTTGTTGGATTATATATGTTAAAGAAAATTTTCAAAATATTTTGTACGTTTCGTATAAAGTGCGGTATGGTATTAAAACGGTTTGATATCGCCGTAATTTATTGAGGTAGAAATACATTAGGATCATTTAATTTTGTTGACAGTGGGCTAACGTAGGTACAAGCAATTAATGTGCATCTATTTTCATCTTCACATTCAAAGATTCCATATCCGCTATCACACAACAAGGTTTTTCTAACTGTGTAGAACTTTCTCTTTGTAAGACTCATAATTTATCTTAACTTAATCCAATATATAAGCTTTTATAAATATTTTAGTACTATTACATTTATTAAGTTATAAGGTAAAAAATTATTTTTACTATATAATATTCGGTATGCTTATTAACCGTTAAATAATCTAATGTTATATGAACTACCGTTTTTACGTAAAGATCCTTATAATATTAGTTGTTCTAGCATTAGTTGATTATCTGGCAGGAGTTATTTTAAAGGCATTAACGTTTATTTTTCCTAAAATAGCACCCTATTCTTCAGATGTATTTACTGCAATAACAGTAATAGTTATAGCTGTAGGAGGATATTATATTATTAGAGCCGTTCAGAGCGTGTTTTACCAATACTTACTGAATAGAGTTGAGAGAAATGTAGCGTCAACTATTAAGGTAATAATTGATGTAGTCCTTTATACAATACTTGTCATGGTAATATTAGCAGCGTTAAAAGTAAACTTAACGGGAGTATTAGTAGGAGGTGCAGTAGGAGGTATCGTAATAGGTTTAGCCGTCCAGACAATTGCTCAAAACATTTTATCTGGAATATTGGTTACGGCTAGTAGGACGGTTAAACAAAACGATGCCTTATCGTTGTCCTCATGGATTTGGGGATCTCCTATAGTTGGTGAAGTAGTAAAAGTTTCTTTATTATTCACTGACGTTAAGACGACAAATGGTAATCTTGTAAGAATACCTAACTCAGCTTTTCTAGGGAACACGGTATTCCAAAAATTGGAGTCAGAGAATTCACTTATTTACCCGTATCAATTATTAGTTAATGCTGACGTACCGGCTAACGATTTACTTCAGCTAGCTAACAGTAATATTCAAGATTCCTTTGCTAAAGCTAGATATAAAATTCCGCAAGTGTTCTTTACGGGGAAAAACGGTGGTACAAATTCATTTACAGTTATTGTTCATTTTGAAAGAATCGATCAACTTAACGAGATATTGAATTTAATAAATCAAGCCTTTGATAAGGCATATTGGGAATTGAAGAAAAAACAGTAAGATAAACAAGTAGTTTGAAACACATTTCAAATGGTATTAGATACTATCACAAATTATGTTAGAGCTCTCTTCTAGTGCAGGATATATGATAAAAAACTCTGGGAGTTATCGTATACAGCTGATTAGAGTAATAAATCTAGATTAGTTTATTTGCTAATTACCGCGGTTTTCTTTTATAAACTGGAAAAAGAAAACCTTACAAAATAAGTAGAGTCTCGCCCTTAAGGGCGGGGAGGAAATCAGCTTTCGAGACGGAGAAAAGGTCAGATAATTAACGTTAAACGATAGAGACGTAAAGTTTAAGGTTTCCTAAATAATAATGTCCTTCATCGATATCTCAATGATAAAAAGAACAGTAAACCTCGCCCTTTAGGGAGGGGAGGAGGTCAAAATAGTATAGTTTCTCTTGTGAGCTATTTTATTTGTATTCTTAAAGATTAATTGAGAAATCACTACTTTTCTCCTATACCATCACACAATTGAGTAACAATTCATCAAATAGATCTTTTATTGCGAAGAATCTCTCATAAGATTAATTTCCGATAATTTATAAAAACTGAGAAAGATTTTCCTAATAAGTAATTAGAAAGTATAAAACCATATAATGCTTATATGAGATGAGAGCCTTGTTAAAGGCAGTTTTCGTAGATTTCGGTAATACATTAGTTGGTTTTAAACCAGTGTTCTATGAGAAGGTTCATCAAGTAATGAAGGATAATGGGTATGATATTGAGTTAAGGAAAGTATTTAGAGCTTTCGTAAGTGCTATGGCTAAAAACCAATATCCTAATAAAGACGGACATAATCCAGTGGACATGAGGGAATTTCTTTACTATCTAAAAATATATCCAAGGGAATCATTACTTAATGCATTAAGTAGGGCTGATTTGAGAGATGGTGAAGCTTTCATTTACGACGACACAGTAGAGTTCTTGGAGGGGTTGAAGAGCTTAAACTTAAAGATTGTTTTAGTCAGTAATGCATCTCCCAGAGTTCAGGATTTGTTAGATCAGTTTGAGTTAAGAAAATACTTCGACGGATTGATACTATCATATGAGGTGCGAGCAGTAAAGCCTAACCCCAAGATATTTAGTTATGCAATTTTAAAGGGAGGTTATCCCGCAGTTCACATCGGTGACATCTACGAATTAGATTATGTTGGAGCTAGAAGATGCTACATCGAATCTATACTGTTAGATAGGGAAAACTTATATCCAGAAATTAAGGATAAGGTTAGGAATTTAAAAGAAGCCCTTAGAATAATAGAAAAGAAAGCAATCTAATTTTAGTACCTTATAGCTAAATGAAGTTAGATTTTTAACTAACTATTAAGATTTCCACTTATGTCATTGTCAACACTACTTGAACCAATAAAGATAGGAGACGTTCAAGTTAAGAATAGGTTAGCAATGTCACCGATGATAAGTAACCTAGGCACGCCTCAAGGATATCCTAGTGAGGCTCACATAGCATATTTAGCGGAGAGGGCTAAGGGAGGAGTTGGACTGATAATCACGGAATACACTTACGTCAATAACATCGATGCTAGGGGCTCAGTGAATGAATTAGGACTTTACTCAGATGAATTAATCCCAAAGTTCATGAGATTAACTGAGGTAATACATGCATTGGGAAGTAAGATTTTTGTTCAATTAGTTCACGTTGGTAGAAAAACCAGAAGGGATATTATTTGGGGAAATAAGCCAATAGCACCAAGCCCAATACCAATAATGGATGAAGTAAGGGAAATGAGTAAAGAGGATATAGAAAGAGTCAAGAACGACTTCATTAATTCAGCTATTAGAGCTAAGAGGGCTGGATTTGATGGAATAGAGTTACATGGAGCACACGGTTACCTGATAGCACAATTCCTGTCTCCAGCTACTAATCGTAGGAGTGATGAATATAAGGAAGGTGTTAGGTTTGTTGAGGAGATTTTAAGAGGGATAAAAGAGAAAGTAAAAATCACAGTAGGAATAAGGTTGAGCGTTACTGAATTTGACGAACAGGGATTGAATCCGGAGATTATTGCTGATATAAGCAAAAAACTTGAGAAAGCAGGAATCGATTACATACATTTGTCAGCAGGTAGAGATGGTCCATTGTCTTCTAGTATGCCGTTCTACTATGATAGAGTATCCTTCTTAAGGGAGGCTAAAATAGTTAAGGATGAAATTAACATTCCATTATTCTTAGTTGGCTCAATATTAACTTTAGAAGACGCTATAAAAGCTAGAGAAGTAGCTGACGTTGTAGTGTTAGGTAGGCAACTATTGGCTGATCCTTATTGGCTTAAGAAGAACATTAAGGGTCTACCTATAAGACCTTGCATTAGGTGCAACCAACTGTGTAGGGGTGTAGTATATAGAGAAGTTAGATGTGATGTTAATCCAGAATTAGGCTGGGAATCATTACCTCCTCTAGAGAAAGGTAAAGGAGAAGTGTTTGTAGTTGGAGGAGGAGTGATGGGGTTAGAAGCCTCTAGAGTGTTAGCCCTAAGAGGATTTACAGTAACTTTGTATGAGAAGAACGATAAGTTAGGTGGACAATTCTTACTCTTTAAAGATCCGTGGAAGGTAAGAGAATTCAGTGAACTTATAAACTATTATGAAAAGGAATTGAAAAGGCTGGGAGTAGAGATAAGACTTAATAAGAAATGGGAGTGTAGTGACGATAATTGTATTACTGCTATCCCAGATTATGAAATACCTCAATTGCCAGAAGTAAAGGGGGAGAAAGTGTTAATTGACTCAAATATTTACGCATATCATGATTACGCTTTTGAATTAGCTAAATATAATGAAGTATATATTACAGAGAGATCATTGCAAGGATTGGACAGAACTAGGCAATACTTGCTAGAGAATATGTTGATTAAAGCTGGAGTAAAGTTTGTAAAAAGTAAGGATAATATGAGATTTGATTTAGAGATTACAAAGTTCCTAGATGATCAGCCAACAATAGGTAAGTCTATACAGAAAGGATATTGGCTAGGAAGAACATATACAACCTTTTCCACAGCATAAACCTTTTTCTATTTGTAAAAATTTTATTTTATACTAATTTTATTAAGTATTTTTGAAAACTTAAAAGGAGAATACTATATAAAGATGGTTCCATTAAGTGAAAAATCTTCATGTAATTAAGTTTAACTATATTGTGAAAATCTTTAGGGGGAGTTCAAGTCTGACTTCCTCCACGTCCCTGAGGCTTTCCTCAACTTTGTAAAGCAAACTTCTAACGATTCGGAGGAAGCCCTTTCATGAATATACAAGTTCCTTGGTATTTTTAAGCCAAAATCGGAAAGTAATACTAATGTTTATTATCTAGAAACCCTTTTAAGCATTCTTAGATAAGCTTATAAATTAGAAAATATATTTATACATTAGGTGATATGTATGATAGGATTAAAGATTAGTAAGAAAAAAGAAGAAGCTAGTAATGGAAGTAAAATCTCATCAAACGCTCCTCTTTACGATATTTCTAGGCTTCCAGAAGAGTATTTGAGAAATGAATTCCCAGAGGAATGGAGAGCGTTAAATAAAGAAAAGAAATATTATAACTTTGTTTGGTATTCCTAAAGCGATTAAATATTTTTCATATTCTGATCATTTTCTCTTAACTCCGCTTTTACACTGTTTATTCTATAGTATATATTATTTTGAACATTATAAAATGTAGTCTTAAGCATTTAAACGTTTTTAGACCTTATAGAAATACCTTAAGTTATACTTGAGTTAAAACCGTAAAGTATTTTTAAGAGAGTAACATAAGGTAATCTTGAAGAAATATGGCAACAGTAAAGTTCAAGTATAAGGGAGAAGAGAAGTCTGTAGATATTAGTAAGATAAAGAAGGTTTGGAGAGTTGGCAAGATGATAAGCTTCACCTACGATGAGGGTGGAGGAAAGACTGGTAGAGGAGCTGTTAGCGAGAAGGACGCTCCAAAGGAGTTATTGCAGATGTTAGAGAAACAAAAGAAGTGAAGCTAAGAGGAGTATATAGTTAATTTAAAGTGATTTTTTTTTAAATTTTTGTGTTTTTCTTATATTTCTAACGATTAGATCATAATAAAAACATATCATCATTACTGCTCAGTCCTGGCCACTCAAATCATCTAATTATATGGTAATGAAAAGTTATTAATAAAGTATTAGTGAATTTATGATGTTCAAAAGGCGATAAAGGAAAGACAAAAACATTATGAACCAAACATCTAATAACTTAGGAGGATGTTAAACTAATTTTCTAGAGAAATGTCTTTATGTACTCCTAATGAGATCTTGACTTAATTAATTATGAAAATAGCGTGTTAAAAAATTTCCTAAGGGTAAAATTTCCAAACAAAAATAAGTATTTCCATGTTCTTAACACAGGTATTTAGGCAAAAGATTTATCTATCGATAATAGGGTTAAAACTATTTATTATAAAACATCTTGAAACTATTATCACTTATACCAAGGGCGATAATAGTACCTCATAGAAGGAATTTATGAAGTAAGTTTCTTCATAAGTTCATAGAAGTTTTCATAAGGATGTATCGGGTACACGTCTACGGTTACAGAATGTCCCAACTCCTTAGTTATTGGTAAGTTCTCTAGTATTTCATCTAACTCTTCATGAGATCTGACATCTAAGATAGCAACTACTTCTCTCTTTCCGCTTACCTTATAAAGCCCTTTAATAGTTCCAGATTTAACAGCTGAGAGTGCTGCTTCAGCTTCTTTTCTCCAAATTTCCATTAACTGCTTCTGACTTAAACTTTCGGGCTGTTTAACCTTAAACCAAAGTAGAAACAACATATTTTATTCATATAATAAACTATGTTTCAAAATAAAAGTTTATAGGCGATAAAAGACTTTGTCTAAAATCTCAAAATCACTAACCTTCCTCTAAGTGAAGAATTCGAGGTTTTTTAGGCCGACTTCCTTCCGACCTAAAAGGCAAGGCTTTCCCTACTTTGTAAAAATTAAGGAGGAGGTGAATTAAGTGTTTATGACTTTTACACGTATATACCTTAATACCTCCACTCCTAGTATTGAGAAACTCATCGCTTAAATTGTAGAAGTCTTAAGATATAACCTAGTAATGAAGGAAGGATAGACCTTGCTTTTTAAGGTAGGGAGGAGATCAGAAAAATAAGGCTAAGAATGTTAGTTGGTAAGGGAACAACTTTGAACGTGACGTGGAATTTTATATTATAATCTGGTTATTACGTGAATTCAATAATATTTTAATTTTTAGAATCCCTAATGTATACGTATGTGCAGGATGTTCTCATATTACGGACGATCATCTAGAAAAGTAAGGGAATTATTAGACTGCTTAGTTAAGTCAGCAAAAGAAGATAAGCTGTATAATAATACTAGTCATGGTGACGGCTGGGGATTTGTACTCTTGACGAAGGATAAAATATTTCATTATAGGAGTTTAAATCCTATATTTGAAGAGATTAGCGATGTTGAAAGTGACTTTCCAATAAAAATTAGCGATGAAGAAATGATGATCATTGCTCATGCTAGGCAAGCTTCTGATAAATCCTTAGTCAGTTCTTATTACTCACATCCTTACTTAGAGTCTAATTCCTCATCTATTTTCTTCTTAGCCCATAATGGCTCTGTTAATAAGGAAGGGATAGCAAATGAATTGGGAATTTCTGCTGAGAACATGGTGGATAGTGAGTTAATACTAAAGTATATAGAAATGAAAGGCGTTGATAGTATAAATGATTTGAAGAAGTTTACCAAATCATCTCTCAATTTACTATTATTGGAGATTAGAAGAAAAGAAAGGCAAGCCATACTTTACTATCTAAATTATTATGATAAAGGTTACGTTGAAAAAAGGGGTATTAATAAAGAATATTATAAACTGTATGTTAATGAAGACGATGACGGTATTTCTGTTTATTCATCTACCCTAGCCTATTATTGTAAGTTTAATAAGCAAAAGCCATGTGAAGAAGGAGAGCTAATTAAAATAGGAGGTATGAGTTTAAAAAGTATTTAGATTACTTCTTCCTCTGGTCTACAAACACTTGAAGCTTATAACCAGTCCATAATGTCTGCCCGGGCTTTACCCATTCTATTTCAACGTCATCTGGGCTTACGCCAATTCTACTCCCCAGTATTTCCCTAGCCTCCATATCGTATTTACCATCTACTTCATTCCTTCTGGTCTCTATCCTAATTTTCAATTTATCCATTTGATTATCATATACAATTATGTTAAACATTCCAGTAGTATCTGGAATTTCGTTTACAGCATCTTCAACATAAATTGGTAATAATAACTTACCTTTTACAGTAAACATCCACTCAACCCTACCCGGTATTGGTTCAGCAAATCTCATGTGAGTAATTCCATACTTGGGGTCTGGATCAGTTATGAACTCGTTCTTTACGTAATCACCTAAACTATAACGTATTAATGGCATTGTGAAGTGGTTGAGTAAGGTAGCTATTAACTCACCCCTCTCACCTTCAGAAGCTGGTTCACCAGTTTTAGGATCTACTATATCAAATATTTCCATATCCTCCCATATAACTAATTGTCCCTCTAACCCTGGAACTTCAATAGCCATATGCCCATCAGTAGTTCCCCAAACGCTTATAGCCAATTGAGCATTGGGATGCACTTTAAACAATTTCTTCTTAGTGTTTTCAGCAGCAGCTCCTCCATGTAGGAGTAATACCTTAAATGGAGTTTCCCATCCTTCTAGTTTAGCTTCTTCTCCTATTAACCTATGTAACCATGGTGTAGTGGCAAATACGTCAACTTTCCATAGTTTTAGTACGAGATTATGTCTATTCTTCCAACTGAAGTAAGTTTCTCCACCCCCAGCTATTGCTGTAGCTCCACATCTATTTGTAGCAGTTTCAACTACTGGAGGACCCCAGCTATAGAATCCGCTCATATTCAAATAATTTGCGTAAACCCTAGTTGGTTTAACTTCAGCGAAAGTCCATAAGTATCTAGCCTGACCCTCTTGAAAATAGTCTAACTCCAATCTACCCCAGCCTTGAAACGTTGGTATACCGGTTGAACCTGAAGTAGCTCCGACAAAACCTATATACTTCGATAATATTGGATGGAAAATAGTTCCAAAAGGAGGATTTTGCTGAAGGTCTTTTCTGATCTCCTCTTTTCTAAGTATAGGTATTTTTACAACATCCCTCCAGTCTTTAATGACCTCTGGCTCAAATCCTTTTGATTTCCAGTATCTTCTATAGAATTCTATATTATCCCAAGCCCATTTAACTATCAATTTTAGTCTGAAGGTCTTCAGTTTATCTAGCTCTTCTCTTTTCATAGTCATAACTCTCTTGTTCCACAAGATCTCTGAGGGATTTGGGGGATAATCAGTTCTAATGAAACCTTGATCTCTCAATTGGGAGTGAATCGCTCTATACTCTTCTAACGACATTAAGATATTTTTGTTTAGGGGGTTCAAAAAGTTTATGCTTTTTATGAATTACCAATAACGAATATGCAGTAATAAAATATATTTGTTACAAAATATTCATTGTACTACGCAATTTCTCTTCCTCGCCACATTAAAAATAAATATTTTATAGTCAAAATCAATGTGTGCGATTACTCCCATTTGCTCTATTAACGTTAATAATATTTACAATCGTATCAAGTTCTGACGTTATATACTTTTATCCTACTGAAATGCATGTATCTGATGTAGATGTTATAAATATCTATTCGTCTAACTATACAATTTTTATTATCTATATAACTCAAAGAATTTCAATACGCTTTATAAATGTTGAGTCCTATATCTCTCCCTCATACAATTTGTCTATACATTTGACTACTTTCAATCTGAATGGTTGTGACGTAAATACTGATAATATAAGCTTTAACGTCCCATATAGTTCTAAGCTTTACCTTATTCCAATTAAATATACCATATCAAATACAATAAAGCAAATCTCATTAATTTTTAATAACATTCAATTTAATCTGGTCAATAATGGAAACCCCCAGAATGAAACTTTCCAGTTAGCAATTACTAGAAACTACTATAATTTGAATGTAAGCTATTTAACCTCTAATAAGGACTATTATGCCAGTATCCTTCTAATGGCTGTTATAAATATAAAAGGAGTAAATTACGTTTATTTCTGGAATATTACAATCAATTCAATCACAATGGCTCATCCACATTATGAAAGCGTGACAGAATATCAACTGGATTTGAACGAAATAATTAACATTCTAAATACTTTGCAAGCTGGGTAACGGAGTAAGTACTCCCCCATTAAGTTTATCCTTCTCTATCGCCTCAGCTATCTTTTCTAGCATATCCACCTTATAATCGTTAATTTCTCTAAATTTACTCATGAAGATCTTTGGAATGAAGGGAATTACGACTTTTAGGTCAAAGTTTAGCTTACTAATTTTTGAAGTTATACTTTCTATGTCCTCTGGATAAGGAGGAACCATGTTTACTACTAATATTCTCTTCTTAGATTCCCCTCTTCCAGCTACCATTAATAAACTATCTAATGAACTTACATCGCTAACGTATATAGTTATGTCAGTCTTTAAAATCTCGTTACAACCCTTCTCTGGATAAATTGGGCAATCAACTACTATGTAACTATAATCGTTGTTTCCCTCGAAAGCATCAATATAAGAGGAGTTATATAAATCGATAGATGTTACTTTTAAGTTCTGCTTATTCTTAAGAAACTTTTCATATAACTTTACTAAGTAACTAGAATATTTTAGGAAGTCTGAGTCAACTAACATTACCTTATATTTATTGCTAAAGAAAATTGATAAATATGTCGAGATAGTAGACTTGCCTACTCCACCTTTAATACCGGTAACAGAAATTGTTGTCATCTTTATTCCCCATACATCATCCTTTCCTCATTCTTAACAATTTCTGCTTCCTCTATGCTTTTAGCTAAAGTTAACTTTATTCCATCATCTATGTTTAAATACTTTATCTCTCCATCCTTGTTGATATAAGCGACGTATTTCTTCCCAAACACGACTGTCTCCGTTGAAGGAAAGAAGACGTTAAGTCTTTCATCATTGCCAATCATCACTTTACCCACTTGTAGGACTCTATCATTAGTTAAAGCATATTTAACACCAAACCTATCAAAATAATTCGTCAAGGCATTAATTACACCTTTTTCATAAACGTCGTTCACTATTCTCTCTAATAAGGTCAGCCTACCAACTGGTAACCATGATGCTCTGGTTATTGAGTTTAATATAGAAATTATTATCGATACTATCATTAAGTAAAAGGGAAAGGTGAAAGATTCTTCAGAAGGGAAGAATATGTAAAAAGCACCGTTTGGAGTTGGTAGGACAGAATAACCGTGAAATGATAAATATCTCTGTTGAAATATCAAAGAGTTTATAATCATCGCTAAGCCTAAAAGTGAGGCAAGAGTTGAGGAATAAAGAGAGTACTTACTAGATCTCCATACTAGAGGAATTATGAAAGATGTAATAAGAAATACTAAGGCTGATAAGGTTAATGGAGATATTAATGTAAACGACCTATTAAAGAAAAATATTTCAAAACCCAGAGGCGTAAGATACTGTGAGTAATTTATACTTTTTAAATACCAAATGGGAAAGAATACCCAACTCAATAACCCTATAACAATGATAATAGAATAGATAATCACTTCAGCCCTTGCCTTCATTTGCCTATATTTAATTTGCCTATTTTTTTAAAATTTTTCTTCTAATAGTGTTATTTAGACTCGTCAATGCACTTTGTATCACTCATGACGTGTATAACTAAACTTTCGCTAATGTCATCCTCTTATAAAATTATACTAATTATTAAATTATTGAAATCTTCAACTCAAGAGAATAACTCTATCTTATAAAGCTGGAAACTAGCGTTTTGAGGCTGCGAGAAGTACTCTTGAATGTTTAATACTCCACTAATATAATATGCGTAACCTGGCTGTATTTGTTTTTCATATACTACACCGCCTTCTTTCATGAGGTTTACGGTTAAGTTAATGCAATGCGTTCCTACGGGTAGACTCAAGTTAAGATCAACTAAATTTATACCAGCTACTGTCTCAGATAGATTAGCGTTTGTGATACTTAGGCTACGTATGCATAATAGTGTTATGTTAACTGGGTTGAAGATATAAAGTGTGATATTAGCAGTAGAGTTGTTGTATACGAATTTAACTACTTTTATGTCGAAATAAATTTGAATAGGTACCGTTGAGGAAAAGGTTATGTAAATAGTGTTTCCCTTCATTATACCTTTTAAAACACCCTCGATTGAAACAAGCGAGAATGAAGATAAAGAATAAGTTATTGGAAAAGATACGTTAAAAGTATCGTTATATGTAGGTGTAACGTTAGTGTATTGGCCAGTGTTAACAATTTTTACATACCCACCAGTTATATTTATCGGATAGGTCTCGTTTTGAATTTTAATTGTTACGTATAATTTACCATCGCTAGTGTAAGCTCCTAAGATATTAGCATAAGGCGGATAAAAAGTTCCATATTTAACTGTAAATCTCTTCGCATAAAACGTTGAAAATAAGGCTAATATTAACATGATTACAATTAGGATTACGAAGACCTTGGTATTATCCATTATTCAAAACTAAATTAGATTCTTATTTAAGCTTAATTCTTTATCTCTATGTACAGACAACTTAGTTTCACATAAATCAACATTGTTTGTGTAGCTTTCATTCTCATAGAAGTATATATGTAAAGATTGAGCAAATATATGTCATTTCATTTAAGAATAATATGAGGTTATAGCTTATAGTTTTACTTTATTTTCCTTTAATAATCGTGAAGACTGAATATTAAATCCTATGAAATAGTTAGATATTGTATTATGTTAATCTTCCTTTAATGATAGTTATAATGATAAATCAAGATTCATCGGAATTATATAAAACGATCTAGGTTAAGAATCACGTTTTTTCATAGCTGTTTTTTCAAAAATCTTAAATATAGAAGAGAATTTTGGAGTATAACAATGCTAAGCCCTAGATTTAAGAAGTATTTAATACCCCTTATTGTAATCTTAGCAATATTGCCAGTAGTCACAGCAGATGTAATATACTACTATCAAGGGCAAATCAATGTTTATGCAACTTCTTCGCCCATTACGATAGCTGTAGGGCCTAATGGAATGGTTAAGTTACCAAGTGGAAACGGTTACTATGTTAACGTGGTCTCAACTAAAGGTACTAATTCCTTCACTGCATATGTTAATATAACTAATTCATCGTACGATTACTATTACCAGATAGTTTCCCTAACAGTGTCATCTACTGTAAACTTATACATAACTAATACGACGTATACTTATTATTCCTCTAGCAACCCAATTAATAATGCGTACATAGTAATATACTCAACTTCAGGATCATACGTAAGTACTATTCAAATTATCAATAAGGGTAATGCTGTCACGACTTCTACTCCAATTTCATTACCTTCCGGTAGTTACTATATATCCCTACTGATACAGCCTAACACACCATTACCTCCAGCTAGTTCAAGTGCAATAGCAACTATTACTGTCTACTTAGGAGCTAACGTAGCATCGTCGTCAGCTGTACCGTTGCCCCCTACATGAATAATCCTATACCACTTCCACCTCTATAAGGTAAAATTTTTAGTATTCCTTTTATACACGAAAAAGAATACCTCGCGGAGAGGAGTAGGTCAGACTTAGATTAATAATTAACTATTTTCTAATCAAAGTTTTTATACTATTGCAATATCATGTTTCACCTAATGAGGCTAGTTATATCTTGCATGGATAGGAGGTTAAATCATTTTTTAAGGGAGAATTATTCTGACTCTATAGTAGTGAGAAATGCTGGAGCAAACATGTTATCATTATCTAAAACTTTAGAAAAGTATAAGAACATGATAGATGAGGTAATAGTCTTACCTCACACTGACTGTGGGGCGATGAAAGTAGTCTTTTCATCTATAAAAGAGGGAAAGAAGATTACATCTATAGTAGAGGACAAGTTAGTAAATCAATTTAGAGATAAGGCATTTAATACCTTATCAGAATTAGAGAGATTAAATCTAGAAGTTCAAACAGAAAATGCTAAGAAAATTTTTGTAAATAAACCTATAAAATCCGAGATAATAGACATTAATAAGATTAAAATTCCAGCTTCAAATCAGCCTTATTCGATTTACGTTACAACTCCAACAACACCATTAGACTTAAGCTCTAGCACTTACGTAGTCTCAGCTGAAACCAATGATATATGGGATAGTCTTGACATAGCCATCTACGTTATGAAGATAAATAATGTGATAGTAAAAGACGACAAAGTGGCTGAGAAGATAAAATCAATATATCCATCAGTAAACGTTATTAAACCATCTTAATCTTATTTAAGCTCTTAATTATTACACTTGTAGGATCAGGGTATTTAGATAGGGCTAAGTGAAAATCATCAATTCTTGACGCACTGAAAATTAGAGCTTCAATCACAGCTTCCTTAGGTATTTTTAACTCCTCAGATATTTCTCTTATTTCCTTGCCCTCAGAGATCATCTTAAGCACCTTAGTAACTTTCACATCTGTTCCTTGAACGTTTGGATTATATTTATCGCTATTCAAATCAAGGTATTTATAGTTGGATGGTTCTAAATGTTGTTTTAATTTCTTGTTAATTCTCGGTTTTACTATTCCCATCTTTAAAATTTTTATACTGTCTATAGCGTATTTAGCACACTCTTGAATTTGGCGAGAGTTTATCTGACCATGAAACGCTTCTATCACTTCTTTAAACGTCATATCCTTTGCTAGTTCACGAATTACGTCTTCTGGCTTAATTAAAGTTCCTGCAATCACTGGTCTTCCAAAATGTATATCTCTGTAAACTACTATGTCATAGTAGCCGGGTAACTCCATGATAAAAATTCCCTATTAGGACTATTAAAGATTTTTCTCTAAAAGTATTCTCTATTAGACAAGATATAAGAATTTAGAAAGTATTATACGTGTGTGGACAACAATTTCGTCCAACTCTGTAAAATTTTATTTATACAATGGATTTAGAGTATATTGTAAAGGAGTATTTTTCAGCCATCTCGTCATTGTGTTTCTTGTTGAGTTAGGTGAGTGTTAAGAAATCAAACCCATTCATCTACTGGTCCCAATAAATGAGTTGCCTCACCCAAAATACATTTCCATAATAAAGAAAACTCAATTTATTTCAAAACAACCGAATTGTTGCCTACACTACTTAAAAGGCGAGGTTTGTCATTCTTTTTATTATTTGGAAAATTGGAGGCTACTGTTAGTATAATTTCCTACTGACCTTCTCTCTGCCATAAAAATGTGAGGTTTGTCTTTTCTTTATCATCTCAAACTTGATGTACACCTTAATAATGTAAGTTATAATCTCTGATAAAAAAGGGCTTTTCTACTACTATTATAAATGTTATGTTCTAAAATAAAAATTATGAAATATTAGAGTAGATTCTCAAGAACTCCTCAGTATGTGAAATAGCCTTAAAGTAATCCTCAATTTTGATGTTTTCATTAGGTGCGTGAGCATTAGAATGATAACCCCCAACTCCTATGGCACTTACAGCGTCCTTAATTCCTAGCTTATTTACGAATAATCCCATTGGTTGGGTACCAGCGGAATTAGGGATCACTTGGGGCTCCACTTTATAAACCTTCTTCGCTGACTCAATCATAGCCTTAACTACTGCAGAATTAGGTGATGTTCTAACAGGATATTCGAAACCATGAGTTATGATTTCACCCTTAAATCCAACTTTCTGTAAATGCTTTTTCAGAAGCTCAAAGATTTTATAGGGATCTTGGTTAGGGACTAGTCTAAAATCAAGTTTTGCGAAAGCCTTATGAGGAACAATAGTCTTACTACCCTTTCCAGTGTATCCACACTCAAACCCATCTACATTACAAGTAGGATAAGTTAATAGTGCTTCAGCGATCTTCTCTTTTTCCTCATATTTAATCTCCTTAAAACCTAAATTAGCCTTTAACTCTTCTACATTTATGTCATATTTTCTAATAAGTTCTTTTTCCTCAATACTTAATTCCCTTATGTCATCATAAAAACCGTCAATAAGTACCCTTCCGTTGGAGTCAACTAAACTATCTATTATTTTCATTAAATCAATGCAAGGATTCCTAACTATAGGGGCATTAGATGAGTGTAAATCCCTCATACCGTAATCTAGCACTAATTCAACGTAAAGTAAACCTTTAACTCCTAGAACTATTTGAGGTCTTCCTTTAGCGTCTAATCCAGCACCTTCCATTATTACGCTATCAGCCTTTAACTTGTTAGCATTTCTCTCTATGTAATCTTCTAAATTAATACTTCCAATTTCTTCTTCTCCCTCATACAAGAGTTTTACATTAACGCCTAACTCGTTTTTATCTAATAAGTGCTTAATTGCAAAAAGTCTAGCCATTAATGTACCTTTGTTATCAGATGCTCCCCTAGCGTAAATTTTACCGTCTTCAACAGTAGCAGAAAATGGTCCGTACTTCCATTCATTTAATGGATCTACTGGCTGAACGTCATAATGATTGTAAACTAATAGAGTCTTCTTTGCTTTAACGTTAATCTCAGAATAAACCACAGGGTGTCCTTTAGTCTTCTCCACGTAAGCCTTTACTCCTAACACCCTCTCTACCGTTTCCTTCAAATAGTTTGCAGTCTCTTCTATGCCTTCCCCGGTAGCAGAAACTGAAGGCATTTTAAGAAATTGAATTAACGTATTTAATTCCTCTTGTTCCATATAAATACGTATACATACTCTTTTATAAACTAAAGTCATAAGTTAGGATTTTTAAAAACATAGTAATGAAGTTTTTATAATTACTATTAAATGTAGATATCAAACTTTATAAACTCCCACGTGTAAAGTATAATATGGTTTTAAGAACAGGTGAGCAATACGTTGAGGCTATTAGGAATAGAAGTAAAGTTGAAATTTACGTGATGGGTAAAGAAGTTAAAGATGTTACTCAAGATCCCTTCTTAAAGCCAGCAGTTCTATCATTTAAAGCTACTTATGATGCAGCTCATGAGGAGGATACTAAACATCTGGGTAGAGCTTGGAGTCAGTTCATAAACGAAGAGGTGAACAGATTCACTCATGTACATAGATCTCCGGAGGACTTGGCTGCTAAGGTAAAATTGCTGAGAAAGATAAGCCATAAGACCGGGGCTTGTTTCCAGAGGTGTGTAGGTTGGGATGCGCTGAACACACTTTATATCACAACTAAGTTAATGGCTGAGAAAGGTAAGAAAGAGTATTACGAAAGATTTGTGGAGTACTTAAAATACGTTCAGAAGAACGACTTAGCATTAGCTGGGGCTATGACTGATGTTAAGGGAGTGAGGACTTTAAAACCCAGTGAGCAGCCTAATGCATATTTAAGAGTAACAGAGGTCACTAAAGAAGGAATTTATGTAGCAGGGGCTAAGGCAAATATTACTGGGATAGCTACAGCTGAGGAGATAGTAGTAATGCCTACCAGGGGGATGAGTGAGAAGGATCAAGATTTTGCAATAGCTTTTTCAATACCTTTAGATACTGAAGGAATAAAGGTAATAGTAGGAAGGCAATTGAATGATGCGAGGAGGTTTGAAGAGGGAGAAATTGATGGTTTACCTTATAGGTATAATCATGAAGGTTTAGTAATATTTGATAACGTTTTTGTACCTTGGGAAAGGGTATTCATGTATAAGGATTGGCAGATGAGTGGAATATTAGTTGAAATATTTAGTGCTTATCATAGACAAGGATATGGTGGATGTAAATCTGGTTTAGCGGATGTCATAATAGGTGCTTCTTATAATCTGGCAAAGCAGGTAGGTGTGGATAAAGCTCCTCATATACAAAACAAACTCACCGAAATGGTTTTACTAACTGAAAATATGTATTCAACTGGTATCGCAGCTAGTTTAGATGCTATTAAGTTATGCGAAAACGATTGCTGGTGGGTTAATCCGATGTTCGCAAACGTTACTAAACAGCTAGTCACTAGATTCCCATACGAGATTACTAAGTTTTCAACTGATATAGCAGGTGGAATTTTAGGAACTGGGCCTAGTGAGTGGGACTTAAAGAACCCTAAGTTAAAGCCTTATATCGAGAAGTACCTGCAGGGAATTTCTGATTATAAAGTAGAAGATAGATTGAGAATGATTAGACTATTGGAAAACGTGAGTTTAGGAGTTGCTTTTCTCATAGAGTCAGTTCATGGGGCTGGTAGTCCAGAGGCACAAAGGATAGTGATAAATAGAGTTTACGATTATGATTACGCTAGCAAGATAGCTATGTATTTAGCTAACATTAAGAAAGATGTAGAGTTTAAGGAGAAAGTGGAGCCTTGGAGAGAGACAGATACTGAGAGAACTGCAAAAAGTGTGACAAGTAATGATAAAAAATAAGTATAGTAGCTTAAACGTTTAAGAAAGCATACATCAAATCTCTTTCCGTTACGATTCCAATTAGTTTTTCATTTTCCACTACTGGTAACGTGCCTATCCTCTTGTCTATCATTATCTTAGCTGCTCTCCATATTCGCTCATATCTAGATACAGTTATTAAATTTTTACTACCTGCATCTAATACTTTTCCTATTTTATCATTTTTTGCAATAAATTTAACTATATCCGCAGCAGTTATTATACCTACCAATTTATCATCTTTCATTACTGGTAGCCTTCTAATATTATATCTAGTCATAGTTTTGGCAGCATTTAGGATGTCACTCTCTTCACCTATACAAATGACGTCTTTGCTCATCACTGAATCTATTATACCAGAAAAGTTGTTGGAAGTTAATAACTTTAATACTTCTCTCTCCGTAAATATCCCTACTAAAACGTTATTATCTACAATTGGAACCCCTCCTATACCCTTAGATAACATCAGCCTTACTACTTCATTTACCTCCTCATTTGGGGAAACTGAAACTAAATCCTGACTCATTATGTCTTTAGCCTTCAAATTGATGATATCTAATCCATACTCACTGAAGGAGGCTACTACGTCCCTAGTCGATACTATTCCTATAGGCTTCTCCTCCTTTAGTACTACGACTCTACCAGATGGATCTTTAGATAGGACATCAAGAACTTCCCTCATTGAGGACTCAGTTGATATTGTTATTATAATACTGCTAGCTAAATCTATTACTTTCATATGTATTATATTATCATGATAGTTAAAAAACCTTTAGAAGACTATTCTCGTTGTACTGCCAAATCTCTCAACGTTTCTAAACAACTCCCTATAGTCTTTAGTAAAATTGAAGCTATGAGTTCTTATCATAGCTTCATAGTAACCTTCCTTATCCTTAGCTCTTATCGTTAACCTATTATTCCTAAACGATATCTCATAGTAGTAATGCATAGAGGATAAGGCTACTTTATCTTCTTCAAGTTTTATGTTAGGTTCCTCTGCTAGCACTATAGAACGTACTTCAAAGAGGACTTTCCCTAAGACGAATTCAGCAAATCCCTCAATGTCCTCCTTTTCGGAAATGAAAACCGTGAATGAGCTAGCTATAGACATGAAAGGATCATTAGCTATTGCTGATTCAGTTTTCTCGTATAGGTGAATCGTATTAACGTTATCTAAACTCATCTTCCAAAGTTCCTCATAGGTTGCAATGTGAGGTTTTCCGTTTATCAAGACTCTTATCTTAAAGTTGTAAGAAGAACAAACTACATCCACTGGAATCCTTTTCCTCTCATCCACGCAATACATCTTAATAAATTACTCAAAACCATCTTATAAATGGGTTGTATAACAGTTTTTCGTTTTATATCAGTTTTTATTGTGATAACAATTAGATTGAAAATTTTGACAAAGGAAGGACAAGCCTCTCCCCCGGGGTAAAGTTTTTAAGTGAAGGAAGATTATTGAGGGAAGCCATAAAGCGTAATGAGAACGTGTCCATCCTCCTCAGTACATATCCCCGAGTCTCGAGGAGGGTGGAGTGGGGGCTCCTCTACCCAAGGGATAGGGGTAATTTGGCTGAAGACCCAGCTATCGCTGGACGAGTGGGTATTAATGCCCACTAGCTATGAAGTGGTGAAGGCGGTAAACCTATGAACCGCTCTAAGGGGAGGAGGTCAGAAGAATAGGCTAGTTGTCTAACTCCTTAAAATTTTGAATAATAAAACTAATTCATGAACCGTTTAAAATAATGGTTTATATTGCTTTCTTTTCTCGAATATCCAGTCCTCACTCTCCTCATGACATTCCAAACCGTTTTCTCTGCACAGCTTATTTATCATCTGTTTGATACCTTCCCACCATTCCTTACTTCCCTCTCTGAACTTCAACCCCTTATAATAATTGAAGTGATCATATACTACTCTAGTACTTATGCCACTAATCTCTTCAATAATATCCTTCACTTCACTATCATTTACGCCACGAATAATGGGTCCCAAAAATAGCCAAGTTTCAATTCCATTCTCGCTTAATTTTTTCAACGCATTAATCCTAGCTTTAGGAGGTGGAGCGTTCGGTTCAATATCCTTGTAGAGAGTAGTAACTGTGATTCCCACATCGACTTTATTCTTATACTTCTGTAGAACGTCAATGTCCCTCAATACTAAGGGGGATTTAGTTTGAATAGAAACTCTAAACCCATTTTGTAAAAGCAACTCTACGCTTCTCCTAGTTAGCCTTTCTAGGGCTTCAATAGGTTGATATGGATCGGTTATTGTAGAAACGCCAACAACGCCTCTCTTAAGCATATGTACTTCCCTCTTTAGAACCTCAACTAGATTCTCCTTGACTACAACTACTTTTCCCCAATTAGTTGAAGCGTCGCTATCTGGAGTGAAGTTAGGTGCGTAACAATAACTACAAGCATGAATACAGCCTAAATAGGGATTAAGACTGTAATCAAGCTCTCTCAAACCCGATTTACTTAATGCTGATTTAACTTTAATTCTCTTTACTATCATCAAACTCACTTCTCTAACCATTTATCAATAGTGTTATAGTTTAGCATTGATTTACTTAACCACTTCTTTAAATCCACCCTCAATATTTCTTTTAAGTAAGTGAATACTGGTTCTATAGAATCAAATATTAGAGGCTTATTTTTAAACATTTCTCTAACGTTTTCCCTAACAAACCAGACACCAATAGGTAGATTAAAACCCTCATATATTTCCCTCCATAAGATTGCTGTAGCCTGTTTCCTCCTTTCATATAAGTGCTCAGTTACCCCTAACCTAGACGCATAATAACAACCCCCTATTTCCGGGTAATCCTTTCTTCCATAATATCCTTCATTGTCTACCTCAACATCAACGTAATTTCCCCACTTATTCCACGTACTCCCTGGAAACCATGCTTCACCCCACTCAAAACTCCACTTTCTAGGTAAGAGGATAGCTACGAATAAGTTCCTATTAAATTTTCTAACATACACCTCTATTTTATCTATCGTATCAAAAGTCTTTATTTCCCCTATTAACTTATCAGAAATTATCTTGTCAGTAGCTGTAATACTCCACCTAGTAGGCACGAGTTTTCTTCTTCTCCCCATTCCGCCTATGCTTAATATTTTAGATATTTTTTCTACTTCTAAGCCAAAAGAGTATAATTTAACAATTCCTTCTCTAGCTTTCATATCAAAATCATTATACACCTTTTCGACAATCTTTAATGGAGGTGGTAAGGTAGATATTCTTAATCTATCTAAAGGTGCTGATGGTCCTAACGGAGGAGAATTATCATCTAGTACTCCTCCTACTGGTTTAGATTTGAGATCTAACTCAACGTCAACCGGTCTTGAGGCTATTGTAATCGCTTGTATATCAAGGAGGAGTTTATCAGGATTTATTGCTGAACCTACGTGATATCTTACTCCTCCTCTTACTAAGGATAGTCTGGCAGTTAAGAACTCATCGAGGCTAGAATTTATCCAATACTTTGAGTTTTCAAAATATTCAGTATTCCCTAATATAGGAGGAGATGATGGATATACGATGATCTTAGGATAATTTACTCTACCTACAAATACTGTAGGTGGTGAAGAACCTAGGACTTCCTTACTCTCAATTTTTTTAGTCCTAACTTTAACTAGAATTGGGCAATAGGTTAAGCCACATAAGTACTTAGAAGCTCTACATCTAATACAAAGTTCTGGTCTTATCACTTATTTAATAGTAGTTTTTCAAAATTTATAACACTTTCTAAATAACACATTACAAAGTGATGAGTGCCTCACCATTTATGGTGGGGAGGAAGTCAGTCATGGTTTCAATTATTTGCTATGAAGCTTAATATTAAATTTGCATCTCTTCTGTAAATTTCCTCATAATTAATCCACTTTCCCTTGTAATTTGCAATTATGAGAAGAGAAACAGACCTAACTCCTTTCAATCTACTTATTAGGAATAGAGTTCCAGTTTCCATATCTACAGCATCGTCATAATTTAGGTGTGATTCGTTATAGAAATCGTCACTTTGAAAAACTGATCCATAAAACACTTCTCTCCCTTTTTCCTTTAGGAATTTGTATAAGGAATAGGCTAGTTCTAAGTCAGGGAAGAGTGATAGCACGACATCGTTTCTAAAGCTTTGATAAAGAGAACTTTTGTAGTGATGTGAAACTCCTAAGGGTATGATGTACTTTCCCAACTTCTCTTCTTCTTGAAGCCCACCAGCGGTTCCATATCTCAAGATTATCCTTACTCCATTAGCTATAAGTTCCTCTAAGATTAATGCAGTTGATGGTCCTCCTACTCCATGGGTTGAAATAACTAAATTGTTCCCATTATATTCTCCCATAAAAATTATGTAGCCTCTACGCTTAATGGATCTATGAACTTTCAAATAGTTGCTTAACAATTCTGCTACTTCTGGTTCCTCAACCAATACCGCTTTTTCCGGTAATCTCTCATTTATTATTAGCATAAAAATATGTAGAGTCTCTAGCTTATTAACATCCACTGTTCTTTTACGCTTATTTTTAACAAGAAATATGGCAAATTCTTTGTGAATTAAGCTCATAACGTGGAAGCGGGATAAAAACTAATCCGTAAAGAATAATGATAATAGGCGTTTTGTATCATCTAACAATAGCTGACCTGGGGCAGTTGAATTCCCTATGTGAGAGTATACTATATCATTACCAAATGCTACGTTTAGTATTCTGGAAATCTTTCCTAGGTTTCCCATACCTATGAATATTAAGGGTTTTTTAAGTTTATTTCTGGTCTCATACGTTAAATTAATTAAGGTAAGTAAATCTTTCACATCACTTATCATTGTTGTAATCTTCAAGACATTGGCGTCGTAATAGTTTTCCTCTTCCACTATTCTTCTCAGCTCGTCCATTGACGGAGTAAGTTTGAAATTATGATAAGATAATATAACCCCAACACCATTATTTTTAGCATTTTTTACAACTTCTTGGAAAATATCCGACTGCTTCACACTTCTAAGTTCAACGTCTATTAACTTAACGTTATGAATGGTAATTGCTCTCTCATAGACTTTTACCCTCTCCTCATCACTCAGTTTTACAGCTTTTTCTCCCAGGTCGCTCTCTTCATGGTGTCTAACAGTGAATATTAAGGGAATTTTGGCATTTGAAATTTTCTCCAACAAATGATCTATACTATATCTTTCTTTAAGTAACATATGGTCAAATCTTACCTCAGCTAAATCTACGTTTAACTTCTCAGCTTTTATTAAATCCTCTATTGTTGTAACAACTACACAAGTTAACGGTTTCTTACCTAAAGTTAAGCCTCTAAAGCTAACAGGGTTCTCTAATTCTAGTCTCACATATATAATGATTTTTTAAAAGTAATAAAACGTTTTAAGAAGTTTGACGAAAGAGCTCTAATTAATAGAGGGTTTTTTACTCCTAATTGATGACCTAACCATCCATGATATAGATCAGAAATTTAGACTATTATAAGTAATTTAGACGCAAATACACTTAATACTACTCCTAAAGAAATTCCATAAATTATACCTAAGTACTGACTGCTTCTCCCCAATAGGTAAGAGGAGATATAAGTTATTAAACAAAGAGTCACAATGACAATCGAACTTATAAATAAGGGGAAAAGATTTCCCGTTAGTATATAAGATAAAACGCTGTATGTTTTCAAATAACTCGTAAAAGGTATTATTAATATGCTTGATGGTAAAATATAAGATAAGGGTTTAACGTTAAATGTATTTCTTAAGCTTTGAAGGAAATAGGATAAGGATGAAAACAATGCAACTAGTGTTATGTTAACGTCATTTAGTAAAGTGATAGAGACAATTATTGGTATAACACTCATTACGAAATTCAACTTATTTTTAAGATAATATCCGCTCAAAGGTAAGAAGAAATAATATTTATTTAATAATATGGAAAATACTACGAGTAAACTATACTTAAGAACATCAAAATTTTCAAGAATTTTCTTCTCATAAATTATAAGGAAGTAAATTAGTGAGACTGCTAAGGCAACATACGAAAATATGTAGTAATAAAAGAAGAGCACTAAAATAGATGAGATACCAACCAAAATTATTGGCAAAGTTTGCAAGAATCTCTTCATTAAGAAATAACGAACAATCAGATCATATTTAAAACTTGCTAAGAAAATTGCTGAACATATAATTGATGAAATAGCGATATTTATATCGTAATACCCCTCTGAAAACAAGTAAATAGTAGCTAAGGATAATACAATGGAGGAAATAAGCAATGACGTTCTATTAAACTTTGATAAGACTAACATAAAGGGTATGGAGAATGGGAAAAGCATACTTAATCCTATGCTAATTAAGGTGAAGTCTAATAGCTTTGACTTCCAGAGATAAGGGATTATAAAAATTGGTGTTAAATACAACGCATATCTAAAGCCTTCTAGATATAGTATTATGGAAGAAAATATCAATGATGGTGGGAAAAATAGTCCTAAACCAATTGATAAGAAGATTATAGGTATTTTAAAAATCGTATACGTTAATGCGATTAAAACTGAAAACAATGAAAGAGCCTCATATATCTCTACTTTTCTCTCACTCCTTACCAATATAGCACTTATTACTCCTCCTAACAGATAGAAATAAGATATGTCAGAGTATTCCATTCTGAAAATAGAAATTAGCAAGAAAGTTATACCAGCTATTATAACTCCTCTGTAGTCTAGTAGTCTCGAAATCATCAACGAGAAGAAGAATATCACGATAAACTCTTCTAAAGTGGTTAGAGGTAAAATAACCAAGCCTAGAGCGATACAAAACAGTACAGTAGGAAAAATTCCTTTCTTATCATATCTTATTCCTAAAATTAAGAAGGGTAAGGATAAGACTATGATAAAAAGAGGGAGAACCTCACCTCTAAATGGGGAGGAGGTTAGGATATAGTTATGAGCCAACATAATACCTAAGATGGACAGTATAGGAATAGGTCTCCACTCCTTTAGGAAATAAAAGAAGGATAACACTATTAAGTAAAATGAAACGAAAAACGAGAACCTTTCAAATGCTATACCTATCGTAGCTGCTGATACAATGAACGTTAGGATTCTAGAGACTGTCCACCTCATACCCTATAAAACATATTTATTATAATTAAGTCTTCTCAACTATTTACCAGCCTTAAAGAGTTAATGTTTTGCCAAGCCATGAAGCGTTTATTGGAGTTAATCCTAAAGACTTCTAATAACCTTAACCTCAAAAGGCTTGCCCTCCTTTCATTAAACTGTAGTAAATAACTTTAGGGTTATAAACGACCTTAGCTTTTCATTAAGGGGGAGCATCGCCAAAAGTCTTGTTATGTCCGGATAATTTTTTAACAGTGATTTTCAGAAATCAACTATTTTAAGGTTATAGTAAATTATTTGCCAAAAGGAATTAGGTCAATTTTTTAAAAATGTCGTCTTAGAAACATTTAAAAATACATTATCCGGTACAAAGAGATCTAAAACTCGTTGTTTTTATGATGAAGTATTTTAGCCTGAAAGTTTAAACCAATTTTAACAAATATTCTTTTAAGTTTAAAAATATATATACTTGAAATGAACCAATACCTCTTTAAGGGTAATTTAATTAGTTTAATAGCCTCAGCTTTTATCTTAGCGGAGTTAATTCTGCTTCTTGTTTACGGACTATCTTACATTTTTACAAACGTGTCAAAGGTTTTATTGTGGATAATATTGATAATGGCTTTTCCTTCTTATATAACATATTATAAGGCTGAGCTTAAAAAAGGTATGATACTAAAACTAGCCGGGATAATAGCCATAATCATAGCTCTTATAGGAATGCTATTTGTTCAAATAAATGACTTTCTTGGAGTTGGACTGATACTAATTGGTTACCTATTCGAACCAATTGCTGGAATATCGATTTTTATTACATTAAATACCTTTAACAAATTATACTCAGCGCTATTCTTCTATGGTGCGTTAGTCTTCACTTTAGGTTTACCATTATATTTAATAAATTTAGGTATAATCGCAATAATTGGAGATATCGTAAAGATGGTAGGATTGTATTATTTAGTTAAAAATGGTAATAGATTGTTAAGATAAATTATTTTTAAAATGTGAGGAAACCCCTATGGCGGGAAGTCGGCTTTTCAGCCTCCCAATGTACGAGAATAAATGAGGGGAAACGTCTAAGGGTAAGAAGTAAGACTACTAGATCTTTCTCTTGATTCTCTCAAGCCTTATATCCTCATCTATTCTCTTTTCCAATTTTTCTAAGTTATTAGAAACTGCGAAGTATCCCAAAAAGGCGTTGAAGCTATCATCATGCTGTAAGACTATCTTTATTGTATTGTTATTAATTTTTTCGATATCTATTATTCCTCCACCCTTATTACTATCGTAAACTATTCTCACTTTACTGTCACCGGTATAGATCCTTCCTTTTAAATTATATTTCATTGTAACAACTTTACCATTAGCCTCAAATTCATTACCTTTAGTTTCTACTTTACTCACATAAGGGAAAAGCTTAGGAATAGTAAAGAGTGGGTCAGACATGATCCTTAATACGATATCCACTTCGTGGTTTACTTTAATATACTTCTCTATTCTCATACCATTATATCATATTGTTTATACTAATTTAAATTTCTGAATCAATATTAGGACAGGTCGATTAAAATGTGGTTATAAGATCTTTAAAAATTACAAATATTGTATAAGTAAAAAACTATCTTAAACTTTAATACTGACTAAGAAACGGTAAGCTCGCCCTTTAGGGCGGAGTAATATTTTTAGTGAAGGAATGTTATTGAGGGAAGCCAAAGAGGGGTAGTGAGAACGTGTCCTTCCTCCTTAATACATATCTCAAGCACTAAAAAAGGTAGGGAAAAGGGATAAGATAATTTGGGGTTTGGGTTTCATCGGATCTCATATAATTTGATATCGACCCTCAACCCTTGGGCATCACGGGAGTCAAGCGGGTCTCCCGCCTTCACCCGCCCCCTTAGCGGGATAACCCCAACCCACAGTGGGGGAACATCTTGGGCTATGCCAGCCTTTCGGGATACATACCCACATCTGGCATTATGTAAAAAAATTAGATGGAGTTACATAAACTTAATTCTCTCACTGAAACTGCTTACCACGGCTGAACCATCACTGGACGACTAAGCGTTAAAGCCCACTAGCTATGAGGTGATGAAAATGAAGGTGGTGAGCTTGTGAACTGCTCTAAGGGGAGGAGGTCAGATAAACGAGAAAAATCGAAGTCTAATTTTCGAGTTTTCAAACATCTCATACCAGACCATCTATAACACCTACACTGCAAAAGGGTTTAACAAAATCCTTATTTCTTCTCTTCTTTTTTCAATTCATCTATAGCCTCTTGAGCTATTCTAAAGGCTTCCATAGCAGCAGGTAAGCCACAGTAAGCCCCAACTTGTATGAGAACTTCCTTAATTTCGTCCTCAGTACACCCATTTCTTATTGCACCCTTAACATGCAGTTTTAATTCGTTTGATCTATTTAACGCAGCTAATATTCCAATATTTATTAAACTTCTTATCTTTCTTGGAATTACTTCATCTCTAGTCCAAACTAATCCCCATGCGAAAATGGTTACCATTTCTTGTAATTCTCTGTTAAAATCTGTCGTATTATTTAAAGCCCTAATTACGTATTCCTCACCCATTACTTGCTTCCTAACTTCCAAGCCTTTATCGAATATCTTCTTTAACTCGGGATTTTTATCGAAAAGACTACCCATGATAAAACATTTATAACATATCTAATAAATCTTTTATTTGAAAAATTTCATATACGAACAATTTTAGCTTATCGCGGAAAGCCTGATCTTATCTATTGAGTGATTTTATCTTGGATAATACTAATTCATTGGACTCAATATCTTAAATAATTTTTAAATAATTTGTATATAATAAAATTAAAATAGTTAAATTGTTATTCACTAATAAAATTACTTTATAAAGTAATCTATAGTGACTTTCTTTACAGCCTCGTCTAATTTCCTTAATGCTTCTTCTCCCAATTTCCATCCTATACTACCTAAGTTATCCTTGATATGCTCTTGTTTAGTACTGTTGAAAATAGCGAAGACGTTATCTTTCATAATTAGCCAGTTCAATACTACTTGGGCAGGAGACTTATTTAGTTGTTTTGCAATCGAATTTATTTCCTCAACCAAAGGTTCTATCGACTTAACATATGCTTCTCTAGCCAAGACATACCATCTGTATTCATCCTTAATTTCTTTTCTCCCTATCAAATAGCCTAAGCCTAAGGAATCGTAAGCTAAAGTTGGTATATTCTCCCTTATCATATAAGGCAAAACCTCCTTCTCTATATCTCTAAAGAGAAGATTATAATGTAACTCGTTAGCTGCTACATCCGTCTTTGATAAGTGTTCCCTAAACTCCCTTAGCAGGGGTAATGAGAAATTACTTAAACCTACATACCTTATTTTACCTTCATTAATTAGTCTCTCCATTGCTTTAGCCGTTTCTCTGATTGGCACGTAGTGGTTAGGCCAGTGAACTAAGTATAAATCTATATAGGTTGTATCCAACCTCTTTAAGCTAGCCTCTGCTGCTCTTAATACATCTTCATATCTCAAGTGATCAATCGATACTTTGGTAATTATGAATACATCCTCCCTTTTAAATGCCTTAATTGCCTCGCCAATAACACTCTCTGATGTTCCGTTACCATAGCTTTCTGCAGTATCAATTGCATTTATGCCTAACTCAACTGCTTTTCTAATCACATTGATTGCATCACTTTTACCAATAATGGATGGCGTACCAAACTGCCATGATCCTAATATTAATGGAGAAATCTTTTCTTCAGTCCAACCTAGTACTTTTTTCTCCATAGTCAAATAGCTAACCTTTAGAAGTTTAAAAATTTTTTCCATTAGTTTTCTAAGTTAATTTAAATAATACTTGCTTAAAATCGACAGTTACTTATTTATTAAAAATTTAGGTAAATTAATCTAGAATAGTATGCTATAAAACCTTTTAAATATTTCATCTAATGACCATTAAGGTTGAATATAAAACTATTTTATTTTTTTGAAAATATTGGTTCGAACCATTGATTTGAATAACTTTTAAAAAGTGTTTACACGTTACCTAATTACGTGAGTCATGAAACCTTAAATTCGGACAAGATGTTAAGGAAAGAGTTGTCTCTTCTAGACCTGACTTTTTTAGCCTTAGGAGGTATTATAGGTTCAGCTTGGCTATTCTCTGCATTAAGTGCTGCATCTGTAGCAGGACCTTCATCAGTCTTCTCATGGATTATTGGAGGCATATTAATGATGTTCATAGGATTAGCTTACGCCGAGTTAGGAACGGCAATACCAAAGAGTGGAGGAATAGTAAGATATCCCCACTATAGTCACGGTAGTTATATTGGATATATAATGGCAGTGCTTTACCTGATTTCAGCTGTTACCACACCATCAATAGAAGCTGAAGCTGTGGTAGAGTACATAACTGGTATAAATCCATCATTATCCAATTTACTGACTACAACAGTTAATGGAGTTACCATATTAACCTTACCGGGTATAGGTCTTGCAATAATATTATTAATAATTTTCTTCTTTATAAATTATTTTGGAATCAAAGTATTAGGTAAGACAAATACTGGAATAACAATATGGAAACTAATAGTCCCGACAATAACCTTTATACTGTTATTTCTAGCGTTTAATACAAAGAATTTCACATCCTACAGCTTTTTCTCAAATAGTGGAAACTATACGGGAACTATTGCAATGCTCTACGCTATCCCTTCTACCGGAATAGTTTATGCCTATTTAGGATTCAGACAACCAGTTGAGTACGCTGGTGAAGCTAAGAATCCGCAAAGAGATGTAGCAAGAGCAATAGTCCTTTCATTATTAATAGCTATAGCGATTTACACTTTTCTCCAAATATCATTTATTGGGGCTATAGATTGGAGCGGAATTAACGTTACACCAGGTAATTGGACAGCTTTACTAAGCAGTCCTTTAGCAAATGGTCCCTTTTATTATGAGTTGAATGATGCAGGAAGAGCTCTAGGTTTATCATTACTTACTTACTGGAGTTATGTATTATTAATAGATGCAGTTATATCCCCTAGCGGGACGGGATTAGTTTACATAGGTACTACTACTAGAACTTTTTATGGCATCGCAACAGATGAGTATTTCCCACAGATATTCTTAAGATTAAATAAATATAGAATTCCTATATGGTCGTTAGCAGCCACACTAGTAGCCAGTATTGTATTTTTATTACCTTTCCCCAGCTGGTATGAATTCGTGGGATTTAGCTCATTAGCTACAGTCTTCACATACGTCATGGGAGGGATAGGTTTACAAACTCTAAGAAAAACCGCTCCAGATCTTAGGAGACCTGTGAGAATATTTGGAGGAAGTATAATAGCACCTATAGCTACGATATCAGCAATACTAGTAGTCTACTGGTCTGGGTTCACTACCATATTCTTTGTCCTAACTTCTCTTTTCATTTTAGTACCTATATTCTGGATGTATTATGCTATTAAGAAGCTGAATATGAACTTAGTAGTAGGAATAGGCGTGGGATTATTTCAACTAATAGCTAATGTTGGATTAGCCTATTTCGCTTATTTAAACATATTAAACGATACATCATCCATTATTCCAAGTTTTATACTATACTTTTTAGGGTTTTTAGGAATGGTTATCATACCTAGCGTTGTTGGGTACTTTATGGTAAATAATGAGGGTAAAAGGTATGTGTTAAGTGGGTTATGGCTACTCGGGTTAATACTATCAATTTATCTGCTAAGTTTCTTCGGAAACTTTGGACCCCTTAGTAATCCTTTAATTCCTTTCCCGTATGATACTATCATAGCAATAGCTATAGGTTTAGTATTTCATTACTTTGCAGTGAAGAGCGGGTTCAGAACAGAAGAGATCAAGAGTATAATAAAAGAGCAACTGGAACAAGATTAATTTTTTTAGACTTCATCCTTACTAATTAGGTCCTCCTCATTTTGTAAATTATTAAAGTACTACTTGTTTAAACCTCAGTCTAACATGTACGTAAGCTATTATAAGACCTATTATTAATGAAACTATTATGAGACTTACCTCTCTAATTCCTATGGATGTATTTATAGGATTGTAAAGATGATATCCTTGGTATAAGATTAGGGAAAGAGCAAATACCATGATAATTATTATCGAATTTCTGATCTTTGTGGTAACTCCCCTAAACTGTAACCTTCTCCTCCAAAACTCGCCTGTAAAGTAAAATATTATTATTCCAATGTCAATAAATATGTATTTTACAAAAACAGTATATAGAAAGCTCTCCCACCATGATATTAAATTGTTTAACTCATATAGCTGAATAAAAACGAAGCTAGAGTAAAATATCATCCAATCAACTAATCTACTGTTCTTGAAAGGGCCATAAATCCTTATCCACGGCATCTTATTAACTTCTTTTAATCCCGGGTCAGCAGTTTTATTTATTATTCTGACTGGATCTTCAAGATACCATAACATTCCTTTACTCTTTCTGTTCACGTTACCGTCGTAATCCAGCATGAACTTTCCTACTAATCTACCTAAGGGAAAGAACAATTCAACTCCCCTATCTGTCGGAGATGTTAACATATCTAGGGCTATGTGTAAGAAAACCCCTAAACCTAAGTATTGATTAAATAAAGTAATGGCTAAAGCAAAGAACACATTGTGAAATAGCGCTCTATGTAACTGATACTTGGCAAATATCTTTCTCTTCGTGAATACATATTCTCTGTCTAAATCTGGTATTGCAGCCCCAATTCCTACCAATACTGCTATCGTGACATCATTGTGAAATAATAGCAAGCCAACGGCTAAGGCTAAAGCTATATGTGTATTAAGATTCATAAATTAAATTACTAACTCCTTTATATAATCCTTATTATTTTTACGCTAATCACTATGATCGGAGATGTCGAATACTAAAAAGGGATTACCAAATCAGTAAAGACTCGCCCTTTAGCGCGTGGAGGAATTCAGACAAACAAATTACTCAAAGTCCTCATCTTCTAGACTCTCTAACTCATCTGTTTGATGTGACTTTTCTTCTTTTACCTTCTTTTCATATTCCTTTCTAACCTTCTCCTCTAAACTTATATACTCTTTTGAGGCTTCATTCAGTACGTAATTAAGCCTGTGTAATAGTAATGCAGCCTCTGATTGGCTTAGTTGAAATCCTACTCTGTTATTTCCATCATCTATTACCAGTAAAAATCTAGCTTCTTGCGGAAAACCTTTATCGTTAATCGTTGGGGAATCTACAAGTAATTCTAATGTCTTAGTTTTGCCATCCTTTGTAAACCTGGGTATCCTGAGAACTCTCTTCATAATCTATAGTTTGTTTTATAAACAATAATATACTTATTTGCTAAGCTACTCCTCTGCCTTTTATTAAAATCCTAGGATATAATAATAACGAATTCGAATGGTCTGGAAACCTTAAAATATATAAACGAGGATTTAGAATTATTTTAATTGACTTCCTTCCCGTTAGTGAGGTTCTCCTTATTTTCTCATAGGATAATGTTAGCTAGCTGAACGGGATAAATAAGAACGAGCTGGCCTCCTCCCTGCCATAAAGGGTGAGGCTTGTCGCTTTATTGTCAACGAAAATGCTAATCTGAGGTTTCCTAGAATTCTTCAGAATAGACAACACTTTCAGAGAGTTAATTAGGCAGGAAATTAGCCAAGGTCATAAAGAAAAAGCTAAGTCATGATCCTATAAGAGGATCTAAAATAGTGGAACTACTTAGAGCCTCTAGCGAGTCATTAAAGGAACTGGGGCAGACCGAGTTAAAGAAACTGTTCGACGATATAGATTCATAGAGAAACCTCCCAAAGATAGAAATTATAAAGAACTCCGACCTAAGAATGGAAATTATAGTTTCATTTGGGCTCAGAGAGCTAAACAATGAGGTAATTGTCCTATTGGAAGAATGCTTACTATCCTACCCTAAAGAGCCCGCTGAATACTGTCAAGCACTGAGCGAAAGGGATAAGAAAGTTTTGACAATTCTGTTAGATAGACCTTACCTATTGTATCAAGTTCTAAGCATAATGGATTTAGGCATCTATGGGCTTCTCAGCACCCTCCTATATACAGCATATTTGGCGTATGCCGCAAGCGGGATTGCTGCGTATTCCGAAGGTAGGAAAGATGTACACGAAAAATACTTAGAGGAACTTAGGGATCACCAAAAAGAGATGCTCGATAACCTAAAACATGATAGTGATGCCTAATATGAAATAGCATACAATGATGAGTTTGATGAAGTCTTAGCTGATATTGAGGAAAAGGCTGGAGCTTTGCTAAAGACTGACCAAGATGAGGAAAAATAGGAAACTTCTGACCCTTCCATTCAGCTTTAGAAGGCTCTTTTGAATTAACTCCTTAGATAAATGAAAAAATTTAACTATCATTATTACGAAATGAGAAATCCTTGTCCTTTAAGACGGAGGTTGGTTCCTATAAACTATTTTGTAAATCAATCTTTAAGAAACTCATGGGAGCGAATAGAGACTTATACATATACCTAAAAACTAAATATATATTTATTTTTATGTAAAAATCTATAAAAATTCTGTATAATCTAAAAATTTTACTTCAAAACTTAACAATTTTACAGATATTCTTTAAACTTGACTGATATTGTGTATAATAAAGTCTACTAGATAATAGAAGTGAATTTCATTACTATTAAAAGAAAATATATATAGAACCCTGTAAATAGTATGTATTTTAGAGGAGTAAATGGATAATGCTGTGACTGAATTCGTTCTAGTAGTTGTAACGATATTAATAGGATTAGTCTTGTTTAGCTTGGTCTCGAGTTACTCAACTTATCAAGTAAGTAATTATGCTGTATTATCAGAGGCTCAACAAATAGCTTATAATCTTAAGATAGATATAGTAACGTTAGAGGATGGGTACACATTAATTGTACCCTACTCTTATTCATCTTACAATGGAAGTTTATATTTAACAGTATTTCAAGCACCTGCATATCTGATTAACTCAAGCAACTTATTGAATCCAACAATGCCTGGCATAAGTTATGTAACAATCTATAACTCAACATCTGGAAATCAAATATCCTTTATTCAGCTAGATGGGAGGATATACTCACTTAGCAATCAACAATTGCCTTCACCTCTAAGTGTAATTAAGGATAACTTCGCCCCTGTATATACTAGCACTCCTCCAAAGGGTTATATCGACATTGTCTGGGTTATAGTAGAAGTAAACGGAGCGTATTATGTTGTTAGTACAGAGGTGATAGCATGAATAAAAAGGGATTATCTAGTATAATTGGTTTTCTAATACTATTAATGATAATTTTAGTTGTAGCTGTTCCATTAGCTTACTTATACTTGTCTTCTAACGTAGAACAGCACGTACAATCCCAATTGTTATCATCTAAAGAATATTTAGCTTCTCTAGAGAAGCAAGAAGTGGGAATAGGTGCTACAGCGAATTCTCAAAATGATTTCTTAACTATAGAATATTATGACGGTATTATATATTTCATCATATTAAATAAGGAAAGGTTAGTGAACATTACAATAATAAGAGTTTTTGCAAATCAAACTGAAATAAATGATTATCTAAATGTGAGTTTACCCTTCACGATATCCCTAAAAGAAGTTACCACGTATGATGCACCATTTTACTTCGGCTATCCCGCAATTGCTATAAAAGTTACTAATAGTGAGTTCTACAATAGCGAATTAGTTATACAAACTTCTCTAGGTAATGTTTTTGTAGTTCAGCCAATCAGCTCTACGTTATTAAACTCAGCTAGATTAGCCAATGTTTTGACATCATATAGTACAGAGAAGCAAGCAAATATACAAATTGGAAATCTATCAGCTTCACAAGTGTTTAATAATTTATTAGCATCGATAAATTATATATCACCTTTCAACTTTAATTTATTACCTGGCGGTCTTCAGAAAGTAAATATAGGACCGAATCAAGAATATCCTCAATATACTACTATTTCCTATTTCCCTACTTCAGGATATCTAGGAACTCTAGTAAGTGCATTTTACAAAGATCAAGGTATATATAATGGGACGTTCAGTGGTGAGATTTATGGTAATTTTTACCTAAGTGCATATCCTTCTAGCTCTTTCCAGCCTAGGCTTGTAAGTAATCTCTCTTTATATGGTTTTAATGGAAACATAAGTTTCCCAATAGTTTTCTATAGTGGTTCTGGGGTTTTAGTTAATTATCAACTTTTTACGATAAATGTGATATTTAACGGGAATCTGTATAACGGTACAATCTTAGGTAGTGTATATCTTAACAATAAGCCATCTTTAGCTGTGATTAGTTTAAGCGAAGGATTTCCGCCTTATATGAACGGTACTCTAAAGTTTATTAACGGACCTTATGCAGGAAAAGAGTGGAAAATAGCAGTAAATATGGATAGATTATCCCTATTATATAATATTAGTAATATAATTTCAATTAGAAATCTAACTGACAACAAATGGATAAAAGTTCCTGTCAATATTACACCACTTTACTTACAAGGGTATGTAACAACTAATAGCTACAATAATCTAAACTTTACTATTAATGAAACAATAATGCCTGGTTACAATTTTAAGGAATATTCAAATTACACTATCATTTCATTTAAACCTCGAGTCAACTCAGAGGTATACTTAACTATAGGTAATGATATGGTATCAATAGTTACTGGTAATGGACCTCAGAATATTATGTTATATGGTGCATATTATAGCCCATTTGTATATCCGAAGTATAATAGCTTCTTTCCAGCAGATTATCAGTTATTCTACATAAGTGGAACTGTAGATGAAGGTAAGATAAATGATGGATTTCCGTATTATATCAATAGTCTTATTACCTTACGTAATCTCAATTATTTACCGGCGATTTTCTTTAATGATTCCTCTAACTACTTAATATTCTATGACGCGTCTATATACGCCCTAGGCTTGATAATACCCCCATTTAACGTTACAGCTACCATAACAATATCTAATGGTGGGAGTTTGCCAATTACCTTTAATTATACCTTATCAACTCTAGTTCTATACTATCAATTCTACATACAAACTTTCGCCAGCACACTCCCATCTACGGGTTCATTGATAACTTTGACAGTAAACAATCCGTTAAATCCATCTATCACAATACAACCAAATTCTTATCAGAACATAACTTTAAATTTACTTATACCTGCAACTAATGTAGTTAGCTTATTGTATTACTATTCATCATATTATAAAATAACACCTTCGATTGCAGGTCAGCTAATAGTTCAATTCCATATTGAAGGGACTAACGAATACTACACTGTAACTCTTAATACGCTTTTAAATCAACAAGTGATTAATGAATAGAAAATCCCATTCAAACTAAGAAGTAAATTTTTTCATGAATTCCCCATAAAAGAAATAAAGTAGAGATTTATAATTGCAGATATCAGTCGTGATATGTGCTCACTTCCTCCCCGCCAGAGAGGCTTCCCTCACTTTGTAAATATAATTCTTTAATATCCCTCACTATGAGATATAATTATGTTTGATGAGCTATTTAAAAGCAAGCCATATATAATTGGCATGATTCACCTCCCCTCATTACAAGGCTCACCTAATAATAAGTTAAGCCTAGATGAGATCATAGATTACGCTTATTCTGAGGCTAAAAAGCTAGAAGAAGCTGGGGTCGACGGTATTATCATAGAGAATCTAGGAGATTACCCATTCTACAAAGACGACATTCCACCTATAACTGTAGCCTCAATGAGCATTATTGTAAGAGAAGTCAGAAAGGGCTTCAACTTCTATGCAGTTGGAGTTAACGTTTTGAGAAATGGATGTATTCAAGCCCTTTCTATTGCTCACGTAACTGGGTCACAGTTCATTAGGTGCAATGTGTTGATTGGAGCATACGCTACAGACCAAGGTATAATAGAAGGAAAGGCTGCTGACTTATTGAGACTTAAGAAGTATTTGAATTCAAAAGTTATGATAGCCGGAGATATTCACGTAAAACATGCATATCCACTATATAACCTGCCAATAGAGTTAGCGGCACAAGATTTAGCAGAGAGAGGAGGAGCTGATGCTGTAATAGTTTCTGGACAAAGGAGCAATATTCCCCCTGATGTAGAAGTTGTGAGAAAGGTAAAGAATGCTATCTCACTTCCAGTTCTAATAGGTAGCGGTATTTCTTTATCTAACTTTAAGGAATATTGCATGGAGGCTGATGGTCTAATAATAGGAGAGAAGGATTTTAAAGAAAACGGAATGGTAGGTGGTCCTAGTAATAAAGAGGCTTATAAGAAACTGGTCAAGGAATGTAAGGGGTTTGGGTCTCATAGGATCTCGTAGTGTTTAACATTAACCTTTTAGGGTTTGTGTCTCATAGGATTTCATATAATTTGATTATTCTTAATTGAATTTTATTATTTAAAATATTAAAATAAATTTATCATTTTATAGCTATAATTTTTTATTATACTAACTATAATACTTGAGGAAAGCAAATAACATATCTTTATATTTAAATTATTAACGATAAATTTGACTTCCAATAATAATGAAAGTAGTTAGCTAAACATTACTTTATTCACTATTTTTCTATCTTAGGAGATATTTTTTATGATAAACCTCAGTAAACCTCCTAAATATATTCAAAGTTTACGGGCTATAAACCTGAATAAGTGAGGGATATTTTTATAATAAACCTAAAACTATTATTTATTATTAGATGAGTCATGAATAAAAATGTAATAGTACCGATACTACTTGCAATCTTAGTGACTTCAATATTAGTAACATCTGAAATATATTTAGGGCCTATATTATCGATAAGGTTTGCAATAGTTCAGCAGCCCGCTGTAGTTTATGGAGCCTATTTGAATTTAGGAAATCTAACACCAGGTGAGTATGGCAATGCATCTATATCTGGTACAATAAATGTATATAAGCCGGGAGTCTATAATCTTAGTATAAATCCTGTATTAGGTGAGGCCTTTTCTCAATACACTATTACATTATCACTAACCAATTCAACTTCAGCTACAACACTGACATTTTCTAACGGTTATCCATACTATCAAGCAATTTATTTAAACCAAGGTGATTACACAGTTTATATCACGCTCAGTTACCAAGTTAGTAATAATCCTACCATATACAATTACAGCGGTCCAGTAATGTATGTATTCTATTCTTCATAAAGGTAAAACTTTTTTTCTCCTTTTTCTATAAACAAAACGTGATTTCGCTCACCTTAATTATAATCGATATCCTAGTTGGGATAATAGTATTCTTCGTCTCCAGAGAGGTAATGCTGAGATCGAATAAGGATAAAGAAGTGTTGACTACAAGTAGCTCAGATAATGATGATAAGGTCTTTAATGCCATAAAGAGTGGTGCTAAAACATTGAACGAAATAATGAAGTATACTGGCCTACCTAAATCAACTGCATATAAGTCATTGAAGAGATTGCTAAAACAGGGAAAAGTGGAGAAAGTAATTAATGATAAAGGTAATGTCAGATATGTTATTAAGAACGAGAAAGATAAGAATAACAGCAGTAGTTGATAGAAGAACGACATACCTTATCTTTTATGATGGGGAGAAGTCCAGTAACACGTAAAGGTTCTTACGGAAAGAGGTTTCACAAAAAATTATTAGCCGAGAGGGAGTGAGGAATGTTATAAGCTCATATAATTCGCAAATAATATTATATGAGTCCCTTCTCATTGTCCTAAAGCCCTTACTACTCTAAGCGATAATAATCCTGCCATTATACTTACGATCACATTCCCTGGTATAAACGCAAGTAAAGTAAAGATTATGTAAGCCCAATTAACGCTAGCTCCATAAATGAACGGCCTTAAAAATCCTAAGTAAAATATAGGATCTGGAATAGAAAGCAGTACTCCTAATATAACACCCTCTATTACTACTAGTATTGTTTGCTTTCTTCTCAATTTTCTCAATGCAATATCTTCTGACTCATTATTAGATGGTGTTAAACCAATACCAAATATCTTACCTCCAGAAATTGCAATAATTAAATCTATGTATAATCCGTAAGTTAAAGCCTCATAAATGAAATATAGAGGTTGCCCTCCAAATCCGTAATGGAAAAGGTCAGCCAATAAAGTATAGATTGTTAAAGATAACATTCCGCTACCCACTTTTCTAACTAAGCTTACGAAGATTATAATAATTAGAATCCTTCCCCAAAATCCAATACTTATGAATGGAGTCGATGGTATTCCTCTATCTATAAAAGGACCAATATAAAACTCCCACGCTGTCCCCAAGGATGCTCCAATAGCGAGATATACTATGTCTAAAGTGCTGAACTGCTTCAATCCTCCCTTTACTTTGGCTATATAAATAACAAAGACAGTAGCTAAAACGAAATAAGCTAAGACTATCTCCCAAGGTATCTCTCCGGGTATGTTGATTTCAGCCTTTATGCCATTCAGAACCATATTTTTAACTTGTGAGACAATTTAAAAAATTTTACCTATAAAGAAAATTAAGACTATATAGTGCTATATATTAATAAATATTACAAAATGAGGATAGCCTCACCATGTATGGCGGGAAGGAAGTTAGTAATAAGCCAGATGAATATCTAGGATAAGAAAGGATTATTACTTCGGTATTGTTTTCAAAAATCTTATAAACTAAATATAATAAATATTAATTAATGACCACCTTTGAAGAAGACGCTGAGTTAGAAGCTATTTTGAATAATAAGTTGAAAAAACTGATGAAATCTCAGAAAGAGAGTCCTAAGTATCAAGGTGGAAAGGTATACCATCTTGATCCAATTACCCTAGACGAGTTTATTAATAATTTTAAAATAAGCTTAGTAGATTTCTGGGCTGAGTGGTGTCCTCCATGTCACATCTTATCTCCGATTATTGAAGAATTGGCAACAGAGTATAGAGAAATAGGATTTGGTAAAGTAGATGTGGAGAGATACCCCGATATAGCCAGTTATTATGGAGTAGTTAACTTACCCACATTACTACTATTTTATAATGGAAGAGTTGTAGATTATATCGTGGGTGCTGTACCAAAGGAATATATAGAGGCTAAAATAAGGAGGTTTAATGATGTAGCGTAATCAAAAGGAGGATAGCCTTTCAAGAGAAACATTAATCTAAGTTTTCTAAAGTCTTTATCATGACGAGGAAGTAAATATTAGCACTAAACCTATTTAGTTACAATAAATCTCAATAATTCCCTCTCATATATCGTACCTTTAAGCTTATTATCTTTATCAATAATTCCAATTACTGGAGTCTCTGTTTCCCTAAACTTCCTCAGTACGTCTAAAACTTTAGAATCTTCTCCCATTAATACTGCCTCATCAAGATATACATCACATACTCTTAATCTGTCGTAATCCTCTGGGTTTATTTCTAAGAGTGTCTTAACAGTTATAATTCCAATCGGTCTCATCTCACGGTTCACTACAATTGCAGCCCTAAGACCCCTTTCGTTCAGTTTATTTATTACCTCCCTTAAATTATTGTCGCAAGTAACAAATTTAGGTTGATCTAAGCTTAAAATAGACGATATTCTCGTGTTAAGTTTAATTTTGGTCTCCTCCTTACTAACCTTAAATCCAGTCTTAAGCTTGAATAGTAACGGAATTACTAACGCAGAAAGGGATATTGCTAAGGTGGAGTAAGAGTATTCTAGTGCCGTAATAGCATTAAGGCTAAGGGCACTTACCAGTAATGAAACGTCTACCCCACCTTTTGTAGACGTTCCTAGCCCGTTAATTGTTGGATCTACGTTTACGAGTCTTGCTGACAAATATCCAGCTAAGAACTTTGAGCCTACTATGCTAATAAATAATATAATACTATATAGTATTATCTGAGGAGATATTTTGACGAAATAAAGTCCTATACTTACGAAGAATAGAGGTTCAAAGAAACCATAAGTGAAACCATGCAGTTTCTCCAATAGCTCTGGTCTATCCTTAAAGTAATCCCTCAACAAATACCCCAAGAAAAGTGCCGAAATAGCTGAATTGAACTTCAGATACTCTGCCAAAAAACCTATGATGAGTATTAACGCTATCACACTGGCGAACTCGATTTCCCTTACTTTTATGTAACCCTCTATCTTCTCAAGTAATTTAGCTATTATGGGGCCTAAGGCTATTATCAGCGCGAAAATTCCTATTATTTCCAAAGTAACATATAAAACACTGATACTTATTGTACTTCTCGCCTCGAGGAAAATTGAAAAGATGATTACAGAAATTATTTCAACGAGAGTTCCTTGATAGAATAAACTAGCACCTAACTGCTGTCTACTTATTCCTAAATCTATTAATAGTCTAGTTAAAGGACCAACGCTCGTCATCATCAGTGGTACTAATAGGACTAGGGAATTGGTCGTTTGAATTATCTCTTCTAATGTTAAGAATATTATGATAAACGGTAATAATAACTGTATAATTACACTATAAAATGTGAAGTAATTAAATCTAAACTCACTACTTATTTCCTCAGCCCCCGCAAGGAACAATAGAAGGATAATCCCTAATGAGGAAATGAAAGATATTATGGAATTAACCGGTATCAAACCAATTACACCCCTACCTAATATAATTCCAACTATGATCGATCCAACAAACGGAATCAATCCCAGTCTCGAAAACGCTTCCTCGGCTACCTTCGCTAGTATTAGCATTATTCCAAGATATAGAAGAGTGATTTCTAACACGTTCATACTAAACACTTATCGTAACTTGTAATAGGTTTTTCGTTTTAAGTCAAAGATGAAGAGAATTTTTAGAGGACACTATTTATAATTTAATTCTGTATAAGGAAGTTAATAAAAAAAGAATAAAAATTTAACTCACTTTCGTACTCAGAAGTCCTTAACTAATGTTTCACAAGGTATCTTTACGTCACTGATTTCTTTACACAAAATCACATCATCGTCATATGCATCAAGAATATACACTATATCATCTGATACCGTATGGATATCAAACCTTTTGTACTTTTTGAATAACGATAGTGCTGGTTTATTGTAACTTCTCGTGGAGGCTATTATATAGCTTAATCCCTTGCTTAAAAAATACCTCTCTGCCTCTTTTAATAATCTCTTACCATAACCCTTCCCTCTATACTGTGGCAGTATTCCCATATAGAAGATTATTCCTATATTGTCCTTTACCTTTAGTTCTACAAATCCTGCTACCTTATCTTCTTGATCCTTTATAGTTATTATCTTCGACCATTTGAGGTTCTTTTTTGCGTAGTATGCGTCAAATTTAGAAAGGGATTTGTCTATTACCTCATCCAGACTACTCATTATCCCTTGTCTCTTTCTGAATAATTATCTTCAAAGGGGGATAATAAACTTTTAGTTAAATGGGATAATTTTAATACGTTTAGATAAAAATATAAATACGTTTTATTTTGAAAAACTTATACATTTAAATCGGGAGAAAACTGACCTCCTCCCCATCTTGAAGGGGGAGGCTTGTCCTTCCTTTGTCAGACCTCTTCTCGTAAATAGTGTGAGTTCCTCTAATAGCGGATTCCGATTAACCCTTCTCCAGTCTGGTTTACGTCAATGACTATTCTTCTTGTTCATACCACTCCCTCAACTTCTTTAAGTCAACGTATTCTACCTTTTCGGAGTTTTCCATTCTGCGAAAGCTCTTTGCAAATATAACAATTTTTTTCACGTTTAAGTTAAGCCTCTCCAATTTACTCTCGAGCTCATGTAAGATTCTGATACCGTCAACCTCGTCACTCCACTTGCATTCCCCAGCAATGTTTAATCCCTTGTCCATGATGTCAATTTCAACGTCCTTGTACCAATGCCTTCCGACATCCCTAAGCCCATATTTATCCTTCACGTACTCCCTTGCAATGTCTTCAAATACCCTTCCTAAATATTCGTTGTACTCCTCCTCCCTTATCTCGTATCTTCCTTCTTCTATTTCGCTGAGGTTAGGGTAAATGAACTTAAACCAGAAGTTGGTGAAGTTATCTACTATTATATACCTACCCCTCTTCGAAGTTCTCCTCTCTAAAATCGGAACCTCCCTCTTCACTAGTCCAATCCTCTCTAACTTCTTTATATATGAAGATATCTCTCCACCAACCTTAACGAAGTCCCTTATTTCGCCTAATGTGTTTTTACCCATAGCTATGGACAACAGAATCTCCTTATATGTGGATATCTCACTAAATTCGTATCTTAACGAGAAGTCCATTTCATCTTTTAAAAAGGAGTCAATCCTCTTCAACTCTTCATTTATCCACTCCAAAAAGGGAGTTTTAACCTTGATTAAATAATAAGGCACACCTCCGGCAAAACCATAAACCCTTATACCCTCAACTACGTCGAAATTAAACTTCCTCAAGTCCTTAAACTTCAACTCCTTTAAATTTATAGCTGAAGTCCTCCTACCGTATAGTGGGCTCTTATACGAAAGCAGGTCACTCATCATTGAAATTGACGAGCCCACCAGTATTATCTTTGTATTAGTACCCTTCAAGACCTCATCCACTATCCTCTGAAAAATAGAAGGTATCGAATTATCCTCCTCGATTAAGTAAGGGAACTCGTCTATCACAATAACCTTGTCCTTGAGAGCATAGAAGAGTGACTCCCAATCCTCCTTTACGTGTTTAATCTCAGGAAATAGCCTTTCAGCGGTTTGCTTAAACTTTAATAGATTATTCTTTCCCTCGACTGCTAGATAATAAACGGAGGGATAGCCCTCTATCGCCTTTAAGATCAACGAAGTCTTCCCAATCCTTCTCCTACCATAGACTATTATAAGCTCTAAAGACTTTGATTCGAGCCTCTTTTTAATAGCCTCCAATTCCTTTTCCCTATTCACAAATATCATATTCTAAAATATCATATTCTAAAATATGAATTTAGTCTCACATGATTACACTTGACAAAGTGAGGGAGGACTAAGTCCTTTAGAGCGGAAAACTCTCTTAATGCTAATCTCTGACCTCTTCCCCGCCCTAAAGGGTTTTGCCGAGGTCTAAAGAGTTACTCCCCTTTAAGGGAGTTACTCCGTTTGACGTTACGAGAAAGGAAAGGGGCTTCTTTAATACGCTTACAATCCTCTTTATTCCCAATGTTTAAAGCACCATTAACATCACTGTGAAGCTTATGACCTAAAGGGCAATTAATAACTCCCCTAGGCTTCCTCTCAACGAGAACGTCATGGAAAGCACAGAAACGTGAAGTGTTATACTCTACAACGAGGAACACGTTTATACCATACTCATAGAGCTTATACACTATAGCCTCAATCAACTTGCGATAAGACCAGATATTTGAAGTGAACTTATTACCCTTATCTTGAGAGATGAAGTAAGGATAGCCCAAGTAAACAGTTGATACACCTAACTGCCACAACGCCAACATCTAAATAAAATTATGAATCTCTAAAATGTCTATATATGACTAATATTCTCATAGCTAGGGCTGAGGAGTACTTAGAGTTAGCACAGTACGCTTTATCCAAAAAAATGTATTCCCAAACTTGTTTCTTGTCCAGTGTAGCCTCTGAATTATACATGAAAGGGGTAAGCCTAGCGATCTCTGGAGACTTCACATATTTTCATGATGGGAAGCAAATATTATCATATATAAGGAATATCGATAGTAAACTGGCAGAGATGATTGATAACTTTGTTAAGGAAAATAGAGAGAAATTGAGAAGGTTAGCTAGTGAGTACACTATAGCTAGATATGACATGGAGTTAATTTATGAAAGAGAAGATGCAGAGATGTGTATAAGGATAGCAAAACAAATATTTGAATTTGGAAAGAGATTAATTGAAAAACATACAAATAGTATTGCTTAAATCATCGTCTTTGAAAACGCCTCCCTAAGGAGAGGAAGTCAGACTCCGTTCTAGAATTTAGATTAAAGAGCCCAACTTTCATTACCTGAGGGAAGAGAGGTTAGTCTGCTAGTTTTATTAGCGTCACATCCTATTAGATCAAACGTATCCTACTCCCACGTTCACAAAGGAAAGACAAGCCTCGCTCTTTAAGGTATGGATGAGGTCAGTATTTAAAAATACATAGGAATGATTGAGTGTGGACAACAATTTGATTGAAAAATTTTCTTTAAAAAACGGAAAAGTATTTTTGGAGCGAGTTATTTATTAGGCGAGAATGTGAATGGGTTTGATTTCCCTCATTTAACTCAACAAGAAATACAATAACAGGATGGCTGAAAACATTCTTACCCAATGTACTCGAAATCAATAAGTGAGAATAAAATTTTATGAAATTGTTGCCAACATGCGAAGAATTCAGCTTATAGCTTATTTTTTCAATTCTCAATATATCTCTTAAAATGCTTTCTAATTGACTAGAAATGAAATTCCATTTCTCTTAAAATAGGGTCTACTAACGTGTACTCTCCCTCCTCAACCTTCTCAATGAAATTGTAATTTACCAAAGCTTCAAGTACTGAGCTCAACTCCTTATCGTCTATCTCTCTCTTTAATCTCACGGTTACAGCGAATTTTATATCTTTCCATCTCTTGGCGATTTTGATGGAGGATAACGTTGCTAAGTATAATTCCCTATTCCTACCTTCGAGGAAATGGTTCAATTCCTCTAGCATTAATTTCCTACCTTCATTTATAGTTATCTTCAACGAATCATTGAAGCTAAGCTTTCTTATAGCGTAATTATTGCCAAACAGCGTTAACCAACCTACCACTCCATCTAATCTGTTAACTACTTCCTCAGCTTTACTGTCTTCAAGGTCCACGTTTAGCTCCTCCATACCCGCCTTTAAGAAGCCTATTGAAACTTGTTTGTTAAAAGGTCTTAGCTTGATTTCAATAGGTGGTCTTCCCAATAAGGGTGAACCCTCCTTTGGATTTAGCAAAGCTTTTACTAAGCCAACATAAGATCCAGAGAATAAGAACCTAACCTTTGGGTTACTCATGAAGACGTTTCCTAGGACGTCTAATAGTGGCTTAGTAACTGAGGAGAGCTCTTGTACCTCATCTAATCCTATAACTAGGTCATGGTTTATGGACAGAAGTAGTTCTAATAAGCTCCTTTGAACGTTTAATTTACCGCCCTTTAACTCTACACCCAAAGGACCTAGGTTAAAGTTAACACTAACGTTCAATAATTTGAATAATTTATTTCTATTTATCTCTGAGATCAGTAAAGATAGCAATTCTCTCAACGTTGTAACTCCCCTTAAGTTCAAATAAATTCCATCAATCCTATCGTTCTTTTTCAACTCATTAATTGCAACTTTCATGACACTGGTCTTTCCTATCCCTCTTTGCCCACCGATTATTATCCAATTTTTGGAAATTATTTGTTCCCTTATGTATTGAACCTCCTTTTCTCTTCCGAATAACTCTTTTAACTCTGTTTTAGGATGTAAATCGAATAGCAAATGTACCCCCACCAGTTACTGGTGACCCACCAGTTAATATTATTTCTCATTTATAAGTTTTACAAACTGATGAAAGCCTATAATCAATCCAGTATTGAATCCTACGCTAGTGCATCAAATAAAACCTACCCCAAACTCAGTTGGTAACTTCTTTACAATTTTAATAAGGTTATTGAGGTCTTCAAGGAATATAGCAGGAACATTAAACGACTTAGCTATATCAACAACCCACTTACCTACTTCCCTTGCAGAATCCTCCAAGACATTTTTAGCCTTCCTGTAGGATGACCTTATCCTGTTCAGGATCCTCTCACTATCCTTCCACCTCTTTTCATACTTCTTCTGTAAGCCCTCGGCTAAAGCCTTATAATGATGAGCATCCTCCAAACGGGTAGAAATCCTAGCGTAATATTTATCATCTTTACCAACAACTACCTCAGCCATGTTAACATCAATTGCAACACCGTCTTTAGCCTCTGGTTCCTTCCATTCCTTTAGAAGAGTGGCCTTTAGATTTTCCATCCCTCAGCAATAGCCTAGCCTCTCTTATTTCCCAGTCCTTGTATTCTGACAAGTTCCTCGGATAGCCTAGGATTTGCAACTCGCCAACTCCCACTATCCTTACACTCATTTTATTGAAATCGATTGAAAATGATAGGGTTGGGGTTAACCAACGTTACGTAATATTGGGTACTTACTGCGTTTAGGGTTCTTCAACCACAACTTGTACTTTACTATAGTATTTCTATAACAGTCTATGGCGACCTTTGACGATAGATTAAACTTTTGCCTTAGTGTTTTGTAAGTACCCTTATGCGTGTCTTTTAACAAGTTCCTTAGCTTATTCTCCCTTAACCGTTCTAAAACGAAACGTAAGCCTTTTTTCACAGTTAGAGACAAGGCTGAGCAGAGGGGCGTTAAAGGTAATCTTCAAACTGTAGCTCAGATTTCTTTCCCACTCTTCTTATCCCCTCTACTCGTAATAAATAGGAAAGAGTTTATATTACTTTGTAATCCCCGCCCTAAAGGGCGAGAGTTTCATCACCTTTGCAAACCGTGGGTGGGATTTGAACCGGGACCTTTGCCTTACCAGATCGATAGGCAGAATATAAACTACATACGTGAGCTTATGAGTGAAGATATCCACAGGCACAGTAGAGAAACGCGAAAACGGTGAGCTTAATGCACGTATCGTATCAATTAATGCCAGTCCAGTTGTCATCTCAACGTCATTCGCAGACGACATAGAGATAGTGAGAGAACAGTTGTACAACAAGTTCTTCAAGATATATGTATACCCGCGGGGACTAAACTTGTACAACGTTATACAAAAGATAGTAAGAAGGGAAGAACTAGAGTACCCGTTTGAGGTCAAGTCGGTAGTTATGTGTTTCCTAAGTGAGATGCCTAAGAGTGAGGAAATAAGTGATGAATTAGTCAACGCACTTCATGGGTTTGCGTCAAAGGTTCTAACGTATACGAGTAACTATGGCGTTGTCTTCGGAGCCGTTGAAATGTTGAGGAATTTCGTGAAAGTCCACGCGGTAATCAACTTCAAAACCGTTGCCTATATTAATTACTTCAACGCCGTAATGAATGAGTTCTACAACGAGATACTGTTTGACGCGTTAGGGCTCACAGAGAGGGATATAAAGTCCCTGCGATATGTGAGAAACGCCGGCGAGTTACTTAAGACTGACTACATCTTCGCCTTAGCTAAAACCACTAAGCAATACATAATTAACGTGCTGAAGGAATTAGAGCGCAAGGGGTTGGTCTATAGCGATAGACCCAACAGCAAAAAGTTCATATGGGGTCTGACTGAGTTAGGGCAGAGGGTCCTCAACTTCGGTGAGGCGAAGTTAAGGTCGAGGCGATTTAATCAAAGTGAAGACGCAAAACGTTGAAGCTATCGTGAATAAGGAATTTTTGAGGGGCTAACGGAAGAGGCGATAAGACAAATGCCGTGTCAAGCGAAGGAGTGCGAGAGGGCGACGGAAAGGCTAATAGAGGCGTTGAGGGCGTACCGACGTGTCGGCTGAGGATAAAGGGCGAAAAAACCTGACCGTTTCGCATACTTCTACAGTTGCATCACCGGTGCGAAAGAGCAGTATAGCGGTTTAAACGTAATATGTGACCACTGGCAAGTACGCAGGCTGAGAATATAGATAGGTTCGTGAAGTTTTTAGAAGTTTCGCAGACGAGCTAACATTTATTGCGAACATAGAGTACGAGGCATCCTTTGGATAAGGTTTTTAAGTAAATTCTTTTTTCCTTTTTCTAGAATGAAATGGAAAACCATACTCCTTCTCTCAGTAGCAACAGTACTGATAGCCAGTGGCGTAGTGCTGCACTCCATGGATAAACCGATAACAATACCAATAAAATTATCCGCAGGGTTAAAATATTGTGTAAATGGAGTTTGTTCAAATGTAAAACCTAAGGTTATTTCATCTGGTTCTGCTGTTCCCGTGCATCCTCCGCCTTTGACGCTCAGCCCACCCCTCTATGCCCAGCTATGGTTTGTGCCACTGATAGCAGGGATAGCTATCCTAGGCTTTCTAGGGTTCAAGAGGTTCAGGTTATAAGCTCTTTTTTAATCATCTCTTTTTCCCAAATATGCTGAAGAAGGGCTTACTATTACTCGTGGTCATATCAGTTACCCCCAATTATACCTACCTCTGCCCTAGCATCAATGTTTACCAGAGGTAGACCGAGTTTTTATCACAACAACACAGTCTGTCGGTTGTGTGTACCGGGGGTAGAATGTCGATAATCCCTGCACACATGTCAGTCTAACTGTAACTATTACTACCTAGGAATTTTTACCGCCTACTTTCAATCTGACGTAAATTCCCGTAACTTTTTATGTGTTACCAATGCTTATAAACGCGTTTTGGTAACCATAATACAAGACGTGAAAACGGCGAAAGAGAAGATGCGTTATAAATATGGTGACTATATTTTACACCCGATTAAAGGTAGGTATTACGTCTATAAATTGGAAACGGTAAACGGTGAGATTAAGGAAACTTACGTAGGTCCTTTAGTTGATGTCGTTGAAACATATCTGAAATTGAAAAATAGAAGTGGGGGTGTGGGGGACGCCCCACTAAGCCGCGGCCGGGATTTGAACCCGGGACCTTTGCCTTACCAGGGCAACGCTCTGGCCAGGCTGAGCTACCGCGGCACCTTAAGTTATAATGGCTAAAGAGGATATAAATGTATCGCAAATTAACTCCATGGTCTTAATGACTTAAGAGTACTTACCATCTTATCTAAGAAGTAACTCCTCTCCCTAAAGTGTTCATCAATAGCCCTCCAATCCTCTTCTGAAAGCCTCCATCCCATTGCCCCAGCGTTCTCCTCAACGTGTTCAACCCTCGAAGCCTTCACTATAGGTAATAAGTTATTCCTACAGATATACCAATTTAACGCGACTTGAGTTGCGGACTTATTATATTTCCTTCCTATAGTAGATAAAAACTCATTTCTTGACAATATTCCATTTTCTAAAGGTGTATAAGCCATGTATAACATTCCGTTCTTTTCCGCATATGCTAAAGCCTTCCTCTCATCACCTCTACTTAATAGGCTGTAGTGGTTCTGTATTGCAACTATTTCATACTTACTAACACACTCCTTAGCTTTCTCTATCCCTTCTACGTCAAAATTACTTAACCCAAAGAACCTTATTATCCCGTCATCTACTAACTTCTCAAACGCCTTAATCGTTTTGCATATTGGAACTCGAGAAGGTGAGTGAAGTAGATATAAGTCAATGTAAGTACCTAACCTCTTCGCACTCTTGTTGGCTGACTTAATTACGTTATCGTAATCAGCATGACTAGGCCAAACCTTTGATACTATGAATATGTCATCCCTTGCCAAACCCTTAATAGCCTCCCCTACCAACTCTTCAGCATGACCATTCCCATACATTTCAGCAGTATCTATAGTAGTAATCCCTAGCTCTACTGCCTTTCTTATAGCGTCTATCCATTCCTTATCTCTACTATGATCAGCATACCAATAACCTCCTCCTATCCTCCAAGTGCCAAAGGCTAAGGAAGAAATCGTAAAATACTTGAATTTCTTCTTATCCATAAATCTCTATAAATATTAAAGGTTAAAAAAAGCTTGACCTTCTCCTAAAGAGTGAGGGCTACGCCGAGTTTTAAAGCATTACTCCCCTTTGTTAAACAGTTTTACGTTGCAAGAAAAGAGAAAGGCTTCTTCAATACGTTTACAGTTTTCTTTATTGCTTTCTTCATTGTGTTTAAATCACTATTTACGTCGCCGTGAAGCTTATGACCTAAAGGGCAATTAATGACTCCCCTAGGTTTTCTGACAACTTCAACGTCGTGAAATGAACAGAGCTTAGAAGTTATACTCGACAACGAGAAACACCTTTATACCATATAGCTTATTCGTGATTGTACCAATTAATTAAGACCAGACGTTTGAAATATCTTATTACCCTTATCTTAAGAGATAAATTAGCCTAAATAGAAACGCTTAGTCTCTATAACGTTTTGGATAGATGAGAAGCTAAAGTCGTATAATAGTAAATAAGCCTTTAATAATAAGAACGGCAAACTTTACGGCGGGGAGGAGGTCAATTACTGAATACCTTTTTCCTTTAATACATTATCTTTAGCGTCAAGCTCTTGTATCTTCTCATCTTAATTCTTTAGCTTATCTAGTTCAGCAATTCATTGGCATGATTTTAGTAGAGAGAGTTTTCCGCTCTAAAAGACTTACTCCTCCCTCACTTTGTCAAGTGTAATCATGTGAGACTAAATTCATATTTTATATCTTCTGAAAACAGAAGTAATCACAAAATGGATTAAGGCCTCTCGGCATTTATTGCAAGAAAGAAGTCAGATAGAAAGAATTTCCTGGCAAAACCCACCTATCCTCTTACCTAAATTATAAGACCCCTATCTTATCTCTTTCACTCCTCGAAGGATGAGATTTTTTATCGTCTAGTCTTACTTAGTTTATATAATACTGTAAAAAATAATGCTAATAGTAATATAAGTACTAGTATGCTGATATTAAATATATTTGCAGATGACATAATTACATTATTATTTTCACTCTTTGTTGATAAAGTTGTTATTTCTGAACCAGTTATCATTTGATGTAAATTAAAGCTTAATGAAACATTGCTAAATAGCTCGACTATAATAGACTTTGGAAATACTGAATAGCCTGGTGAGCTCAAAGAAACGTTATATACACCTGCTGGGAGAACTAACGTTATGTTCGTGTAATTGTACGTCATAGTTTCGTTATTTACGCGTAGAACAACTGGCCCTTTTGTGTCATTAACGTATACGTGAACGTAATAATACGGTCTTACGTAGTCCACGTACAAAGTGTAATTTGAATCTAAGTTAAGTATGATATTTGTCACATTCGGCTTTTCAATCCACGAACTAAGTATAGTTATATTATAAACCCCTTCTGCTAGCAACAAGTTCATGGTGGAATTAGTTGACTCCAACTTCGTGCCGTTTATTATAACTCCCCACTGTTGCCCCTCGTAAATTAAATCTTCTGCCTGAACTCTCAGCTCATATAATCTCGGCAAGGTTAATTGATATCTCAAAATACCATTAGGTGTAGCAGCGTAAATAGAACCATTGTAAACTATCATAGAATAGACGGGGGTATTAGTGTGGTAAAATACTTGAGAATTTATCAGATCTATGGCATCTAACCCTTGATAGGAAGCTACGTAAAGGACACCGTTTAAATAAGCTATGTACTCTGGTACTACATTAGTAGGAATGAATGTTATGTTATAGTCGTATATTTCATTAAAATACACGTCGTCAATTTTATCTAATTTGAGCACGCTCAAGTTATGGAAAACAAAGATCCCAATTGGGTCAAAGGTCCCAGAAATAAAGTACTTTCCCGCAAACGCCATTGCTGAAAGCGCGTCCTGGCAATTTATAGTTGTGTGAGTGGAGCCATTATAGTACAAAAAAACGTAGCCGAGCTCAGAGTCCACTATAGCTGAATTATTTGTGAACGTCATATAACCGAAGCTTCCTATAATATACCACTTACCTACTATCGTAGACCCATTAAGTTCGTAAACATAGTCGTTATAAGTAGTTACGTAAGTGATGTTAGTGTAATTGTCATAAAATAACATAAAGGGCTCTGTTATGTTCAGTCTGTATAGCGAACCATTATAGTAGTATAAAGATCCGTTTGACACTATGTAAATCGAAAAGTTATTTGATAATATTTGCAGGGGATCATAAATGTGCAAAAAGGGCACTAAATTATCGTTTATATAGTAATAAATGGTGTTTTCAGCGGGATACGAGACCAATATCTTACCGTGATATACAGTGAGGGAATAAGGATATAGTTTAGATGTTTGTGAAAAAGGCGATAGTGAGAGTAAGCTCATTAAAATAAAAATTGACAAAAGTAGCGGAAAAATCGATGACTTCATGATACTCACGAGAGTAGTAGTGGTTCTAAGTTAGTTATTGGAATTGGTTCAAACCACTGAGCGCCTGGCGGTAGCCACATTATACCGAAGAATATCGCAGGCGCAGCGTTGTTACCTACATCCAAGTTGAACGTGAAAACGACAGTTAAATTAACTGGCTTATTCAAGAAGTACGAGAACTCCGGTAAATTATTGCTAACAAATTCTGGGTTGTCGCTGTACTCGACATATACTTGATTGTTGACTAGCTTACCTTCAAATACTAGCTTTCCATTTATATACACCAATGCCCATTCATCTGCATAACCGCTTGGTGGTAGGTTATTTTCAGCAATTGGTACGAAGTCTGTGAAATTAGCTGAGAACGTATACATACCAGGTTTCTCCGGGACCAGGATTCCTTGAGATTCAAAGGTTATATTAATGTTTTTACCAACGAGCAATGAGGGGTTAAAAAGCACTGGGGATGGGCCTCCCCAAATTACAATATCTCCAAACGGTGCAAAGGCAGTTGGAATAGCGCCTGCCCACCCCCAGAAGCCGTTTAAGTTAGATAGGTCAGCTAGGTTATAAACTTCTACCGCTTCTGAAGAGAGTTGATTATTGGGAGGATTGTGCGGGTTAGTAAAGTAGGCAGGCTGGGTTGTTCCTGTCTGAGTATCTAAATAAACCTCTTGAGCGAAGTTCTGAGACCATAATACTACAACATTGTTAGGTGAAGGTATCTCTCCATAAGAATATATCTGCTCCACTTGGGTTGAAGTCAACGGTATGTCATAGACAATGGTGGGACCTAGTGCGCCATTGAAAGAATAAGCTTTAGAACCGGCGTCGGCTATATCTCCAGAAAACCCCGGCAACCAAGTTAGGGTACTTTGAGCTGGACCAGGAGGTGGGGCAGGGGCTGGACCCGTCGCATTGTAGGCCGAACCTACGTCAAAGAAGGCTGTAGCACTTGCATTGAGATAGGTTATTCCACTTATCTGAGCCTCGCTGACCAACGTTCCATTTATATACATAGCCATTTGACCAGTTTGGGCGTTATACACTCCTACTGCTAAAGTTAACGCTGAAGATGGCTGACCGTTCTCCTCACTTACTTGTGGGAGACCGTTTGGGTCTAGGATTGTAACCCATGTACCATTAGCGAGCTGGACAGTAAAGGCAAGGTAATAGTGTGAAGATTGAGGTGGATTATTAGCTGGAGGATTATTTGCGCTACCTATATCTATGCCAGAGCCTACAATCAAACCGGCGTCTCCGGTCCACACTATATATCCACCTTCTGGTGGGGTATTGCTGACATATGCCACATCAGCTTGTGGAGTAATAGCTCCTTTGCTTGTCGTCTGTATGGTTATAGGTTCTATATTACCGCTTGCTATAAACCATTGGACTATTGACTGAGTCTGCAGCTCCGGGTTCCTCTGCTCTAAGGGTATTGTCCCTATGTTATCGTTATCGCTCTGGTAACCGGTTAAGAAAGACGAGATTGGGAAGTAGCTTGACTCGATGCACTTTTGTATTAAATAGGAGTTAGTGCCTAGTATTAACGTGGCTTCTCCAGGGAGAGTTGTCTCTTGTCCATTTGGATATATTATTACAGTACCGGCAGGCAATGTTAGTTTCTCACCACTGGCTACTTTTGGTAAAGAATTAGGAGAGGGGGTTATAATTAGCGTACCTTGTGGAAGTGTATATTCTCCGCTTGATGTCTCCAAAGTAGCTTGTCCAGAAGTGATAGTGTATATATTTGCACACGTAATAAGACCAACAGTAGATTCAACAGGTACTGTTATCATATTTCCAAGGCTCGTCAGTATTATTATTGGTCCAGTATAATAAGGAGGGGTAAATAGAGCTATTGATGTACTATGCTCTACCGTGATGCTTGATGGATAAGCCATTTCCCACGAGCCATCTTGATAATAATATATGTACTTTATGGAGAGAGGAGTGAAACCAGAAATGTATTCAAAATTAAGTAGAACTAAACCATTACTACTAACAGTTGCGTATATACTAGGATCACCGCTTTCAACTTCTACCAACTGAAGACTTTTTTCATTATCTACTTGTGATATTGATAGCTTTGATTGATGTGCATAACTTGTGTTTAAACTATTTAATAAAAAGAAAGGTATCAGAACTGAGAAGATTAGTATTAATGCAATAAGACCTAAAATTAGTGGTGCTTGTGCTTTCATTCTCTCAACCCTCGTAAGTGTAACCTATTCTAAAATAATACCCCCCACTATTATAAATTACCCATAAAACGACGGCATAATTTTGCTGAACGTTTATAGTTATTTGGAAAGTAGTATTTGAAGGTATACTATAAGCTTGAATACTTCCAGTTAATTGCCTTCCATTAAGGTCATATACTGCGGGCAGTGTAACTAGCTTAGCTGGTTTGCCATTATCGTTAGGTAAGGTAATAGAATATTGTGATAGTTGAGTAGGAGTCAAGCCACTAACACTAGGCAATTCACTCACTGGCACAGTGAACACAATAACTGAAAAGTTGCCAGAGTAAGATGGGGAGTATATATAAGATAAGAACACATATCCATTAGATGAGGACTCAGGAGGGCTTAGATCAATATAGATGGTAGACGCTAAAGACTTGGCTAGCTGAAGAGCAGAATTAAAGGCATATTGAGGTACTACAAGTGCTTGCGTGAACGTGAACGCCACTAGTCCAATAAGTAAGACCGCGATAATTATAATAAACTCAGAAACAGTAGTACTTGACATGTCATTATATATTAGAGTTAATCTTCTATAAAAACTTTTCCGAAAAATAATGTGTGAGGATACAACACCGTTACTAAGCTAGAATTAAAAGAGGAAGAAGATTTATTAGGGATATACCTCATTTATTGCCATCACATTGTTAGAGGCAAATAGGAATACATTAGGAGGAACTTGAGGATGTAAATGCATAAGTGAGTTAAGGAGTTACCCTTGAATTGGCTATTCCAGGATTTTTAAACCATAACAAAGCAAATACTCACCTTTCAAGGCAGAGGATAATGTTTTTAGTGAAGGATAGTTACTGAGAGAAGCCAATAGAGGTGTAGTGAGGATGTGCCCTTCCTCCTCAATACGAATCTCGAGGAGGGTGGGGAAAAGGGATAGGGGTAATCTAGTTGTAGACTGAGCCATTGCTGGACGAGTGGATGTCAAAAATGCCCACTATCTATTAAGTGATGAAGGCGGTACCTGTGAACTGCCCTAAGGGAACTCTCACCCTTTAGAGGAGGTAGGTTTTTCTGCCTATGCCAAGAATTTGTTGGACTTATATATAATATTGCGAACCCTATGGGACCTTGCCCTTAGACCTCTAGTTCAAATCTTGTACACTTGAGTATGCTTCAAAGCGGAGCTTTACAATAAACTGGAATGGATAAAAGTGGAAAGCATTCAAAGAAGCTAAAATACATAGATAAGCCATAATTATGACGTAAACCTCACGTTAAGAGACCGTATAGTCAGTAAATGAGGGCATAATCTCCTAAATGGAAATAGATAAAAAGAGCAACAAAACACTCAACTGGAATAAGACTACAACCCAATTTGTAGCTTCATAACGGCACTATATATATTTGACGGAAAAAATTATATAGAAGTTAATATAATAGTTATATGATAATTATGGAAAATACAGTAGCATTATTCTTGCTTATAATTGTAGTATTAGTCATTGGTGCAGTATTAGTCGGCTATTCTGGTTCCCTTACAAGTATCACATACAATCAAGTAAACCCGTTAGAGACAGCATTGAAGTTAGCTAGCGTGATACAAATCAGTAGCTCACCCCCGGCGGTTAACTATATTGTACCATCCTATGGAGAACTGCCTAAGTTAAATATCTCTGAGAGCGTGTTAGTAAACATAAACGTACCAAACTATACGGGTGATCTGATTATACTACCTATCCTTGTCACGAGTTCTTATCAGCCTTATATAAACAGTAATGGCATTACCTCAACTTCCCCTAACCAAGTAGGTTACATTAATGTTGAGGGAAACGTTAAGCCCATTTCTATTCAAGGACAGCTAATAAACCTGTTAAGTCAAAGTGGAGGGGTTGAGATTAATAGTCAAGCCTATCTAATTCAGAACGGAGAGACTGTCAATATAACTTACGTAACTAATTCCAGTTACATCCCAGCACTTTGGGTATTAACAAATATCTCGGGAGAGCTATTTAGGATTGCCTTTACTTATTTTGCCCCAACGACCTATCTGAACACGCCCAGTAACGGGGTAATCCAAACTTATACTACTCTAGTACAAGAGTTCCAACAGATATTTCAGAACGTACCTTTGGCTAACTTTGTAGGGGGGCAAAATACGCCGGGAAGCTTAAGTATACAACCCGGCGTGACATATGACGTTTATAATGGGCAAGGTCCTATAGGGTTCGTAAGCTTATATGTACCACCTACTCCCGCCTTAGAGAGCAATGTGGAGATAGCGCCAAATGTGAACCTTGAAGGGAGTGCGATATATTACGATAATGTATTTTTTACAACTACTCCAAACATACCAATATATGAACAACAGATAAACTATGTTCCTATAAGCTACTTTATAGACCAGATAAACCCCAACGGTATAGTGCAGAGCTATGAGCAAACCGTCAACCAGATGTTCTCCGGTCTTTCATTCACTACCATAAGCACCCCCGTCACGATCTCTGGGACGCAGACGTACAACGGCCCAATTGAGTTCACTGGCCCCGTTACTTTTGGGAGTAATGTTCAAGTTACCTTCAACGGACCGGTGATATTTAAGGGCACCGTGAATTTCCAGGGGTCGGGCGACAAAATCACCTTCAACGGGCCTGTGGTATTTGAGGGAACCACCACTCTTCCTCCAAGTTCTTCATTTTACTTCGCAGACGGTCTATTATCCAACGGTACAGGAAGTTGTGTGATAATAAATAATCACGACTACTTAAATGTCCAAGGGCCTGTACTTTTTGACGACCCCTCTGGTGCGATTAGGATATCCTCATATATAAATATACAAACGAACTCTATAGTCTACTTTAATGCTCTTACAGTGATTATCGGCCCAGGTGTCAACATCCAAGATCAAGGTCCCCTTATAGCTTGTACCACTGAGCTTACATTCTCTCCCAACGGTAATTTGAACGTAAACGGTCCCTTTCTTTTAAACGGGAAAAACGGTGGACTGACTATATCTTCTAATGCCGTGATAAACGTGAACAGCGTAGCCTACATATCGTCTAATTATGCCTTGTCGATATCGCCTAATTCCGTAATCTCGTCAGTAGGTTATCTGATATTTAACTTCGGTAAATCTGGTACAGTTAACCCTTATACACAACTGATAGTTAATCAGGGTAACCCCAACAATTACCCTGTGTCGCCACCACTGATCAACCCACAGCCCGGAGAAACTTATTACGTGACCTTCTCAACGTGGTTTAGCATTATACCCAATAACCAGAACGAGGTTGTAGCGAACGTTACGTTAGAGGCAGACAATAGCCCTAGCCCAATAGTGTTTTCCTTAAGCCCGGTCTCCCCTACGTCTTATGAACTAGGGATAACTTCTGGGAGCGGACAGACACAGACCATCCCCTATGAACTTTACTTGAATAGTTACTATTTCCTCAGCTTGGAGTTAAAGATAGTTGACACCAATAACGTGTTATCTGTCTGTCCTTCATACGTTATAATGAACAGTTCATGGCAATATTCTGGGTCCTCCCCAGAATTTACAGTTAAACCTGCAGGGTTGTACCTTACGGCTGAGCTAGGTAACGAGAGCTTCTATCAGCTGATGTTAACTAACGGTACGGAAATACCCGCAAACTTACTTAACGTAATCTCCTCTTCACCTATCGTCAACTACGCTAATTACATTCAATCCCAAGGTTTAAACCCAAACACCGTTGGGGTAGCGTATTTCTATTTAATTACTCCTAGCAATCTCATATCAGAATTGACTCCAACGTATACAAATATAGAAGAGTTTCCGGTTACGTTGTACGTCGAAGGCTATACATGGAGTGGAGCTTAATGGAAAGTTTTTGTTCACCTCTAAGAAGATATCGTTAATTTAAAGTCAGTTCTTTTACAAGGCGATGAAAGCCTATAGCGGGGATGAGAAGTATATAAAACTCCTTTCTCTTCTTTTTTACGAGCAGGGAAGATAGTAAGAATATTGGGTTAGGAATCAGAGCTACTATTAGCCTAATGATTCTTCTGTCACTCACCTGCTTAACCTTGTTCAAAGATATGGATTTGAGATATTGAATGTTTGCGGGAAAGTAAGCTTAAGGAGAATCTAAATTGAAGTTCATAAGTGGACTCATCAAGTCTTGAAGGAGGAGTTTAACCTACGCCCTAAACTAGCATAAGATTATTATAGATATGCTATAGAAGTATTTAAGGGTAGGCTTAATAACCCTAAACGTAGTAGGTATCCTATCGTAAAGTTTACGTTGGTTAACTCCTAATATCTCATATAAATTAGACCTTAACAGGTTGATCGTGTGGATTGTCAAGTTGGTGAGCTACCAATGCTAGGTTATCCAAAAAATTTACCATTTTATAAAGATTGGGAGATTAGGGAGACTAGTTTTGAGGGGTAGGAAAGCTTTTCTGAAGGTATCTCTTCTCAAGAGTTTGAAGCTAAGGGAGAGGTTGATATTAACATGAGTAATGTCGTTGTTTTCAAGGCCGATGATAGGTACGTTAGAATTCCAACACGCTTAGATGATGATCATAATTATGAGAGTTCAGCCGAGAGTATGCAAAGGAAATATGACAGGAAATGGAAAGAGGGCATGAAAATATCAAATCACAAGAAGGCTAAAAACATTATATGAGGACCCTAGGAAGGTTGGATTGTTGATAAAGCTACGTTATTAGATGTCTCAGCGGTGTTCTTGGAGGATTTGAATAAAATGATTAGGAGGTTACTAGTAGAGTTTAGGGATAAGTTATATTTGATGCTTTATCATCGGGTTCAGTACTGAATTGAGCGGGAGGTAAAGAAGCATAGTCTGATTGATATTCACCCTAGGTTCTCCTTAACTAGTTGCCCTAAGTGCGGGGATAGGATTGGAGAGGTTACTTATAAATGTTTTCGTTGTGTTAATTGTGGTTATGAGAATGATAAAGATGTTTTATGAATCTTTATGGTTCTCGGAGCTTCTCGACATACAAGAGATGTAATTGTAAATATACGAGGGTAACCCTCTAATAGGGGGAATTCGGCTCTCAAATTACTAGATACTACAAACTTTATATAGAAGGAGGTAATAATATCTATAAGGATTATGAGTTTATGTGATAAGAAGGGTATGGAGCGATCTTCTAAAAGCTCGAGGGCGTTAAGTGACATCATAGCCTTTTTAATTACGCTAATAGTAATACTATCCTTTATCCTCCCTTTAACTTTGTATATTTTAAATAATGCTACGTCGGTTAGTCCTACTGTTCAACAACAAGAAAAGGTTATAGGTCCAGTTATAAATGTTACTTATTCTCCTCCTTTAATTTGCTTAAAATATCCTTCAAGTTTAGGTGGAGAGGTTGAATTACTTAATGTGTACAACTATACCTCAGGTTATTATTCGCAAGTAAAGATAACCCCTTATAGCTCACAGAACGGTGAGATAATATACGAAATTAGTAATCATCAAGAGTCTCCGAAAGAGCTAGTGGTAGAAATCTACTACAATGGACAGTTTTACTTTGCCTATTTACCTCAGTATGGTTATGCTCTGGTGGGGTAAAAATGCTTAATAAGGGTTTATCAAATGTAGTAGCTACAATAATTATTATTTTAGTATTCCTAACAGTTTTCATACCTTTTTTATATACTTATTTTGACGTTCAACAGTTAGGTAATGAATATCAGTTAATGGGAGAAAACGGGTTGTATTATAAAAATATTGAGACGACGGATCTTGAGACGGGGAAAATTCAGGTATCTTATTATGTATTCCCTCAAGAAGGTAATACATATCTGGCAGAAATAACGTTCACTATGGATTCTCAAATTGTATTAGGTCAGCTCAATTATCTGGAAATAGCTGGAATTTACAATTACACTGGTAGCCAATGGCAATTGATCTCATATATAAATGGAAAGCTTGTAAATTATCCATTACAGCTCCCCATAGGTTACGCAAGCACCTTAACCTTTTACGAAGCCTCTCCTTCTCCAGTAGTAATTCAGACATATTATGGCAATCTTTTGTTCTTAACTCCAAACTCGACTGGTTACTAAAAGTTTATCAAAAATACTGAGTATGTATACAGTGGCGTTATGAAGCTAAAAATTATGGGGTAAAAGGGTTTAATTTCAAAACGCCAAGAAATTGAAATGATAGACTGGAAAGGAATTAGTATTCTTATCGAAGACGAGAAAAACTTCAAGGAAGCTAATATATCTTTATGAGAGAAGCACAAGTGTGAACAACAATTTCGTTCTAGCTAACGTTTATTTCGGGTAAACTAGGAAAGTCAAATTTTTGAGTTCCGTGATTGCTGGCCTATGTAATAAACTTTGAATAATATACTTCTAATAAGCTATTCTAACAGACATGGAATATTTAAAGAGTGTTGGTAACGTTTTTATTTTTGAAAGTTTTTTTAATACTATGGCAGAATTTGACGTAATTATTCTAGGTGGAGGAGGTGCCGGGTACACTGCAGCCTTTGAGCTGTCTAAGGCTAACATGAAAGTATTATTACTTGAGCCTAAAGGAGTTCTAGGTGGGAATTGCCTCTATGAAGGATGTATCCCATCTAAAACACTGTGGTATGCCTCACATTTCATAGACGTGAAAAAGAGGCTACCATTTCTTAAAGTAGAAGTAGATTTTGAGAAGGTTATGGAATGGAAAGACACGGTTCAAGAGTTAAGGTTTGGACAACACGATGATGAGTTAAAGGAGCATGAAAATGTGACCTTTATGAAAGCTGAGGGTAGGTTAATAGACACTAACAAGGTTAAAGTTGGGGATAAGGTCTACACTAGTAAATACATAGTAGTTGCAACTGGTGCAAAACCTAATGTTCCCCCGGGTTTTGAGGATGGTATTACAACACATGAATTATTAATGCCAGGGACTAAGTTCAGAAAGTTACCAGAGACTCTAGCTATTATAGGCGGGGGTTATATAGGTGTTGAGATGGCTGGGATCCTTGCTAAGTTTGGTGTGAAAGTTACCTTGTACGCCCAGAGAATACTAAAAGTAGTCTCTCAAGAAGTTCAACAAGTGTTAGAAAATAGGCTTAGAGAACTTGGTGTTGAGATAGTCAAGGAGAGGTGTAAGGGGGTTAAAGCTGACTCTGGGAAGAAGAAGGTTTTAAGCGAGAAAGGTGAGAAATACTTTGACGAAGTTTTAGTGGCAACTGGTAGAGTTCCGGAGACAAGCCCAGTGGAGGGAATAGTACCTTTAGGTAAGAAAGGAGAGATAGATGTCGATTACAGTATGGCTTCTAAGATAGATAATATTTACGCCCCGGGTGATGTGAATGGTAGGCATATGCTATTTCACGTTGCAGTACTAGAGGGATGGATAGCAGCGCAAAACATTATAGAGGGCGGAAGACCAGTCGTTAAAATTGACTATAACGCAGTACCTTATGCAGTATATAGTGACCCACAAGTGGCGTGGGCTGGTATGTGGAAGGAAGACGCAATAAGGGCTGGATTTCAAGTCGAGGTAAGACGTTTCGACTTGTCAAAGGACTCTAGGGCACAGATAGATGGCTTTGCAGAAGGTTGGATGGATATCGTTGTAGAGCAGGGAAGTCAGAGGATTTTAGGTGCACAAATTGTAGGTGAAGACGCTGATTTGCTTATAGGAGAGCTGGCCTTAGTCACGGGTGAAAGATTAACTACTTATGACCTAGCTAGGCTTTCACAACCGCATCCAACTCAGTTAGAGAGTATTTTAACCTTAGCGAGAAAAATAACGAAGAGGAAATGAATGGGGTAAGGGCGTCACTTGGAATACTTTCGATTGAGGGGTTTGTGTTCTGGTTACACTATCAGTTTTTCACAAATGGAAAACTTACCTTAAATGAGGAGGAGTTCAGAAGTCCTAAAACAATACTTGAAAAGGAGAGAAGTTTGTTAGTTAACTTTAAATAAAGTTAAAATAGATATATCTTAATGCCTGATGAAGAGTACGACCTAAATTACGCTTACAGAGCGTTGCTCATCTTAGCTCCAATAGCTATTGCAGTAATGTACACGGAGGCTATGTTAATACCCTCTTTGCCAACGATTGCAAATGATTTTAACGTAAACTCCGCTACCGTAAGTTGGGTTTTAACAGCTTACTTAATAAGTGGTGTAGTCGCAAACCCGATTGTGGGTAAATTGGGTGACATTTATGGTAAAAAGAGGATTCTAGTTTACGTTATGATGATATACACTATTGCCGTAACACTTAATGGCTTTGCCCCTAACTTCACTCTGTTCATAATTTTTAGAACTATTCAAGGCATAGGTTTGGGGATGTTTCCATTAGCCTTTAGCCTAATAAGGGAGGAATTTCCACCTCACTTAGTACCTAGAGCTCAAGGATTAGTTAGTGCTATGTTTGGGATAGGGTCAGCGATTAGTTTGCCTATAGCTGCGACAGTTGCACAAGATATAGGTTGGCAGTATAATTATCACTTCGTTATACCCTTTGTTATATTGTTGACTTACTTAACCTCTAAGTACATTAAGGAGAGTAGGTACGTTAATCCTAATACTAAGATTGATTACATAGGGGCTGGTATATTGGGATCGTCTTTAGCCTTAATGACTACAGCCTTTTCAGAGGCCCCAACTTGGGGATGGCTGTCAACGTCTTTTCTAATAACTATGTTATTAGGTGTTGTGCTATTCACTACCTTCATATTTTATGAATTAAGAATACCATATCCTTTAATATCAATAAAGCTTCTGAAAGAGAAAAACGTGTTAGCGTCTAATATTGCTGCTTTTGTAGCAGGTTTCGGAATATTCATGGCATATCAAGCTATAACTTATTTGCTTGAATTGCCAAATCCTGTTGGCTTTAATTTAGATATTTTGAGTACAGGAATTACTATGTTGCCAGTTTCATTAAGTCAAATGGTTGGGGCTCTGTTTGCTTCAAGGCTTATATTGAGGTCAGGTACTAAATTCGTCATAGTGATCTCCTCAGTAATTCTATCATTCTTTTACTTTATACTCTCGCTTATTGCAATTTCTGGTTCTTCAGCTGGTTTAATTAACGTAGTATTATTCTCAGCTCTGGCTACGTTAGGTGCGTCAATGTTAAATGTTGTATTAATAAACATACTTACCTTTTCCGTCGAGAGAAGAGTTTTAGGTATAGCTACTGGTATGAACACTGTTTTTAGACTAATAGGAGGAGCCTTTGGTCCCTCTATAGCCGGTTCCTTAATATCTACTTACTATACCTATTTAGTTTATCCAATGTCCTTTGGTGGGAATAGTTTTTACTTACCAATTCAATTACCCTCTGATTACGCTTTTCAATTAACTTTCACGATTTCAGCACTAGCAGGATTAATGATGGCTATCATAGGTAGTATGACTAGGGATATTAGAATAGGGAAGATGAGAGTGGGTATATCTTCAAACATGGGGGAGAAGTAACATATTAATAGAAAAATCCCTAAAGTATTAACATGGTTATAAGGAAAATCTTATCCTTTAAGGAGGAGGTCAGATCCAGAAAAGTATATCCTTGATTTATCAGCATTCATGTATAACCTATTTTTATATTTATAACTTTTTATATTAAAAAATACAATTATGCTAACAAGTATGAGATTTATAACTCAAGAAAAGTATCTGGTAAGGAGGAGTCATAAATTCTGACTTCCTCTCTGCTTTAAAGTTCCCTTAGCGGTTCATTGTTTTCCCCCTCATTTTAGAGGCAGTCAAGAGGCGCAGAGAACCCCTCTTAACAATATCGACTTTTCCACCCCAGCCTTGTAAGGCTTTCATCATTTTGTAATAAATCTAAAGATATGGAATTATTATATTGGTATGTTAAAATTAAAAATTTGTAAAAATTAGAAGTTAACTTAATAAAGCATCTCTATCTATATAAATCTATGAGATTTTTATTAGTTAGTGATATACATAAGTCCTACGAGTTCTACAGAGGATACGATGAGTCTGTAGCAGTCGAATGGTTATTAGAAATAATAGATGAAACAAAGCCTCAAGTCCTCATTTCTGCAGGAGATTGGGACGAAGGGATGACTTCCGAGGATTTCGGGAGAATATTATCAAAAGTAAAGCTCCTAACAGTCTATGGTAATCATGAAAACTTTCCAATAATACAGAGATACGCTATACCGAATGGTAAAGTATTCGAATTTGGGGGTTTAAAAATAGCAGGAATTAACGGACTTGTAGGGGATAATAATATTAAAGGAATACCTATAACTACACCAACTCAATTTATGAACGCTATTTATAGGATAAAGAAATATGTGCCTAAACTGGATATTCTTGTGACACATCAGCCTCCTTATATTCCAGAGATATACCCTAAGATGAGACCTGATAATTACAATGAGTTAGTGTTTGAAGCAGTTGAGGATTTAAAGCCTAGATTGTTCTTCAATGGACACATGACTGCCGGCTGTTACTCCTCTTATAAATTTCCTTCCGGAACTAAATATCTCAGAGTTGATAGTTCTCAAATTTATAAGTGCTATGGATTATTAGAGTCTGAAGTGAATGAAGTAAGAGTATATAATGAGGATAATGAGGAAGTATTTTCTTTAACTTTTTGACCTTAAATTATATATAAAGTGTGTGAAAATTCACAATATATATGGCGATTTTATGTGAAAAGTTTACAAATTGATAAAACTTATAGGGATGAGTTCCTTTACTTCGGAGATTAACTTTTTAAATAATTTGAATAAAAGAACGGTAGCCTTCTTAGGTGGAGAGGAGGTAAGTGGTATGGAAAGTTTTTAATAGTTCAAGTATAATTATCAACTAGGTTGATTTAATTGAACTTGATTGATACTTTATGGTTAGCGTATAAGGGTTTGATGTCCAGAAAGGCTTTAGCTTTCATTTCAATTCTTGCAATATTTATAGGCATCACCTCAGTTTCTTACATACAAGCCTTCTCTACTGGCTTTGAGAACTCGATACTATCCATATTTTTCTCACTAAATCCTGAGAACATTTTTGTAACTCCAAATACTTTACCCTACGTTTCGCCTACAGATGTAGCCTTAATGCAGACTTTACCCGGTGTAAGAGGCGTTTATCCAGTGATAATTTTTCCGGGAATTGTTGATATTGCAGGGAAGGTAACAGATGTGACAATTATTGGAGTGAATAATATCTCAGCATTAATAGGGAATGTAGGATTAGAAAACGGTACTTTTTACCCTGCCTATGCTGTTGGACCTTATGCCGTAATTGGGAATGGAATAGCTAATCCTGTAAGCAATATCTATCTTCAACCTGGTCAAACGTTAGTAGTGAAATTACCTAATGGGAACAGTGTTCCTTTAACGGTTTATGGTATAATGAAGCCTGCTGAAACTGTAATAGGTAGTACGGCAAACGCGATATTTATACCGTTGAGCGAGGCTAAAGCCTTGTTTAATACGCCGGGTTATTCTTTAGTGGTCATACAGTCTGATGGCTTAAACGGTATTAATAGTATAGTGAACTACTTAAAGGACATCTATGGTAATGGATATACTATACAAACAGTTGAACAAATAATATCTGAGATAAGAGTTGCTTTAGTAGGTTTTTCGTTCTTCCTAATAATAATAACATCTGTTTCACTTCTAGTTGGTTCTGTTGGAATCTTAGGGATTACTTTAGCAAGAGTGTACCAGAGGATAAGGGAAATAGGTATAATGAAGACTTTAGGTTTAACTACTAGGGATATATTGCTTATAATACTATTTGAAGCTATTATTGTTGGGCTCATAGGGGGAGTGGCAGGGGTAATCGTAACGTTTTTAGTAGTAACTGGGGTGAACTTAAACGGGATTTCAATAAATTTAGGACCAGCATCTAGTTCAGGTCTTACTGTATTCTTATCACTCTCAGCTCAAGACGTTTTGATATCTTTAGGTATAGCGATTTTAGCCAGTGTTATAGCAGGGATTTATCCAGCGTTAAAAGCGTCAAGACTAACAGTTATCGAGGCTATCAGAAGGGATTAACAAACTTATCCCCTTGGAAGTTTCCCTTCGTAAGCAAGAGCAATAAATTTTGTACTTTTTGGTAATATCTATTTATCTTGAATGAAATGGTTTACTGAAATATTTTTCTATTGATTTTTCCCTAGAAAAATTACGTTTCTTTCCTATCGGAGTAAAATCTTAACCTTAAGGGTAGAAGGATTTAAATTATGCGATATAAATTTCATACTTTTTAACTTATTTTTAAAAAGTCATGATCCTCTAACAAAATATGTTTTACGAAATAGCCTTCATGATTCACATGTTAGGCTTAATAGGCTGGGGTGGATTAACTACCGGTGCTTATTACTTGTTTACTTTTTATAAGCTTACTGATGTTAAGATTTTAACAGCTTATAGGAGGTTAGTCTACTTAGAAATTATCTCACTTATAGCAATGGCTTTATCTGGACTTTACATGTGGTCTAGGTTAAACTATCCTTCATGGGTTTATCCAGCACTTGTCATCTCTCCTATTTTAGCTTATGGTGAATACTTGCATTGGAGATTAACTTACGTGAATGACATTAACACATTTATGTCAAAGATGAAGTACTTATCGTTATTTTATACTGTTCTCGCAATATTTCTCATTTACGATATGGTATTCAAACCTAGTTTTTGAAAGCCTTTTTTTAGAAGTTAAATAAGAGCCAAAAAAGTTGAGTATAATATTTGTCCCTCTCCTCTATATATATTCTTGAAACGCAGGAAGGGTAAAGTGAAGGAAACAAGGGTCTGGACGAATCAAGTAAGGTTGGGGCTTTAAAGCCCATTAGCTATGAAACGATGAAGGCGGTAGTTACTTTATTGTCGGGGAATTTTTAGTTTATTTGCTTTTGTCTGCTATGATTTCTTAGGTAATGTGATTATTGATAGACTAGGGCATAAAGAGGTTTTCACTAAGTAAGATCAGATACCAGTTAGGACTCCTTTAACTCACACTTTGCCTAGGAGTGTTCTTTGGGTGTTTTATCCATTATTCCGATAATTGTTCTTCTATTCCTCTCTGATCGTCTTTCTCTAAAATTATACTTAATAATAAATGGAATAATAGTAGGTCCTTCTCACATGCTCTTGGACTTGTTTACGGAAAGGGGGATATATGTGAAAAAGAATGGGAAGTGGAAGAGGTTTGCCTTATCCCATTATAAATTATGATAATCCTTTCGTAAATGGTTTTGTAATGTTCTTAGGAGTTCTTATGCTTATCGTATCAGTAATTTATTATAGTTATAATATTAAAGATAATAAAGCGAGAAACGAAAAGTCTTTGAACCAGTTTTCGCAGAAGTAGGGACGGGGCAAGTGATGAGATTCCCAACAGGCGAACGGTGGGCGTGAGTGCTAGAGCCGAGACCTGTTCTAATGTTCCACTCCTTCTTTAAGGTAAAAAGGTTCTTCTTGTTTTGGATTAACTTAAGCTTCTTAAAAGCATAAGCTCTTTTTCCAATCCTTTTTGGGTAGATCATATGAATTCATTCCTTTATACTCTTGACCTTTCAATCCCTTTAGAATATTCCAAAATGGGGGATATAGGCGGGGAAAAATGATTGAGAAACGAACCACTGACTTCTGATGAGACCCTTGACCGCTGACCCCGCCCTAATACTAATTTCTTCTTTTAGAGTGAAAAAGTTTTCCAGTTTTCTGAAAACTCCCCTATCTTAGGTCAAATAATAGTAGACTCATTAATATTACAAAATTAATACTAAACGATGGATTTTTAAATTCTAATATCAAAATCTAATTATAATGTGCAAGAATTGGAAAATCAGTTACGCTATAAGAGGTGTAGAGAATGATAAAGAGCTGAGGGAGTTCTTATTAGAAAATTTTCCTAGCCCTAAGGTGCTTAATTTGATTAAAGGAAAGATCGATTTGATAACTTCTAACCCTTTTAAGTACGCTAGAGAGAAATTAGGTAGAGATAAGTATAACAATCCGATGTTTTCGATAGAAGTTACGGGCAATATAAGGATACTCTATAGTGTTGATGCAAAAACTGTGTTATTTACGTTTGGAGGATTGGGTTCCATAAGAAGGTTTACTCTTAGCCTTTTCCCTTTCTTCAGCCACTTTGATAAGCTCGTCCCAGAACTTATCATGCTCTTCCTTGCTCTCAAAGACTACAAGTGTTACATCCTCTTTCTTCACAATATTCATATGTATAAGGTTGTTGAAAGAGGATAAAATGGTTTTGGGAACTAGACGGTGTGTGGATAACAATTTCATTTACCCCATTATTCCAACTTATGTCAATAGATTTCGAGTAAATTGTATTGAAGAATATTTTTAGCCATCTCGTCATTGTGTTTCTCGTTGAGTTAGTGAGTGTTAGGAAATCAAACCTATTCATCTTCTCGCCACAATAAATAACCCTAAAAATACTTTTCCACAATAGACAAAATTCAATTTATATCAACCAAATTGTTGTTCACACACGAGTTGTATAAACTTAATTCTCTGACTGAAAACGCTTACCACGGCGCTTTTTAATTTAACAAATAATTCCGTAGAACCAAAAATAAATATGAGGGATTAGTCTAATTTATCTATATGGTTAAACTTGTAGTAAAGTACAAGATACAAGGAAAGACTTACTCGCTGAGGCTTGAAGGAGAAGACTTGGACAAAGTATTGCAGGAGCTATGTGAAAAATTCGACATTAAGGAGTATTCGGTATCTGAACTAGTTAGTATATCACCATTAGGTAAAATTATAGGTACCGTTACTTCAAACTTACTCTCACACTCTGCTGACTACAAGATCTCCGACGATAAAACAACCCTAGGTTGAACAAGGTTGATCAAAAAAGATAATTTCTTCTACTTATCATTATCCACTTCATTATCAACCTTTGGTAACTCTCTATGGATTTTCTATCTACCATTAATCCTCCTGAAAATTGGTTTAGACGTGACACTGCAAGGAATCATATACTCAATCGCAACGATACTGGGGATTATCTTGTCTCCAGTCTCAGGAATATTGGTGGACAGGTACTCTGCCAGGCTAGTTCTCTTTTCCTTCACCACCTTAGCTTCCTTGTTAAACCTTATTTTGTACTTCGGAATAACTTACAATTTAAGGGATTTTTTACTAGCTTGTGTAATCCTATATTTGAGTTTAATTCCTCCTTTCATTTCGGTAGCATCTAAAGTAATATTGGCTGAGTCTAAGAGACCAGCCCAGGCATATGGGTTATTCTTATCTATAGCCTCAACACCAAGCATTATAGGACCATTCCTAGGCTCTTTTCTGATTAGTAATGGCTTGTCCCTTCTTATCTCCTCTTTTATTAATGTCGTTAGTGCGGTATTGAGATTAAAGGTCTTTGAAGTGAAAGGAAATAATATTGACCAACGCGGAATAATTTCCGGAATAATCTCGGCACTCATGCAGCTTAAACAAAAAAGATTAATGATTTTATCCATTTCCTTGGGTCTGTTTTCCCTTATAGCCTCACCTGACAGTTACATACTGATAATCTACAGCGTTGACCACTTAGGCTTTGATAAAACGACCTTAGGCATATTCTATTCAGTCCAAACCTTATTATATACAGTCGTACCTGCATTGATAGGGAGAATCGCTTCACGGAAAACCTTGATATTAGCGTATATTCTTGAGGGGATTTCTTTTTACTTACTCACAGTCACGGGGTCAACAATTGTTGGCTTTATGATTATGACCCTCTTGGTGTTTTCAGCAATAGCATGGGAGGTATCGTTTTTTGGGGAAGTGGCTAAAATTGGAGGAAGGGGAGTAAAGTTTGGGATTTTGTCTGGCATATCAAGTTCATCTACAGCCATTACCTTGGGATTTTCAGGTTACTTATACCAGATTAGTTCGACCTTGTTATTCTACTCGTACGTAGTGTTGATCCTCTTCTCGTTGCTAGCGTACATAATTGCGTTATACAAAGGCTCCTAACGTTTCCTTAAAATTGAGAGAGATGCGCTTAGGTTATTCTTCTCCATTTTTGTATCAACGCCATTTTACAAAATTTTTGTAAAAATGTTTTTTCTCATATTCTTGAAACTTATCAGCTAACTCGTTAGCCTTCAAACGTATCAGTGTGTAGTCAGTGAACCTTGATTCATGTTTACAAAAGCTACTCTGACTACATTAGATACTCAATTATAAGGGACCGGATAATCAGTACTTATCGGGGACGTATAGTGTGTTGACAACAATTTCATCCATCTCCATAAAATTTTATTCCAACTTATGCCAATAGATTTCGAGTAAATTTTGTTGAAGAATATTTTTAACCATCTCGTCATTGTGTTTCTTGTTAAGTAAGGTGAGTGTTAGGAAATCAAACCTATTCATCTTCTCGCTCTAATAAATAACTCGCCCTCACCCAAAAAAATACTTTTCCACAATAAAGAAAATTCAATATATATCAAACCAAATTGTTGTCCACACACGCCTTAAATGGCGAGGTTTGCCGTTCTTTTTATCACGTCTTACGTATTAGTAACAATAGTGCTATAATTACTATGATAATTATTATTCCTATAATTACATAAGCAATGGGAAAAGATGTAGTATGATAAGTAATTGATGGTGTAGTGGTCGTAGCAATCTTGCTTGTACTCAAATTTGACGAAGGAATTATAGATGTCGTTGTAGTAGTTAATGTTGAAGTAGATGTAGATGAAGTACTTGTTGTAGATGTTGTAGTTGTGCTCGTTGTAGTAGTTGTCGTAGTACTAGTCGTAGTAGTACTAGAAGTCGTAGTAGTCGTTGTAGTTGAAGTACTGGAAGTCGTAGTAGTTATACTAGTCGTAGTAGTACTGGAAGTCGCTACTACGCTTATGACTAACACGATTACTTGAGTTTCTGATGCTGAAGACTCAAGCTCATATATATAGCCTTGATTATATACGGCAATTTCTAGATGTCCAGATTGTCCAGATGATTGAGATGAATGTTCATAAGCTATTGTGCCATTATAATACATTATAATTGTGTTGATCTCTGATAATAATGGGTCAGTAGAAATATAATTAACCCCTGATACAATTATATAATGATTAGCGAAACTAACAGTAAGAGGAGTTTTAATGTCCTTTATGTTAATAACCTTATATTGATTACTTGTTAGATTAACCCTCAATAGGTTGCTTCCTACAATAACGTATAAAGTATCATTTACGATTTTAGAAGAACTTGGTATAATAGTACCAGCTACGGGTATTTTGTATAACACTTTGCCATTAGAGACATTGAGAATGAGGGTAGACGAGGCATTTGATACTATTAAGTAGTTTTGTTCTAAAGAAGCCCCTTCAAATCCAACTACACTTATATTCCACTTTCCTAGAAGGTATATTGCAGAATTAAAGCTTCCAGTTGATGATAAAGGTGTAAGGGAAATAGAAGATGCTATTGAGGGTATTCCAGTAATTACTAATAATCCGTATTTAGTCTGATAAACATTAGTTACGTACGTTCCATTAAATGTGTAAACCTTAGTCGGTGTTATTAGAGTACTCTTATTTACACCTAATGATACGTATACTATCCCATTTGATGTCGGAAAGCCCATAGTGAAGTTATTGAAAAACTTCCAGCCAGTTATGTCAAAGCCATGTAGTATTGTAACATTTGCCTTAGCGTGTTCAATTAAATTTGTGGTATTTATAGGTATGAGTTGTGAAATGTTTACATAAATCGTATTAATTACTGCATATGATTCATTGTATATAAGGATCTCTGAAACTTCACTAACATTTGTGGCATATGGACTAAAAGAGTCAACTAGAAATCCTTCGCTTCTATTTACGAAATATATTAATGATGTTATGTTTACGCCACGAGATTGAAATGAGGTTGATACGAGTTCTGTCGTTACAAGGACACCGTTTCCGTAAGGAAACTCATAATAGCCTATGCCATTCAATGTTATTACATTAACCGTTTTAAGTTGTATTCCCGCGAATGCAATAAGCGATAACAAAAGAATTACAAACATTAAAATGACATTTCTTCTATTCATATTTTTCTCTGAATTTAAAGTGGTATATATATTTTTTGTTCATGATTAAATTGATAATAGAGAGACAAACCTCAAATTTTAAGGTAGAGTAAAAGTTATTAAGACAAAAATATCTCTCGTGTTACTACCCTCTGCTGACCTCTATCCCGCCCTAAAGGGCGAGGTTTGTCCTCCCTTTTTCAACTTAATGAAGATGTGTAGCTGATTATCACTCCAGCAATACCAGAGGTAGTTGTTAGACTATTTCCCAAACGGTTTTCAACAAAGGAGACTAATTAAGTTAGCTGACATAACATCAAAGATGTGGAACGAAGTCAATCATGAGGGAAGACAACAGTTCTTCAAGAAAGAAAAAGTAGACCTAAAAGGTACTTGAGACAAGTATTATGAGAAGTATAAAGGTGTATCGGGAGTTAATGCACAGCTATATTACAGAAGAATAACGAGGGTTGGTCAGCATTCTCCTCCATTATCATTCCTAATCTCTTCCACCAGAGTAACCCCTTAGACCTCAGTAGAACCCTCACCTTTAGGGCAAGTAGGAGGTCAGACCGCTTATAATTCCGCTAATTAATGCTATAGCTCCTAATGTGAATACAAGGAGAAGTATTCTATTACTCTTAGCGAACCTCAGCAACGACTCTATTAGAATTAGGCTGACTAGCGTAGCTACAATTATTGAAATTACCAATGCATTGAGACTTATAATATGTATTACATTAGTTACTGTATGCTTTGAGATAATAACCGAGACCCCTATAGCCCCTAATGCAGCTGGGATTAAGGCTAAGAATGATAGCCTAAAGGCTTCTTCAGGTTTTACGCCAAGTAATAATAACGCTGACGTGGTCATCCCTGACCTACTAACTCCGGGTAATGCTGCTAAGCCTTGAGCTATTCCAATTATTATGAAATCCTTAAGCCTCATGTCCTTTAAGCTTCTATTTGGGACGAATTTCTTTCTAGATAGGTAGATCACTAGCCCATCAATTATTAACACTAAGCCCAGAATACTCATTGGTATTCCAACTACCGGTCCAGTTATCAGATTCACTATAAATAGATAGATAGGAACTCCTACTATTCCAGTGATTATCGTAACCACTATTAAATAAACCAATAGTTTTAAATCACCACCTTTACCCAACTTCACTATTGCCAAAATAACGTTGTACACTTCTCTCCTAAAGTATATTATAGCAGCGAATATGGTTCCTATCTCCATGAACAGTCCAAAGGCATAACCTTGTGAGAAGGACAAACCCAAGATAAGGGTTGAGACCAATAAGATTTGGGTTTTACTACTAATTGGTATCCACTCACTTATACCTTGAACGATCCCTAAAATAATCCCAATTAAGATAGCGTCCATGTGTTGATCAATATAGGAAACGTTAAAAATTTTCCCTATATAGAATAAATAGGCTATATAATTCTATGTAACATATTTTTCAATATTCTAACTATATAGAAATATAAAGGGTAAAATTAATAATATTTATAAATAACATATCCTAGGTAATTGTAGATGAAGTATGAATCCATTTAAGCCATTAGACGATAAAAAGTTGAGTTGGTTTCACTGGAAGTCTTTGATAACCACTGGAATGGGAGTTTTCACTGACGGGTACGATCTATCATCAGTAGGCATAGTGTTATTAACTGTACTCTCAAGCTTCGGGATAACTCAGAAAAGTTCAGACTATGTTCTCTACACATCCCTTATATCTGGCTCTGCCCTAATAGGAGCAGCAATAGGAGCAATAGTTTTCGGTTTGCTCTCGAACATGGGCAGAAAGAAGTTTTATGGGATCGATGTGACTCTTCTAACGATAGGTGCTATTCTTCAAGCTTTCGTGAGCAATCCATTAGAGTTGGTTCTAATTAGACTATTATTGGGCATAGGGGTAGGGGCAGATTACGTCCTATCACCAATGATAATGGCGGAACACTCTAACGCTAAGGATAGGGGGAAAATTATTGCCTTAGGCTTTGGACTCTTTTGGGGCTTTGGTGCTACTACAGCTGCTTTATTATACTTAGCTTTGTCAGCAATTAACTTAAGTCCAGATTTGATTTGGAGGATAGTGTTAGCTTCTGGAGCAATACCAGCTGCTTCAGTCATTTATCTTAGAAGAAAGATTCCAGAAACTGCTAGATTCTTAGGAAGAGTTAAGGGAGATATACCTACCTTGAAAAACGTTGTAAAGGAGGTAACGGGACAAGAAGTTATGATAAGTAAAGACTTGAAGGATTATAATTCGTTTAGCTATTACTTCTCTAAATATTGGCGTAAGTTTCTAGCAGCGTGCATATTATGGTTCCTATTTGACATCGTGGCATATTCTGGAATCTTGTTCGGTCCCTCATTAATAGCTAAGAGTTTAGGAATAAACTCGGGCGTGTTTCAGTTATATATAGAAGCAATCTTCACTATTCCCGGAGGATTGATAGCGTTATCGCTCATAGATAGAGTTGGTAGGAAACCATTGCAAATTATCGGATTTATAGGAATGGCATTATCACTATTTAGCTTTTCGTTATATAAGGATTTCGCAGGACTATATTTCTCACCTTTAATTGCATTTGCAATATACGGGATGAACAATTTCTCATCACAAGTAGGACCGGGCTCAGTGAGCGCTTCCGGGATGTTAGGAGTTGAGCTAAGTCCAACGAAAGTAAGAGGATTCATACAATCCTTAACCGTTGCTTCCGGTAGAATAGGTGCAGCACTAACATCTTTCGTGTTTCCAGCTCTATTTAACGCATACGGAGAGTCCTTCGCAGTTGGGTTCTTAGGCAGTGTGGCTTTAGTCTCTGCCATAATAACTCTGTTATTCATACCAGAGACTAAGAGTAAGCCGTTAGAGGAAGCTTCGGGAGAAACGCTATTAGAGGAGGAGAGAATAATTAAGTAGTTAGTTTTTTATTCAACTGTTTCAATTTTTCAAAACATATGGAGGCAGGCAATGCTAAAAAAATTGTTTCTGTTCTTAACTTAATTATTTCTATCTCCTTACTCGTCTTGATTACGATAATAACTAGGACTGAATTCATTTTACCACCCTTTATTGCGACAGCTTCTACTAAATACGCTGATCCGGATTGGAAAATGAATAGAAACTTAACCGTCTTATCTTCCTATCTACTTTGTAGTGTGATAGCCGTCCTATTCTCCCTTTTTAATCTTAGCTCTATCGTGTACGCTACGTTAGCATCATTCTTATCCTTCCTCGTGGAAGTAGTTTTAAATATAGAACACCCACCCTCATTGTTAGTTACTTTTCTGGGTGTGTTAGAAAAGGTAAAATTATTTTATATATTACACCCAGTCCTCACTGGGGTAATCGTGATTGAAGGAGTAAACTACTTGTTAGTTAGATATTTGGAGCCAAAACTGAAGGGCATATGATATCCTCACTTTGTGAAGTGTTAAGGTATAATTAAAGATGAAAATTATGTAAAAAATTTATGAAATTGGTTGAAAAATAGCTTACGTGTTTAATTCTTTAAGTATTCTATGCTTAGGTTTTCCTTCTAGTATATTCTTTCCGTAATTGATAGTGTTTTTATATTCTTCACTTAGGGTGAATTTTTTAAAAGATTCTATATCCTTCCACTCAGTGTATATTAAGTAGTCTGTGGGATCTTCTACAGACTTGTAAAGCTTAGCTTCAATTAAACCTGAGTTCGTTTTCTTTAATATTCCTAATACCTCGAGGAATTTCTCCTCAAAGTCCTTTTCATATCCCTTCTTTACCTTATAATAAAGTCCTACATTTATCATACCTCATCACCTTTCTAACCATGCTTGTTAATCCCTCCTATAAACTACGTAATGGTATAAAGATATCGCCTCACCCAGCATTATGAATATTAACCCTAGATCGATCCCAAACAAGTTAGAAAGGTAGCCAGTTGCAGGTATTACCCACAGTTGAGAAGCTAATATGACTGCAAAGATGAAGAGGATGCTTATTAATACTTCAGCTATTTTCTTCTTTAGTTCTCTGTTTCTCGGCTTTTCAGGAGTTATTATGGTTTGCTCTTGTTTCTCAATCTTCAGCGCTATTGGCGATATATTCTTTATAGATAGGATAAATACTAACGTAAATAAGGTGAATGCAATTATGGTTAATAGTGACGGGGAAGCGATTAAAGTTACTAGAGCCCCACCAAATAATATAGAAGTTACCAAAAGAATTAAGATGCTTAACGGGTTAGCGATTGCTTTATTATTTGTTTTAGCAGGCATAACGAAAACTCCCACTAAAGTAATGATAGCCGGTGGTAAGTAGACCATCACTTGCTGGGCTATTGGTATTTCTACTCCAGGTGTTAAATCCCCCCAGATCGTTGTTTGTATTAGGTAGGTAATCATTAATATACCAAAGGCCGTGAATAACCTTCTCTTTGTTAGGCTTAGATAAGGCGATCTATCTATGAAAGGGACCAGAATTAGATATAGTAATGGGATGATAACTCCGATAAATAAGAATATCACAACGTCGCTTGTGAAGTCTGCTATCTTATATAGGAATAGGAAGAACCATGGAGGATAAGTTGTAATATGTGCTGCTGCTGGGCTATTAGGTGGAGGGGCAGGTTTAGGATTTAAGAAGGGATTTAGCTGCTGGGGTAAACCGTTTAAGTATGCTAAGGCGTTAGGTATTAGTAGTATGAATCCCCAGGTTAAGAAGATTAGTGACATCATATATACAAAGTTTCTAGGCCACCAAGGATTGAACTTTTGCCACTCTTCTTTTGTATATACTGCAGGAGCTTTATCCTTAACTTTCTTTGAAGGCATCATGCCATAATGTTCAGCTAAGAAGAAGTGGAAGGCGAATAGTAAGCCTATTAGGGCTACGAAGATTATGTGCCAAGCTAAGACTCTTCCATAATCTCCTGCATCATAGTTTCCAAACAGGATAGGAATGAAAATTGATAATCCCGGTATACTGCTTATTATACCTTCGCCAACGTCTACAGCACTCGTAGCTAATGCATCGCCAATAAGACTGTATCCTAAAAAGGCTGTTCCCAAAGTGAGTACAAGCATTATAACTCCAATTATCCATAACAACTCTCTAGGTTTTTTGTATGCTCCAGCAAAATAATTTCTGAACATGTGTACATATGCTAAGATTATCATAGCATATGCACCATAAAGATGACTATATAGTATTACGGAACCGTAGGGCACTTTCTGTATTATGAATTCGGTAGAGGAATATCCTGCCTCTGGATTATAGTATAATAATAAAATCAAACCTGAAATTACTGTATAGATGAACGCAGCAGCTACTAGTGAGCCTAACCAATAATTGACGTTATACATATAATCTGGTGTTCTAAAGAATGGTAAGTCATCCAATCCCAATCTTTCTCTAAACCAATCTGATACTCCCATAAAAATTGATTAATCAATCAAAAATAAAAAAATAAAGCGTTGGACTCATGACGAGAAAGGATTTTCCGTTTCAGTGACTGTTGTTTTATCTCCTACTGGACTTCCAAAACTCGAGCTTAGGTCATCAGTAGGATCTTGTGATGGTATACCATTACTACCGTTAGGATATGTCGCCACACCAACAGATCCTATTGCGTATAAGTAATCTGTTGAAGAGTCCCATTCTAGTATGACACTAGGCAAAGGTCTGACTGTTGGACCAGTTAATACAGCTCCTCCGTGATATGGATCATAAGTTGATCCATGACAGTCACAATGTATCAAAGCTGGTACATTAGCTTCTTTTGCCGCTAATAATGCTGCAGCAGTTAATTGATCTGGTTCTGAAGCTGTTAGCTGTCTTGGATTAACGTAGCTAGGAGGGTAAAAGTGGATATAAGGTGGAGTACAACCTAAATGTTGACAAATTGCTGAATAAGCCACTATTGATTTATTAGGACCTACCCCTCCCGGGAAATCGTAAGTTTTTCCAGTTTGAGGTACTACGACTTTAGTAGGTTGAATCTCAACTGGTTTTCCGCTAGAGTCCCCTAAGTTTATCAAGAAGTTTGGTTCACCAGTCATTGGGTATTCAAAAATTATTATGTATGGACTATTTACTGGTAAAGAAGAAGCTTTTATTGGATTTCCAGAGGAATCTACTAAGAGCGATTTCGGGAAACCGGTGGTCACAGTAACCGTAGGTGGAACGAGAACTCTAACCCCCGGAATGATTCCTACAACTGCAGCTGCAGCTATTCCAAATATCAAAGACTTTAGGAACTTTCTCCTCTTTTCATCTACACTACCTACGTTTTTGTTAGTGTAATTAAATAAATAGTCCTCCCCTTTGCTCACGAATTCTTTCACGTCAAATCTAGTCTTAGGATCTCTCATCTTACTCGCTAACTTCCTGAAGAAGGTTAAGTTAGAGTAATCTAAGATTTCCCTTTCTTCACCTTTACCTAATCTAAACTTTATCAAAATTAATCACTAAAAAATAAGATGGTTGGAAAAAATTTATCTTTTCCTCGTTGGACTAATAATATCAATTATACGTTTTTTCTCATGATAAGTCATTAGAGAGAATCCTATAATAGGGGATATCATATAAACTAAGATTAAGTATCCATCTATGCCTAAAAATACTGTTGAGATTATAATGAAATATCCTATGCCAGCTGAATAATTACCTTTGATTATCGATATTATAATTCCCATAGCCGAGAGACCTAAAGCTAATACTAGGAGCGTAATATGGTAAGGATTATAGAGGTCAATTCCAAGTGTTGAAGGTAATATCATGTCCATTAAAATTTCCAAGTATCTATTGTTAACTATTGAGTGTAATAAAAAGATGAATGGGATAAAAGCTAATACACCAGTAAATAAGCTAACGTAATTTCTGGCACTTCTCTTTTCTCCCCATAATATAACGTAGATTAAGAAACCTAGTAGTGAGATTAAATAAATTGTAATATAACTTGTAAAAAGCGCATGATGAAAAACGTTTAGTAGTATGGAGCCTAATAGACCTATATCTACCATAAACATTGTAGGTAATAAGAGAAGGGAGTAAGGCGAAGATTTAAGGATACTTTCGATCATTAATGAAATGCCTATTACTACTATAAATATTTCAAACGAGTACCAGAGGAAAGAAGTATTATAGTTTGGAATTAATGGAACGAATAGGGAGATTATGAGTGAGGCACTAATTAGCGTCATTAATTTATATTTCTGAATTAGTAATACCGATATCACGATTAGGGTGAAAAAGTACACATAAAAGAATATCCCACCTAGAGCTTCAAGAATTCCCTCATTTGGGACGTTAAGGGGAAGAATAGAGGGGTACATAAAGGCTTCCTTAAATGCGAACTGAAGGAAAGAGGATATACCTAAAATGATTAAAAAAAGGTTTAAATTTCCTTTCAACTGTTCAAAAAAGTTCATCTCCTAAACACCACATATAGTATTACCAGAGCCACTAGGGCAATAACTACTCCTACTATTGTGACGTAAAGTGTAGCTGGTGGTACGGCAGAAGTTACTGAAACTGAAGTAGTTGTTGTCGTCGTGGTAGTAGGCGGAGTCGTAACTAATTCTAACGTCAAGAAACTAGAGGTGATTGATTTATCGAATAATGTCTCACCTAACTTGCCTTGCCATACAGCAAATGCAACGTAGTATGTATTTCCTATAGATATATTTGGCATAAATGGTTCATAATCAGAAGGAACTGTAAGAGGTCTGGCGAACTCAACTATCCATGACCCGTTTTCATACTTTGCCCCAGTCCATATAAAGAATAATGACCCATTCAATCCCTCAGATTTTATTGGAGTATACCATATTCCGGCTGTGTCCACCTCATACATGTTAGTATTATTTGAATATAATGGAACAGCGAAACCGTGATCATTAGGATCAACATAGGGTAAACCAGTTAATGACTCGTTTTGCCAAATGTTTGCTTTAAATGCGGGGTCATAAGTAGAATTATTCCAAGTAGCACCGGATACCCACATCCATATATTCGCTGATCCCCCAGCTTGGGCTAAAGATCCTCCAGCATCCTTAAACGTTACTCCATCAAAATTTTGCCCGGGGTATTTTCCACCTATGTTCATGCCATCTTTAGTTGGTGTACCACTTCCTAAATACCACATTATTGCAGCCCTATCTGGATAATACCACGTTGAGTTGGTGTAGTAACCATAAAACATGCCATCACTATATAATAAGTCCTCCATCGGTCTCAATGAGTGCCATAGTAATATCGTTCCATTAGATAGTACGGTTATTTGAGTATTGTTTGGAGCTGGTAAAACTATTCCAGAGTAATTGAAAACTATCCTGCCCATTTCTTCTTTCCCATTTATTATTGAAACGTAATTGGTATAGTTCTTCTCTAAAGTGTACGTAGTTCCGGGGGTGAGCTCAATTATTCTAAATAACCCTGGACCAGAAGCATTAGGATATATACCAGCAGCAGCCGTTGACCAAACGTTAAATGCTGGCTCTGGTGCTTGCCATTGTTCGAGTATAAATATCCATGACCCATTCCAAGCAGCCTTAACTAAAAGATAGTGTGTTAATCCTGAAGTAGGAGCCATTGGTATATTAGCTGTTAAAGATATATTGATCCAAGGTATTTGTGCCCAATAGCTAGCACTGCCCGGGTTAGAGAGATCAGCGGAACCTACTACCTTATATACTGGTATTTGAGGAGAAGTCTGAGCTAATGAAACGTTTTCTATTGTGAAGATTACTGAAAGGAGGAAAATCATCAGTAATACTCCTATCGTTATCTTCGATTTAATTTTAACACTCATTCCTTTTCACATTAACTTTTTTCGTCTAAGGGTGTATTAAGCATAAAACGTTGGACTGATTATTTTAATAAGGTCGTGAGGACAATAGAAAGTATTTTGCTTAATAAAACTATTTTAATGGAATTTTTAGAAGGTTAGTTAGTGAACAATCGATTTTAATACCACGTTTTCATTATCTTTAATTGATGAAGGCTTTAGTATTTGATAAGAACGGTATTGAGAACTTAAGGTATACTGAATATAAAGATCCAGAAGTGAAAAGCCATGATGTTTTAATAAAAGTCGAAATGGCTGGAGTTAATCCAGTTGATTATTACACTGTGAATAGCCTTAAGGTAAATCCCTTACCTCATATTCCCGGAGTAGAGTTCAGTGGGGAAGTTGCAAAAGTAGGAGATCACGTAAAGAGTGTGAAAGTAGGGGATAAGGTAACAATCTATGGAAGAATATTTGATGGAACTTGTGATATGTGCATGGCTGGATATGAGACTGTGTGCAGGAATGGTGGAAGGATAGGAGTTGACGCTAACGGCGGTTTCGCAGAATATGTAGCAGTAGAGGAAAAGTATGTGTTTAAGTTACCAGATGAGTATTCGTGGGAAATGGGATCTAGTTTGACAGTAGCTTCTTTGACAGCATATCACGCTTTAAAAGAGGCTAACCTAAGACCGTCCGAAACAGTAATTGTATTTGGAGCTTCTGGGAACACTGGAATGTTCATAGTGCAATTAGCGAAGAAATTTGGGGCTAAGGTAATAGCCGTGAGCAGAAAATCATGGCTTAAGGATTTTGGGGCAGATCTAGTAGTTAGTTATGACGAGGTGGAAGAGAAGGTTAAGGATTTCACAAAGGGCAAGATGGGTGATGTGGTGATTAATTCATTAGGCTCTCAATTTTGGGATAAGAGTTTCTCAGTTGTTGGCTTAAAGGGAAGGATAGTTACTTTTGGTACCTTACTGGGTGCTGAAGTTAAGGTAAACTTAAGCCAACTATACTCTAAACACATAAGTATACTAGGAGTTAATAGGGGTAATAGAAAGGACTTCGTAGAGTTATTAGATTTATGCAGGGATTGTAAAGTAAAGACTTGGAAAATTTATAACTTAGAGAACGGTGTTGAAGCCTTAAAGGGATTGTTTGATGAAAAGAGGGATGGTAGAATATTTATTTCAATGCATTAATAATTTTTTAGCCTCATCGTATATGCTTTTAACACTTGGTATTACCGCATTTTCTAACGGTTCTGAGAAAGGTATTGGAACATCTGGCACTGCTAACCTCGAAATCGGTACTTTCAACTCCCTTAGCGTCTTACTTTGAATTCTGAAAGCTATCTCTCCGGTCATACCGTAACTCATATAATCCTCATCAACTATCAAGACTCTCCCAGTCTTCTTAGCTGATTTGATAATAGTTTCTTCATCTAATGGAACTAGAGTCCTTAAGTCTATCACCTCAGCCGAAATTCCATCTTTCTCCAACATTTCAGCAGCCTTCAAGCTCCTATGAACCATTAGTGCTGTTCCTATTATCGTTATGTCACTTCCCTCCTTTCTGACTTTAGCCTTACCGAAATCTATTTCATAAGGCTCATCTGGAACTTCCTCTTCAATGCCTTCAAAAGGTAAGAAAGGCAAGCCAGTTAGCAATTTATGACCGAATATAAATACTGGATTTTGATCTCTTAAAGCCTTGATCGTCAATCCTTTAGCATCATAAGGTGTTGATGGAATTACTACTTTAAAACCTGGCAAGTGTGCAAATATGCTATAAAGTACTTGTGAGTGCTGTGAGGAATCTCCGTAGCCTCCTCCAATTGCAGTTATTACGGTAATTGGCATAGGAAATTGTCCACCACTCATGTAGTAATTCTTAGCCATGTGATTGAACATCTGATCAAAACCAGCACCTAAGAAATCAACAAACATTAGGGATATTACGGGGTGTAAGCCTACTGAGGCTGCACCTACACCCATACCCATGAATGTTTGTTCAGTAATAGGCGTGTCAATAATTCTTTTCCTACCAAATTTATCAAATAATCCCATCGTAAAACCGAACACTGCCCCCCAGTACGTTACGTCCTCGCCTAGAACTACTATTTTATCATTCCTCTCCATCTCTTGTCTTATTCCCTCGCTTATAGCTTGAGCAATTCCTCTTATCCTCATGCGAAAACACCTCTTAAAGCTTCTTCTGGGCTAGGATACGGACTTTTCATCGCGAAATCTATAGCTTCTTGTACCTCCCTTCTAGCCTCTTCCCTTAATTTAGCTAAAATTTCTGAATCAGCGAAGTTAAGCCTTAATAATCTGTTCTCTAACCTCCTTATAGGATCTACTTGGGACCAAAACTCAACTTCATCCTTAGTTCTGTATTCCTCTCCATCTCCCTCAAAGTGTCCGACGTATCTATACGTTATAGCTTCAATCAGTGTTGGTCCAAATCCTTTCCTTCCCCTCTCAACAGCTTTCTTTGTTGTAATGTAAACGTCTATCACATCCATACCATCAACGAGGTAAGATGGAACGTTATATGCTAATCCCTTTTGATAGTGGAAAGTGGTTGACATTACAAATGATTTAGGGGTTGAATCAGCGTATTTATTATCCTCTATAACAATTATTAAAGGCAATTCCCAAGCACTGGCTATATTTAAGGTTTCTGAAAAGGTTCCATGGTTGGAAGCTCCTTCTCCGGCAAATGCAAAAGCTACATTATCCTTACCTAAATATTTGAAGGCAAAAGCAGCTCCAGCAGCTTGAGGAAATGAAGCACCTACAATCCCACTACAAGCGAAGTTTTTCTCTTTGTCAAATAGATGCATATGTCCTCCTTTTCCCTTACATAATCCATTTGACTTTCCAAAGATTTCTGAGGCTAATTTCTTTAGATCTACACCTTTAGCTATAGCGTGATGATGAGGTCTATGCGTACTTACCACTACATCGTCTAATCTAACGTTATATAAAGAGCCTACAGCTACTGCCTCTTGTCCGATTGATAGGTGCATCTCACCTCTTATAATTCCTGATGCCATGTTAAATGGGTTTTTCCCCTCATGGTATACTTTCCTAATCCCCTCTTCAAAATACCTTATTGTGACCATTTTCTTGTACATGTTTAGTAAATCATTTGGCTTTAAACCTGAGCTATCTATTATAAAATTTAAATCTTTTATCGTTGGTTCAGGTTTTATGATCATGAACATTATTATATTTTTCCTACTTAATAACCTTTCGTAGATAAGTCAATTAAATATCAAAAACTTATCTTTACCTAAAAATTTTGTAGGAAGAACTCATTCATAAATCACTTTTATTCTTCTCGTCATTGGAATGTCTTCTGCGATCTTCTCGTATGTTAGGGTATTTCCTATATTTATCTCATAAAGAGAAGTAGTCGAATATACGATCTTATTATCGTTTACTCTAGATATTGCTGTAGTTCCGAAAGTAGGCCTAGGTAATACAATTTCCAAAGTCCTTGACTCTAGACTATCATTAAATAGAAGTAATGGATGATCACTCATCTTTTGAGCTAATAATGTATTTCCTAGATCCTCGATCCCATGGAAATACCCTCTAGTTAATAGTCTAAAGTCACTCATATCCTCAGTTACATAAAAACCATTGGCAGTAGCTAAGAACAGTTTATTCCATTTAGGCAACAAATTATGTGAGTCAGCGAAGAAGTTAATTGGTTTAAGCGAGGAAAGTTCGTCTCCAACCAATAAGTTTCCCTCCTCTACCGTAGCAACGAACTTTCCCTTATAGATGGCTATATCCGTAATGTGAGCGTATTCTGAGTGTGGAAAACTCCAACCAAGCTTTTTTCCCTCTTCAGATAAATCGAGTATTTTCTTCTTCAAATCATCTAAAGTGTAAATTTTGGGTCCCTCAACTAAGGCAAAGAGTTTACCATTATATTCGTATAATCTCCAGCAACTATCATCCAACAATTTTTTACCGTTTAGAGTAACTCCGCTATCAGCAGAACACACATATAGATCTTTTCCTCTTAGCAAAAAATCGTAGACTTCCTCACCATCACAACAAACTCTCTCAACTTTTCCCTTTACTTCATATAATCCATTTTTAGTGCCAACTAAATACATAATAAGAAACTTAGCTTTAAAGGTTAAAAAATATAACAATCAATATTAAAGATTAGTTATCGAGTTAATAAAATGGTTAAGCTTAGAATTTATGATAGAAAGAGCGGTAAACCATGTCATTTATGGTGGGGAGGAGATCAGAAGCTAATATAAATTCTTTCTCGGAATCCTCAGAATTCTTCCAGAAAAAATTTTGCGAGGAAAATTAGTAAAAGCCATTATTATAGAGGGGAAATTACAAGCCCTAAAAGACATCAATCAGATAAGATTAATAAAAAAATATTTAAGTTGGGGCGTGAAATATGTTTATGATGTTATATGAAATATATAACAATTAAGGTTGACTTTTCCTCTAATGTGCCCATTTATAAGCAAATAGCTAACTCTATAATTGAACTAATAGCTAAAGGTGAGTTGAAACCCGGAGATAAATTACCTTCTATCAGAGAATTAGCTACAATGTTAGGTATTAACATGCTTACCGTAGATAAGGCTTACAAATACCTAGTTGATGAGGGGTTTTTAACAGTATACAAGAAGAGGTTCATCGTTAGGACTGACATCAAAGACGAGTACTGGAAGAATATGTTGAAGGTTGTAATTTATAGGGCAATAGCCTCGAAGGTCAGTAAGGAGGAAATATTAAAGGAAATCGAGGACATAGTCTCGTCTTTAAGGTGATGATCACGGTCAGTAGTATAGAACTTATCCTTCCAACATTCCTTACGATAATATCAGTAATACTAGGGATCTTCTATGTAGTAGCACCCTCTTTAGAACCACCAGACAGAGTGTTAGGTGCGAAAGTCACTGAAGAGTTCAGAAAGAGTAACAAATGTAAACAGATAATTAAGCAATACAGAATACGTGGTGTAATGATAGTCGTGATTTCCCTCGTATTAGGTGGGGTTCTACTATTTGAAGTCTCACCACTCGTACCATTCCCAATTATAATCTTGTTAATACTGGGAAGTGTAAATTACGTTACATCAAGGAAGAGGGTAATCCTAGAGAGGGGCGAGATAAAGGAGCCAAATGTTAGGTATGCTGTTATAGATACTAGTAAGAAAAAGGGGTTCGGAGTATGGTTCTTAGCATTACCTTGGTTAATCCTCCTAGGCATGTTAATCCTAGGTGTAGTCGACTACCATAGCATACCCTCTGAGTTGCCTTTCCACATTAACTCAAACGGAGTAATAGCCTATGCACCTAAGGATCCAGTTAACGTCTTACTTAATCAGATTATTAACGCTTTTTTGCTCTTTATCTTCACTATAGTGGGTATAGCAGTATATGTTTCAAAACCGCGTATAAACCCAGCCTACCCCGAAGAGTACTATAAATCTTACGAACGTAGCAAGGAATACGCAGTAGCAACTATAGGGATAATTGCAACTGGTCTCACCCTTCTCGAGAGTTTATTAACTTTATGGTCTTGGGGGATCTTTCCTTTAAACTCTATAAGCGTAGTATTACCACTCTCTATGGTTGCCTTCTTATCGTGTGCTATACTCGGTATTGTGATTAGCTTAGCGAAGATGAGTATCGAAGGTGGTAGGTACTTAAGGGAGTTGGAAAAACAAGGGAAACTTAAGTTGAGTAACGCTATAGAGGACGACGATAAGTACTGGAAGTTGGGGATGTTCTATTACAACCCTAACGACGACAGAGTAATTATACCCAAAAGGTTCGGTTCGGGCTACACGTTTAATTTTGGCAATAAGAAGGCTCTCATTCTATTCATAAGTCTACTCATGTTACCTATTGCAACAATTTTGATTGTCATTTTAATATAGCTTTTTTCCAGAGGATCAGAAGCCCTTAAGATGGGTAACGATATCGTATGTTTTTTTCCTAAACATGCTTATCCCCTTAGGAGAGGTATGAGGGCTATACACGGTAATTCAACTGTATAAACAGATAGAAAGAGCGACAAACCTCGCAGGGAGGAGGTCAGTCAAACTAGACTAGTAGGATCTATTCTCTTTATTAGGCTAACTCTATCATAATCGTGGTTTGTAGATATTATAGTCTTATCCTTATCATGTAGTAAGCAGGTCGCGATTTGGTAAGCCTCAAAGGTGTAAGTGATACCATATTGTTGCATTAAGGCTAAGGCTAATAAATCTACGTCAATTGTAGTAGGTACCCAGGTGAGGTTAGGAATGCTTATTAAAGCACCTATTTTACTTAGTATATCTGATATGGGTAACCTCTCCTCATCTCTCAGAATGTAGTAGATCTCATGAAGTGATTCCCTATTCGCTATTACCTCCATTTCTCCCCTTGAGATTTTAGAAAATACTTTATCAGCTACTTCTTTTAGCTCATCCCTCTCCTTTAGATGAGCCAGTATAACATCAGTGTCGATCAGCATTTTCTTCAATTTCCCTCTTCATATTGATCTCTGCATCATTCCTTAATTTAATGGTATCCCTCTCGGATTTTATAACGTTAGACGAAAAGAGTATTGGATCCTTAGGGATTGGTATTCCGATAAAGAAATTTCCCAAATCCAGTATAATGATTGAACTCATTGAGGAATAATTCTTAGGTAATTTTATTCTTCCTCTATCATCAATCTTTACTACATATCCCATACTTAAAATAATATTCCCCGTATTATTAATCTTTTCCCCACATAAAATAGTTAACCTTTTAATTATTCAAAGATCTAATCACTTAATGAAGTTAGAGAAATGGCATATTAAGATGATAATGCTCAACTTTCTGAGCTATACCTTTCTAGTTTACAACTACTCTACTATATTAGTCTTCAATTCACCCTACATTTCCTCTCAAATATTCTCAAAATATTCTGTAATCGGTGCTTACTCGGCAGTACTAATTAGTGTGATCATGAGAATACCGGGGTCATACATATTAGGTCCGTTGAGTGATAAATATGGTAGGAGGCTGATTACGAGAATTAGTGGGATTGGTTCGGTAATACCGTTGGTCATAGTTCCATTTATATCTCATAATCCCATTCTCATAATCTTATTGTATGCTATTCAAGGATTCTTCACTGGAGGATTAACCGCTGGGATAAACGTAATAGGTTTGGAGAATTTACCGGAAGAACATAGGGGTTGGTTCAGTGGTTCAGCCTTTTCAGTAGGTGGTTCAGCATATCTAATAGCATCCTTAGTGTTCTTCACACTATATTCAATTCTAGGTAACAATGGTTATGATAGCATAGGATGGAAAATTATGTTCTTCACTTCCATAGTTATGATACCTCTTTCTTTTTCTCTACCAGAGTCAATAAAGATCATGAAGAGTAAAAGGGTTAAAAACCCCTTAGGTCTATTAATCAAAAATTATAGAAGAGAGTTTATCTTCGCATCTCTAATGACCGGTCTATGGGCTTCCATTAATGCTGTAGTGATATTACTTCTACCTAACTTCCTATATGATAAAGGTTTGACAAAAGTTGAAGTTTCTCAGATAATTACCTTGTCTGGAGTAATTACAATAATTTCACCTTTCTTAGGTGGCTTATTGAGCGAGAGAATAGGTAGGAGAAAGGTGTCAATAATAGGTTCCATTCTTAACCTATTGTCTTCCCCAATATTTCTATTCATTAATTCCTTTAATTCAGCATTATACTTAGTTTCAATTCTGAGCTTCTTAGCCTTATTTGGGTCGGGAGGAATAATGGTCTACGTTAATGAGTTGTTTCCAACTAACATTAGGAGTTCGGGGGTTTCCATAAGTTGGAGTATAGGATTTACAATAGGTACACTGATGTCTGTAATAGTTTTATCAATCGTTGATATCATGACAGGCATAAGCAAGTTCAGTGTGGTCGAAACTTTTGCCTTGGCTATTTTAAGTGTGTTTGCTTTACTCTTAAGCGTTTTATCTAAGGAAACTAAGGGGAACTTAGAGAGATTTTAAACTTAAATAATGAGAAAAACCTCTCTATTCATGTCGAGGAGTAATGTAGGAATATCACTTTATTTAAACGTAAAAATCTGGTAAATTCCTTCTCTGGATAAAAACCCCTAATTTTAACATTAGAAATTTTATTCTATAAAAAAACTTCACGGTGGATTTAGGAAACTGAAGAAGAATATGAGGAGTTTAGTTTTTCTGTCCTCGTCCTTTTCCTTATCTTCTGTGTTTTTACCTTTCATCAAAAGTATAATCTATCTTCCAAATTTTTAAATTCATCTACTAATGCTTATACACAGCGAATCCTTTACTAAGAGTGTATACTCCTTCTTTTATTTCCCTTGGAAATTGATGTGAAGATGATAAGACTAAATTTCCCGTATAATTTACTTTTAGAGTTGATTCTGAAAATACATAAATTATAAATATTCTTTCGTATTTTACTATGATCCAACTATTTCCGTAATCTATGGATAAATTTCTGCTACATGGGGTTAAATACTCTCTTCTCACTTTTATCAAGTTTTTGTACAAGGAGAGAATCTCTTCATTGATATTCCAACTTAGTTTTGAAGCATTAAACGTCTCTTCAGATTGAGGATCAGTCGTTTGTCCATTATCCCTTCTCCTACCCTCCCTCACTCCTTGAATTAGCTTAGGATCAGAGAAGTCTGAGAAATAATAAAAGGGATTTTTCTCTGCATATTCTTCGCCCATGAATATCATGGGAATATATGGGGATAGTAAATATAGGGCAGAAGCTATCTTATAAGACTCTTTATCTATTAGCTCAATTAATCTCTTTCCATCTCCCCTATTTCCTACTTGGTCATGATCTTGGACATAAACTACGAATTTACATCCATCCAAATCCTTTACAGGTTTTCCATGAGTTTTCTTTCTGAACTTAGAGTATTTACCATCATATACGAACACGTCCCTATAAGACTTAACTATATCATCGATGCTCCCGAAGTCTGCATAATACCCACTTCTCTCTCCTGTCAAAAAGGCATGAACTGAGTGATGAAAATCATCAACCCATTGGGCGTCATTATTATAGCCACACTTTTCCTTAGGGTTTATGATCCTTGGATCGTTTAAGTCACTTTCAGCTATTACTATTCTCTCGTATTTATGCACAACATCAGCTATATCCTCTAGGATATGTTTTGGGGAATTATCAATTATAGCATGAACCGCATCCAGCCTAAAACCATCAACATTATAATCTTTAATCCAAAACTCAACATTCTCAAGTACGAATTTCCTAACCTCGTCGCTTCCACTATCATCGAAGTTAAAGGTTAATCCCCAAGGTGTCGAATACTTACTTGAGAAGTAGGGTCCCAATAATGTCATGTAATTTCCCTCAGGTCCAACGTGATTGTAAACCACGTCTAATATTACTGCTAACCCTCTCCTATGAGCCTCGTTAATAAACTTTTTGAAGGATAACGGACCGCCGTAGGAGTTTTGCACTGCATATAAATAAACTCCATCATACCCCCAATCCCTTTTTCCAGGGAACTGAGCCACTGGCATGACTTCAATTGCGGTTACTCCTAATTCTTTCAAATAATCAAGCTTACCTATAGCGCTCTCAAATGTCCCTTCTTTAGTAAACGTACCAACGTGCAATTCGTATATTATGAGGTCATTCATTTTAACCCTTGAAGAGGGTAAAAAATCATAATTGGCTGAAATTATCTCTGAATAGCCGTGAACTCCTTCAGGCTGATACCTTGATGCAGGATCCGGTATTTCCATTTTATTATCTAGAATAAATTTATATCTATCTCCGACACTTACATTGTTAACGTGAACTCTGAAATAACCTAAATCGTCTCTTTCCATTTCATAAACTCCCTTACCTAATACCTTAACTTTTACGTCTTTCTGATATGGAGCCCACAAGGTAAAGGTTACGCCATTATCTTCAACTTTTGGACCAAATGAAGTCATAAATAACAGTTGTAAAGATTAGCTAAAAATATCGTGGTATAAACTGAACTTCCTTCCCACCATATCCCTTTTGCGAGTATTGAAAAATTAACAAATCATGTTGGACATTTTGAAAGAGCGAGAATTTAGTATTTTTCAAATTATAGTTTGAGCTATAGATCCAGCTAATATCATCATTGCGATCGATATTAGCAAAAAGGTTATGTTGAGCTTTGATAGTTTGGCTATTGAACTCCTCAGCTCTAGCCCAGCTATATCACCCTCTTTTACGTTCATGACTAATCTAATCCTATTACTCATCACTATGCCCGAGCCAAAAGCTAGCAATCCGAAAGCCCCTCCTATTAGGTTTAAGAAAGCTCTAATCCTAACACTAAGGTTTTCATGTAATACCGCGTCCACTATAAATAGGTTTCCTTTGTATGGTATTAAATAAATATACGCGAATATAATGATACCCGTTATGATAGTAATTACAGAAGAGATCATGAAGAACTTTCCCATTTTTTCGTACTGCTTCTTATCCTGAGGCTTTACTAAGAAGTTGAGAAATGCTGCTCCAGCCCACAATGCTCCAAAAAATCCGTGAATCTCATTTAGCACGTCAAAGATTACATTCATAAATTTCAACTCCTTTAAGAGGATAAAAACTTTAGCCGGAGTAATAGGTTTATCACATTAAGATAAAAATTATAATAAAGCTTAATATTTCTTTAGGACACATAGTAAAATAATTTAAGATAATGAAAAAGTTACAGAAAATCTACGATAAGGAAAAATTTATTATTCACAATATCTAATAATATTTTATGAATAAGATTCTTCTAATAAGTATAATACTTGGAGCTACAGTAGCGTCGATAGTTGGTTATGCATATTACACGTACTACTATTTGCCTAACTACTATTATCAACAGTCGTTATATTATTATAACCATCAGTTAGGAATGATGGGTTATGGAGGAATGATGATGAGTGGTAGTATGATGGGTGGGTATGCCAATCTCCAACAAATTCCCATAGGTGAAAGTTATACGCATGCTGAAAACTCCTCTTATGTAAAAATATTTCCCTCAAACGATTCCATAATATTTTATACAAAAGATATTAATTTAGTTATATTATCTATGGGTCATACCAGAGCTTACAATCTAACCCATTATATACCTCCTTCCAATATGCACGCAGAAGATAACGTTTTCGTAATTGATGGTCTAATAAATCCAACACTTGTGATCCCACAAGGTGCAACAGTCCATATAACATTAATTAATCTAGATGAAGGTGATTATCACAATATTGCTATAACTACGCTTAGTCCCCCTTATCCTTATTACGTTATGATGTATGTGAGAATGAACATTCTAACCATGACCCCTATGTTACCTCCGGCAAACTATAATTCCGGTTATGCATATTCATTCTCTTCTAACGTCGTATTTTACAACCCTGGAAATTATTACTACATATGTGAGTATCCCGGACATGCAGAAATGGGAATGTATGGTGAGATAATAGTTTACGGGTGAGATTAATGGAAACTTATCAAATATTGGGTATAGTTGCCTCAATATTAATATTGGTATCGTTATTCATCATGATGACTATGTCCTTCCCATATTATGGAATGATGGGAGGTAGATTTGCTATGATGAGAGGTTTCTTCTTCATGCCATTCTTTGTCGCGATACCATCGTTAGTACTAGGTTTAATTGGTTCGCTAATTTCAGATAAGCAGGTTGGGGGGATATTATTAATAATTGCGTCAGTCCTATCGCTACCAGTATTCTTTGGATTCTTTGGTGTTTCCTTCGTTCTTCTTCTGATAGCTGGTATATTAGCGCTTACTACTAAGAAAACATAAATTGTTGTAATGTACAATCTCATCCGTATGAGACCTTACATAATAATATTTTCAACAGTTTCGATTGACGGTAGGCTTGCTACCAAGACCGGTTATAGTGAGTTAAGCTGTCCTTATGATAAGCAAAGACAACATGAATTAAGGACTGAGGTAGACGGCATAATGGTCGGGGCTAATACGGTGAGAGTAGACAACCCATCTTTAACTATAAAATATGCTAAGAGGAAGGATAAAGATCCTCTAAGGGTTATAGTTAGTAAGAGCTTAAACTTAGATCCTTCGTACAAGATTTTTTCAGTCCCACCTCCTACAATAGTATATACCATGAACCTCAATTCCCACATAGGTGAAAATTTGAAGAAAAAAGGGGTTATTATAAGGACGTTTAGCGAGTTTAAGGAGATATTTGAAGATTTATACACCAATTTCAATGTCAAGAAATTAATGGTAGAAGGTGGAGGAAATTTGATTTGGAGCATTATTAAAAATGATTTATATGACGAAATTAGGTTGACAGTATCTCCAAGAATATTTGGAAATGGGGTAAGTTTCGCACAAGGTGAAGGATATATAGGGAATGACTCACCAAAATTACGCTTGGTTGATTTTAAGCTATGTGAGTGTGGTAATGAAGTGCATTTAATATATAAAAAGCAAAGTTGAGACAACTCTAAATAATTCGTGTACTTATACTATTTTCATCTGAAACTTTCTATATCTTTTCCGTTTTAAATTAAGGACTGGAACTTATTATGGTTCTTCATGATCGAAGTCCTCCGTTTCAAAAATTAATAAATTCTCAATTTTCTAATTTATATAAATAAATACTGAATATTTTTAATATTATTAAAAATTCTCTATTACAAAGTTATGGAAAGTCTCGCCATATATGGTGGAGAGGAAGTCGGCGCAATAATTATATTTTTCCATTACTCTATCATATCTATGCTTGGTTACTATATGTTCCCGGATGTCAGAGGTAACTTGTTAGCCTTCACCTCTGACGATGATATCTGGCTGTTAAACCTTGAAAGGAAAGATAACAGACCTATAAGGTTAACTAGCGGGTTAGGAGTGTCAATAAGACCAAAAATTAGCCCTGACGGAAAAAAGATAGCTTTTACTGCGCTTTGGTTAAAGAGTGGCAAGTCAAGTTCAGATGTTTTCGTCTTAGGGGATGGGGAAGCCAAAAGGGTGACCTATTTTGGTAGAAATAGTAGAGTTGCCGGTTGGTTGTCTGAAAACGAGATATTGGTAATAACTGACTTTCACACTCCCTTTACTCAATGGACTGAAGCCTACAAAGTTAACGTAAATGATGGAAGTTTTGAGAAGCTTCCCTATGGTATAGTTTCTAACATCGTTATGAGTAATGATATTATAATCTTAGCCAGAGGGTATCAAGATTTACCTTTCTGGAAGGGTTATAAGGGAGGAACTAAAGGTGAGCTTTGGATATCTTATGATGGAGGTAAGTCCTTCAATAAATTCGTTAGCTTAAATGGAATAGTAAGTTGGCCTATGATCGTGAAGGGTAGAGTGTACTTTTTATCTGATCACGAAGGGGTGGCTAATCTTTATTCCGTAGATCTAGATGGAAAAGACTTAAAGAAACATACAAACTTTACCGAATACTATTGCAGAAATGCTAGTTCTGATGGAGAGAAAATAGTTTTCCAGAACGCTGGAGACATTTATATATATTACCCTGAGAAAGAGAGTCTTGAAAAAGTCGAAATAGATTTACCAACAGATAGGAAGAAGAGACAACCTAAATTCGTAAGCGTAACTGAATACTTAACTGAAGTCTCGACAAATAATAATTACGTAGGTATAATTTCGAGAGGAAAGGTTTTCTTAATGAAACCTTGGGATGGACCATCAGTACAGTTAGGAGAGAAACAAGGTGTCAAATATAGACAAATTCAAATTTTACCCTCTAACGAAGTGTTAGTTGTAAACTCTAATGATGATAAATTAGTAATCCTTGGAAAGGATAGTAAAAAGATAGACATAGATTTCGGAAGGATAGAGAGAATCAATGTTTCTCCAGACGGTAAGAAGGTATTAATATCTAACAATAGGCAGGAATTATGGCTTTATGAGATTGAAAATAATTCAGCCAAGTTAATAGACAAGAGTGAATACAACATTATTTTTGAGATGGACTGGCATCCAGATAGTGAGTGGTTCGCTTACTCCTTCCCAGAGGGTCATCAGGTACGTTCTATAAAGTTAGGTCATATTTCTGGTAAGACGATAAGAATCACTACTCCATATGGTTATGATTTCTCGCCTTCTTTCGATCCAGATGGTAGATACTTATATTTCCTTTCAGCCAGACATCTAGAAGCAACAGATGATAAGGCTATTTTTAACCTATCCTTCCAAAAAGTCGTTAAACCATATCTCGTAGTGTTAAGCAATTCTTATTCTCCTTTTAATCAACCATTAGAACAAGTAAGTGATAAGAAGGGTATAGAAGTTGAAGGAATTCAAGATAGGGTATTACCATTCCCAGTGAATGAGGATAATTACGTTAAGATAGCGGGAGCTAAAAACAATAAAGTCTTCTTACTATCTTACCCTATAAGGAATGTCAGATCGTTTAGTGATGAGGGAAACGGAAAACTAGAGGTTTATGATTTAGATTCGAAGAGTAAAGAAACCTACGCGGATAACTTAAATGATTTCGTACTATCAAATGATAAGTCAAAGATCATACTAATGTTTAAGGACACGTTAAGAATGTTTGACGTTAATTCTAAACCAGATTTGAACTCTCAAGGGAGGAAAGGAGGGGTAATTGATTTAACGAGGGTTAAGGTGTTAGTAGAATTCGATAAGGAATGGAGACAAATGTTAAGAGAGACATGGAAGCTAATGAAACAGAACTATTGGAATGAGAATAAACTAGAAGGATGGAACAGTGTATTGCCTAAATACGAGAGATTATTAGATAGGATAAGTACGAGGTATGAATTGTCAGATTTAATACAAGAGATGCAGGGAGAGACTAAAACGTCTCATTCCTACGAATTTCCTTATGACTATGATACTCAAGAGCCATTACAAGTAGGAGGATTAGGAGCTGAATTTGAGTATGATAACGGTTGTTTTAGGATTACCAAAATATATGTCGGAGATCCTACAAATGAAAATGAGAGAAGCCCACTTAGGGATCCTGGAGTGCAACTGAATGTAGGGGATTGCATAAAGGCAATAGATGGAGAAGACGTGGGAAATAATGCTATAAAAAATATTTATTATTATTTGTTCAATAAAGATCAAATAATTTTGGATGTAATTACTAAGGATGGAGCGAGCAGGAGAGTTAGTGTTAAGGTTCTTCATGATGAGAAGTTCTTATTATATAGATACTGGGTGGAGAAAAATAGGGAGTATGTGCACGAGAAGAGTAAAGGTCTCTTAGGATACGTCCACATTCCAGACATGGGTTTTCAAGGTTTTGCTGAATTTTATAGATTATTTAGGTCAGAGTTTGACAGGGACGGATTGATAGTTGACGTGAGATTTAACAGAGGAGGATTTATCTCTGGGTTAATCCTACAGAAATTATTGCTTAAAAGGGAAGGATACGACGTTCCTAGACATGGGAAGAAAAATCCCATTCCCTTCTTCTCCTCACCTAAGGTCTTAGTAGCCATTACCAATGAGAATGCCGGCTCAGATGGTGATGTATTTTCATACTTGTTCAAAAAGTACAAGTTAGGAGTGCTGATAGGTAAGAGGACTTGGGGTGGTGTTATCGGAATAAGTCCAAGGCATAGATTAGCAGACAAGTCCACTGTTACTCAACCTGAATTTGCATTACACTTTGACGATATCGGTTTGGGGATAGAAAATTACGGTGTTGATCCAGATATTGAAGTAGAAATAAAGCCAGAAGACTATGCAAATGAGAAAGACACTCAGTTAGATAAGGCTATAGAGTTAGCACTGAAGCAATTAAATAAATGAGGAAAGGCTCTCTGGGGAAGTGGAAATCAATGCCCTATCTTCGTCAGTCCCCTTCAAGATCCTCTCACCTCGCTGTAAGGTATCCTATAAATTCCTCCTTAAATCTCGACTGCCTTTATGTTACCTTTTCAGTTCACCTCAACAAATAGCTTATTCCTAGGATTTGACAAACTTTTTTGGTCTCATTAACCTTCCCACAGTCGATTTTCAATAAATGATTTTGTCAATAAAGAGGATTCAGTCAGCACACTAGATAAAAAATCGCAAAATTTTCTACGCAATCCAAATGTTACGATGAATATTAGCTCTCATTTTACTTTATTTTCATATTGAATAAGGTAATAAAATATTCCAACTAGTAAGGGAATAAGGGATAAATAGAGAAGAGATTGCTTATATCCCAAAGTCTTTATCATAACTCCCATGTATAGGGGTGTAATAATACCGGATAATGGATATAGAGAATTAAAGATTCCAAATCCTAAACCTCTAAACTTCTGACTTAAGTTTGCCACAATTATACTACTTGATACGATGAAACTTCCCCAAACTAGACAATAAAATGACATAGCTATAAATGCTGAAATAGTATTAAATGCAATGTAATTTAGTAAGAGGTAAAGAGAGGCAAGCATAAAACTTAATGAGAATACCTTTGAATTCTTTACTTTCTTTGAAATCAAATAGGTAAAGAAAAGGATCGATGGTATTTCTAGTATAGCCTCAACACTTAATGTAAGTGTAGATAGGGGTAAACTAACTCCTAAGTCAAAGGTATAGTAGGTAGGCAAATAGAGGTTTTTAATAGTATCTATTGAGAAGAGGACAAATATTCCTAAAAACGAGATTATCGTAATCATTTGACTAATGGGTACGGGCGTGTTTCCACTTACTACTTTGGTTTTACTACTATACTGAGATAAGCTAAGATATACCATAATTGCATAAAAGATGGCTGATATGCCAAAAATATAGTTAATACCTAAGGTCTTAAAAACAATTCCCGTTATTCCAGTACCTATAGACCATCCTATTGATCCGCCTAACCAAAAGAAACCAAACCTCTTCTCAGCCTCAGTTCCTTCAGAAGCTGAGACCATGATCATAGGATACATAGCTGATATAGTGAAACCTAATAATGGAAAAGCAAGTATTAAACGATAAAATAACGATAAAAATATTAATATTAGTTCACCCATTATACCCATTATCATACCATTTCTCTTTCCCTTTATTCTATCGTAAAAATAACCGATAATTATTGATGAGGCAAAGGATATAATCGATATTCCAGAAATAACAATACTAATCACAATAATACTTATTCCAATCGATTTCATAAAAAGAGGTAATAAGGGATATATCATTCCAATAACTAGCTGATAAAAAACGTTTATTAGCATGTACGCTACTTTACTATCATAGTCCACTTCCAAAAATACACTAGAGTAGTATAAAAGTAATTAGCCTAACATTTTATCTGCTCGTTTCCTACATGTATAGAAAGATATTGGTTATGTATTGTAAAAGAATTTGTAGATGATACTGAACTTCTATCAATATTGTCAGAGTTGGACTTCTGAGGAGGAAAAATAGATGTAGGTATTCAAAGAGAGGGATATATTAATAATATTTTTAGGTTATTAAAATCTACAAACATTATAGCGTTGTCTGGAATAAGAAGGAGAGGAAAATCGACGATACAATTTTCAAAGAAGCTTATCGATAATGGAATTGATAGCAACGATACACGCTCATAATTAGACTTGATGATGAAATCTCGCCTTTTAGTGCTGAGAGGAAGTCAGAGTAGTAGACGTGAGGATATAATCAATTATTTTTACCAGCTCGTATTTATCTATTGATTAAATTTCCTTTAATTACTTTTTATAAAACAAAATTTATTTAGTATATTCTAGACAAACTTATAAACACTGTTAAAGTATATTAGCATATGCAAGTGGTAGAGCAATACGCCTCACCATTTTATAAAAACATAATTGATTTACCTCCATCGATGGTAAGAAAGTTGTGGAAGAAAAATCAAGTAATAATATTAGATGTTAGAACACCAGAAGAATATGAAGATCATCACATACCCGGGGCATTATTAGTACCGTTAGACTACTTGGAAATATTGGCAAAGTATATTCCCCAACATAAGGACGTAGCAGTGTTCTGTGAGCATGGGAATAGGGCAAGATATGCGACTTATGGAATGCCACATATTTATAAGAGAAGGGCTTATTACGTGATAGGAGGAATGGCTCTATGGATGGCTATGGGGTATGAGGTTGAAAGAGGAATGGATGAGAACGGAATAAAATGGCAGGAGTGGTTAGAAAAAGAATTTAATCAGTAAAAATTTTTATGAAAACTTCACTGTTATCGTCTTCTTTCCTTCAACCCTTACTTTATCTCCCTTACTTATCTTATAAGGTCCTATGAACACTCCTAAGGAGACGTAACCCTCCATGTTAGGTTTAACTACATCAGAAGGATTATAAGTAGGACCTCCTTCAGCTACGAACTCATCGTTGATTATTAACTTAAACGTTCCAAAAGGTGGCTCTATCTGCTTACCTACATACAATCTTCCTGCAAATGCGTCATCTGCTATGATATAATGTTCCCCTAAATCCCATGTATTAAACCTAGTAGCAGGTATCTCAAGACCTAGAAACGTCTTCTCTACTTTACCATTCTTTACTAGAGCTATTATCTCAACCTCCAATTTATGAGTCTTAAACCATAAGTCAATCTCGTTGTTAAACGTGATCATGGGTTTTGTTAATACACCAATTGCCTTACCTTGTAGAGCGATTTTATATCCACCTAAACCTTCATTCTCTACTAACATTCTAGAGAATTCATTATATACTTGCAATGCCTCATCTTTCTCAAGAGGAAAAGGCTCAATTTCTCTTCTATTCTTATACGCTTCAAAGAGCATCTCAGCTTTATTCATAGATATACGAATAGTAAATGAAAATAAAAAGCTTAAGATCGTTTTCTGCAATATAAGAATATTATAATACAGCAATAGATGAATTAATGAGTATTTTTAATTTCAATATTCACAATAAAATCGCTCAACCATTTTGAATATCGAGAAAAGTAATATATTCTCCTATTTCACTAACTAGATGAATGCAATCTCAAAGAGTTAGACAAGACTACATGGTCATATTAGCTTACGTCATCCTTCAAATAGTAATATGGCTGAAGGGAGGATTATGGTACGGAGGTGATCAAGGTACACTATCATTTCCCTATGTCCCGGAGTCAAATTTCATTAATAACTTATTTTACGCCATATCCAATTTCCCTTTTCTATCTGGTCCTACAATCTCTGCCCCTAGCATATGGTTTAGTGGGGCTTTCGCTTTATTTAATGCACTTCGATTCTATTATAGTGAATACCTTTTATTGATTTTACTCTTCTTCCTCGGAGCATCTTACATGTATAAAATAGTAACCCCTTACCTTAGATATAGGGATAATGTGATAACCCCTTTAATAGTAAGCATAGTGTACATGACTAACTGGGCGTTTTACTTCTCTGATTATAATGGACTAGCCGGGATAGTAATACTCACCAACGTGTTTCTTTACTCTCTGTTTCCACCACTGATTTATTACTTGAAGAAAGCCTTCGAGGAGACTAAAATGTTGAGTAAATTGAGATATTACGGCATATTGATTATCCTCTTCTGTATAATAGGGGGAATATCTAATTTTGCGAACTTCGGGGAAATAGTAGGTTTTCTAGGAATATTGATAGTAGGTCTCTTTATATTTAATAGATCAAAAATAAACTTAATAAACCTATTTCTAATTCCCATATTCTTCATCTTAGCTAATGCCTATTGGCTTTTCATAACTGTGCCTACGGTAAACTCTTTCTTGAATGATTCGAGTTTTCTTCAATTATCCTATCAATTCTTTGTGAGCAATTCAAGACCCTTTGCTTACGTTTTCTTAGGAATATTTCAAGTAAGTAAAACTTTAATCCCTTTTCTGATTCTCACCGTACCCTTAATACTTATTCCATTCATCTTAGCTTACAAGGATAAAAATCTGTTATTTTGGGTAATACTGTATTTAATATCTGCAACCTTCGCCTCAAACTTAGACTCACCTTTCGGTGAAGTATATAATTACTTATTTTTACACTTTAAGTACTTTGTAGATTTTAGAACACCTACAGTAGCTCTTTTTTGGATTCAAGGACTAATACTATCCATTATAATTCCAGTTGGCTTATCCTACGTTATTAACGAGTTTAATAGAAAAAAGCTTACTTCTCTACTTTTTCTCCTCTTAGCCATTTTAGCTTTCTTCCCATCTGTCTACGGTCAAGGGTTAGCTATAATTCATGTCCCAAATTATTTCATAAAAACTGTGAGTTATATAAATGATGAGCAAGGAAATTTTAACGTCTATGCAATTCCCCAATCCTATCTCTGGACACAAACGGATTGGTATTATGGAGTTAACCTTCTTCCATTATTTTTAAATAAACCAGTCTTCATAGGTGGAGGATACGATTACGCTAATCCTGCCTTAGGTTATATTTATCATTTAATAAATGATAACTTGTTTACATACAATGCATCTAACATAACTTTTCTTAGGAATCTCCTCTTCATTATTAACGTAAAATACTTAGTGATTCAGGGTGATGTAGAGGGTTTTGTTTTCGAATCTCGTTACATTTCTAATCTAGAGAATTACACTCAACTGTTCTCATTAGCAAGTAATTTTACCCCTTATTATGTTTATAAAGTCAAAGTTAATTCCTCTCTCATCTTGGGTACTAACTATAATATCTCTAACCTTACATTAAAAGATTTAAGATATATTAACTTATCTCAAATATTACATCCGATTAGGTACTATGAAGTAAATCCTTCTCTTTACATTATCGTTAATAATACTTATAAGTACGTAGTATTTCTTTATGCCTATAATCCTCAATTCGTAGTTACCAATTCTACCTCTCACTTTCAATTCATTTATGCTAACGCTTATGCTGTGAACTCCAGCTATGTGGAAATTGTGAATAAAGATTATTATGTAAATTATAAGATATATTTTGAAATTATTCTGACATTAATAGTGGGAGTTATCTTCATTTTCGTTGAAAAGCTTATTAGACGATTATCCTTTTCATTATTATGATCTTCACAGTAAAGCCTAGAAATAGGTATTTAGAAATTTTAGCAGAAGGTAAAGAAGGAGTAATAACTTTTCCCACGTATGTTCCAGGTTCATACGTGATAAGGGATTTAGAGAGAAACGTTGTGGAAATAGAAGGATTTAGAATTTCTAAGAACAAGTTCTACGTTAAAGACAAATTTAAATACTTATATTACGCCTCAAGTAAGGATCAGAGAGAAGCCATTTCCACCAACGACTACTTATTTATTAATCCCCCCGCAGTATTTCCTTTTCAAGACTTGCATGAAAAGTATTGTGTAAAGGTTCTAGTTCATTGGAATGTGGTCACTACATTAAAGAAAGAAGGAGATTATTATTGTGCTGAAAACTACCATGAGTTCGCTGATTCACCAATTGAAGCTTCTCCCTATTTGAGGGAATTGATAATAGATGATTATCACTCCGTTTCAACAATTGATGAGATAGATGAGGAAATGATAAGAAAAATAGTAATGGAAGCTGATAAAGTGATCAAGCCTAGTAATAAATATGTTTTTCACTTCAGAAGATCGGATAAAAACTACGGCGGTATTGAGCACAAGAACTCATCAGCCATAGTCGTATCGTGGGATAGGAAGGAGTTAGCTGTACTCTTCGCTCATGAATACTTTCATAGACTTAACGTTAAGGTTCTAATACCTAAGGACTTAGAGCACAACTACGAGAGGGAAGTATATACTGATCTCCTTTGGTTCGCTGAAGGCTTCACTGATTACATGGCTTTGTTAATCACGTTGAGAAGTAATCTGATCAAGCCTAACGAGGGGTTGAAGAAAATACTTAATTCTCTTCATAACTTAACCTTCCCAGGGAGTAAGAGAGTGAGTCTCTCTGAAGCATCTAAAACGGCATGGATAAAGTATTATAAGCAAGACGAAAACTTCCTAAACTCATCAGTATCATATTACGATGGTGGCTTAGCCTTAGGATTTTACACTGACCTAAAGCTGATTGAGAGGGGTAAAAGAATAGATGAAGTTTTCATTTCATTACGAGATAAGGGTAAATACACTTTTGAAGACTTAGACAGAATCTTAACCAATTTGGGATTTGATGAACTCTACCTAGCATATAGACCGGCTTATGAGATATTTAAAGCTTTAAGGGACTATATACACTTAGAGGTTTTTGATAAGGACAAACCATATTATGGAATTATCCTAGATGGAAACAAAGTGAGGTTTGTGGAGGATGATTCCCCAGCAGACTTTGCTGGTTTAATGCCAGATGACCAAATCATTAGTATAGATAATACCGCAAAACCCTTAGAAGTAAGGGAAAGTGTTATCCTACACGTGTTAAGGGAAGGTAGGCTAAAAGAGATCACGTTAAGAGCTGGTAAAAGTCCAGGGCATTCGTTAAGGGCTAAACTTGATGGGAAAATAGCTAAAGCTATATTTAATTCGGATATAATTGAAGCTGAATACGTGACTAACGTTATATAACTTTTTTGTAGAATATCTTATTAAAAAGACCGTAAATGAACTGACTTCCTCCAAGCCGTAAATGGCAAAACTTTCCTCAACTTTATACTTATCTCCTCCCATCTTGAAAGGCTATAGTTCCCATAGACCTATTCGAAGGTTTATCTCCTTCATAGCCGTTTTTAATACACGCTTCATTCGTCCAGTGATGGTTAGGTCCTCAGCTACATTACCCCTTTCTCTGGACTTATATTTACATGTACTGAGGAGCATTCTCATCTACCCTCTATGGCTTCCCTCCAAGTTCATCAAATACCTTGAAAGTTGCCCATCTTTTTTATCAACCTCTTTAGCACAATATCCATGAGCTTAAAGTGTTTACTAACAACTAAGGCACAAGAATAACCTTTAAGATTGTTTATTCAAACTTTATCCCCTGCCTTAAAAGGCTAGTTATTTTTTATTAGTATCTAAAATATTTACAAAGTTATGAAAACCTCGCCCTTTAGGGCAAGGAGGAAGTTGTTTCGATAAAGGGTGTTTCCGTTGAACATGAAAAGAAAAAGTAATATACTAATCACACATTTCTCCAATTATGAAGAAGATTGGGTTTTCGATATTTCCGGGATGGAAGGAGATTAAGGAGGAACAGATTAAGTTAATGAAAATAGCTAGAGATTATGGCTTTTCTGAGATCTTCATGGGTATAGGTCCCGGAACACATTGGAAAACACCAGTTAGAGAAGCTTTTGAAATAGCGAAAGAATTATTAAGGGGCGCTGATGACTATTACGCTTTTCTAGATATTAATCCAGAAATTTTGAAGGAACTCAACTCCTCTCCGAGAGATCTGTCTAAGTTTAAAGAGGCTGGCTTTAAGGGAGTTAGGGCTGATTATGGGTTCAAGAAGGAAGAGATAGTTGAAATGAGTAGGCAATTAATCGTCGAGCTGAATCCAATGTTAGTAACTAGAGAAGAATTAGAGTATATTACAAGGAATGCCGATCCAGAAAGAGTAAAGGCCATACATAATTACTACCCTGTTATATACTCTGGGATTTCTAGAGAGATTTTTCATGAAAAGAATAGATTGCTTAAGGAGAAAGGTATTGAAATAGGTGCTTTCATATCCACGCCTATGTTTAACTTGAGAACTACATTAGAAATATTGCGATTTATAGAACCATTTGATTCCGCAAACTACCTTTTTAAATACGTTGATAGGGTGTTAATAGGGGACCCAATTCCTAAAGAGGAATGGCTAATCCAAGTTCAAGAAGTAGCTAGATTAGAAGGGAACGTTGTGAGGATAAAGGTTTACAGAGAAGATGTGATTGAATATTTGACTAAAAACAAGTTTAGGGTGGAAGATGAGGATAGAGAATACGCTATTGTAGCAATAACTGATCAGCAATTTCCCCTTAACTGTAAGTGTTATACTAAAATATTTAGGAACTCCGTAGCTTTGAGGGGAAGAGATATATGGATATTTACAAGGGACTTAGACGTAGCACCTTTTAACTTAATTGGAGAAATAGACGATATTAACTTAGAAATTATGAAACTTCTAAGGGGAAAGTTAATTAACTTTAGGCTAAAAGAAAAGTGAATCACTCCTCTTCTTCCTCTATTACTCTTCTCTCTTTACCTTTAAGTTCAACCTGTTCTACAGATTTCTTCATCTCCTCAATTTCCTCTTTGCTTAACGGCAAAATCGATGCAGAATTTGGAGCTATCCTAAGATATTTATCCCACTCAACTACTATTCCGTTGTCAGCTATCTCCATAGGGTGTCTAACCATAGATATTTTAGTATCCCTCATCTTCCACACAATTATTGACCTATATAACTTACCATCTATTTCATCTAAGTCTAGCCTTATTATTCCATCAACAGCGTGTTCAACACCTGGTCCTCCAAAACCTCTTTCACCTACAGATACTTGGCTAACGAAGAAAGCTGTACAACCTAAGCCTGATATGACTCTCTTCAACTTCATTACAACACTTCTAGCCATGGCTGGTTTAGTTAAATAAAGCGTACTGACTGAGTCAATAGCTAATCTAGTTGCCTTAATATCCTTTATTGCTTGTCTTAATACTTCAGAAAGTTCATCTACACTGTCAACTTGTTTGACAACGTATTTTTCTCTTTGAGCAATACTTCCAACTCCTCCAGTAAATGCATCAACTATTGCAAACTTTCCATCCTTTTCATATTTCATCACGTCCCAATTGAAGTGCTTAAAACTCCTTAAGACGGATACTGGATGCTCCTCTAAGGTGACATAGATTCCAGCCTCATCTCTAACCAATCCATTATATATAAACTGTTTAGCTGCTATTGACTTCCCGGTTCCAGGGCCACCGGAAAGTAATACAATGCTCCTTTCCGGAATACCACCATACAATATCTCGTCTAGTCCGGGAATGTAAGTCCTTACCCTATCTACCATGTTATAATTATCATGAGAGTTAACTTAAAATTTTACTCAAGTTAGATCGTATAGTATTCTATAAAGAGGATTCAAATTAGAGTAATCCTGTTCAAAATTAAAAAACGCCTAAAACGTTCAATCTGAACTGTTTATTCTCTTTAACAATAAATTTGACCTCACACTGAAGGGTAAGGTTTGCCGTTCTTTTATCATAGCCATCCAATTTTTCTCAAATAAATCGTTAACAATATTCCAATTAATACTAAAGGAATGGTAAAATATACAAAATTTAAAGTCATGAAATTAGAGGGTAAGTTCACGAAGCTTACAGCGTATATACTCGCTATTGCCGTAATGGGTAGAAAGATAAAGGATATGGAAGTTAATTTCTTTATAATTATATTTAAATTATTCTGTATTTCAGTTAAGTATATGTTGTATAGATCAGATTCCCTTGTGACCAATATTTCAGCCCTATCATAGGCGAATAAGCAATCCTCTTCGACTTCCTTATCTAAGAATTTAGACAACTTCTTCACCACATAATATAGGGATGAAGAATCGGAATAGAGCGTAATTATTGAGGAATGTATTGATATTATATTTGAGGTATCAGTTATTTTGCCCTCAGCAATCCTTTGGAATAAATCTTCAATTCTTTTGTGAAGTTCAATTCTCTTAGAACCAAACTCGTAAAGAATACCGTATATAACCTCTTTCATTATTTCTGTTACGCTACATTCCTCTGCATTCTTCGCTAGGCTAGCCAGAAACTCAGAATGAAAGACTATCTTCTGATTATCTATTGTAATATAATTAGGCGAATTATTAAAATCTATCCTTATAAAATACTTGTCATCGTTGTGGATAACCCTATGAACGTCTACTTCGTCCTTGGGAAAGTCGTTAGGTAACGGGTACACTTCTAGATTACATTTCATATACCTTATAATTGAAAGAGGGGAATTTAATTTTGAGCATAAAACTTGTTTATCCTCTCCCTTAAACTCATAAGCTTAGATAATCATGACTAAGTTGGATCAAACTTAAATGCAACGAAAAATATTCTTATATTATGAAAAGAGGCATAAGTACATTAATAAAAGGAAAATATACAATGGACGGTGCCGGTGTAAAGCTGTACAGAGTCTTCGGAGGACCTAGAACTGTTAATTTAACTGATCCTTTCCTATTACTAGACTTCTTTGGCTCATCAGATCCATCTGACTATATTGCCGGCTTTCCGTGGCATCCTCACAGAGGCATTGAGACAGTAACGCTGTTATATAAGGGGAAAGTAGAGCATCAAGACAGTGAAGGAAATAGGGGTGTAATTTATCCGGGACAGTCACAGTGGATGACTGCAGGGAGTGGTATCTTTCATGAAGAGATGCCCATGCCATTAGAAGGTTGGGAAATTGTGAAATACAATCAGAAGCCAGAGGAGATGAATGGGCTACAATTATGGATAAACTTACCATCCTACATGAAGATGACTGACCCAGTTTATAGAGATGTAAAACAAATTCCTAAGGAAACTTATGATTTCGGAACTATTCAAATACTTGCTGGAGAATACAAAGGTTTTGAAGGTCCAGTAAGGGTAAAAAGTCCAGTTGATCCCACGTATTTTGACATAGTTCTAGATGGGCAGGTAAAAATACCGGTAAAGAACGGCTACACTGTTCTAGTATACGTGGTTAGCGGGGATATTAATACAGCTAACACTTCCGTAGGGGAAGGGACTTTAATCGTATTTGATAGAGAGGGAGACGAAGTGGATATAAGTGGTAAAGGTAGATTCATCTTACTTTCTGGCAAACCTATTAACGAGCCTGTAGCCTGGTATGGTCCAATAGTTATGAACACTGAAGATCAGATAATGGAAGCTTTAAGAGATTTGAGAGTAGGAACTTTCGTAAAGAAGAAAAGACCTACATTTGAAGAATTCTAATTTTTTCTAGAATATTCTCATCAAGGCTAAATATTGAAAGCTCTAAACCTAATCGGAGAAGATATAGGTAACGCTAAATTAATGAGGGATGATAGAGAGAAAAAAATAATGTACTCAATTCCTCAGCCATAGCTTGAATTTTTTCCAAGGACTGCAGTACTAAAAAGGTGAGAAGTTTAGTCACTAGTAGAAGCAATCAGAATTCTAGGACGTTTGCTTACGTAGATGTATTTAATGTACTCCTCCCTTACCCTCTTCCTTATATACTCACCCTAAAAGCACTCTCCTACAGTATAAAAATTTATATCAAAATAACTATATCATTAACTCTTAATGTAATAAAAGTTAAGGTTGGTAATTTAACGTAGCGTAAATAATCGTATTATTATCCAACGTAAGCTTTATTTTATAATATCCTCCTGGTTTTAAGCCAGTGGGAAGGGGAGGAAACGTTATTGTAACGAAATTTGTTCCACTATTTAATTCCATAGGTGAGATGTTTAACGCGTGTAACTGGAACTCCTCTAATGTAGCATCTAAAATCCGCGCTTTAAAAGGGGAGTTAATCGTAACGTTAGCAATATTTCCTTTTAAATTACCCATAGCTTGCAGCTGTTGCCCTTGCATAGTTGGCTGTACATTAGATGCTGGTGTATAACTTCTCAATATTTCTCCTATCCCTATGTAGGCTAATATATAACCTATAAAAGCCACTATACCTATAGGTATAGCACCTAAAATTCCACCTATTTTGGTATTACCATTGTTAAATTTATCTCCTATAGAATATATTGCTATTCCTACAAAGATTATACCTAATATGTCCAGAAATGGAATTGCTAAGAATATAGCTCCTATTTTGCCTAGTCCCATATTATTTACAGAAGATGAAAGACCAGAGAACCCACCATAAAGTCTTATTAGCGATAATATACCTATTATTAGGGCTATAATGAATAGAATTATTCCTATCACAATATTTGCAAAAAATCCTATCAGTGCGATAAATCCTATAAAAACCGTTATTATGGCGTACAATAAACCTTCTCTCACTTTTACTAGAGACGAATAAATTAAATCTGTAGCCATGTTATTATATAATGAATAGAAATATAAAAATCCTCTATTAAGATTCATTGCTTTTAACCGAAAAAATAACATGACGTTTAAATTACAAGGTAAAAAAGCTATAGCCCAGTATATGGGATTGTCCTACCAAATCCTAGTACATTAGCCAAAACGGCTAGGACAATTAGCAATATTATTACCCCCCACATAATTTCATCGTACTTAGTGAAAGGTATTTCAACTAGGCTAGTCCTACTATTATAAGCCCTAAATCCCCTAGTGTCTACGGAAATAGCTAAATTCCTAGCATTCCTCGCCAAATATATTATCGTTGGAGGGATAGCCAGAATCGCAGCTATTAATAAGTAGAACGGTCTCAGGAAAAACGGCTTACCGTATCCAAAACCTCTTAAGAATTGCATCTTAACGGAAGTATCGATTAGGTCGAAGATTTTTGGAACTGTTGTAAACGCTACAGTTAAGGCGAAAGTAATAGGTAATGGAACTCTAATCTTATTAAACATCCTAAAGAGGTCAGAAGCAGTAGTGGTAAGGATTAGTATCAGAGACGCTGTTATTACTGCAGCTATTCTAAAGGAAACTTGTACACCATAAATCAACTGTTGAAGAGTTAAATATGGTTCATAGCCAAAGAATTCAAAATAAGTTGGCCAAGTCCAAATTATCGTATTTCCGCTTAATCCAGCCAATTGTAATACAGAGTAGGTAGTATATGGTGCCACAGACCACGTACCTCCTATTACGGTTGACAGGAACAAATAAAAGGCATACATGAATTTCCTCTTACCGTCATTTAATGTTAAATAAGATAATAATAATACCAAAGTTAGAATAGCTCCTATCCACCAAACTGTTACTGAAGCAACTATCATGACGATAATTCCAAAAACAATCTTTGTCAATGGGTTTAATTTGTAATAAAATGACTTACCATTCTCATACCTCGTTATTTCCACAAAACCCTTAATTCCTATTAGTAATAGTACTATTAAAGCAGGAATGACTGATCCATAAAGGAACAATATCCAGCTCACTAATTGTTGAATTACAGGGTTAATGGCTATGATTTCTCATCACCTCATACTCTGTAGGCGGATAAATGCCTAAATCCTCTATTCCTTCACTCATGAAAAGCTCATCTGGTTTGCCAATTTTTACAACTTCGCCATTGCTCATAATGTATATTAAGTCGCAGAATTTGTCAACAAATCTTGAATCATGAGTTACAACAAGTATAGTATAACCCATCTCTCTTAACGTTAAAAGCTCTTTGCCCAACATTTCTCTATGATACCAATCTTGACCACTAGTCGGTTCATCCATCAATATAATCTTAGCTCCAGAAGCTAAAACAGAAGCCATGGCAACTCTTCTCCTCTGCCCCATAGACAAGATTAGGGGATCTTCCTCCTTTATCTTCTCCAATGAAAATATCTTCAAGAAATGATTAAGCTTATCTTCAGAGTAAACCTTGTGATTCTTCATTGTAAAAGTAATTTCATCCTTAACCTTTCTCTTCACGAATATTAGATCGAAGTTTTGAGGTAAGTAAGCTACGTATTTACCCCTTTCTATTATATGCTTTTTGCTGATATCCTCACTATTGACAAAAATCCTTACATCGCTCTTCAACTTCCTATCCAATAACCCCGCAATTGCCTTCAGTAAAGTGCTCTTCCCAGCCCCATTCCTTCCCATTAATGCTACTATCTGACCACCTTTTAACCTCAACTCAGTGTCAACTATTCTCATCCCTTCCTTAGTGTAGACCTTAACCTTAGCGTAAAATACCTCATCTCCTCCATCTCTCCTAGATGGGATAGTATGCTTGTACCCCTTTAATAATTCCTCATCAATCTTCGTTGCCCCAAGCTTCTTCAAATGTAAGTAATGCTCTGGAATTTCTATGCCTTCGCTTGAAAGTTTATCAGAATATTCTATTATTTCATCTTTATGAATATCTAATTCTATTTTACCATTGTTAACTAGGATGACCCTATCGACATATGGCAAAACTCTGTCTACCTTGTGTTCTACAATTATCAGACTCCTCCTCTCCTCTCTAAATGCCCTTAATAAATCGAAAACTTGTTTAGTCCCTTCTGGGTCAATATTTGAAGTTGGCTCATCTAGGATTAGTGCTTTGGGATCTAAAGCTAGGATTGATGCTAGAACTGTCCTCTGTAATTCCCCACCGGATAATTTACTTATCTCTCTCTCAGCTAAGTGAGTAATACCAGTTACTTTTAACGATTTGTAAACCCTTTCCTTAATTTCCATAGGTGGATACATCAAGTTCTCTGGTCCAAAAGCTACTTCATCTATAACCTTATAATTAAAAACTTGACTTTCTGGGTCTTGCAGTAGAGTTCCAACATACTTACTCATTTTGTGAATTGGAGTAGTTTTAACATCGTTTCCAAAAACTACTACTTCTCCCTTTTCCTCAGCGCGTATTAAGTGGGGAATAACCCCGTTTATAGCATTTACTAAGGTTGATTTCCCAGAGCCTGATCTTCCTACTATTAATACAGCTTCTCCTTCCTCTATTTCTAAATGATCTACAGTCAGACTAGGCCTTATGTTACCTAGATACGTTATTGAAAGATTTTTAACTTCTACAAATTTCATTGTCCAACAGCCCTTGAAACTCTGAGGGCTAATAAACCTGCAATTATAGTTATTATAACATCCCCCGGTATGAAAGCTATTAAGTCAAACGTCACGGTTTGCCAATTGACTATAGCTCCATATAAGAAAGGTCTGAAGAAGGCTAGGTAAAATATTGGATCTGGTATAGCAAAAAGTATTCCTAGGACTATTCCCTCCACTACTGCCAAAATGGTTTGTCTTCTCCTCAAGCTCTTCAGAACTATCTCTTCGGGCTGATTTGTATTATTTGAAGGCTTTAATCCAATACCAAATATCTTTCCTCCCGTTAATGCTATCATAAGGTCTATAAATAAGCCATAAGTTAGAGTTTCGTATATAGTGAAGATTGGTTCTCCTCCAAAACCATAATGAAATAGGTCACTTAATATATTATAGATAAGTAGGGACAGCATCCCAGAACCTACTTTTCTGACTAAACCCACGAAGATCAGAACTATTAGAATCCTTCCCCAAAATCCTACGCCTATAAATGGGGAGGAGGGTAGTACCCTACCTAAGTAAGACCCTATGTAGAACTCCCACGCTACACCTAAGGCTGCACCGACTGCTATGTACACTAAGTCTAAAGTAGTAAATTGCTTTAATCCCCCATATTTTTTACCTATATAGAACACGAAGAATAAGGCCAGAACGAAGTATACTACAACTATCTCCCAAGGTATTTCTCCCGGTACGTTGATTTCACCTTTTATCCCGTTAAAACCCATATTTACCATTATTATTTTCATCTAATAAACTTTATCTATAAAAGAAATGAAAACTATATAGTATTATATATAAATATTGATTCTACTTCTTTTAATACTTTTTAAGCCGTATTTAACATTAACGTAAAGTCCACTTTTTTATAAAAATTTCAAACGATACTACTAATTTCTGAAAGATTTTAGTATTACATTTTGATATAACCAAAAAATGTGCTTGTAGTCTCTAGGAAAAATTAAGGATAAAGCACATTCCTTAACCTCTTAATTTACAAAATGGGGAAAATTAGCGAGGAGAAAGTAAGCAATAATTAATTTAATAAATCAGAGAGGGAAAGCCTCTCTATCAGTTAAGAATGCACACGTTAAAAATGATAAAAGAACGGCAAACCTCACCTTTTAAGGTGGGGAGGAGGTCAGATCATTGCTATCATGAACTTATATGGTTCTCTGAGCCTCTCGACTGTTCCTCAAGTGAGAATCGATGAGGGGATCTAATGGTCAGAGTAAGCATAACAAGATAAGAGGCCAGTGAAATTCCATCCAAAGTGTAAAACGTCGGTCTATCATTAAAAAGGAAATCAATTCTATTAGCCTTAAACCAGAATAAATAATTTATTTAAAAACACGTTTTGTGCAATAAAAATTCAATTCATACCAAATCGTTGTTGTCACTCTTATCTCTTTCAAAAATTTATGTAGCCTATATATTTCAATATATTCCTATAGAATTAAAATTTAATAACCCAAAACATAATTTTATGTTATGAGAAAAGTAGGAATAATAATCCTTTCGTTCGTCATATTAATTCTACCTTCAATTCACTTAAGTATAGGAGTTAATAATAATACAGTTACGCCAATAAAGCATATCATAATAATCATTCAAGAAAATCACTCGTTTGATAATTTATTTGGCACTTATCCGTTTGGTTATCCTCCAATAGTTAATAATATCACACTTTCGGTAATGGAGCCAGTAGGACTTTATGATAACTACACGCAATTACTAAATTCAAAGAACAGAGTGTTAACTTATATCTCAGTCCCAAACATACCTTGGTTACCAATATTAGGTTACTCACATCCTTATTACGCTAATGCTAACTCTACGGTTGATCCCAATGAAGGATGGACTACATATCACGGTGATTATTGGTTTGATACTCCAAACGGTTTTGTTCTCTATTCTGGCCCACAATCCTTAGCGTATTTCTCGTATCAGCAGTTGTCTCCCCTTTGGGATTACGCTGAGGAATACGTTTTAGCTGACAACTATTTCGCTCCAGTCATGGGGTTAACAGAACCTAATAGAATAGCGTACTTAACAGGGTTTCCACCACCGTTTTATAGTGATGATGCAAGTTCTGTAATCCCAGTAAATGAAAGTATATTCTATCAGCTTAGCTCATATAACATTAGTTGGATGTATTACGTTTATGATTATCAAGGTGGAGTACCTTGGCCTCTAAATGCTTTTACTGGAATATCTGAATATAGGTCACACTTCGCTGGTTTATCACAGTTTTATTACGATTTGAAGAGCGGTAATTTGCCAGAAGTATCATGGGTAATGTTTTTAGGGGGAGGGAGTGATATGTACGATATGCATCCACCAGCTAACCTATTATATGGAGAAGAAAAATTAGTTGAGGTGATAAATGCAGTAATGGAGAGCAAGTATTGGAGCTCTACAGTCATTTTTATAACTTTTGATGAGGGAGGCGGGTATTATGATCAAGTAATACCACCCGCAATAAATCATTATGGCTTAGGTCAAAGAATTCCGTTATTAATAATTTCACCTTACGCGAAAGAGGCGTATATTAATAATTATACACTATCCGGTTACACACTATTAGGCTTCATCGATTATAACTTTCATCTACCGTATATAACGAGTTTGGCAGAGATGGGAGTTGATGGATTATTACAAAGCTTTAACTTCTCTATGAAGCCTAGACCACCTATAATATTGACTCCAGAGAATTGGACTTATCCAATTCCCTTACAATACCCTATTCATTACGGATTCATCGCTATTGTACCTCAGTATAGGGGTTACGCTCAAGTATACAACATGCCAGAAATGAGCTTTCTATTACCACTAATAATAATCTCGTTTGCCCTACTATTAGCTTCTTTCAAAAAGAAAGTACTATTGTTGCCGTCTTTTATTATCTTCTTATTAACTTTAGGAATATCAGGCTACGTTTATGAGACTAATAACATATATCAGTATGTTAGTGAATATTATTTAGCATCATCACTTGTAGGCTTCTTAATAACAAGTTTAATATTAGCTAAGAGAAGATATAGTCTTTCTAGATGATATTTTTCATATTTTAATAGGTATAACAACTTATGCATCTGACAAAAGACAAGCTCTCTCCTTTAGGGCGGAGGTCAGTTCCTACTCTAAAAGCCCTTTACTTATTAAAGAGTTAAATCCTTTTTGCAGAAAAAGCTCTATTTGATGGACTTCATAGCGAAGTTAATGGTGCTTTGAAAAAGATAAATAAGGTAGAACGTTGAATAGACTCTTTCCTTTCTAGTTTCATTTAACGGGGTTAGCTTCAAGCGTTTATATTAGAAAGAGGCTCTAGGTAATTTTCTCTAACAATTTCTCGAAACCTTTTACATCCCTTAATGGTCTTGCGGTAGTATTCCTAGTCACAGCCAGTATTTCAGCGACAATAGATAAGGCTATTTCTTTCTCGGTTTTTGCCCCTATGTCTAGTCCTGCAGGTAATCTGAGATTTCTGAGCTTCTCTCTTTCAATTCCTGCCTGCATTAGTCTCTTCAGTATAACCTCAGCTCTCTTCAAGCTCATAATAACAGCAATCTCTTTAGCCCCTCCTAATATTGATTTCATGATAGCCCAAGTATCATAAACGTGCCTAGTTGCCACTACCACATAGTTGTCCTTAACTACTTCATCCGGGATTTGGAAAGTAGTTCCCTTTATTACCTCATCTGCCTCATAAGAAGCTTCATCTGCAAATGGATCAACCACGATTACGTAAAAACCTAAATCTTTTAAGTATCTAGCTATGAAAGGGGCTATCCCTAAACTCTTACCAGTACACTTGCTAGCATCAACTCTCACGGTATCTCTATCACAGAAAACCGGTTCCTCCATTTCAGCTTCTCTACTTGACGAGAATATTACTATCTTCATAAAACTAATTACGCCTCGAAGGTTATTAAACTTAATCTCTGAACTCCTCACTTCTTTAAAGGTTCCCTTAGTGCTCTTCATGGGCTTATGGTTTACCACCTTCATTTTCATCACTTTACAGTTGGCATGCTATTTAGCACTTATCCGCAGCAATTGTTAAGTACCCCTTTTCTCTCACTTCATCCTTTTCTGGACCTGCTGACTTTCTCCTTGTCATAAGGCTTTCCTCAACTCTATAATTTTTATGATCGATAAAAGGTTTAACTACATTTCCTCAACTTTAACATCTAACGATCTGGGAAAAATGATATAACTTTAGATTGTGCTATTTTATGTCGTGAATAAAGGAATAATAATATTGTCTCTAGTTCTAACCACTTTAGCCCCTGGAATACTAGCTTCTCTCCACTTTTCTCCCTTCATAACTGTTTTTTCTCTCGTTTTGGGTTTGGTTATAGCATTCCTGACATATTCCTTAATAAACGTTAATTGGGATTATGAGGGCTTATATAATTACGTTAAAACGTTAAAGAAGAACGTTTTATCTATTTTATTCCTAATAAGCTGGATAATAAGCTATTACTTATACGTTATTTATACGTCAATATATGTGTCTTACTACGTACTCAACTTAGATGGCTTAAGTGCAACACTTGTTACTCTTTTAGTTTCTTTAGTTGCAATAGGATTGAGTTTAAGTAAATACTCGTATTACGCCTTTCCCGCAATAGCTTTTTCTCAGATGGCCTTAGTCTTGCCCATAGGATGGAAATTTAGCGTAAGTACAGTTCCTGTCCAACTATCTTCACTGTTCTTGAACATATTATCCTCATCCCTAGTAGTAGTGTGTATAACCCTTTCCACCTTTGTAAGATTTGAGAGAAAGTTCTCGTTTTATGTTCTATTAGGGTATGGTATTTCCTCTATTTTCTTATTGTATGGTTCTTTTTTAGTACAGAATAGTGTTGCAGTTTATGGTACAGCTTTAGGTAATATTGGTTTAATATTTGCGGAATTTTTCATGCTAAATAATCTTTTATCTCACGGTTTTAACGTGAGTAGGAGAACAATTTATATTTTAGGTTTAGTAGCCGTTATTGCCTCACTCATAGGCAATGTTAACTACACTCTCTTTTACAACTCTTTGATTTACCCTTCAGTTACATTATTATACGTTAGTTTATTTGTAGCCTTTCTCTCAATTTTCAGTTTATATAGAAGATCAATTTTGCACATAGTATTGGGAGTTATCGCCCTCACCCTTTTTGCTTACGGAGATTATAGTGTGATTTCCAGTGCTAGAGGGATATTCTTTCTAGAATCAGTCACATCATTAATCCTCATTATACTTCTGTCCATACTGCTTTCTAGGGAGAGACGCTTAGCGAGAATTCTAAAGGGATAAGAAAAAAGCAAGCCAGTTCGAATAAATAAAGCCTCATCGTTTGTGCGAGTAAGTCAGCCTCCTTTCCTTCTCACGTATTTAGTCGGAAGGAGTAACAACAACACCACTGCTAGAGTTATGATAACGACATACAATACTAAACCCTCTGACGGTAACGAACTTGTGGTATATGATAACGAACTAAAGTTAATAGAAGAGTTAACGTACTCTGCGATAAGCTTCCCGCCCTCGTCTATGTACACAGTCTCAGGGCAAGGAAGATAAAACACCTTCGACTTTACACCGTCTATTTCCACGGGTTGGGGAAAAGTCAATTCTATTTTCTTCTCTAGGATAAATGTATAGTTTATGGTCATGAATGGGCTTAACTTATCTCCAATTTCAAATGAAGTTTGATTTTCGAAAAAGCGTTGATTGTTTAAAACCCATAAGCTGTTTGGAGGGAAAGTATATACTGTGTTATTGACTATGACAACACTGAAGTTATACAGTAGTTGAGGGCCAGAGACGTTACCATATACAACCCAGACCTTTCCGTCGTAAAAATACGCCTTACCGTTAAAGGCTTGTTCTCCAGTGTTTGGAAAACCGCTATAAACTACTGGTGGGACATACCAGCTTCCATTGTACTCGTAGAAGGTTGCTATTGATATATTAAAACCCTTAGCCAGATAAGCTGTCTCCCCATTCCCGTATCCCCCTACAACAGTCCCAATAGTATAACCGTCATATATTATGTCCATAAACTTTCCTTCCAAGACGTAACTCTTATTGAAGGTTGAGGTCCCGTTTGATGCGTAAAAGGTTATTGTGGTTATGTTTCCCTTTGGAGCCCAAATAGTGGTCAAGTTTATCTCACTTCCTATAAGGTAGGAAAAAAAGGAGACGGTAAAGTGCCCGTTATAGTAAATACTAGTAGTCCACATAGATTTATTGATAGTTAAAGGTTGTACTACATTCTGGACGAACGTGTCCTCTCCGTTGATATTTAGGTTAATATTCTGTTGTATGGAGATCGACGGTGAGCCAGACGTTACAGATAAATTATACATTTTTATTATAGACTGGATTCCGTTCATTCTCACGTATCCAAATTCATATCCATAGTTTGTAGGTCCATAAATTATCTCTTGAGTGGAATGAATCGAGATTGACGAAAGGCATAAGAGAAGTAGCGTAAGAAGCAAGGCGACTGTCTTAGTATACATTATATTAATCTACTACCTTGAGAAGTTAAAAAACATTTATTTTTAGACTGTTGCAAGTTATTTCTCTCCTAAGTTTTAGTTGTGCTTAAGTTAGTTAATGACTTCAAAAAGATCTTTAAGATCTATAATGCTTTCACTGTAAGCTTTCTTGAGTCTAATTCCGTCTTCACTGTTCTCCTCTTTAGCAAATCACTTGATGACTACTGAAGAATCTACAACTGCCAATCCTTCTCTTTCTCTCGATCTCTCACCGTCTAAATAAGCATAAAACTGTTTAGCTCTAATAGGCACTCTTTATTCTCTCTGTGTCTTCCCTTTTAGTATTCTTTCCCTATATTCCTCTACAATCACGTTTACGAATTTGAGGAAATTCTCGTTCTTTAGGGCGTAATTTAAACTCTTTTCTCTTCATCCATCTATCTTCCTTTAGGGTTTGCCGTTCTCTTATCACTAAAATAGCTCCTCAATCGTCATATCTTCTCATGTAGAAGAATTATAAAAGAGGGAAAGGGTATCTCTTTAGTTATTTATATGGCAATGGATAGTTTATATTAAATGAAAACTACATTAAACCTAATTGGCTTATGCTGTTCCGTTCCTCAAATGTTGGTTTATTCCAAGTTAAAGAAATTAAGAGAAGGTGATGTACTTGAAATTATCGTAGAAACTAACAGCTCGCAGGAACAAGATATAATAAAAGTCTTAGAGTACTTTCGTGTAAATGTACACGTCACTAGAAAGGGAGATACCACAATTTATACCGTGATAAAATAATTAAGTAATTTTCACAATAAGTAAATCAAAGGTATTTAAATCCTCAAATTTTAAATAAGCTAATTCCTTCTCATTTATTTAGGTGTTTGAAATGAGTGAAGAGTTAAAGTTAAGACAACCAGATGAAATTCTTGACGTTAGAGGGGAGTCTTGCCCAGTTCCGGAGATGATGGCGAGTAAAAAACTTAAAAAGATGAAAGCTGGTCAAATCCTTGAAGTTTTAACGGATCATCAGCCTGCTGTAGATGTTACTTTACCTTCACTTTGTAAATCTCAAGGTTATCCTTATGTTATTATAAAAGATGGTGAGGTATATAAGTTTAGGATACTAAAGGTGGGTTAATAAGATGCCAGCTATGGTATTGAATCCCGTTTTTTCCTACAGTTGGTCAGTTGTTTTTGCAGTCTTTGCATTATCTGGCTTTATCCTAGGTTGGACTGCCCAAAGGGGAAACTATTGCTTCGTAAATGCGATGACCTCAATCTTCACCGTTAAGAGCTATGAGAGGTTTGGTGCTTTACTCATACTTTTTGGGCTATCAGCGTTAGGGGCTGGAATATTAGTAGGATTGGGAATAATACCAGCTAGTGATCAATACTATTTCAATTACTTTGCAGGCTGGTATATTTTAGTAGGCTCATTTATTTTTGGTTTTGGGGCAGCATTAGCTGGGGGTTGTAATTTATCAATGCTGTATAGGGCTGCTTCTGGATATGTGCAAAACTGGATAGAGTTATTTGGTATGATGATTGGTACTTATATTTTCGCAATAGGAATATGGCCATTCCAATTGGTCACTATGGAAAAGGGAATACTATCTACGACCTCTGGTGGTTACATAGAGTACGTTCCTTATCTATTGTTTCATAACGTGTCTGATACATCTGTCCTCATAACGGCTTTTATTTTCGGAATACCCCTTATAGGAATAGGTTTATACTTGCAACGTTATACGAAGATGAAATGGGGGCGTAGCGGATTTGGCTTACCATCCTTATCAGCTATCAAATCCTTTGGAAATCTTCCATTTCCAACTGTGCCTTCACAAAAGGTTAAATTAAGTCAAGAGGCTAAGGATATGTTGCTCCTTAGAAAGCCCTATGGGACTAACTTATCAACCATAATTCTAGCCTTGGATATGATTATGGTTTTCATAATAGGGGCAGGATATACTTTCAACTACTTAGTTATTACTTCCTCAGATGGTGGAAGGTTCTTTGAGTATTTATTAATGTTGGGTAATGTTCATCTCTTTTTGAATACTCCTTGGTTTAATGACTCATTACCGATAGTTGACCCTAGTGTATTAATGGTAGTCATGCTATGTGTAGGAGCTTTCCTGTCCTCTTACTTAAGTGGAGACTTCAAGATAAGAATTCCTAGGGAGAAGAAGAGATTGTTAATAGGCTTTTTAGGTGGAGTTTTAGTGGGCATAGGTGTTAGAATGGCTTTAGGATGTAATGTAGGTTTGATGTGGACAAATTTCACACAACTAGGTTACGATGGGATTATATTCCTTTTTGGAATGCTAGGCGGAGTTTATTTAGCAGTTAAGGTTCAAGAGAGGTTATGAGAAATGCAGACAGTTAGGAGACTCCTAGCTCCAATCGTTTTGTCATTATTCGCTATAGGTTGGTATAAGTTCTCTGAAATTTATCTAACTAGTTCAAATAGTCTAGCCTTATCTAATGGAAACTTAGCAGTTTACGTAATTCCACAACAATTTGAGGGATATTTAACCGCAACCTTATGGATATGTTATTTCTTAGTATTTGTAGGTTTGTCATTATTCTGGTATAACTTAGTTAAAATAGTACAGCAAGCTGAGAACGTTAAATCATCTTTTGGTGTCATTGACCTCATATCTCCAATAGCTATAGCCTTAGAGATAATGGGACTATTCGTAATAGGTAATTCAATAATAGGTGGAAACATGTTTGTTAGGTTAGCTGGTTATACTTCGGTAATAGCATGTCTAATGTGGTTCTGGTATTCCTTTGTTAAATATGTGAGGGTGAAGGTTCTTGCGTGAACTATATTCTTTCTTTATGGTCTCTGGAGAATTAGAAAAATTGTACATGGGATTCATAACCGCTATTGGTTATGTTTCAGCAGGAAGTAGAGTTTACATGTTCTTCACAATGGACGCGTTAAAGGCTTTAACAAGAGAGGTTGAAAAAATTTCATTGCCAAACGCTAAACCATTAAAGTATTATATCGACAACTTGTTAGAGTTGGGAGAGGATGATGTTGAAATAGTAGCCTGTGAATTTGGTATGAAGGTAAAAGGTATAAAGGAAGAAGATCTCTTGTTTAAGGTTAAGATTAGTGGAGTCTCAGAGTTTGCCCTTAAGAGTTCAGAATCTAAAGCAGTACTAGTTTTTTAACCTTCGTGTGTTAAATAATAAACGTTAATCATGCCCTCTAGTCCCATTATGTAATAAAAGGCTTCTTCATCAAATAATCTTACGTTGTCAGATTCTAACCTAGCAGACAATAATTTGCCGTCCTTAAACAGACCCGTAAAAAGCCATCCTCTACCCTCTGGAGAGGCTACTATTAATTTTAAGCCTTCTACGTTAAATAGATCATTAGTGATCTTGTTTACCTTATCTTGCTTGATAATCTTATCGAAATAAGTATATAATTTAGCTATTTGTTTCTCATCTCTCATAATATTTTTCACATCGTTTAAGTCAATTTTTAATGAGTCACTCTCTATTTTACCACAAATGAATATAAAAGAAGCATAATCTCCCATGTTCCTCACCTCGTATCTGCAGTTGAAAATTTTAGCCACCTCCGGTAAGGTGTAAATTATTGCTCCAGGATGATCTACTAATACTTCTATCGGATCGTAGGGCTTAGAGCTCATTATAGCTTTCTTAGCCTCAATCTCTGGTACTGGACAAACAGTCCCCCTTAAGTCAATCGTCTTTACGGGTTTAGTTCTAAATAACTCAAGAATAAAATTATTACTACTCTTGTTAACTACTGTTACCGTTTTACAAATATACTTTGCGTACTCCTCTAAGTTCTTGGCTATCTTCAACTCTATGGCGGATAAAGCTAAACGTAAGACTGGCGAGGCATTGACGTTTATCTCAGCTTCTCCTTTTTTATTAAATTTTACATTTATGTAAAATCTTCCATCATTTTCTATTATGCTTATGGAATCGCTTTTAACGTTTACTAAGACATTAAAATTTTTCTTTAGTATACTCATCTTAGCAGAATAACCGAAGTCGAGCTTCTTCACCTCTCTCAATAAAAATAATCTTCCGTACTTCTCCACGTCTAGGATAGGACTGTAATCGTTAATGTTTAGCTTAACAATCATTTCTGTTTATTATATTGCATTAAAAGGTATATAAATCATACAAATTAGTGCAACCTATTTTTAAGTTAATAAATGAAATAGTGTTTAATAAGGAACTTATTTTAAAAACCTAGAAGAAATCAGGCTTGTGATGAAGACTAAATCCTTCTTTTAAAACTTGATAAGTCACCTTATGAAGTTCCTGCCTAGGCTCTTCTCTGACTTACAAAGGTGAGGAAAACCTTGCCCTTTAGGGCGGGGGAGAAGGCATATAATTTTTAAACCTATCTCATACCTTCCAAGAAGGTAGAGTGGGGAGGGATAAGGGAATCATAAGGCTAATTGTATCTCTTATTCGTAACCTTCTTATTATCTCCCCTACTCAGATACTCAAGAAGGAGGGTTCTATTAACTAAGGAATAAGATAACTTAATCTATAATTTTGCACAAAAATGAAAAAATGGGTTTATAAATAGGTTAGATTTTTATGCACTAATTATTTAACACAAGATATGAATTATAAACTACTCCTCTTGATAGGGTTCTTGGTTATAATAGCTATAGGTTTTGGAGCAGCTTATTTAATGTTAAAACCCTCAACCACTACAACAATTACACCTACTATTACTTCCTCTACATCAACGTCAACGCCAGTAAACAATAACTTCTATTTCCTCGTCTTGACACAAAAAGGTATCGGAATGATAGTGAATCCATTCTCTACATCGTCTTCATTTCTAGGCTTCCAACACGTTATTAACGTTTCAACTAATGTACCGACACAAGTCTATTACTGGGAGGAATTACCTTACAACTCCATGATAAACCTGAACCAAATAGTTTTAATGCCGTTAAATAATGGTACAGTGTATGCTTTCAATACTTCAAATATGAAGGTAATAAAAAGCTTCACAGTGGGCAACTCAATTGGGTTTATTGGAGTCGCTTATTCCCCAGATATGAGATATATCGCAATAGCTGATGGTCCGTCTGGAGTAGTAGAAGTTATCAACGCTAACACCTTACAAGTTATGTGGAGTCAAAAATTCGTTTCACCTACTGGAAGGACGTACTATCCGTGCGATATAAGATGGGATCCAGCCAATCCAGATATAATACTAGTCCCAATGAGGTTTAACAATAGTGTAGATGAAATAAATGCTACAAGTGGAGAAGTAATTAAAGTGTTATCAGCCTCACCAGGTTCCCAGCCTTACATGTTAAGCCCAAATACTCAAGGCAACATGTTAGCAGTTGAGTATGCTGGCAATAATTCTATAGGTTTCTATTCTCTTCCAAACTTAACTTTATTAGGGATTGTGAAGATGCCCGGAAGCTTAGTTCCCCAAAGAGGTGTGTTCACACCTAATGGTGAATATTATTTAGAAGCCCCATCAAATGCTAATCAAGTAGTAGTCATCTCCACTTCATCATTTAACGTAGTGAAGAACATAACTTTGCCTCAGACTTCTTCCCCAGGATTAGCTGAGATAGGTTTAACCCCTGGAGGAAGCTATGCGTTCGTGATAATCCACGGTAATGTTCAGACTGGGGGTATTATAGTCCTAATATCCCTATCCTCTTTAAGTGTAGCATATGAAGTTCCTTTAACCACTGCCCCAGCAATAGCATTGCCAGTTCAAGTTTCAACGGGTAACTATTTAGTAAATAACGTCCTGTTACCTCCAGTGACTGGATTACACTGTTAGGTGATAAGATGAGGAAGGCAATCAATCCTATTTTCTATTTTTTCATATTCTTTGATGCTACCGTAATTTTACCAATAATAGTTAATGGTATAAGAATTTTGGAATTGTGGTACTCTCCCTTATCAGATACTGGACAAGCTACATTTCTTTATCCCTTCCTTACATTCTCTATTGTCAGCCTAATTCTATCATTAATTATAGGGACAATCTTGTATAATAGGAAGGGGAATAGGTTTATCCTAATCAGAGGTCCAATGAGGGTTAGAAGCGTTATAAGGGCTATCCTCAAAGATAAGATAGGTAAGTTACTAGTATTAACCTATTTTATTTCATACTTAATCTCCTTTATGATAACCTCTGGGATTTTAATTATACCCGGGATAAACGTAGATTCCTATTTCACTTCTCTTACAGTTACGAGTTACGAAGGTTATGGTATTAACGTGATAAATTTAATAGGCAATACTTACCTCGTCTTAAATCCACTACTCCTAGTTTTTGGAACTCTTGTAGACATATTCCTAACCCTTTCCCTCATACTCTCATACTACATTATATCGCTAATATACGTTTCATTAAATCTTTATAATTTCCCCATCCCTAAAACTCTTAGAATCTATGGCTTAAACGTTACGGGTGGTTTCCTAACTGCCTCCGTACCTTCTATAGGCACTATAGCTGGAATATGTTGTTTAACGCCAACAGCAATAAATTCCCTACTTTATCTATCGTCAGCCACGTTACCAATTACCAAGGGATTAGCGTGGAAATACGGAACTTTCTTATTTGGAGCCTGGACTGGGGGGATATTGCAAGCCTTCATGTTAGCGTCTCCAGTTTTAATAGGAGTAATTATATCATCTATATCATTATATTACATTTACGTAATATCTAAACGTATAAATGAAGTGATGATAGGTGAGTAGGGTTTTCACTTCTGACGAAATTTGGAACACTATTGTGAGGATATCCTTAGCTTCAATATGGCTTTATGCAGGAGTTATAGGTAAGCTACTTAACCCTGGATTCCTAAACCCTAACTCTAATCAATACGTCGGATTGACCATACAATACTTTTCACAAGGCTCAATAATTAGGGGATTCTTATACGCTGTAGCTTTTCCCCATCCTATACTCACTGGTATTCTAGTCATGATAGGAGAAATAAGCTTTGGTATAAGTCTTCTGTTAGGCTTAGGTGTAAAGCTGAGTTCTACAACTGCCTTTTATACTAACCTAATTTACTTCTTATCGGCTTCTTGGACAGGGGCAGAAGAATACGGATTGAATTTATTAATGATGATCTTAGACGTATACTTTATAATTTATGGGGGGAGTAAGTACTGTTTGGACAATTTTTTACCCAAGAGTATAGTAAATAACACGAAAATTTGCCTAATAACAGGTTCAGTTATTTATTTAGGAGTCGTCATCTTCCTCTTCTTATACGGATTATGATCTTTTTAATTAAATAAAATCCTTATAGAAAAGCTTAAACACAATAAATCTCGCCAACTCAATTCAAAAATGGAAAAAATTAGTTTTTAAAAGAAAGTTGCAAGGGCTCCACCGAAACTGCCATTGAGAACGTTAAACGCTATAATTAATCCTATATACGTTTGAATATAAGGTACGACAAATGCAAATGGCAATAAGGAAAATGCTAAATATCCTAGAGAAGTGTAAATTCCTATTTTTCTTACTTGTCTTAAGTTTGATTCAGCTACCTTACTCCTTAATGGACTAACGAAGGCTATGAAGAGGGCTAAGACTATTAATTGTATGATACCTAATGCGGGGGAAATTATTAGCGAAGCTATTGGAGATATTTGTATAACGGTTGGGGGATAAAAGGCTTTAACTATTAGTGCCAATACTCCCATGATAATAGTTAAAATAAAACTATATCCAATACCCGTTAACACGTTCCAGCCTAAAATCCTACTTGTTGCCTTCTCCTCCACCACTGCTAGTCTGCCCTCCTCCTAACACTTGCCTCAATAACGTCTGCAGTTGAGGTAATTGTTGCTGACCAGCTCCGGGATAAGTGAATGGCAAATATCCTCCTATTACTATGCTAGATAATTGTGGGAAGTAAGGAACTCCTAATGCCATATTTACACTTGAAGGATCTCTACTCTCTGCTAATATCCTAGCCAACCCCATTCTTACAGCATCATAAATTTCTATCCCTAAATCCCTTAACTGTAGAATTCTCCTTAACTCTGGATCTTGTGGAATCAGCTTAGTTATCCTCACTGATATTAACTCTATTCCAATCTCTGCTAAGAACGTCTTTAATCCCGCTGTAACAGCCGTTGATATGTCAGCGAACTTCTTGAACACTTCGACCAATTTAACATGGTTTAATACTTGGCTAACCTCTTGATCTATTATAGGAGATATATACATAGCTAAATCAGCATCCTTAAAGTACTGAGCTCCAAACTGAATGTTGGTAACTAACAAAGAGGGATTAGATACTTTATAATACACAGCTACCTCATACTCTAGGGGAACTAAATCGTCAGTCTGACTCACTCCGGAAACTCTAACCTCATGTCTAGTTAAAGAGACGAAATAGACAATACTATCGTATGGAAGTGCGTTATACCTAAATTTTGATAATATGGAAGAAAGAGGATTTTGAGGAGACTGAACGTTATGTGTACCAGGCTGTAAAACAGCTTGAACTTGACCTTGAATTATTACTACAGCGTTTTCAGTGGGCTGTACGATTATTATCGACTTAGAGGTTATATTTTCTTTAGGATATCTGAAGACTATTACATCCGGAGCCATGTAAGATGCTCCATTTTCTAACTCAGTACTTATTACTTGTCCTCTGATTGAAATCGACATATTTATCACTTCCATTTTTGAGTTCAAATTAAAAAATTTTTCTATCTATATTCTTGTGGGAAAAATAGCTTATCTCTAGAAATTAATACTTGTCTTATCTGATTTAATAGCAGGGGAATTTGCTCTAAGTTATCAAGAGATGAAGACAAGTTATAAACTTGATTTGCTAAGGAAATCATTTCCAAATCATTTTTAACTATCTCATCTAATTGCTCAGTCTGAATCTTATACCTAGCATAAACATCAGCTCCTCCACCTTGAGAAGATAAGATGATTCCAATCAAAGTTCTAATCTCAGAAATTATGAACTCTATACGCTTAAGTATAGGAGAAAACGGATTTGATGAAACTATTTGCGATTCGATCATTGACAAGTTATTAATCGCATTTTGTAACTTAGAAATAGTAGATTGTCTAATTAGAAAATCGTCTTGTCTAATTAAGTCCTTTACCTTATATCCCCTATAGCCTGGCACAAGGAGTTGTAATTGTTCCAAAGGTGTTAGTTCTTTAGGCATACATATGAATTCCAGTTGTAATTTTAAAAGTTTATGGTCATTCAAATACAACTATATTGTAACAGCTTAATATAGCCATAAACTTACAAAGTAGGGAAAGCCTCGCCTTGGGAAAAGCTTTTAGTGAAGGAAAATCATTGAGGGAAGTCAAAAAGAGGTAATGAGAATGTCTTCCTCCTCAATAATAGCCTTAAGGAGAGTGGGGAAAAGGGATAGGGTAATATGGCTGAAGACCAAGCTTTCGCTGAACGAATGGGCGTAAAAGCCCAGTAGCTATGAAGGTGGTAAACCAGTTAACCACACTAAGGGAACTCTCTAAGGGGAAGAGGTCAGACATCCTTTCCACACTTCATAAAATTACGTTTAATCTTTCTCTCACGAGTGTAGAGAAAATTTTAGTGGAAAATGCTCGTTATACTTTTCACTTATTCCAGTGTTTAGATCTCAGCAGCTTTTTATTTTAGAGGCTTTTTAATCTTTATACATGAATTATATCTCAAAAAATTTTGATAAAAAATTTTAGATCAATTCATTCCCACTTAACCTTATATTCATGATAAGGAGTCTCATCTGATGCCTCTTGTATAGCCTCTTCAATCTCCTTTTTATCCACTTCTCCTTTGTACCTTATAGTTACGTGAGCGATGAAGTGACTATAATCTGGCTTGATTGATATCTCCTCTATCCCTTTAACAGTTTTTAACGCTCTCCTAACCTTATTAACACAGTTATCACACGTCACACCTAACACTTGAAAGCTCATTTCTTTTCCTAGATTAGCTAATATCTTATCTATTCCACTCATATGTTTATATTGTTTAATTTGGTTAATAAACTTTAAATTCCTCTACTTTAACTCATTTAGGATAATTCTATAATTTGAGAAATTACGTTTAATTATCAGTCCACTCTTTTAAACATAATACTATCTATCATTGAAGATTTTATGGCTTATTAAACGTTAAAAATGATCGTGAAAACGTGTTTTAGCATTAAACATTTGAGAAAAATTCATGAAGAATTAATTTCTCTCCTAGGTAACTCCCAGTTAAACCTTATGGCTAATATTCTTAACGTTAGTGTTATTAAGAAGGAAAACTCCAATGCGCTAGCTTCATTAAAAACACTTCTTACAGCGAAGTAGATTAATGAACCTATTATGGCTGCAGTAGCGTAAAATTCCCTTCTTAATACCAGAGGAGTCTCATTTGATAAAATGTCCCTTATAACTCCTCCTCCTACAGCTGTAATTGTACCTATGAACATTACTAATAAAGGATTTGGAGAGATCGAGTAAGCTAACGACGCTCCAGCTGAAGCAAATGCAGCTAATCCTATAGCGTCAGCGTAAATTAGTGGTTTTTTAACATTAGTAAAAATCTTATAGAAAATGAAAGTGGCGAGACTTGATAAAAAGGCGGTTAGAGGATAGGGATAGTAAACTAAGTTAATAGGGGGAGTCTTCCCTAATAATAAATCAGCAATTATCCCTCCTCCCAAAGCCGTGGAAAAGCCTAAGACCAATACCCCCAAAATATCCATGTCTTTCTTAATTCCTTTTAAAGCTCCAGAAATCGCGAAAGCAACTATTCCTAACGTAATTAAATACTTCAAATATCACGAGATGATAAGAATTTTGAAAAATTAAAAAGTTTGCTCTTAAACTCTTTTGAAACTAACAATAAAGCTCTTCAACAAACATGAAGCCCTTTCTACTGTACTTTTGATCCCCTCCCGCATTACCTTCTTTTTATCAATACTTCTTATCAGTAATTGTAGCCCTTTTAAGAGTGATTGCGAAGAGTCTTTTGGAAAATTATCACTTAAAAAAGTTCCTAAATAACTTTAATCCATACGCTTACAGTGGGAGGAGACGAACTCTACAATTCTTTTAACGGCATCAACTTCATTCTCCTTCTTAGCAAATCCGTGCCCCTCATCCTTATATATCTTATATTCAACATCCCTTCCCAATTCCTTTAACTTATTTACAACCTGCATTGTTTCCTCAGCAGGACATCTAGGATCGTTTTCCCCCGCTAATAACAATAGGGGTGACCTTATCTTGTCCACAAAGAATATAGGAGATCTATCCCTTAATAAAGCCTCATCATTACCTATTTTTATCTCATCGTATTGTTTTAAATACTCCCTTTCAAACTGCTTTTCAGTAAACCAATTAACGAAAGGCACAATTGCAACAGCCGAACACCAAATCTCTGGATACTTAGTTATAGCCATCATGGTTAGATAACCACCATAACTCCCTCCAACTACTGCTACCTTGTTCACTCCTAACACTTTAACAGCCTCAACTACATCTCTTAAATCTCCTCCACCTAAGTCCTTATCATTAAGGTGATTAAATCTCCTTCCATAACCAGTGGAACCCCTATAATTTGGGCATACTACTTTAAAACCGGCTTTAACTAGAAACTGTATGTCCGTATTAAATGACTCAGTGCACTCCCAATCCGGTCCACCGTGAATATAAACTACTCCCTTATCTTCGTTTCCCTTTGAGTAAAGTAATGCGGTTATTTCTAAACCGTCAAATGACTTATACTTAACCTTATTCGGCTTTACGAATTCGCTTGTCTTAATACCATTCATCGAATCAGTTATTCTCATAACTTTAACTCCATCATAACGATATAAGTCATAGCTCCTATTATAAGTAGATGCTAAGAAGTATAAGCTTTCATCAACATTCAGAGAGCCTATCAAACCACCTTCGAAAATAACTTTATCATCACTCTTAAGCATAAATGTTCCTTCAATGTCCTCTACATAAAATAACTTACCCTTAAAGAACGTAGCTTCGAGCTTATCATGATTGGATTTAATCAGCCATTTCTCTCCTTCCTTCCACATACCTACGTTAAAGAAGTCATCCTTGTTAGAAATGAAGATAATACTCCCATCATCTCCAACACAATTATTACTTGCAGGGTACTCCTCAGAGTTGGGAAATGAAATTATATTCTCTCTAACGTTTCTCTTCAAGTCGAATATGATTAAGTCATTATCATATATCCCTTGAGAATAAACTACTTTGTTTTTGTCAGAACAGTAATCCGTTACGGGAAGTTCTCCTTCACTAATTTTCATAATTTCTCCATTATCATACAAATATAAGTGTAGGGTTTTCCCATCCCTATTTGATATAAAGAGGAACTTATATTCATCTATAAAGTAAGGTGATGAATTATCATATTTATCAGTCAATATTTTCTCTAACTTTCCGTCCTTCTCTCTTAACCATATTTGCCTAACCTCTCCTCCATTAGGGTCTATAACTAAAGCTAACTTCTTATCATTAACCCACTTAACTTCATCAACATATCCATCAACACTGATCTCTCCCTCATTATGTATATATGCTATAGGTTTATCTTTCCAAATTACGTAAGCTAACTTTCCCTTAATGACATCAAAGTCATATACGGGCTTTAACTTGAAGAGGTCATCAAACTCCATGTTAATGTATATAGTAAAAAGAAGTATTAAAAATAGCCCTTTCCTCAACTTTAAGCGTTATGCCAATAATATGTACTTGGTTAACATCAAACTAGACAAGGATCCGTGTTGAGGTTAACAATGCCTTATTTTCCCCTTCCTAAAAAACTTCCTCTCTTTAGAGCTAATCACTAGCCTAATTATTCCTAACTCAACATTACTAATAGCTCTACTACTCACAAAGAAGAGAGAAAAGGGAGTTTAAATACTTTTAATTCCTGCGTTAAGGGCGAACCTCATCTTATACCTGCGAGTTTTAAATAAGACCTTTTAATTCCTTAAAGGGTTAATGTATTACGATATGACAATAAAATGTAAATGATACATTATACTTTGCCTCTGCATAAAACATAAGCGAGATCATTGGGGATGTGATCTTGTAGTACCACCTAGCCCTCCTCTTCTCCCCATATATTGAAAGCTTCTCCATGTTTACTAGCGTTTTTAAATAACAGCTAATAGTTGAGGAGGTAACGTTAGATCCTGTTGAATGAAGGGTGGTAAGCCTTTCTTCTTCAGTAATGAAAAGAATAAAACTTCATTGTTTTTCTGCAATACTGCTTGAGCGTCAACGCCTAATTCACCTTTATACTTCTCATAATACTTGTCCCAAGTACCCTTGAAGTCCTACTCTTTTTCTGTTGGAAGAACTGTTGTCTTCTCTCGTAGTTTACCTCGTTCCACATCTTAGCAAATACGTCAGCTAACTTAATTAGTTTCCTTTACTGAAAACTGTTAGGGAATAGTCTAACTACGATTGTGCGGAAGCTCTGATATTGCAGGAGTAATGATCGGCTCCTCATCTTCTTGAAGTTGACCAGAAGGGAGTGTCATAGGAAAAGGTGGGAAAAAGAGTTTAAAGACATTTACCCCGCCTTAAAAGGCGAGGTTTGCCGTTCTTTTATCACGTTCATCGTAATTATACCAAATAGTAATTATGGGAAAAAGTTTAAATCTGGCCTTTAAAACGATCTAAGCTAATAATAAGTCTTTGTCGTCCTTATTTTTCCTTTCTTATGTTGTTTGTCCTTCTCTTCCTTGTTCTCCTAAAATCTTCTGAATTATCTTAATTATTTCATCTATGTAGTTTACCGTAGCGATTATTCCATCTCCTGCTTGCGATAAAAACTCTGCTAGCTCTTTCTGCCTAGATGGATTGTCTTTAATGAAGTCTGCCAACGACTCTTCCGCTAACTCCTTAAGCTGCTCACTATTAACCAGGTCGCTCAGAAGTATGAAGAATGGGGATGTCACGCCTTTAGTCACGTATGAGCCCAGGAAGGATTTAAGTCTATCTAGATAGAGCTCGCGCGCCGACATCGTGGTGTCGATCAGCCGGATCACGTATTTTATGCTTAATTCCCTATCTGCGACCCTTGGCAGTTCATTCAACGCAAGTTTGTACGTCTCTTCATCTATCGTCTTCTCCTTCAACAACTTCTCAAGGACTTTTGCATTTACTGCGATATACTGTTCTTTCACTATTTTATACATCTCTTGGAGTATCGAGTTGAGCTCGTCTTGTGTATCACGCAATACCTTTTTATCTATACCTTGCTTTAGGATCCAGATGCCCTTTGAACCTCTTGTAGAATTGTAGTTATCCGCGATCTTCTTCAACGTGTCAAAGAACCTTTTCCTTAGTCTGGTTATCTGTCTCGAGTACTCAGCATTTCTCACTTTCGTAATTTTCTCGGTATCTTCGTCCTCTTTTGTCTCAACCTCCGCAGCAAGGTCTTGCGAGGGAAGAACGAAGTCAACGAGAGTGACAGGGACTTTTTCAATCCTTTCAAGCAACGACGAAAGCTCCTCATATTTCTTCAACACTTCAAGAGGTAACTTATTTAAAAGCTCGTACAAAACATCAAATTTCCGGTTGAGATAACTATATAGTTGTATTAATCCATCAGCAACGCCGTCGAAGTTCTTCCTGGCGAGGTTCGCTCTTATATCATTTATTATATTGAGTATTTTTTGTGATTCCGGAAGCATAGTTTCCGGTCGTCTATTCTCTTTATCCATACTACTTACATCCGAATGAACGTTTTTAAATTTTAAAAATACAGATTTGGTATTATCTCCCTCCTGCTATAAAGGGCTAGGGGTTCTGCAGAGGTCTGAAGCTCTATTCCCCTTTGTCACTTCGTCTGACGTTACGAGGAAGGAAAGAGGTTTTCAGTACGTTAACGGTTTTCTTTAATTTTCTTTTTCCCAATTTTATAACATGTTCCCCTCTCCTTGCTAATTCCAGAGGAAAGTGGAGAGATTATCCCAGCTGTTGGTCTATCGCTGAACTAATAGAGTAAGGTGGACGTTAAAGCCCCAAATGAACAAATCAATGTGAACCGCCCTAAGGGGATCTTTAGGGCGTTGAGGAAGTTAGGATAAGTTCATTAGGAGCGTTTCCTTAGCCTTTAATCCTTAATAAATAAGCTCTGAAACATTTCGCTTAAATACTTCTTCAGCGTAATTAATCAACTCCTCAGGTCCTAATTCTTCATCAGCATTAAAGTTCGGCCTCTCCTTTAAACTTATTAAACCAGCTTTAGGAATTCCAGCACTTCTTATCCTCTCTATAGCCCTCTCCGCATCAGCCCTGCTGAACTCACCGATCTTTACCTCATACCCTATAATTGGTCTATTTTTCTTCAACAACACTACGTCTATATCCTCATAAGGAGAATACGCAAAGGTCGCATTGTATTTTTCAGCCAAAAGTTCACCAATGGAGAACTGGATTTCTCTGCCCAGAGGTAGTTCTCCAACATCTTGAGTAAAGGATACATTATACTTTGCCTCAGCGTAAAACATAAGTGAGATGATTGGGGATGTGATCTTATAGTACCACCTAGCCCTCCTCTTCTCCCCATATATTGGAAGCTTCTCCACTAAACCCATATTTACTAGCGTTTCTAAATAACTACTAATAGTTGAAGGAGTAACGTTAAACCCTCTACTCGTTAGGACCCCCGAAATCGTCGAGGTATTCCACTCCCCCTCTGCTAAAGATAACAGTACTGCCTCGTATAAATTTGTCAACTGCCTCTCCTCTTCCTCAAATATCTCCCCAATTAACGCTTTTGTGACCGTGAAGAGTTGGTAAGCCTTATCCCTTAAATCATCGATCCCCCTTACGAAGTTTATAGTCCAAGGATCTCTATAGATCATTGAGAGAAGAGGGTCTTTAACTTGGCTTAGAGTATCGGAATATTTTATGATATCAATCTTGAAAGGTAAAACGAGACCTAATAGAGGACTCTTCTTATCGAGAACTTGCCTAGAAATCCTAAAACTTGAACCAACTAATATTAACCTACCTTTAGGGTGAGCCCCAGCTAACCCATCCCAATACTTCTCCGGCATCCTCTGAAACTCATCAATTACTACTACCTTATCATTATTTAGGTATTTTATCGCATGGGAGAAAGCTTCGTCAAGTCTCTTGAAGCTTCCATCTAAGTAGTATGCTTGAAGGTCTCTGGTTATTATAAAGTAGATGTCGCTCTTAACGTACTTTCTTACAAGGAAGGATTTTCCCACCTTCCTCCTCCCATATATCAAAGTCCACGAGTCAATCTTCTCAAGCTCTTTATATTCTCTTCGCAATATTTCCGTGGTAATATTTTCACCAAAATATTTTTATGAAAATATAATATTTAAATCTTTTTATAGGTAACGTAATCCTATCTTACGCATTTTTACACACGAAAAAACCTTTAAGGCGGGGAAGAGGACAGATCCATAAGACTTCATTACACTCATGCATAGTTCTTTCTCATATTTCTCTATATCGAATTTAGTTCTATAGAAAATATGTAGAAAAAGCTTATTACTTTTCGACACTCTTACTATCATATGCTAAACTTAATAATTGTTAGACACGGTGAAGCTGAACCTCAAGTTGATGGGGTTAATGATAAAGATAGAAAATTGATTAAAAAAGGAATAAAGCAGATGAGAAGGATAGCTAACTTCCTAGATGAGATGGATTACACAATTGATAGAGTCATGACCAGCACTTTGATTAGGGCTTACCAATCGGCAGAAATAATTTTAGATGAGCTGGGTGAAGATGATAAAAAGATAGAGAGTTTAGAGGAGCTAAACCCAGATAAGGATCCAATGGAGTTTTTAGGTAAACTCAAGGAAATGGACAATTCCACCCTTCTTATTGTTGGTCATGAGCCCTACTTATCCCAACTCATTAAAAGTATATCAGGGGGAAACGTTGAGATCAAGAAGGGAGGATTAGCAATAGTGGAGTATGACTCTAAAGAAGGGAGGGGTCAGCTAAAGTTACTCCTAAACCAAAAGGTTTTGAAGCTGGTTTAAATGCGATATGCAGTAATTGATACTGGGTATAATTCAACTAGGTTATGTATTTATGATCTATTTCCAAATAAGACGTTCAGGATTTTAGGCTCACAGAAAGCCTATCTAAGATTGGGAGAAGGAGTTAAGGAAGGTTTACCAATACCAGCGGAAAAAGTAAGTGAAGCTGAGAGGGTATTTAAGTCATTTAAAACGATACTCGACAAGAAGGGGATTAACAACATAAAACTAGTCGGGACGAGTGCCTTTAGATATGCGTCAAATGGAAATCAAGTGGCTGAACTATTGTCAGAAATTATAGGAGCTAAGATGAAATTATTATCTGGTGAGGAAGAGGGCAAATTCTCAGCAATGGGTAGTTTAAACACATTACCAGTCGATTCCGGAGTTATATTTGACTTAGGTGGAGGATCCCTAGAGGTAGTTTACTTCTCTTCAAGGCAAATTAAGGAAGTTTATCACTTTCCTCTCGGAGCCTTGAAGTTAGCTAAGGACTTCAGTGATGAGAATGAATTGAGGAAGAAGGTAAGAAATGAGCTTTCAATTCTGAAACCCAGTAATGGGGTTATTATTGGTTCTGGAGGTAATGTTAGGGCTTTAGGAAAGATGGACGCAAAACTCTCAGCTTTTCCCATAAAGTCAATTCACGGGTACGAGCTATACATTAAACAAGTTTCAAAGTACTCCAAAGTTCTCATGAATCTTGATGCAGAAGAGAGGAGCAATTTGCCCGGCATTGGTAAGGAGAGATCTTACACGGTACATACTGCCTCCGTGATAATTGAGGAGTTGGGAAAAATTTTAGATAGCTCAACCATACTCATCTCGTCCTTTGGTTTAAGAGAGGGCGTACTAATGGAGAGTATTATAGAAAATCCTAGAGAGAAATGGCTTGAAGCTTTTGCTAATTGGTTTAACGTTGATCCTCCGTGGGAAGTTTATAATTACTTTGACGATTTTTATATGAAGGTAACCTCATATATACTGGCAGTTATCAAGATGACCGGATTTTTAGATCCTTACGACACTTGTTACAAATTGCTAAGAGATATAACTATTCCAGGCTTTACAGCGAAGGAAATACTCATGATATCCTTATTATGTAAAGCCTCGTCTGGGAAACTGAAGAAGAAGAACTTAGGACCTCTTAGAAAAGTGTTGAATAAGAACAAACTTCTAGATAAAGGTAAGGAAATAAGGAAAATAGTAGAGTCATCTGTGGCTGGTGTCTTATGAGAGGTATGCTCATAGCGTTTGAAGGCATAGACGGTTCTGGGAAATCTAGCCAAGCCTCATTGCTAAGGGATTGGTTATCAAAGAAGAAATATACGTATTTGACTGAGTGGAACTCCTCAGAGTGGATTCACGATATAATAAAAGAGGCTAAGAAGAAGAACTTACTAACCCCTTTAACTTTTAGTCTAATCCACGCCACTGACTTCGCTGATAGGTATGAGAAGTACATTTTACCCATGTTGAGTTGTGGTTTTATAGTAATCGCTGATAGATACATTTACACTGCCTACGCTAGAGATACTGTTAGGGGAGTGAACATGGAATGGGTTAAGAAGTTATATAGTTTCGCCATTAAGCCAGATATAATCTTTTACATTAGAGTTCCCCCGGAGATAGCGTTAAAGAGATTAAAGAATGCTAGAAGGCAAATAAAACCCGCTGAGGCTGGAGCTGACGTCTTCCCAAACTTAACCCCAGAAGAGGGTTTTCTAAAATATCAGTCAGCTATAACTGAGGTTTACGATAGGATAGCTGAGGAAAACGGTTTTACAATTATAGAAGGGGTTAGAAATCCTAGAGAAGTCCAAAAGGAGATAAGAAGGAAAGTGATGGAAATATGGGAAAAATAATAGCCATTGAAGGGATTACCAACTCTGGTAAGACTACCCACGTGCTTAGCCTTAAGGATTTCCTTGAAGATAAAGGTTATGGTGTAATAACTTTCGGAATACTCTCCTCAAAGCTCTTATCTGAGGCAATAATTAACGTTAAGAGGGAAATATTTTACCAGAGAAGAACGTTATTCCTAGCTTACGTAACTGACTTAGCTGACCAAATTGAAAACGTTGTTAAACCAGCCTTAGACTCCGGTTTTATAGCAATTGCCGATGGCTACACTTTAACCTTAGAGGCTTGGGCTCTAACGAGGAAACTGGATAAGGAGTGGGTTGAAGGAGTCCTCTCAGCTCTACCAGTAGCTAATCTCTCAATCTCACTGATATCTCCACCAATGGAAATAATAAGAAGAATAATTAAAAAGAAAGGCTTTTTAGACCCCTTAAGTGAGAGCATTGACTTGAGCATTAAAGATGACGTATTTCTCTCTTACAAGAAGTACATTAACGAATTCCAGCTTTACTTGAAGTCAATCTCAAAAAACGTAATCGTAACTAAGGGAAATGTAGACGAAGTAAATGATAGTATACAAAAATACGTGAAAGAGGTATTAGAAATTGAAACCTGAGGAATACGCTAACTTACACTTAAGCGAGTTCCTCTCCTATTCTGGAATATCTGAGGACGAGATACATGATGCTAGAGTAGAGTTAAGAAAGTACTTAACCATTGCTAAAGCAACCTATAAATTGCACTTGAAAGCAGAGTGTATAATAAGAGCTAAAAAGATAATGAGAGGATTAGGAAAAGTGAGAGACATGGACATAATGTTCTGCGTAAAGCTCAATGAAAGGGACAGATTAGCTAAAAAAGTTGTTAATTCCTTCATCTCTTTGAGAAACTGTTACTTACCAAAAATTTTCGGAAGTAGATTGATCATAGCTGAAAAAATTTTCTTGAATTACAATACATTAAAGGTAGAGGAAGAGTTTCACTCTATTAGGAAAATAATAAGGGAGACGAGGTTCTTAATGGAAAGTCTGAACTTAGACTCCTCTTTACTGAAGGAGATTTCACAAGAGTTGGGAAATATGAGGGATACCTATTTATTTAACGTTAAGTGCTTAGGGAAAAATGAAAAACTCGATAAGGTTAGGATTAATGAGCTCAAAGAGAAGGCTCTAAAGGACATTCAGCATAAGTTAAACTCAACTGAGTTTTACCACCTACACTTAAAAAATTTCTAAACCTTAATTGACAAGGGAAAAAAGATAAAAAATGATCAGATAAGATCTATGAGAATTGAATAATGAATAAAGAAGCTATGCGACAATGAAAATTTTTCATTTCGTATAAATATTAGCAGTTTAGAAGGCTTTTCCTATAATTTGAAATAGCTACTATTATAAAACGGTTATATTCAATGTGACAATAAATTCTAACCGTATACGCATATTTATATACTTAGTTAATAGTATTCCTCACATGAGTTGGAAGGACAATAATACCGATAAAATGTTGGTACCCTTAGTGGTTACTATAATAGCCATTGGTGTAATAGCCTTAGCTTACTTGGGGATTCCCAATGGTAATAGCTTAATGGTTCTCTTCCTTGTAGGAGTGCTCTATGTTGGAATATCTCTACTCATATTTTTCAAAGTGAGTCGTAAAGAAAGTTAATCCAAAGCCCTTAAAATATTTCTTCTAACAAAAATCTCGAGGACAAGATTTTTCAACTCTCTCATCTCATTAAATACATGGACAAGATCCAAGAACTGTATGAGTTCTTAAAAATAGACACAGTTTCAGCTAAGGGAAGGGGAGAAGAGGGCGCTAAATTCATTGCAGACTACATGAATGACCACGGAATAGAGGCTGAGATAATAAGACATAAAGCAGTTAATCCATATGTTATAGGGGAGATAAACCTAAAAGCGAAGAGAACACTCCTCATCTATAACCACTACGATGTACAACCAGTAGAACCATTAGATAGGTGGAACACTGACCCTTTTACCCCAACAGAAAAGGACGGTAAGATTTTCGCTAGAGGAGTTGCAGACGATAAGGGGACTCTGATGGCTAGGTTACAGTCAATAATAGATTTGATGAAAGATTCAAAGCTAAAAATGAACATTAAGTTCATCTACGAAGGAGTTGAAGAGATTGGAAGTCCGTTCATTGACGACTTCTTAAACGATTATAAGGATAGGCTTAAGGCTGACTACATACTATGGGAGGGGGCTGGAAGGGGGGCTGATAATTCACCAGAAATAGTGTTAGGAGTTAAGGGACTACTTTACGTTGAAATTAGGGCTAGAACAGAAAAGGACTTACATTCGATGTACGCTCCAATAGTCAGAAACCCAGCGTGGGAAATAGTTTACTTCTTATCTAAGATAAGGCAGGAAGATGGAAAAGTCAACATAAGGGGGTTTTACGATAGAGTGAAGTGGCTAAGTGAAGACGAGGTGAAGTACTTAAAGGGTCTAAAGGAGGAGATGGAAAAAGCGTTAGGACAAAGGATAGAGGATGACTTCATGAGAAAACTCGTAGAGAACCCCACATGTAACATTGACGGTATTTACGCCGGGTATACTGGAGAGGGGTCAAAGACCGTAATACCATCTTACGCTTTCGCCAAAATAGACTTTAGGTTAGTCCCAGATCAAGATCCAGAGGAGATACTTAACGAGCTGAGAAGAATATTGCCCAATAACTTAGAGCTCAAGGTTTGGGGTAAGGTCAGACCATATAGGACTTCGATAAACAGTCAAATAGCCAAATCATTAATATCATCAGCAGAGAAGGTCTACAAGGTTAAACCTACAGTTTTACCTAATTCTCCGGGAACTGGACCTATGGAATCATTTGCGAGAATCTTGAACAACAATCAGGTAGCTGATGGAGTAGGAGTTGATTATACCGGTTCGAACATACATTCTTTCAACGAGCACATATATAAGGAGGATTACTTTAGAGCAATGGAGTGGATGAAGGAATTAATATTCGAATTGCAAAAGAGCGATTAGAGCGGGAAGAGCTGACTTCCTCCTCATCGATTCGTGTTTACATCTCTCATATGTCGAGAGGGTAAGAGAACCATATAAATTCATTACCGCAATGACGTCACGGTCGTTCTCACAATCAATACAACCTTTGGGCTACTTCCACCATCTTATTACCGCAATAAGTAGAGGGTCAACATACACTACCTTTAGCCTATGATGGAAAAAGACCTTTTTTCCGAATTTAATAATACTCTTATAGAACAACCCTCACGTTTTAACAAAGGAAGGACAAGCCTAGCCCTTTAGGGCGGGGAGGAGGTCAGATAGCAAAGTCATTTAGTGTTTCAGCCATCTTCTTAGAGGACTTAAACAACCTCATAAAGAGCGTGAAGAAGTTACCAACAGAGTTTAGGGATAAACTCTACTTGATGCAGTACCGTAGACTTCAGTACTGGATTGAGTGGCAGGCTAAGAAACATGGGCTGAAGGTAGTGTATGTTGACCCACACCATTCCTCTACTCGCTGTCCTAAGTGCGGGAAAGAAATGGAAGAAGCGGGACATAGGTGCTACCATTGTCCAAGTTGTGGTTATGAGAACGATAGGGATGTAATTGCGATTGTGAACTTGTATGGGAGGGGTTCTCTGACCCTCTCGACTGCCCCTCATATGAGAGATGTAGTCCCGAATCGATGAGGGGAACCCTCGCCATTTATGGCGGGGAATAAGTCAGTTTCTACTCCTTAACCACAGGACTACTCCAATGACCACTAATATCGCTACTACTACGCCGATTATTATGTAATAAAAGGTAAAGCTCACACCAGTGTTAACAGACGAAGGAGTTACTCCGAGTGAGGGAAAGTAACTTACTTGGTTAGACCCATAATCCATAACGTACACGTAGTGATTCTGGGGATCGTAAACTACCCCGTTAGGGGATTGTCCCACTGTTATTAGATACTTCACGTCTCCACTATAGTTAATGAAAGCCACTTCATCGCCGTTATGGGCTAATGACAATACTACGTAGTGGTCAGCTGGATCGTAAATCATCTGGCTATACCCGTTTATCCCACCGGAGATAAAGGTAGCTACTCCTATTATCTTATGGTCGGTAAGGTTAACGAATTCCACTTGTTGTTCATAAGTCGCAATAGCTAATATATCTGGAGGTACGAAAGCCATGGCATCAACCGTAGTATCGTTTATCGTGAAATTGTCAACTATCTTAAAATTCGACAAGGAAATACCGTAGATTAGATTACTCTGATAAGCCCCAACATAAACAACATTAGTATAATTATCGTAGGCTAGAGCTTGAGGACCCGGCATAACGTTAACCTTTTCCGTACTCAAGTTCTTAATGAACCATACAGTATTTCCATAGGACGCGGTAACAATTAGGTAACCGTCAGCGTAACATACTGCAGGGTATTTTCCAATATGAGATATATTCACAACACCTACCTCTTGCCCGTTAGGTGTTAGCCTAATTACTGGACCTTTCTGATAAACTACGTATAGAAGTCCTCCTCCCGCAGCTATCCTAAAGGGTACGGCACCAGAATAGCTTGGTAAATTATAAGTCGATACAACAGAGTTATCTTGGACTACAGCTAGCTTTGAAGCTCCCTGTAACACGACATACATTTTACCGTCATAGTAAATCCCATAACTAGGGTTACCCCCTATATTTATTGCAGAGACTGTCTGAGATACTACTGGCGTTAAAGAAGATAGAAGCAATATCATTGTTAATACCAATATTATTACCAACCTTACATATCTTCCCATATGGAAATATAACCAGATAATTATATTTAAACTTTTTCATAAGTTTCTTTTTAAAACAAATGGGGTCAAAATTTAAAAAACCATAGCAGTTTAGTTATCAGTATGATAACAATGTATCCATACATAATTTCCTCAAGCACGTTGAAAGAGAAATGATAAGCACCACCCTTTAGGGTTGGTCAGATTAGCTTATCCTCTTTTTATAGACTTTTGGACTATTTCAAAGCATGTTTCTATAAAAACTTATCTAGAATACTTTTGTTAGTATTATCGTTATAAGAGTCGCTAATATGCTCCCTAAAAATCCGAAGAAATACATTCTCATATCACTTCTTAAATCATCTATCCTCTTATTAATTCCATCAAACTTAGCATCAACATAACTCCTCAAACTCTCTATTTCACTCTTAGTATCAATTCTAAGATTCTCGATATCTTTTCTAGTCTCGCTCCTCTGATCTTCAATCTTCTTAATCATTTCATTCCTCAATTCCTCTATATCCTTCTTTTGCATACTTTTTATTTCCTCTATATCCCTCTTCAACTCAACCCTCAAAGCATCAATCTTTTTTTCAGTCTCACTCTTTAGACTCTGTATCTCATGCTTCATTTCATTCCTTAGACTCTCTATTTCTTTCCTCATCTCTTCCTTTAGACTCTGTATCTCATTCCTCATTGAGTTACCTTGATCTTCTATATCCTTCTTTGTAGCGATGTCCCTTATAATACTATTAAGTATTAACATTCTAACCTCATCATTCCTAGCAATCCCAATTGCAACTTTCCTCACTAACTCATCATACAACTTCTCATCCTTGCTTATCTCATCTAATAGTTCTCTTGCAACACCCACACTCATAAATTCTCATCAAAGTTAATAAAGATATTTCAGAGAGAGGGGTTCCGAAATGTATAGTCCTATTATCATACTCTTTTCATACTCAATGAACCCCTTTACGTAATTTGTACTGATCTCTTCTTCAAAAAGTTAGCCCTACTTACTCTCACGTTAGTAGACACTATCGGAATCCCATCGGATCAAAAGCAATGACCATCGGTGAATGAACCTCTCGCATGAGATTCACGAAGTTTTCGCTACCGTATTGAACATTCTTCTCATCTGCAATACTTGCAATTTCATCGTACTCACCACAGTGTATTCTGACCTTTTCCCCGCCCTAAAGGCGAGGCTTGTCATTCCTTTTGTCAGGATTAGTGACTTACCCCTTTAAGGGATTATTCTGTAATCATTTGGCTCTTTCAGCTTTTGACTTAAAAATTAATGGCAAAAATATTGAGCAAATCATAGTTAAGGATCAGGCTAAAAAGGTTTTTCCACAACATTAAATTAATCTGAAGATCCTCTCAACTGGGACTGAATGCATCATACATCGTCTACTACGCAGTACTAATAAGTGTTTAAAAAGCGAGAATCTGACCTCCCCGCTAGAGAGGCTTTCATCAACTCTGTAACTCTCAGCAGACTATACCTATCACAAGAGTAATGACAATAAAGTTAATGAAATAGTCTCCTTAATAGTAATTTAACTACGAAGGCTTAGATTTTTCAACCTTATAATATGAAAGGAGCTTCTCCTTAACCTCTTGGTAATCTGAGTTACTCCTAACATAATCAGCCCCAATAGTCCATAGCTTACCATACCTACTATAGTATATCCCAATGTTTTCTATATAAGGAAAATCGCTATACCTTGACCTAGCCTCGTCAGCTAACATTAAATAACCTACTAATTGGGACCAAGTGTATTCATCTAATTTCATTTCCTTGGTTGTCTTTACGTCTATCATCGTATTCCCAATTATCAAGTCGACGTCTGCTCCCCCAACTAGACTAGATACTTCCCTAAAGTCTGGATTTAACAAGTATTTTCCTTTACCGTTCTTTAATTCGTCTGGGACAATGTTGTACAGATCTATGAGGTCGTCTATATCCCTCTCATCTACTGGCGCATCTACGTCATCGTACATACTTGCCCTATATATTGAGTCAAGCCTAGCGAAACTTATGGTCAGCTCCACGTATCGTCTGGTTAATTTACCGTTAGCCAAGTATTCCTCTTTTTCCTTAAGGTATTCTTTCACTACTCTCTCTATTGACCTCAGATCGTCTTTGCCTAGAGTTTTATTTTTCAATTCTACTTTTCCAAATAGTTTTATTACGTTTTCAACGTACTTAAAGCTATGTAATCCTATTATTGAGACTTCCACGGCATCAGGGTGCAGAAATTTAAGGTAGGACCTCAAGAGGTAATCAAAAGCTGTACCTACTATAGAGTAATTTTTAGTCTTAGGTTCGACTATGCAATTCCTAGAGCCTTGAAAGTAGTCTTTCGGGATAGGAATGGCTTCAACTATAACCCTTGCGAAACCGGCTCTAATGATTGAAGTAAGACTCAAATTACCCATTTTATTATTGGAAACACAAAATTTAAGCTTAAATGATATAAACGGTTTATGGTAAGAGTATAACATAGAGACGTATAGACATAAGAAGTTTAATAAATAGAAAGAACCACTATTTGCGAAGTGACGAAAGCCTAGCCGGAGGAAGTCAGATACTAATAATAGCTTTCTCAAACCTTACCAGCTCTTCGGAGGAGGTCAGAAGGGAAAACTCGACGAATTTATAGCATAAACCAAGTTACGTCGACATCTGGAGCAGTTTGGCAGGACTACTTGTAGTGAGGTATATAACACGTGGATCTGAAGATAATGAGGAGTAGTACAAGGAGAGTTAAGGAGTGGTATAGCATCCCTTGATTACCTAAAACGACATTCTGTTTTTCAGATCACAAAATGTATTACCGTTTTTCTTTCAGTAAATTATTTGATGTACGCTAATTAGACAAAAAACGTGACGGCATCTCACTTAGCGACAACCACGATATGGTAACTGAAGGCTGATTCAACTCATCTAAACGCACAGATGTGGCGGGGGGATGATGAGAGGTTAGCGAGCTGTGAAGATCCCGTGTGAGCCTGACCCCCCGCCATTTATTTAAACACCCCCATGTACTTATTTAAACTTTTCTCATATTTTCTCCACTAGAAGGTTTAAAAGAGAGAAAAAGGAGTGTTTCCCGACCTATTCTTCGTGAGATCTTCCTTTTTTATCTAAACTGACTTCCTCCCCACCCTAAAGGATAAAGGCTCCTTATCTTTTGTGACGTATTCGTATACCTCAGAGGTATTTCGGATCAGAATCAGAACCTCACGGTATTGCTGATGGTATAGGTCACTTAGGAGGTGCTGTAGGTCCAACTATCTTCTACTCTGGAAATCAGCATTTAGCCATGCTTAGCATAGGAATTGTCGCGTCCTTAGCTGGTCATTCTAAGGTGGGAAGTTAAGACAACTGGTTGAACAAATAAGAATTCCTTTAGCATAAATAGCAGGGCTTCCTTTGTGAGAATAAAATTTTATGAAATTGTTGTTAACACAGTGACGTTAAGGGAAAACATAATGAAGAGAGAAATAAAGAAAATTGTTAACGTATTGGAAAAAACCTCTTCCTTTTTAGTCTCTTCTAATGGAGTAACTCCCACAAAGGTTAGACCTCGTCATTTATGGCGGGGAGAAGGTCAGAAATTGAAGAACACTTTTTAGCCCTAGTGAAGACTTTCAATGGTACACTTCATTATAAATAAAAATTAATAAATAATCAAGACTTATAATTAATAATCTTTCCTCAAACCCTTTAGAATATGCTTATGATATAATCCATTCTAGGTCTCTTACTAGGATCTGGATTAGTAGTGAGCAAAATAACCTTTCTAAAATTATCTGGATAAGCGGAAAGAGAGGCTATTAACCCACCACTATAATATCTCATGTACTTCTCCTCAGCTTCCTTCAAGATATTCAAGAACCTACTCCCATTCCTCATATAATCATCTAAAGCATCATCCATCAACTTGACCAACTCTGGGGGATTAAAAGACCTCCTAGTCAAAGCCGTGTAAAGAGAAGCCCCAAAAGAGAACACATCCATTGATGGGTCAGCCTTGCCAAGTATAATAGCCTTGACTTGATCAATAGAACAGTACTGTGCAGTATACTGCGTAACCCTCTCCCCAACCCTCTTGGCAGAACCCAAATCCCCCAACTTAACCTCAGCATTACCATTAATCAAACTATTATAAACCTCCTCACCAGTCCTACCCAAAGGCCTACTAAAGAAAACGTTCTGAGGCTTAACGTCCAAGTGAACATAACCACTCTTGTGAAGATAATCCAAAGCCTTACCAACCTTAAAGAACACAACCCTGAGAATATCAACCCAACGGGAGGAGAAGAATATCACATCCTCATTAATTAGACCACTCAAACTCCCACCACCCATGTACTCCATAACAATAGCAGGAGGATTAGACAAATAATACTTAACCTCACCCGTCTCAATCCTTTTCAACAAATTCATATCAAGGAAAATACCAAATATTCTAACAACATTACCACTACCCTCAGACAACCTTTGTAAATTCGAAGACTCCTTATAAATATCCTCAAAAGTCAGCTTACTAACCCTCGTAGCTTGCGTAGGCGAATAAGAAAGTATAGGAATCTTAATAGCATAATAATCATTACCAGACCTAGCCAACAAAACATAAGAAGTCCCACCCATCCCCAAAACACTCTCAACAGTATAACCATAAACCTCCTTCCCAACCCATAGATTAGCATCCCACTTATCAAGACTAGGTAAAGGAGAAGGTTGGATTGAAGATGGAGAAGGGATTTTTTGAATTATTGAGTGCTTGACTAATATTTCCTCAGCCTTATCCCTTCTATTATCCCTTATCTTAGGATTATAATAAATATACTTAGCTAACCTTATCGCATTATTCACACTAATCTTATCCAAGAACTCTAGAAAACTATCTGCGCTCTTAGGAACTCTTCCAGTATTGATTATACAATCAATTATACTACTAAAATTACACGTTATTTTTTTATAATCTAAAGTATAATTATTCATGACCCATATTGCCCCTCCACACTCCCCATCATCAACCAATTGAGAGAATATATTCTCTATTGCAAATCCATTAGCCTCCAACTCAGAAATGTACATTCTAGCCGCTGCGTAATTTCTATTACGTAATGCTTGAATCAGAGCGTTATAAACGTCATAGTTTTGCGTCATACTAGATGAGACAGAAGACTGTCCCCCAATTGAGTAAGTTTGACTCCCATTAGATGCGTCAAAAACCAGCCAACCGAAGCCTATAATATTTAATAAGGAGAAGAAGGGGAAGGAAACCAGCATAGCCTTAACCTTATTCTCTCTATAAAACTCAATACCTGCTATGACTTGCCCAATAACGAAAAGTAGAGCTTCAGATATCGAAAAGAGTGAATAAAATGTAGGATCAGAGGAGATATTCGATACGATAAACGCTTGTATAATACTATTGCTTATTAATGAAATTGATGATATGAGAACTCCCTTAGACCTCCTATAAAGGTAAGCAAATATCCACCCAGAGATTAAGTTAACTAACCCTCCTAATTGAAGAAGAAAACTGTTTCCTCGTATAAGTTGTAAAATAGATAAATTTAATACACTCACTGGGTTTTCGAATATAGCGTAGACAATTAAGCTAAGCCTAACGATCTCATTATTGTTAACTACACTACTAGAATATATAATCGGGCTATTTGTAGTGTTCACGACGTTAAGAACGTTGTTAAAAAGGTCACCCCTAATTGAACCGCTAACTATTGCTGGTAAGAAGCCCGAGACAATGTAATAGAAAGTAGTATAGATAAAACTAAACACTGCTATGAAAGCTGAAAATGCTACTCTATCATCACTTGAACTGCTCGACATCTCAATTTTTTATGTGAATAACATTTAAAAAGGATTTCGGTCATTAATAGAAATATCATTTAATAAAAGTTTCTGAGGAAATAAAAATAACACAAATTAGTGCAAGTCCCATCAAACATTAAAATTATACTCCTCACTGCCTAAAGGGCGAGGCTTTCCTTAACTTTGTCATTCCAAGCTGGGGAGTTAAGACAACTGGGATATATCTCTTGAAAAAGTCAGATAATAAAAAATTAACACAAGTCATCACCATAGTTAAAGTTAGCGTTAGAGTCCTTCAACAATGGTAAGTTCTTATCCTTCTCCGATAATATAAAATTTTCAACCTTATACCACTTCACGCCAACTTCCGGATCATCATAACGTATTCCAGAATCGTACTCCTTAGCGAATTCCCTAGTAACTAAATAAACTACATGGGAGTCCTCTAATGCCAAAAACCCATGTGCAAAACCAACGGGTATCCATAAAAGCTTACCCGGCGTTAACTCTGCATAAACCCATTTTTTATAATAAGGCGAACCTTTCCTTAAGTCAACAGCAACATCGAATATTTTACCAGATATCACAGTAACCAACTTACCTTGAGGTATTGGCTTTATCTGAAAGTGTAACCCCCTTAACACTCCTTTCTTCGAAAAGGAGTGATTAATCTGTACGAAGTTGCAGGGAATATACTCTTTGAACTCGCTCTGCTTATATAACTCCTCAAAGTAGCCCCTATCATCAGAGAACTGCTTAGCCTCTACTAAGATAACTTCCGGTATCTCTAAACGCTTAAACTTAAAAGGCATTTAAGTCACCTCCATGGTAAATCGTCCTTGAAGAACTTATCACTCAACATTGGCTCCCACCACCACTTATTGTTAAGATACCACTCCACTGTCTTTTTCAGCCCTTCCCTCAAAGGAGTTACCTCATATTCTATCGATGGCTTCATACAGTACCTCCTATCATGCCCGGGTCGATCCTCAACGAACTTCACCCTAACCTCCCTGCCCATTATCTCACCTATCGTCATCACAACGGATAGGTTAGTCATAACCTGTTTCCCAGGTAAATTGTAGACATCACCATCCCACTTAGCGAACTTCTCTATTATATCAGCGATTATCCTCGCAGTGTCCTCAACGTATATCCAGTCCCTTTCTTGTTTCCCATCACCATAAATAGGTATAGGAAGACCCAGCAAAGTCCTAATTATCGTCTTTGGTATCAACTTCTCAGGGAATTGCCTAGGTCCGTAGTTGTTTGAAGGTCTCACAATGACTGCCTTAACCCCATAAGTCCTAACGTAAGCCTTTACGAACATATCAGCTGAAGCCTTTGACGCACTGTAAGGAGAAGAGGGTCTTAGGGGTGAACTCTCATCTGCACACTGTTCATCTCCGTATACCTCATCAGTCGAAATATGAACGTACTTGAAACCGTATTTCCTAGAAGCCTCCAAAACGTTTATAACACCTAGGACGTTAGTCTCCACGAAATCCTTTGGGGAGTAAATAGACCTATCTACGTGCGTCTCAGCTGCGAAGTTTATTACCACATCTACCCCTTTAGAGAACACCACATCGAGGGAACTTATATCCCTAATATCTCCCCTTACGAAAACGTGCTCAGTCCCCTTTAAGTTCTCTAATCTCCCTGCATAAGTTAAGGCGTCAAAGACATATGGTCTTATCCCCCTCTTGTTCAGCTCCCTTACGAAGGCAGAGCCTATGAACCCTGCCCCTCCTAGGACTACAAAGTTAACCATGAGTTTTCACCCACTATTAACTTCTGCCACCTATTACCCCTCTTTATGGTCACGTTACTCCCGATCAAGGAGTCCATCAGATAGACCCCTCCTTCAACACTCACGTTATCCAAGACCACACTGTGTTCAACTTCACTATCCTTTATCGAACAATTATCCCCTATTGAGGTGTAAGGTCCTATATATGAGTTTACAATTTTAGACCCCTTGCCTATATATGCAGGACCCCTCACAGTACTGTTCTCTATTGTAGCATTATCGTCTATGAAGACCCTTCCCTCCACGCTTGAGTTTATTACCCTCGATGTGGTACTCAAACTCCTCGATATCTTGCTGTCTAAGAGGAAAGCGTTAGCCTCAAGTATGTCTGTAGGGGTACCAGTGTCCTTCCACCATCCTTCAACTATTTCATAGCTTACATCAAAGCCCCTATCTATGAGACCTTGGATCGCGTCAGTTATCTCCAGCTCACCCCTCCAGCTGGGCTTAAGCGTCTCTATCACGTCAAAGACGTTCTTATCAAAACCGTAAACGCCGACTAAGGCTAGGTCAGATAGCCTCTCCTTAGGCTTCTCTACGAGCTTGACCACTTTACCTTCCCTTATCACGGCAACACCAAATCGGGAGGGGTCTTGCACCCTAGCCAGCAATATTGAGGCATTTGAGCCAAAGGAGGAGAACTTCCTCAAGTCGTAGTTCACTATGTTATCCCCTAAATACACTATGAACTTCTCTTCCTTCACCAAATCCTTAACCTTATAGACAGCGTCAGCCAACCCCCTAGCCTTACCTTGATAAATGTACGTTATGTTTACGCCAAAACCCCTCCCATCTCCGTAGTACTCTATTACTTTGTTGGGCATATTATCCCCCAATACGACGATGACATCGTGAATCCCCGCATCACGTATTTGTTCCAATACCCACTGAGATATGGGCTTTCCAGCAATCTTAATCAACTGCTTTGGTCCAGTATGAGTTAAAGGTCTAAGCCTAGTCCCCTGCCCACCGTGGAGAATTACTGCCTTCATTTCACCACCATATACTTTAAGTTCTCCTCTAATGAATAGAAGTCTATAGAGACTAACCTCTTAGCCTTGCTTATATCCAGAGAGGAGTCGAAAGGTCTCTTAGCTACCCAACCCTTTATCTCATCAGTTTCCTTTACGTTTTTCGGCAAATTATAAGCCTCTGCTATCCTTAAGGCTAACTCATAACGTGAGACCCTCTCACCTGCAACGTTTATAACACCAGTCTTCCTTATCTCTATCAACTCCTTTATAGCCTCAGCTAATAACTTTGCTGAAATAGGGGAATAATAGCCCTTGAAGGCTAAGACTTCTTTCCCCTCCTTAAGCGTTTTGTAAACAAATATCGGAAAGCCCTTATGCTTAAAGACGCCTGAAGTCCTAACTACGAGAGAATCATCATAAGACAAAGCATAGCCCTCACCCACTAACTTTGAAATACCGTAGTAGTTTATTGGGTTAGGTGTGTCAGATTCTGCATAGTTACCCCTTTCTCCGTCAAAGACATAGTCGGTACTCACGTGGACTAAGTATGCCTCTGTTACCCTAGAAGCCCTAACTATGTGCTTTACCGCCTCAGCGTTAACCTCAAAGGCCTTATCTTTATCCCTCTCACACCCATCAACGTCTGTATAAGCTACAGCATTTATTATAACGTCTGGCTTGACCTTAAGTATAAAGTTTTCTAGGAGGGGGAAGTCAGTGACGTCGATCTTTACCCCACCTATGACTTCTGAAGAGGAATAAGTCTTTATAGCGTTGGGGAAGAGCTTAGAAAGCTCAGAGCCTAACTGTCCAGAAGCCCCCAGTATCAGAACCTTCATGTTGTTTAATACTCTTAATAAACAAAAATGTTTTTCCATTCACCGTCCAGAACATAGCCTTAACTCCTCACCCAGTTAACAGTAAACCACAATTATAAAACTGCACACCTTTTCTATTTACTCAAAACCCTTAAGACCTTATAAACAAACGCTAACTTTTGAGGCAAAAAACCCTTTATCAACTCAACGTAATCCCTCTCAATTATTCCCAAGAACTTGAAAATTAAGATTAATGTCAAGAAGAGTATTAAGTCCAACCACCTAGGGTCTATGAAGACCTCATAAACCCCAACTAGGGGAATGATAGATAGAATTACGTATTCTTTAAAAGTCGGAAAGAAGACCTTAGTCCTCAAGGCGTAAAAGACAGTGAAGAGAGAGCTGACTATAGCCACAATGACTTGAGAAATAGCCCCACCAATTATTCCAATCCTAGGTATGAGCAGAAATGAGGTGATCAAGACAGTTGAGGCGTTTAGCACAGTGAGGACAAGGAACGGGCGTAAATCCCTCTTAAAAGCCACAATGAAATTAGTCAAAGAGCTAATAGGGAAAGGCAAAACTGAGGCCATAAGCAATAAGGTGAAGGCGGGAATTCCAGAGGCGTAGTCTGGGAAGAAATGGGTAATAATTATCTCACCTAAAGGTACGGATAACATTATAATAAGTAAAGTGAGGAGAGATGTAACCCTAAAGGAGATGGAACTCATTCTCCTCTCATCCTTACCTAAAGCCTTGTAAAAGGACGCGGTCGGTAAAATGACGTTAGACAGAGAGCTTAAGAACATTGATGGCACTGAGGCGACTAAGGCTGAGAACTGGTAGATGCCTAAATAATAAGAGCCCAAGAGGTATGCAGTAGTGACCCTGTCACCCTGTGATGACAAAAAACCAGCGGTGTTAGATAGGAACAACGGTAGACCCTCCCTGAACGCTCTTTTTAAGAAGTTGAAGTCGAAGTGAGGGGCAATTAGCTCGCCCAACTTCCTCGTTAAGAAGATGTAGTTTAGAGATACAGATATCACTCCTCCTGTAGTCCATACACCTATAAACATGTAGATGTCACGCATTAGTACCGCTATAATTGCTACTCCCCACCTGATGATGATGAATGTAATGCCAGTGATTGCATTTTCAGTGAACATGTCCATCCCAACCATTATTGAGTTTTCAACGGCTGTGAACAAGTAAAGGAACAGGTAAGGGATTGCTAACTTCACGTAAGTCGGTAAAAATAATAAGACGAGGAGGAAGGGTAAGGCAAGGAAGGGTATAGCTAGGAACTTCTCAACGTAGGGCTTATGTTCGTTTCTAGCGTAAGTGTAAGCCACTTCCCTAGTTACAATGGAACCAGGAATGAAGAAGAACACGGCGGAGACAATTACTTCCAATAGCTGTATGATCGCCACTTTACCAAAGAACTGTGGGTTAGTGATTTTTGCAGTAACGACGAAGAAGAACAGTGCGACTATTACGTTAACTGTAGTAACGCTCAAGGACTTAAGCCAGTTCTTTATCGGGTTCATTCTCTTTTCCTCTTACCTTCAATAAATTAAAGGTTTTCTATTGGTAAAGTGGTGTTTCATTACAAAGTATACCTTCTCGTTATCAGCCTACAAAACGGCATATTTAATTAGGCAATCTAACCTCACGGAAAACTTTTAATAACCTCATCGCGTAACTTTAGCTAATGAAAATGAGGTTTATCTTGACTTTTGCCCTCTTACTGCTTGTTGCTGGCAGTATAATCACGTTGTCCTCTACTATAGTAGTTAATTACCCCAGTAGCGCATATTTAGGGCAAGAGATCACCATATACTTCCAGCTCTTGAACAGTTATATCAACTCCACTGATTTCCCAATAATTTCCTCTGGCGTAGAGGTCATTCACAACGGTAGCGAAGTAGCTTACACTGGGACTCCTCCTGGTGGTGGCTATTTGCTGTTTCCAGCAAACATATCTAACAATACAACCGAACTAATCGTAACGTTTGTTGGCGAGTATCATACTTACTACTTCACTAATCTAGGAATTGTTCTTTATGGAGGTAATTTTAAACCACCTTTACCTGAAGGAGATCAAAGGTATTTTAGTTTAGTACTTATTGCTTTTAATGGGAGGTTATGGTACCATATTAATGGGAGCTGGTATAACCCTTTATCTTCTTTACCTTATTACGGTTCAGTTATAGACAATTGGATTAATGTTAGTACTCTAGTAAACTATGCAGTAGTTCTTGAGGAGCATAATGGACTTACGTTTGTAAAAGATATGTTTATAAATGGTAAGGAATTTGTAATAAACTACTTGACCCCTGTACTTTGGAATTTCTCTTATGTAGGAATAAGGACGGATACACCTAACAACTTGATAACACCTTTAGGATTTACTGTATATTCCCCTTTATCACATCAGCTCTACGTTATTTATGTTAACGGTAAAGAATACGCTTCTGGCTATACAAATGATTTAGGACAAGGCAGTATATCATTAAAGGTCTCCTCACTTCATGAAGTTATTAACATAACGTTTCCTATGGTTCATGTGTATAAGATTATTACGATTAGTTCTAGTCAAGGAAATGTAAAGGTTAGCTATCCCATATTTCCATTATCTCTCCTCGGTGTCTCAATAATTTTGACGACCATCTCAGTTATGGTGTCTTTAAGAAGGAAATAGATGGAATTTTTAAGCTAAACGAGAGCTATTGAGTAGTTAAAAATATATTCTCTTGTGTTAAAACTATCAAAGATGATAAGTTTAACGTTAGTGACTGAAAGATTGGGACTAGGTGGTGGCTTCTACTATTATTTGGAAATAACTAATAGGTTGTTGAAGAGAGGATATGATGTCAAGATAGTCTCATCCGGAGGATCTCCGTGGTTCTATCCTAACAACCGTGTCCCTATAATATATCCGAAGGAGCCTAAATTGTTAAAGATTTTATCTAATATATTACAAATAAAATATAGACAAGTCCATTATTTTAGGGGATTAGACTACTATATAATACTATCTAAATTGTTAAATATAGATTTTGATTTTTCAAGAATTATGAGCTCAATAATCCCAGAATCTGATCTAATAATTACAGGATTACCCTCTGCTTTTATATGGAGTTTTATGTCAAAGAAATACAAGAAACTTGCCTTCTTCCCTCAAGGCTGGCCAGAGTATATTTACGTGTTGAGTCGAGATATAAGGTGGTATCTTACCTTTATTTCACCTTATGACTACTACATTGCGCTAACCGGAATAGAGACAGACCTAGTTAAGTCGACTATAAAAAGGGATGTGAAGTTCTTCGTAGTCAGCGCAGGTGTAGATACTCAGCTTTTCAAACCAAGAAGAAGGGATAATGATGACATAAAGGTCATGGTAATCCTGAGGCCAGAACCAAATAAAGGAGCTGAAGTGGCAATAAGGACATTGAACCTTTTGTCTAAGTATCTAGATTTTACAGCGGTCGTCATAGATCACGGAGTGTTAGAGAAGTTCAGAAACGAAATCCGTTTTAAGTACGAAGCATATAAACCTGTTAGCCGAGAAAAATTGGTAGAACTATACAATAGTGCCTCAGTATTTCTGTTTACCTCTAAGTTAGAGGGTTACGGTCTACCTCCACTTGAGGCTATGGCTTGTGGAACCCCCGTAGTGATGACAGACAACGTGGGCAGTAGGGCTTACGCAGTCAATGGGTACAATGCCTTAGTGGACGATACCCACTCCCCTGAGAAACTAGCGGAATTAATACAGAAGGTTATAAAGGACGAGAATTTGAGGGAAGAAGTTGTAAGGAATGGCTTTGAGACTGCAAAGATGCACGACTGGGAGAGAATAACCGATAACTGGGTGAAAACGCTTAAAGAGATAGAAGGAGAAATAAAGCGATGAGTCTATTTACCTATTTTCGCACGAAACAATTCCTAAATAACTTATGCCAGCTGTTCTTTGAGCCTGCCTAGCTGTACACTTGTAACCTTCCTCTTCTAACTTCTTTATTAGCTTCTTATAAGAAACTCCCGTCAAGAAGGCGTGGTGTTCAAAGATTATTTTCTCAAACCCTATTTCATCGCTGTTCATTATGACGTCAACCTCACACCCCTCACAGTCTATCTTCAGCAAATAGGGATCTTTAACAAGCTCCCTCATCCCTTTTAGGGAGTATAATGGTACCTCCACGTCACCTTCACCAGTGACGTGGAAGCCCCCACTCTTGTCTAAATCAATAGTTGAAGGTACTCTTATCATACTATCTTTTGACCCTACCCCAGCGTTTATCAGGGTTACCCTATCCTCCAGCCCGTTTAGCTTGATGTTTTCAAGTGCTATCCTGTACACGGAGGGTAGTGGCTCAAATCCAACAACCCTCTTTGCTCCCTTTATGGCGAAGTACACAGCTGTATCACCTATGTTTGCACCTACGTCTACAACTTCCCTGCCCTCAACGTCCACGTTGTATTGTTCTTGTACGAATGTCTCGAATAAAGCAACTTCATGTCCTTTCAAGAACTTTACGTTATATTTTGGATAATACCAATAGTTATCCTTCTCAATCCAACCACTAGCAGTGCGAAGTACATGTCCGGACGGGTTAGTATCTATTCTAGTGGATTCATAGTAAACTTCGTTACCCCGAATGTGAAACTTTATAGGATTAAAATAATCTGGATAGAATTGCACTAAATCCACCAGAGCACGGGCGCACTCTAGACTACATATTCCGGAACTACCATCCCTAAATTTAATGTGAATTTCTTCGCTGCCTTTTCTCACTTGCTGAAGCACACTGAACCAGTTTTTGTACACCTTTTGATAAATGTGAATTCTGTTAAGACTGAACGTTGTCTGATAGAAGAACTTCATTATGATTAACTGCTGTATTTAGCTTAAATCTTTTTCTTAAATACTTAGGCTAGGGCTAAGATATTTTATAAGGTACCAACACAAAATTTTAATCAAGGAGAGGGTTAAAATTCTTATAGATTTGAGAATCGATATTACAAGTTAAAAAGGGATAGATTCTTCATAACGAGATTAATATTAGTATAATAAGGTTTACAAGAAAACCTAAAAACTTATATCTTCTACTCTAAATGTGGAAATAAATGAATAAAGATAATGTTGCAATTTCAGTTATAATTACTGCTCATAACAGGAGGAAATTCTTGAAGGAAGCAATAACTTCTGCGCTAAATCAAGAATTTGACAAGGATAAGTATGAGATAATCGTGATGAAGAACTTTGAGGATCAAGAAATTGACAGTTTCATGAAGGAGAAAAACGTTAAGTCCTTATACACAGAGGAGGAAAAATTGGGAATCAAGCTAAAGTTGGCATTGAAGAATCGAAAGGAAGGATATTCTGCTTCCTAGAAGACGACAATAAGTTCCACGAGGAGAAGTTAAGGAAAGTATACCAATCATTTATGAGGTATGAGGACTTAGTCCTCTATCATATCAACAGGGTTGTGATAGACGAGGAGGGGAAGGTCTTGCTCACGCCAGAGGTTTGGGAGGAGGATTACTTCTCTGGCTACGATGAGAAGGTCTACGCTAGCTTGATAAAGAGAAGAGGCTGGGGTAATAATAGCTCCATTTGTGTCAGAAAGATAACATTGTATTAAGTCAATTAGGGCAAATTAACATATCGGTTGACTTTTATCTATTCTTAAGCGTACTGATTAACCGTAAGCCCATTCTTCTAGATCACACACCTCTCACTTATTATCGAATTCACGACAATAATGTTTCCATTGCTGCCTTTAGGGATTTAAATGCAGAGTGTAAATATAAAAAAAGATCTGGAAGACTTATCCAAAATTTATGAGTTGAGTAAACGTAATAAAGAATTTGCTTACGTATTCTATTATCTTATTTTTATCAATAAAAAGTGGAGTTACGACATTTTCTGCGAGGATAATAAGAGACTAGAGGTGATAGCAGACAGCCTGAAGATACTGAGAAATCCCTTTCTTCCCTACTAAGTTAAAGGTTGAATACAATAGGAGTCTCTTTCCTAAACTTATTCCTTCATAGCTTCGTGAAGAATTACTTAATTAAACGAAGACTACGATATGCTGAAAAGATACCTAAGGGAATTGTAGATAGTAAGGAGGCTGAAATTCCCTAATGCCTAACCTAAAAATGTTTTATCCTCTGTAGCTAAAAGAAAATTCTACCTAAGGGTATATCGATTTTTCCAGTTTAATCGATAGCTCTCATTTCTTAACAGTCTAAAACGATTACAGTAAAGCCTAATGGTGAAAACGTAAAAACTCTCATAGTGACATTATAAGTTAGACTCATTGCTGGATTACAAGGGCTTTTAAGTATGGTTTATCTGGTAAACTAGAAAAGATAATGAGAAGCTATTTATAAAGTAAACACATAAACTTACTATATTTTGTATATAATATTTTATTAATAAATAATTATTTAATTTTAACATAAAAATTTAACATATTCAAATAGTTCACCATGTATAGCTAATAAGGTATTAGTAATAAACTAAGGAAAGATCTAGAATTAGATATACTGTTCCAATTGTATCAAGAGAAAGATGGTCGTGACTATATATATTTGCTTTGCGCGACAAAGGGTTAAGTTAACCTATTGTAACATCACAGCTGGTTCTATTATCAAAATAAAAATTTTTAACATAAAGATTTGTAATCACTTTGTCTGAAAATGAAAGTAGCTATAGTTGAACCTATTCCAATAGATATAGCCTTGCTAGGTGGCGGTGGTGTAGTTTTTATGAACATCATTAAAACATTGAAAGGTAGGGGTCACACTATTGAACTGCACACTCCCTTGCGACCTTCGAGATTCTATAGTGCGATAGGTAATTACATAGACAAAGTAATCTCATATTCGCTGTTTAGATTGTACTCTCCCTTAATTTTCCGTTCCCCATTATTTATATTTGGAACAGCTAGATTATATCTAACCTCTTCCTATTTTAAATCATTTAGCAACTACGACTATTCAATATGCACTACATATGACGAACTGTTTGGGCATTTTGACCTAGGTTACATACACTATCCAGCTAGAAAGTTCTTTAGGACAAAGGATATCACGAAGGTCAAAAAAATCGTAGATCTTCTTAACTTCATTACTTCTTTTAGCTTTAAGGACAAGACTAAACGATTGCTTGCTAACTCCACGTATACGGCTAAACTACTTCACGAGAAGAGCGGTAGGTCTACAGAAGTCTTATACCCACCTGTGAAACCCATACATTGTAAGGGAGAAGAGAAAGAAGACATTGTAGTTAGCTTAGGAAGGATAGTAGAGGATAAGAAATACGAAGACGTTATTTACGTAGCTAGGCTTTTAAGCGACATAAAATTCGTTATAATAGGGAGGGTTCAAGACGAGCATTACTATAGTGAACTTAGAAGGAAAAGCCCTCCAAATGTAACTTTTGTGACTGATGCGAGTGAAGAGGAAAAACGCGAAATCCTATGTAGGTCAAAGGTCATTCTTCATGGAAAGAGAGAGGAGCCCTTTGGCATAGCAGTAGTAGAGGGTATGAGTGCTGGTAACGTCCCTGTTGTTTACAAAAACGGAGGCACATGGTTGGATATAATCTCTGAAGGAAAGTTTGGATACGGATATGAAAGAGTCGAGGAGCTTCCAGAACTAGTTAGACAAGCCTTAAACGACAACAAACTAAGAAAAGAGGTAAGGGAGAGAGCTTTAATGTTTAGCGATGATAACTTTCGAGAGAAATTTTTGAAAATAACTGGTCTATGACTTATGCCTCTTACTTATCTAGACTAAATAAATTCAAGGGCCTTTCTCAACTGCCTACAAGTGACACTCACGGAAAAATTATCCTTTACGAATGATCTAAGCTCAAGGTACGCCCTTTCTAATTTCATCTCTTTTATTACTTTGCTCATTTCCTCCAGCCTTACTACATACACTCCCTTGAGGCTCCTCGCTTCCTCTATCCCCTCGATTCCCTTCTCTGTTGTGATTACTGGTCTACCATATGCCATACATTCTAGCACCTTAGTCTTCACCCCCGTACCTGAAGTTATAGGAATAATACAAGCGTCAGCTTCCTCATAGTAGGGGTCAAGAGAGTCCACTTTGCCCATTAGTTTAACGTTGGGTGGAGGTCCCTTTACTAACTCTTTCCCATCCCCTACTATTAAGAACTCTAGACAAGGTAAGTCCTTAGCCACTTCGATCAAGTTTTCAACAGTAGCTAAGTTATTTACAGCGTACAAGTTACCTGCAAATATTAACTTCTCGATTTTGTCCCTCTTAACTTCAAAGAAGGGTATTCTATCCACATCTATGCCGTGTACCACTGTCATCACTTTGGCTCTTTTCCAAATCCTTTTCACTAGCTCTGCGTCCCTATCTGAGACCGCAATTGTCAAGTTTGCTATAATTACCGCTAACTTGTCCAAAGTTCCCCCAATCATCTTCCTTAGCACGAAGTTCTTCACACCTCTAAGCCCTCTGGACACTTCTACTATTGAGCCGTGAAAGTCATGAATTACCTTTTTACCTAACAACCTTCCCATTAAGCCAAAGGGTAGAAATAGGGAACCCTCAAATATTACAACGTCAGACCTCTTTATGAGGTAAGAAAACTTGATGGCATTAAACAGCAACGATAGGCCTAGGAAGAAGTAATTCTTGCTTGCCCTAATTGTAACTATATTTTCATCACTTTTTTTAATGGGTTTCTCTTTTCCTCTCCCCTCTGTTATGAACTGTATAACCTTTAAGTCCTCCTCTTTAATGCACTTAATTAAGTTAGAAACCCTAATGAGATATCCCCCTTTTGGATCTCTAACGTCCCCATAAGTTACTATTAGCACTCTCACATCTAACATAGGAAAAGACTTATTAATATAGTTTAACGCTTTAATAAACGTGAAAAGGTTTTTAGAGAGGTATGTAGGTTATCTAGCGGGCGTTATAGTAAGCATCATAGAGTATTATATATTGTTTCACAATAGCTTAGGCCCCTCTTATTCCCTCCTACCTAAGGAAGTAGCAGAGAAGATAGCTTATAATATCCTTAACGGTGGTTCCTATACTGGGCTACACGGCATGTTTGTATTCTTACTCTCACTTCTAGGGCAAGTAAGCTTCCTCTCTACATTAGTCAACTATATTAGTGCATACTCTTCTTTTGGATTTCTATTTCTTGGTATTTTTTTCTCTTCCATATACTTTTTAAGGAAGTACTTTAATGCAGAGGGACCCCTTTTATACATCACTTCAATTATGATATCTGTCCCAGTCCCAATAACTTGGTACGCAGTAGATGGCGTAATATACTTTTACCCCGGCTTATTTGCGGTTTCCTTAGCCTTATTTGACTACGCCTTAGACGTCTTAAAGGTTTCATTTAAGGAAGCTCTAAAACGCGGTGCGATATTGGCTTTGGCTGTAACGCTAGATTTTACAGACCCTAGGGGAATCGTTTTCTCTATCTTGACCTTTTTTGCCTATTCTCTATATTTCCTTGCTGTAAAGAGAAGTTTTAGGTACGTGATAAGCTGGTTTAAGATGTTCCTGTTCGGCTTCATCTTCTTTTTACTTCTAAACGTGAACACAATAATATACACGAAACTGATTTCACCCTTTATTTCTCTAGTAGGTGTTTCAACTGTGTATAATCAGCTTGGGATAGCCCTGCAGACAGTAAATCCTTTCTATACGTTAACGGGCGTAATGTATTGGCTGGGTCCCTCTTTCTATATCGATGCATATCACGCTATCATCATCTTTGGGGCTATCCTCACTGCCATCTCCCTTTCAGCGTTACTTATAAGGAGAAAACCAATTGTTATCTTCCTCTCTATTTTCCTCTTGGCTGTTGCCACTTATAATTACGTTGGTTCCAGTTACCTTGGCTATTGGCTAGCTCAAACCCCTTACGTTGGTTACTTGGTTTATCTTTACCCCACTTATTTGCCGTCTTACTTGTTCGTAGCCCCGTTTTATCTCCTTTTAGGCTTCGTAATTTATGTAGCTGGATCTAAATTGATTTCCACTAATTTCATCAATTGGAAGTATATAAAGTACTTGAAAGCAACTCCTTTGGTTGCTCTGTTTCTGATATTGGCTATCCTGTTTTACATGCCCATAGCCAATTCCTTCGTTTCTACATATTACTCATCGCCGCCTAAGGAAGTGGTGAACAGTCTCTACGACATTGCCTACAATGATACTGGGATTGTCTTAGCAATTGGGGATGTGAATTTAGCTAACTATTATGCAGTATTGCCTACTCTTGTTAACCCCTCCTTTGACGGTTATCTGAATTTCATGTGGTTCTCTATAACAAATTCGCCGAATCCAGCTAAGGCTTTGTCCTACCTTGGGGTTCAATACGTGGCTTTTCTTAACGATTCCAATTCCCAGTGCTTCCGTGCCGTTAACTCTAGCCCTTACTTTAGGCTAGTTTATAACCAATATAATGTTACCGTGTTCTATAACACTCTTTACTCACCCTATTGGGTTAATAAAGGAGTCTACATAGCCTTTAACTTCCCCCTAGTGATCGATAAATTGTCATCATTTAACACAAGTTACGTAGTGATCCCCTTCTATTATGTAAACGACTTACAAGATATTCTCCCATATGTAAAGGGCTTTATAGGGTATAACTTATCACCAAACGACTTAATTCCAATGCTGGTAAACAACTCGTCCCTAATAATCACTGCCTCTAATATCTATGTTAATCAGTATTATTCAGGTGGTTGGGTTCACCAGTCTCCCTTCTGGACCCCTGATGCGTTAGACGCTATCGTAAGCGGAAATCCTTCAGTCCCCTTGACCCTGCACGTCCCTAATGGTAATTACTACGTTTACGCGATACTGAGTTTGACAACGTTAAACGGGATTTATGGCGGTGGTAGTATTAAGTTAAAGTCCGGAGAAAGTTCAATAACTTACGAGATGTCAAACATCGCATATAACGTAAGTTGGAGCTATCTAGGGCAGTTAAGGATAGTAAACAATACTCTCACCTTATATGATAGAGGATTAAACGTGGTAAAAGTAGTCCTCGTGCCTGCGTCAGAATATGGAAATCTATATCAAGAAGCGTCCTCATTGCTCTCCAGTAGGTCTACAATCTCGTTTACGCCTCATGGAGTTGTGGTAAAGGAGGGAAGCTTCTCGCCGAAGAGTTACAGCGCGACAGTGGTAATGAACCCTTGGTATACATTTTTCACCTTTAATCATGAGGTCTTCATTAAAAATGCGATAGCTTCGTTTAACTATTACTTTGGAGTAGCGAATGTTTACATCTCGTCTTCTCATCCCTTAGTGAGTTTGGCGTATATAAGCGATTTTCCATACTTAGTTTTGAATCTAGTAGTCGATATTATTGTCTTGTTATACGTAATTTGGGGAGATAAGGTCATAAAGACCTTAAGGTTTAAGATGTTAGGAGAGTATAACTAAGAAATTCCCTTTGTCAAGATCAACGATAAAAGTTCATTTTGATCCTCAAACTCCCTTTCCTATTGACATGTGGGATTTTTACCTTAGTCATAAGTTTTTTATTATGGCATAGAACGTCTCTAACTTATTGAGCCCCCTTCAAGAAGTTAATCACTGCCCTACTCTGACCGTCGTGATGGGATAAGTGACCAACTAAAAACGAGATCATTTTAACCACTAGCTTAAGTAGCCAATTAAGTAGGGAATGCCCTTCGACAAGACTAAGGGTAAGAGCTCAACCCTTTCCTTGAAGCTCCCTTTCCTAATGCCCTTGTTCTTTAAAAAGAACTCGTACTCAGTATGTTTTAAAATTTTAGAAGACTTGCCGTATTTGTACCACTTCTTCATATATCTGAACAGGGACTCCTCCTCCAAATGGTAGATTGCCCTTTCAACATAACCTACGTCTGTAAGGCAACTGTTAGAGAGTTTATACGCCTCGTAGTATACCACTGCGTCCTCATACATGATGAGCTTGTCTGCTAGCCCGTTGATATCCCTGTAGACCTTTAACAATATGTCCCTATCGTAGAACCTGGGCTTTATAACGCCTAATACTGGATTCAAGTTCTCTCTCCAGTGCCTATGTACTATTTCCTTGTCTAGCCTGTTTAGTCTTGCTATTATTCCCTTTCCAACGCTAGTCTCCTCAAGGGCCACTATCTTTTTCTCTACCTTTGGGATAAAGAGTAACTGAAGCCATAGAATATAGTTCCCTTAAGCTCACTATCGCTGATATTACTACCCAAATACTCTGTACCAGGTATCTTAGCCCCTATGACCTTTACCTTGACCTTCTCCGCTATTTTCTCAAGCAACTCTACATGGCTAAGATACCCCCTCTTGAGGATCACCAGTGCGAACTCCTCTTTGTCTTTAGAAAATTTATAGTTTGACACATCTAGGGGAGGATATACTACTCCTTCGGGGTTTCTATTGTAAAATAGTGATACAATCGTTGCTGAGATCTTGCTGTTGGCTAAAACAAGGTCGTAAAGACTCACGTATTCAGAGAACTTCAACGCATTATGAACGGCTAAAAAACTAGTTATTTTACCCGTAGCTTTAAGTCTCTGATATAACGGTTTCCAAAAGAATATGCTAGCTAGTGCCCCTTGACTCCAATATACCATTTTATTAGACGACCTATACTTAACGACTGATACAGCGTCATCATTAGCAACAACGCAAATGGCATAATCGCCTATATAATCTTTGAAGACTTTAAATACGTTACCTCTTCCTAACATTACGTTAACGTTATAGTAGAAATTTAACTTCCTATGTAAGTCTATAAGATTAGTGTTGCTTTGAGAGAGCATCTCTTTAATGTTATCAGATACATTATACGAAATAATGCAGGAATCCAAGCTAGTAAGTTTCTTTATACCTTTGGCGAAATTGATTATTGCCTTGCTTTGCCCGTCAAAGAGCTTAAGATGTCAGGTTAGAAAACATATTTTCATTATGATATTTTACATGTAGGGATCATATAAGGTTACTCATTTCCTATACGTATTATTACAATTTAAGAAGTTAATTGTAAAAGTTTTTAAAATAAGTTAATAAATAAATATTAAGTTTTTTCTTTATATGCTCTAAGAATTCCTATTCTTTTGTTCTTGTCATATTTAACTATAAACCCTGCTTGAGTGAGAATAGTGGGTATGAATTGAGGATAATCATGATACTCCATAATAATCTTATTTATGATTTGAAATGGTAGGGTAGGTATTATATCATATTCACAACCTTCACAGTCTATTTTAACTAAATCTATGTTTTTAATATTATATATTGAAACCAATGTATTGAACGTTATCTGTTTAACTTTAGTAGAGCCAAATGTTGTTTCAGAATCAATGCTACCTATTGCATAGGGCAATATTATTACCTTATCATTTAAACCGTTTGTCTCTATATTTTTTATAGCAATCTTAGCTAAAATAGGGTTTACTTCAAGGCCTATTACTTTCGAAGCACCGTTAATTGCAAAGTAAATTGACGAATCTCCTATTTCTGCACCTATATCAATAACTACTCCACTAACTTCAATATCATATGTCTTTATTTCGAAAATCTCATAAATGGTAAGATAATTTCCACTTGTATAAGGCAAAGTATGAAAACAAAGATCATCTTCACATAATAGAATATCATAACTACTTGCATGTTTTATGAGATAACCACTATCTACCAATTTTAGAAGATAAAATAAGTTATATAATGAAATATTTTTAATTACATTACCGTTTTTAGTTTGGCTTCTGGAACAATAAATTCTGCTGGATTACTAGATAATATCTTAAATAGATTATTTAAGATAAATTTATAATATTGCAGATCGCTGATGTGCTTAATATAGAGAACGACAAATGTGAAAAGTTTACTAATATAGTCTCTACTTAGTAAACGTGAAACACTATCGACAATCGTTACCATGCTTAAAAATATACTTGACTTACTCCTATAAATTTTAGTCATGTAAACGAATGCAATCCTAGTCTACTAATGAGCGCTAAAATGCCTTCTCACCAATTAGAAACGGGACACCTCTAGCCATGTAGAGTATATAGAGAAGAAGTTTATTTCCCTTGCATATCTTTCTCTTTTTTCTTGAGACGTTAAGAAAATACTCGTACTTGGTACCCTTTAATACTTTGGTGCTCTTCCCGTACTTGTAGTACTTTTTAACTATCTCTAAGAGCGTCCTATCACCATAATGAGAGATCAACTCTTCCCTAACTACGTTTACGCTATTTGAGAGTGAGGACGCCACATGGTATATCAGTTCGTGGTCAGGAAAAATCACTTGGTCGAACTTCTCCCCAAGATCTCTCCTTAGGATTCCAAAGGTCTTTGAGAGGAGGGGCGAAGAAATTACCCTAGGAAGAGCGAACCCCTTTATAGAATCAGGTTCATTACAATACATTATGTTGTCCTTATCTAGCTGAGCCAATTTTATCCAGAAGGAGTCTCCAACCTCCCTTTCTCCAATTATTATCATATCGCTTCTATCCTTATCTATTATTTCTAGGGCGTCTCTCCTCAAAACTCTAGTCTCATCTAACAGAATAGCCCTATCGCCCCTTGAATTTACGTGAGCTAAGTATCTAGCCTTTAAGAGCTTTACCCTCTCCTTGATTTCCTTAAACCCGTACTCCTTAATAACATCAGAAATTTCGTCACTGCCAGAGTTCACTACTATAACTTCATAATCTTGAAACGTCTGCTGTCTTATGCTCTCAAAGACCTCTCTCAAATACTTACCGTGAGTTACTGGAATCTCTATGGAATACATTATTGAGACTACTTGTCATTTTACCTCAGAGCAATATATAAATATTATTTTGATTTGAATTTTTTAAATTACCTATATCTAAACCCTAGAGTTAACTGCAGAAATGAAAAGAACTTGAGAGAAACTGATTTAAGGTACTTGATGTCTCTTATTTAAAAGTCTTGAAGAATCTATTTTAACTTCCTCCCGTTAATCAAAGAAGAAAAATGCTATAATTATCAACACTAGGGCAAATCATTTTACTAACTGGTTAAAGGTGATTAAATAGAATGGTAAAACTGTTTTTCCACGTAGTTAATGAAACTAGGTGTTAAATAAGTTAGGTCTTCCTCGCCTCAAAGAAGTGCATTAGTTTTCATACAGTCCATATTCAGGGATGAAGTCTCTTAACGTGGGACTCCCAGCTATATTTTAGGAATTACTCCTCTAATGTTGTTCTGAAGCTCAGTATATTCATTCTCTTTTATGTTTTCAACAAAAGCCTTAATCGTATCTGCATCAATACTAGATAATACTTTACCAATATTATTCTCCTTAACCATATAAGCTGTCCCTAGTTGGTCATTGATTATCACAGGTAAACAGTAATCTAATGCCTCAATTACGCTCGTTGCAAGACCGTATTTTCCGAATCCAAATCCTAAGAAGAACTTACTCTTACGATAAAGCTCGGCGAGTTTACTTTTAGATTATCTCTTAGGAATACTCTATCTGTGGGAGCACGCCGTTTTATTTCGTTAATGATGTCCTGATTTAAACTCTAGATCCTCCTCTAGCTAGGAACTGGTCAGAGTCCATGTTAAGCACGAACTCCCCAGTGGCGTTCAAAGCACCTATTATCCTAGCCCTCAGCCTATTACTCTTCTGCCTTACTACAGTGGCGTACTTCTCAGCTACCTCTGCAGTACCATTAGTAGAGAAGGAGTAGACTACTATAACCTCTATAGGGACTGTCTGTTCCTTAAGAGACCTCAAAGCAGTCTCTATAGTTTTAGCGGAGTTGAAAGTCGGTATCACGACACTAACTCTCATACTAACACTTTTTTATTAACATCTATACTTAAAAAATATGTGGACAAGAAGTTAACGGTTGTACTAAGGGTCTTATGGAACGGCGGAGTCGCTAGGATGGCAGTTGAGGAGGCAAGAAGGTTAGGGAAACTGTTTGTACTAAGGGAAAGTTTCCACGATTATGGCTTGACTGATGTAAAAGTTGAGATTGTAAGGAAAGGACATGGTAAGTTAACTCCCATATTTTGGGCTATAACCTCATTGTACGCGAAGGGAAGGGGGAAAGAGGCAACTGTTGACTTGGACTTGATCCTTACGAAATGGCTAAAAGTCTCACCCCCAGCCTTATACCACGACCAGTTTGCTGGTATCATGGGCTACTTGAACAAGGTGTTTAGGGGTCAAGACTACGCCCTGTACCTCCACGAGACCAACTTAAGGGCAAAAGGGGTGAAGTGGTACTTTCCAAGGTTGTTGGACAGGGAAGTGATGTCAAAGGCTAAGGTCGTCTTTACCAACAGCAAGGAGAACCAAAAGGTATTGGCTGAGTACGGCTTCTCCTCTGTTGTAGTTTACCCAGGCTGTTACCCTAGAGATGGAAAAAAGGAGAGAGAGCCCATAGTTTTGGCTGTCTCGATGTGGGATAAGGGGAGGTTTCCAGAGTGGTATGGAGAAGTCGCTAAGAGGTTAAAAAGGGGGAAGTTGATCATGGCTGGCTCTTGGGCTGTAAAGGAGGAGAAGGAGAGGTTCAAAAAGGAGTACCCACAAGTAGCGGTGACAGGAAGGTTGAGCGAGGAAAAACTTCAAGAGCTTTATGACAGGGCTTCTATTGTCTTACGTTTTGGCTTTAATGAGTTGGGTCCAGGTATGGGGATCATAGAGGGGATATGTAATGGTTTGATCCCTATAGTAAATGAGGGCTTAGGCTCTAAAGAGCTCATAGTTAATGACGTCAACGGTTACGTAGTTAAGGACTATGAGGAGGCAGCTGAGAAGATAAACTACCTGTTTGAAAATGATGATAGGCTGAACAAGATGAGGGAGGAGTTGAGGAGTTTGGCGGACGATCTCTCATGGGACAACCACGCTAGGAAGATAAGGGAGGAGCTAGAGAAGGTTGGAATGTTATGAGGAGTGATATCGACCAAAAAATTAAAAATATTAAATGAATGATCAATCTCAGATGGAAATCTTACTCAAGTATAACGGCTTAAAGTTACTCGTCAACAAAGAAGAAGCATTTATCTATTACGCCACGTTCATTGTAGGAGAGTACTCATTTTTAAAGATAAGAAGGGATGATGTAGTTTTAGACATTGGTGCCTCAATAGGGGACTTCACTCTTCAAGAAGGGCTAAAAGGGTTATAGCGATAGAGCCAAACCCTAGTTACTTAGAATTTCTGAGGAAGAACCTAGAGCTGAACAACGTAATTAACGTTGAAGTATTGCCCTTTGCAGTTGGCGAAATTGAAGGAAGGATGAAATTTAGGTTAAACGGTGTTACATCGTCTTTATCTGGAGAAGGCATAGAAGTCGAGGTTAAACCTTTAGACTCTCTAGTCTCTCACGCTGACGTAATAAAGATGGATATAGAGGGGGCTGAAAAATATGCTATAAAGAGCGACGTTGTTAAAAACGCTAGGGAGATAGTTATGGAACTCCACGGAAGGGAGAACGTTGAGTTCATTCCTCGTTACTTAAGGGAGATAGGCTTTGAAGTGAGGGAGATAACTTACAGAGACCTTCGGAAGAACGCGATAAAGAACTCCATACTCCACCTCCCCAGCCTTCTAGACGCTGAGATAAAAACTAACTTTCATGCTACTAAAGTTTTCCTAAGAAGAGGGAGGACCTCCATCCCTTCAGTATCTCACGAGGAGTACAAACTGATTTACGCATATAATGTAAGTAGGGATTGATAAAAATAACGGCAAACCTCGTCGGTAGAGGAGTAGGTCAGCTTCGTTTGCCAGCATTGGCAATCCGTAAAAAGAGAATAGGCGCAAGGTTTTTAAGCACATATGTCATAGCTTATCTTAGTATGGCAATAGTGGGAGTCTATTACGACGTGATTACAAGTTTCCAGAGGTTGGAGTTGTTGTTAACCATAAACGTCTTAATCTTTTTCATCATGTACATAGTCATATTTATAATACCAAGTAGTAACAAGTACTTCAAACCAACTGTCTTGATATTATTAGCATTAGATTTCCTTATTGATGGTGTATATAATTCGACCACTGGTATGATATTAACCTACATCGGAATAGGCTTGCTTGTTGCCACAATCTTGTACTTAATCTACATCTTCAAGTCGTATGGCACAGGCGGTGATGGGCCAGACTTCGATGTAGTGTAGGGGTAGAGAGGTAAATACTAAGGTTTATTGAAAAGAAAAAAGTCGAGCTGGAAACAGCATCTCCTGCATTAACCTTTATCCTGATATTTTAAACTACGGAGTACTCTTACTGGAAGATTACCTCTCAAGTACATTACTAAAAGGTAAGTATAAGTTCACGAGGACAAAACGTACCCATACCGTGTTTGCAAGGACGCAAAAGAGGTATGTATTTATGACACAGCAAATACGTTGAAGGACATGAGCTCTGTAGACGCTATAGACCTATAGCATAACTACGCTTTCCTAGCTGACGACAATTAAGTGTTCTATTTACTTCTGACCTCCTCCCCGTCCTAAATGAAGAGGCTTTCTTAACTTAAACCAAGTAGGGAAAGCCTTTTTTACCTTAAAAAATGGCGGGTAAGCTTTAGCCGGTCTCTTCAATATTACGAAGTTAAGGAAGCTCTGATGGTGGGGGAGAAGGAGGTAAGATCACTAAAACTGAACCAAAGAATAGGTACGTTGTGGCTAACATAACGTGTGTAGACAACGATTTCATCCACATATTCCAACTTATGCCAATATATTTCGAGTATACTGTATTGAAGAATTTTTTAGCAATCTCGTCATTGGTTGAGTTAGGTGAGTGTTAGGAAATCAAACCCATTCTCGCCCCAATATATGAGTTACCTCACACAAAACACTTTTCCATCTAAAGAAAATTCAATTTATATCAACCAAATTGTTGTCCATACACTCTTCTAACGGAGTAACTCCTATAACGCTTTAGACATAGGAGGAGGGGAACAGTTGTCAGTATTAGCTCTGCGTGGAAGGAGGAGGACAGACCTCAACCTGTATAGTGGGGAAAAGACAAGACGAGAGAATGCTCCATCATCTTTAGAAAACCTTTTTACCTTAGAAACGATATAAAAATTAGGGAGTGGCGGGTCAGCCTGGTTTGGGCTCTTCATAGGTCTGCTCGCACGGTATTCATCATTCCCTGCCACTCCCAATTCCTCTTCTGCAAGCGTATATTTAAAAACTTTTCTTTTTCGCTCTATTATCTTTAATAACGCATCAGTAATAATATTATAAGTTAGGAGAGACTTGAGTGGTGGGGGAGAGGGAGAAGGAGGTAAGATTGCTAAAACTGAACCAAAGAATAGGTACGTTGTGGGGTTTGGGTTTCATCGGATCTCATATATATCGAGGGCTTTCACGGGAGTCAAGCGAAATTTTCGCCCTCACCCGCCCCATTAGCGGGATAATCTAAACCCACCTAAGTGGGGGAACCCGCACATCTTTAGGAAAATATTCAATGAAGCATTCAACTGCCTATCTAACTTAAACCCACACTTCTCACATGTAAAGGTCTTACCAACCTTTCGGGATACATATCCACATCTGGGGCAAGACCTTTTTCATTCAGTGCAATGTAAGATATCAATTATAAACTTAATTCTCTCACTGGAACTGCTTACCATGGCTAACATAACTAGTTAAATATTCCCATGCCTATATATACGTCGACGAAATATTTTGAGGTTAACTTAAGTAATGGGTAAACCACAAGTCTAATAGTATATCTGGAGAGATTTTAGAGCTGAGCGATAAGGTCTTATCTTATGAGAACGTGGTTGAGAGAAATACTGAGACGTGGAATTTAGCTGACCTCCTCCCCGCCCTAAAGGGCGAGGGTTCCCTTAGAGCGGTTCACTGGTTTATGGTTTACCGCCTTCACCACTTCATAGCTAGTGGGCTTTAACGCCCGCTCCGTTCATCCAGCGGTAGACCAAAGGCTGGGTCTTCAGCCACTTTACCCCTATCCCTTGGGTAGAGGAGCCCTCGCTCCACCCTCCTCGAGACTTGGGGATATGTACTGAGGAGGAAGGACACGTTCTCATTACGCTTTATGGCTTCCCTCCTCCCCAACAACTTTGCTTCACTAAAAGCTTAAAAACTTTACCTCATGGCGAGGCTTGTCCTTCCTTTGTCACTAACAAATTGGACGATTTTAATGAGAAGTTTAAAATAAACCTCATAAAGCTGACCTCCTCCTTGCCTTAAAGGGCGAGGCTTTTTCCATTTTATAAGACTTATACCCATCTTGATTATTATGAAATTAGACTTGTTAGATACTTCTAAAACTATTCAACTGATGAGAGAGTAGTGAAAGGATAAGGTTTTTTATTCTACTACAATTGAGGTGATTATTGTAACTCCTTCTTTTTCTAACTCCTCCTTAATCTTCTTTTCAACGTAGTTTGCTATTAAAAATAGCTTCACTGGCTTGTTGAAGAGTTGTGGTATCAACTTTTTTCTAATGAGTATTTGCTCTAAAGCACCCTCATCGGCAAAGTTCTTAACCTCAAAGACGTAAACGTAATCATCAGTCTCATAAAAATCAACCTCAAATATCCTACCCTTATCTATAATGCCAAGAGTATCAACAATACTACCGTGTTTAACATTATTTGGGTTTATCCCATGCAACTCCAAAGCCTCCTTATAAACCATCATAATAGTCCTCTCCAAACCCCTACCAGCCCTACTAGTAAAACTACCAATCTCAGTAGCAAGCTTACTCAAAAGCTTAGAATTCTCCCTAATAGCCTCTTCATGTTCTTTCAAAATTTCACCCTGTTGTTTAATAGCCTCTTGTAGACCTTTAATTGCCTCTCCTTGTTGTTTTATAGCTTCTTGTAAGCTTTTGATTGCTTCCCCATGTTCTTTTAAAATTTCTCCTTGTTGTTTTACAGTCTCTTGTAAACTTTTGATCGCCTCTTGTAAGCTTTTGATCGCCTCTCCATGCTCCTTCAAAATTTCTCCTTGTTTCTTAACAGTCTCTTCTAGGCTTTTTATGGCACTGCTGTTCTCTTCTAATTTCTTTATTACTACTTCGTCTTTTAGCTTGTCGTAAATTTTGTTTGCTAATGCTGATATGAATTTAGGATCATTTAACAGCTTTTCAATCATCTCGTCAGTCTCAATCGCCATACAGTTTTAATCTTTAAAGAAAGGGCTTAATATTTATTTCCTATCTGAAACAGTGTGTGGACAACAATTTCACCTATCCCCATAAAATTCAATTTTATTCCAACTTATGCCAATAGATTTTGAGTAAATTGTGTTGAAGAATATTTTTAGCCATCTCGTCATTGTGTTTGTTGTTGAGTTAGGCGAGTTTTAGGAAATCAAACCTGTTCTCTTCCCAATAGATGAGTTGCCTCACACAAAACACTTTTCCATCTAAAGAAAATTCAATTTATATCAACCAAATTGTTGTCCACACACCCTCTTCCTATGACACTCCCTTCTTGTCAACTTAAAGATCATGAGGAGTGGAGCTTTCTCCCGCAATACCAGAAGGAGAACAGAGGGGGAATGAGGGAAATCTTCAAGCTGTAGCTCTGATTTCACTTTTTTTAACCCCTCTGCTCATAGATATGGAAAAAAGTACTTTGCTATCTACGCCATAAAGGGCTTGCCTCACTTTGTAAAAACTTAAGATAGTCATTTATGTCTACTAAACGGGGTGGGACACTAGACTGAATCCCTTTCCCCATGAGAGGCTTTCTTCATTTTTGCTCACGGTATATGCAGAATAATAGAGATGCATATGGGTATTAACGTCTCTTTCAATCTCCTAGTAATTCCTTAAGTGCGTATATCTGCTTATTAAACACTTTCTCAGTGATGTCTTTATTAGTAAGCATGTAATGGATTACTAATATGTCAAGCTCTTTTATCTCCTTTCTATTACATGCAACCTTTTTACTTAAATTTTCATACTGTTTTTTGACATATTCATAAGCTTTTTTAGGGTCGTTAGCTACGATCTGTAGCTGTAAGCCCAATTTTCCCAAAGAGTTCTCTATTTGTTTGTCCCTCAGGGATCGTCTTCTTCAATCTCGTGCTGGGTAAACTGGCTATTTCCTTTATTGCCGTTAAAGGTTATAATGATGTGTCTCTCAAGTTCAAAATCAAGCTCAAAGACTTCACGTTTTATTTCCGTTACATTATAGTGTTCTAGTGAACTCCTCAGTTTTTGGTACTTATCTTCATTATCTATATCTCCTATGAACATTACGTTCTTCAAGCTTCTTTTTTCCACTTCCTCTTTCAGTCCTCTTATTGCGTTTTGCCAATTATCTATACCTTTTATCTTAAGTTTTATGATGTTTATGGTCTTTTCACATTTAGTATAAACAATAGCGATTAGCGGCAATATTATCTTAATGTCCAGACTTCCGTCCATAACAACTATTGTATGTTCCCCAGTTTCCTTCAAGCTAAGTTTGTGGCGTCTCAGCTCCTTAAATATTTGTAAAAATTGTGAGTAATCTGTTCCAAATAAAAACTTAACCTTAGCCAACTGTCTCTCCTCTGACGATCACTCTTGGGTCTAAGCCCAACTCCAAGTATTTTGAAAGGTCTTCTATTTCTCTTATGATGAGTTTACCACCACTTTTTATGTCGACTGCCAGACACCTTGCACCCAAAGTTTCCACAATGTCCTCAGCCACATCTAGGTTATGCGTAGTGACCACAATCTGCCCGGGTATATCATCAAACCAAGCTATTATCCTTCCCAACAGCTTTGGATTCAGATGGCTCTCTATATCGTCCCATAGTATTAGCCCAGGCTTCAAGAACTCATAGAGTAGCCTTACTGTCAAGAATATCTGCAGTCCTTCTCCTAGGTCAAAGAGCCTCACTCTCTTACCGTCCGATCTCATCAAATAGAAGGTGTTTTGTCCTCCAAAGGGCTCAAAAGTTATTGTTGGTATGTACTCCTCGTTGTTCACTTCATTAATGTCTGAGATCACTTCCTTTATTACGTCTGTCATGTTCGATATTGTCTCCCAGTTATTTTCAATGTATGAGATATACTTTCTTAGTAACAACGAATTTATGAATAGTGATCTCTGCTCGCCTTTCGTGACCTCCTTATCTCCTTCTAAAACCCTTTTAATTATGTTGTTATCATACGTTATCTTAACTACCCTTTTTCCTCCCTCTATCTCTACTGGAAGTTGAGTGTTATAAAAGTGGAAAAGGAACCTACTCTTTTGCGCGTTATTTTCAATACCGTGAAGATAAGCTAGGAGCTCGATGGAGTCGTTAAACCCTGCTGGTTTTTGCTCTGCAGAGGCTAACAAGTAAAGGGCTTCGAGAAGGCTAGTCTTCCCTGCATTATTAGCTCCTATGATGACGTTAACTTTCCCTAAATCTATGCTTCCCTCTGAAATTCCCTTGAAGTTTTTGATTCTGACTTTCTCAAACCCTACCTGTTGGACCTCCTTTACCCCTAAATATTTACCATCATATAAGATTAAGGAATTTATTCTTATTTTAGAGGTCAAAATACCGCTATTACCCACCACGTATATGTGACCAGGCTTACTGTTTGACGCAAGATAGATAGGAGGCAACTCAGCTCTATCAAGAGAGATAGTAAGTGAGCTGTAGTTTAAGACTATCTTTAAGGTATGTCTCCCTTTAACCTCATTGATATTAATAGGTAACAGCTCGCAGTTCCCATCAGGATTTACTAAAACGATACTATCTTTTATAGGACTATTAGGGGTTTGTAATTTTCGAGAGTATATAGGGTTAAAACCCACAGCGTAGCTACCCTTAGCGTAATATTTATCGCAACCACCTAAGAGTTGGCCGTTACAGTTAGCTTTAGAATCGGGCTCACTTTCCGCTAAAAAGCCTACTATTAGGTTATCCCCCTCTCCTTCATAGGTGTAATCAACTTCTAAGTAAAATGACGGTCCTATTTCCTTACGTGTGAACAAATAGGTTGCAGTATTAGTTTCCCCGTTAATTAGCGTTCCGTCAAAATCTTGTAACTCCTTTGCGTTCTTACAATCCTCATATTTTACTACTTTAAAGTCATGGACTAGAAAATCTTTATCATCAGGAAGAGTGTCAGGCTTATCTTTAACAAAATAAATATATGTTATGCCTTTATCGACATTTACGTAAACCTTTCCATTGTGTGCGAAAGCCCCAACTAAATTATAGTGGTCATCATATACTTTATAACCTTTAGCATCAAAATTAATTATTGCTAGTCCCTCGCCCTCTACTTTAGCCCTATATATCATAATAATAAATATGTGGTAAATCATAATAATCTTTTTTAAGGCTATCCAGAGAGGAACGTTAAACCTCGCCTTTTAGGGCTGAGTCACTTCAAAGCTTTGTGCTTTTCATAACTTTAAGATTGAGAGGAAGCCTGGGTTGTTATTAACTGTCCTTTAAGTCACAAGCTTCACAGTGATGTTAACGTAGCTTTAAACATAATAAAAAATAAAGAGGATTGTAAGCGTATTAAAGAAGCCCCTTTCCTTTCTAGTTTCTTCAAATGGAGTAACTCCCTTAAAGGGGAGTAACGCTTTAGACCTCGGTAGAACCCTTTAGGGCGGGGAGGAGGTCAGTGAAATGCGTTGAACTACAATTTTTTAGAACCAAGAGGTAAACGTACTTGGCAAGCTCTTCAACGCAAGATGCTAGGTGAATGAACTTATATCTATTTTCATATGATTCTAGCCTATCAAATATTTCTAAATGTGTTTCAGTGACCTTGCGTATCCTTATCTAAACTCATTTTCAAGACCTTTATAAACAAGTATTGGAAATCCATACTTATTCTCATATTCACAGACTATCTTCTCAACCTTTTCGAGTTTTCCTCCTATTAAATAACCCGCTAACCCTCCTAAAACTGCAGAACTAACAGCTATTAGCAAATCTTTCTTAGTAGCAGAAGATAAATTGGCTGTTGAACCAGCAATTATTCCTCCCTCTTCTTCATAAGTTGTAGTCTCATAGATTTCAATGACCTTCCACACAATTCCTAACTCCTCAAGAAATTTTACTATAACTGAAACCGCTTCACATATGTTATTATATTTAAATACTTTTATAGGATTATTGAAATCGACCCTAAGGCTTATGAAATCGATCTTACCGTTATTCAACGTTATCTTTGGTTTATCATCAATGTTAAGGTATTTTGATGCAGCCTTTTCAACATCTTCCTTACTTATCATCTCCCTTACATCCTTAACTCTTATCAATACTCTATAATGCTTACGCATCACTGTACTATATGTCTCCTTAGACTTATATAGTTAAATTTGAAGTTGCTGACGTGTGTGGGCAAGGATTTCATTTTATAAAAATTTTATCTTATGCTTATCAATTTCAGGATTGTAGGGCGGGGAGGAGGTGAGAATTGTGAGAGAGTGAGAGAGAAAAGAATAAAAGACTAAAAAGCGAATAATAAGTTAGGTGATGCACCTGGATGAGGGGATCCTTGGTGTTGCACCAGGGATCTCTGACAAAAAAGATGATATCACGAGGGGTAGGAGGTTAGAGTAAGTCTAACTAAAGTTAAAATTTTAGTTAGCAATTAACCATACTTTGAAATATAGAATTTCCACCGTTTTATACCATATCCTAACACAAGTTCTTCTGGATTTTCTTTGTAGTCCAAAACCTGCCTTTTAGAGTCAAAAGCTTTTAATAAGATTTTAAAAGCTTCGTCCGCTATCCTCTTAAATTCATTATCGTTTCCAAAGTAATGCTTCCTTAATATATATCCCACAAAATCAGATATCTGTAAGCAGTCCATTTTAGATGATGTGAAAAGTATCGGTGTGAATACTCTGGTCTTAGCAGGCATGTCCTTTATATAAATGCCGTGGTTCAACTCGTCATTTAGTAACTCTATTAGTTCCCTCTGTCCTCTGGACATTTCCTTCTCGTCCATAACGTCAATTATGTCATGAACTATTAATATCCAATCGTTATGGCGGTTCTTGTCTGCAAACTTAAATATTCTCTCAAATAGTAACTCGTATGCCTTTTTCAGTATATCTTTTTCCGCCCTCCTAACTACGCTCTTCTTATTCAGTTTAGTTAATTCTTTCTCAACTATCACAGATATTATTTTTAGATTCATTCCAGATATCTCTTTAGCCATGTCTAAGATGAACTCACGCACTTGTTCCCTTTCCAATTTTCCGAAAGGGTTACTTGAAGATGGATGAAACAAATCCTTAGCATGAACCTCTAAATCTGGGTCAAGTCCATATTTTATTTTTATATCAGCAAATCTATTTCTACACTCAGTTATAGTAGCATCTTCCCATACAATAGTCGAGGTAACTATAAAAGGGCTGTCTTCCTTGATAGTAGGCTTACCGCTCTCATCAATAAAGCATACCAGCACAATAATGCGTTTAATTTTCCATTTTATATGTGTTTTGGTAATAAGTACAGATAAGCATAAGTTTTGATATAAGCTAAGTTTCCCTACTATAGAAAGATTTTGATTATTTAATTAATGTGTAGAGGGCAAAATTTTACTATTCATAAATTCGCTGAGAACTCTTGCTCAACACCAAAATAGAGGTCATGAGGTGAAACAATAGAAGACTCATCTTAGTTGTTTAAAGGGACACGGAGGTACAATCAGTTCAGAGAATCATCTTTTAATGACATGTGTGTGGACAACAATTTCACCCATCCCCATAAAATTCAATTTTATTCTCACTTATGCCAATAGATTTCGAGTAAATTGTATTGAAGAATATTTTTAGCCATCTCGTTATTGTGTTTCTTGTTGAGTTAGGTGAGTGTTAGGAAATCAAACCCATTCATCTTCTCGCCCCAATAGATGAGTTGCCTCACACAAAACACTTTTCCACAATAAAGAAAATTCAATTTATATCAACCAAATTGTTATCCACACACGGTAACGTTATAACCGAAAAAGAAAACCTCGCAGGAACTGACCTCCTCCCCGCCCTAAAGGGCGAGGGTTCCCTTAGAGCGGTTCACTGGTTTATGGTTTACCGCCTTCATTTTCACCACTTCATAGCTAGTGGGCTTTGACACCCGCTCCGTTCATCCAGCGGTAGACCAAAGGCTGGGTCTTCAGCCACTTTACCCCTATCCCTTGGGTAGAGAAACCCCACCCTCCTCGAGACTTGGGGATATGTACTGAGGAGGAAGGACACGTTTTCACTACGCTTTATGGCTTCCCTCCTCCCCAATAAATTTGCTTCACTTAAAAAACTTTACCCCAGGGCGAGGCTTGTCCTTCCTTTGTCAGATTGAAGTCATCAATTATTTTGAGCAGGTAGGGTAAAGGATTATCGTTAATGTTTCTCGAAAGGTAGCTCAATAGTTCGACTAACCCGAGCTCTGATACTACACCGCCCCCTTTTAACTCCTCTTTAGCAATAAACCTTCTCTCGTCCTTACTTATAGCTAGTACGATGACACTAGTATCGAAATACCTCAAAACCTGTCCCTTTCTTTAAGGAATTCCTCTAATGGCTTATCTATCAAGACTTCTACCCCTCTCTTCTTCAACTCCTCATACTTCTTTATTATATCCTCCCAAGACTTAAACTCGTCAAGTCCCACCTTGATTACAGTATTCAGCGCTTCGTTCCTTGAACTAAATATACCCATTGCTATGAGTTCATCAATCTTCTTTAACACCTCTTTATCGATCCTTATGGTCACAGTAGTAGTACCCATATTGTGCTATGGGAAGTACACACACATAAACTTTATGTCATCTCTCACGCTAAACGTGGAATTCAATATTTAGATCCGTAAAGTCAAAAGTTAAAAAACGTTACCCCGCCTTAAAAGGCGAGATTTGCCGTTCTTTTATTAAGTTCACCCCTAGACCAAAAGAATAATGGAAAAGTGAGATTTCTGCTTTCAGAGGTATAACCACTGTTCAAAATTTTGAACTCTATCCTATATTTAAATATTCTACCTCCTATTCTAAACTATGAGACTATTAAAATACGTCACAAAACGAATGATAACTAACCCTTATTTGCTCTTTTGGGGAGTAGGTTTCTTAATATTTTGGGAGATCATAGGGGCTTTCGTTGAATCTTCTAGTATACCCAAGGTAGTTTATGCTGAGGAATACTATACGGCATCATGGTACGGAATAATAATTACTTTAAGCTCCAGTGCTCTAGGAGTCAGCATAAATTACGTGCTAAGTTATCAGACTGGTGGTTTGCCCCATTTATTTAGGTACTCCAGATTAACTCCAAAATATTACCTTTCGTCAACGTATATAGGCATGGGAGTAGTCAACTTGATACTATCCATAGTTATGTTAGCCACAACGTACCTATTGTTTGGTATAAAGTTTGGTTTTAGCGAGGCCATTCCTAAAAATTTTCCCTTATTGCTCATAACAGCGTTAATAGCAGGTCTATTTTACACAGCGTTATCCTTTAACTTATCGATGCTGACCCTTAAGACCTCTAGGAAGATGGAGAATTTGATCGACTTCATCCCCTTGGTTTTAGGTTATTTATTCGGCTTTTCTTACCTTTACGCTAACGCTGGCTACGTCTTCGCCTTTTCTCCCTTTAGCGAGGTTGCTATGTTAGGAATAAGTGGCTTTACGGGCTCTAATCCGCCTATATACACAATCCAACAAACAAACCCCCAACAAACGATAACTTTCGTTTACCCATTACTAGGATTGATACTCTGGACTTTAGCCCTCAGTGGTGTTGCCGTATTTAACCTAAGGAAGTTGTACTATAAACCATTAGAGGAGGGGAAGACAATATGATAGAGCTTAAAGAGGTAAAGGTCTACAGAGAGAAGAGCCTAATAATAAAGGAAGCTAACATGCAGATTTCATCTAAGAGCTTACTCTTAGGGCCTAATGGGAGCGGAAAGACTACACTACTTAGAGCTATATGCGGGATAATAGACTATGAGGGGAGTGTACTTGTGGACGGCCAAGAGGTTAGGGGGTTGAAAAATTATAATGAACTGTCTTGTAACTTAGCCCAAGTCTACTCTCTGGGAGTTAGGTTAGAGGACGTCATTTCAATTTACGAGGAGATAAAGGGAATTGACGTCAAATTGGCTAAAGAAATGCTTAAAGAGGTCGGGATAAGCGACCTTAAGAAAAAGGTTTACAATTTATCAGCAGGTCAGTCCTCACTCTTCTATGCTATATTATCACTGGCTTCAGACCCCAAGTACGTGATGATAGATGAGCCCTTTGAAAACGTGGATTACGCAAAGAGGAAGATCCTCATCAACTGGTTTAAGGAGTATGGAGAAGCTGGACTTGTGGTAACTCATGAGCTAGACATGTTAACCATATTCAACAACTATTCAACCTATTTAATATTTGATGGGAAGGTGTATGGACCAATAAGGGTAGAGGACTTCCTGGAGTCTTCAATAATCAATGGAGAAGATCCATCAGCTTTACTAGTCTTAGAGATTAAAGGTAGGAAATTCTCATTAGTTAAGGGAAAAGGTGAGGACAAGATAAGGAACTTGGGGAATATTGATAAACTATACTTAGTGGTATGAATTGACTGAGACAATTGTCAAAGAAGCAAAGAAGATCGCTGAGCGGATAATAAAGTACGAGACTAGGAAGTATTTAGGCAAAGTTTACATCCTTTGGTCTACTTATCCCTTGATTATAACTTTATTTTACTCTATCATCGTAGACTACTTCCCTTCTCTATATAATGACAAATTTTTCACGTTTAGCTTTCAAGCCCTGCTTATAGGCTTATATTTTGTAATTATTTACATGTTGATAAGAAAACTAGTTATCACTACCTTAAGGTACAACGGGATTTATGGCAAAGGGAGTAAAAAGCGATCTCGCATTGTAACCCCATTATTGTGGTCTTTGATAATACTTGTAACTTTGGTCATGTTCTTAGGGTACTATACGTCGGATATCCTTCTGGCGGTATCAGGTTCCTCTATTTACACTGTTTTCGTAATTTACTCATTTTATGACTCTTTGAGGATTGTTGGTATCAAGTATTATGACGTTTTAGCCTTAGCCTCTTTCGCAATTGGTATGATGGCTATTCCTTTCGGAATTTACTTACCTTTCTATATAATGAGCGTTTTCTGGATTTACGCTGGTTATAAATCGCTTGTGGAGGTAATTGAGGATGAGTGAAGACGTAAAGAAGTTACTGGAGATGATGAAGAACCCTGCCCTATCAAACTCTTTAAGGCTAGGCATTTTAATATCCTTATACGTTCTAAAGCGGACTTCTTTCTCTAGCTTACAGAAGTCCTTAGGAGTTCCCAAGAGCTCCTTACATGCGAGTTTACAAGTTTTAGAGGAGAGCGGTTTGATAAGAGTAAGGAAATTGCCTACGCCTCTAGGTCCTAGGACATTCATAGAGTTAACCGACGAGGGGAATAGGGTAATTAAAGAGTACATGAGTATCATAAAGAAAATAGAATGAAATTCATTACATGCGAAACCTACTTATGAAGAGGTTACAAAGTTAAGGAAAGCCTCGTAGGGAGGGGATGACAAAGCATATAAACTCTTTATTATGGGTAGAGGGCTAAAAAGGGTGGGAAAGAAATCAGAGCTATAGTTTCAAGATGTTCCCTCCACTGCTCGCTCTCGTATCTAATTATGGAAAAGGTCTACGTTTAGTTTTAGAGTGGTTAAGAGAAAATAAGCCAAAAATTTGTTAAAAGACATGGATAAGGGTACTTACGAAACACTAAGGCAAAAGTTTAATCTACCGTCAAAGGTTACCATAGACTGTTATAGGAATGCTATAGCAAAGTACAAGTCGTGGTTGAAGAACCCTAAACGTGGTAGGTACCCTACAGTACGTAAGGTCTCTCTCTGGTTAACGCCAGAACAATCATACTCTATTGATTTCAACAAGATGGTCGTGAGGATAGTAGGAGTTGGTGAGTTGAAAATCCTAAGTTATCCAAGGAACTTATTTGAATACAAGGACTGGGAAATAAAGGAAGCTAGGCTATTGCTAAAGGAAGGCAAAGCGTACCTAAAGGTCACTCCTCTAAAGGAATGGAAGGTACCAGAGGCTAAAGATGGTGTAGCAGTTGATATTAACATGGCTGAGGTAGTTTTAGGTAAAGACGATAAACAGTACGTTAGGATACCCACAAGATTAGAGGATGCCCATCACTACAAGAGCTTAGCTGAGGGCTTTTAGAAGAGGTGGAAAGAGAACGACAGGTCTTGAACAGGAATAAACACTTTCACAAGAGGGCTAAAGACATGCTGGAGGTAGATAAGTGGATTGTAGAGGTGGCTAAGTCATTTAACGTCTCAAAGGTGTTCATTGAAGACCTCATCAAGAAAGTTAAGAAGCTACTAACTGAGTTTAGAGATAAACTCTATCTAATACTGGATTGAATGACAAGCTAAGAAACATGGGCTAAAGGTAGTGTATGTTGATCCATAATACTCCTCCACTCATTGTCCTAATTGCGGTAGTAAGATGGAGGAAGTAAGACATATTTTCATTGTGCTAGTTGTGGTTATGAAAACGACCGTTATTCCAAATTATGAACATTTATGGTTCTCTGACCCCCTCGACATATGAGAGATGTAAGCACTAACCGATGAGGGGAAAACCCTCTAAGGGGAGGAAATCAGTAATGGCTTTCTGCTGATAGACAATGAAGGTTTTTATCTCTAAATCGTTAGTGTTCCCCATGAAGATAGGGATTAAAAGCATCGGTCCCATTAAAGAGGCAAATATTGATTTTCATGATAAGGTTGTAATAGTTGGGGGTAATTCCACTGGCAAGACTTTTATCTCAATCTTAGTGTACTTTCTCCTAACTCTGCCAAGTATGTTGAGTGGACCACTAAAGTACAAGTTAGAACTCCCAGCTATTGAGGTAAACAATGAGGTCTCTCTAGAGGTTCCAGTGAGTTTTAAGGAGTTAATTGAGGAGAACAAGGATATAATATCTAAAAGAACCGGGGAAGGGTTAAAGTCTGTATTTGGTGTAAACATTAAAGAATTAATAAGGTTTCAAGATAACGAAAGCGTAATCAAGAGCGATAAGATTAAGATTGTCTTGCATGGAGACGACGTTGACGTGGAAACTAAAATAGATGAGAGAGCAAACTTTAACGTAACAGTTGTGAAGATCTCTGCTGGATTTCAAACTTGTAGTAGTACAAGTGGTCCAGAGGGCAAAATAGTGGTTATTACTGGGGATAGAGTAGAGGAGTGCCTTGAAAACTCATTAGCGTATCATTCCTTAGTGAAGTTCCTTATGGAGCCCTCTTATTACCCTGTGGCATTTTTAAGTACTGAAAGGATAGCCTCAGCGTTCTATTTACCTAACTTAAATAAGCTAATTTTGCCCCCGGTTTCCGCGAGCTTAGGTAAACCCTTAATCGCTGATTTCTTAAAATATATAATTCCTGGCGTTAAGTTTGAGCTATTCGGTCATGAAGTGGAGGTAAGCAAGGACTTCTCAATTAGGGTGTCTAAGGAGGAGAGAGAAGTTAACCCTTCGTTAGTATCTACTGGAATATACCAGTTGATCCCAGTCGAGTTAGCTCTGAGGAACCCTATACTTAGGACTGTCATAATAGAGGAACCTGAAATAAACTTACATGTTGACGCACAAATTGAAGTGGCAAAAAGGTTGGCTAATGAAAATACTAAGAAGCTGTTTATAACCACTCATAGTGAGTGGATCCCAATGTTTATAGCTAAGGTGGGTAAGACTGAAGGTCTAAGGATTTATGAGATTGTTGAAGGTGTACTGGAAGAGAGAAAGGTAGACGAGGAAGGCTTTGTGGAGACCTTCAAGACGATCTTCCCTAAGGCAAATAAAGGAATAGAGGAGTTATTCCAAGAGGTGAGTAAGGTAAGTGAAATTAAATGAATTTATGAGTATTGGAAATGGAGTCTTATGTATAAAATATGATAAACTCTGCAAAGGAGAGAAAAAGAGTGTTGATGCAGTCTGCATAGCTCTAAACGATACCAAATATGATGAGAAGATTTATTGTGTTAAAGTTGAGAACAATAATGAGATATTGCTAGAAAGAGAGAAAGAACTTAGAATTCCCATAAATTGTGTTTGCTTAGACAGGGAAATAGAGGAAAGAGTAAGAAATTTTGTGATGGCTGCACGTGAGTTAAGCTAGAAAATTATAGTGAATAGAATTCCTCTCTGACCTCCTCCCCTTAGAGGGTGAGGATTTCTTTGTCTTTTGTCATATCGGGTCTAGCTTTATTAATGTGGGGTTTGGTTTCATCGGATCTCATATATATCAACCCTTGGGCTTCACGGGAGTCAAGCGAATTCTTCGCCCTCACCCTCTTCCGCCCCATTAGCGGGATAACCCCAACCCACCTAGATGGAATACCATCTAAGTGGGGAAACCCGCACATCTCGGGCTATGCCAGCCTTTCGGGATGCATGCCCACATCTGGCATTATGTAAAAATATTAGTATGGAGTTGTATAAACTTAATTCTCTCACTGGAACTGCTTACCACGGCTTTTTTGTTGGAGTAAGTCGCATCCCTTGGACGGACTTACCGTTCTCATGTCTAATCAATACCGGAGCGTCTTGGGGTCACTCCTGTCTTTACTCCTAGTTTTCGCTGAGGATCTCCCCCATACACTTCTTCTCCTTATCTCTTTCGTCTCTAGTCGGAAAAAAGGTTATTATAGTTACGTCTGCCCCCTTAACTTCAGCTACAATGACGAGGACGTGGTCGTCGATTAATTGAAAACAGTAGCTCCTCCTAATACTATATGTACACCCCTCTATACACTCCCAATGATCTCCAGTTTGGCATTGAAAGCAAGAGAACTATTCAGGCCTCTGACAAACCCTATTAAGTAATGAGCACACAATTCCTATATCCTGTCCACGGATTTCTAACATTCTTTTCTTATAGGATGCTAACTTGAGCTTTAGAAGATTTCTTTTATGCAGAGAACTAACAAATTTACAACTTATTTCACATTCGTCAAGGAAATCCATGAGACCCTCACACAAGGATACCCTAGATCATCCCTGAAGCCCGGGTATACGAACACGCTAGTTATCTTCGGTTTCACTGTTATCTCTTTGCTGCCAGCCTGTATTATCACTACGCCCTCGTCAATGAACTCTATATTGCTTGGAACTACGGGGGTTGATGACCCTATCATGTTACACGGAAATCCCATCTTGGGCTTATTCGACTCCACAGTCAATGTGGCCGTTACGCTAACAACAAAGCCATCCTCTTGGACTTTCACGTGTGCAGGGATAGGAAAGACCCTGATGAAGACTATTTCATCATTAATAACTATTTTTGCCACTAAAGGCTTAATTACCTTAACCTCGTATGAGGGCTTAAGGCTTTGGCTCATCCGAATCGTCCTCAAATTCTATCTCAATAGTGGAGATCTTCCCATGTCTGTCCCTATAGATCAGAACAAGGGCATCGTGGGACTCCGCGGTATAGTACTCGCCCCCCAAAGTCTATGACAAGGCCAGCCTCGCCGAACTCCTCTACCTTCACGTCCTTGTGTTGGGGCCCGGAAATAAGCGGGTCCCCCTTTACGTTGCTAGAGACAAAGGTAGCGTTGGAGTTAAAAACGACAGAAGTTGCCTCAACCGGAAGTGCGTTCACTACCCCCGCCATTAAAGGTGGAACCGCTTTTCCTAAACGCGTCTCTCATATACATTTCTGTGAGTAGAGGGTTAAAAAGTCTGACTTCCTCCCCGCTTTAAAGGGCGAGGCTTGCCCTTCCTTTGTCACAGATCCTCTTGGATCTTTGTCACCATCTAGGTAATATGAACGTTCAAGCATTATTATCGCAAGAATCAACTAAATCTACCCTAACCTTAGAGAGTAGGGTAAAGAAATAGTTTACAAACTGAGAAAAGCCTCACTCATTAGGTCAGGGTCTGTAAAAGAATTAATTATTTAAAAACGACTTAGAAAAGAGAAATGGATAACTCGCGTTCACGATTCTAAAGTTAAGTGGGAGCCATAGACCTTAATACGTTATCTTTTAGGGAAAGTTTACTATCAGTACTAAGAAGTCCTTCTCCCCCTTAGGATTTACAGCCTTTTTTAGGCCTCTAGTTTAAGCCTCACTGACGCTCAGCCGTGTTTAACTCGAGTAGTAAGATTATCGATAGCAGAGAAAGCGAAAACTCAATTAGGTAAGACAAGTGAAGGTCGTTAAAGTACCCCAAGAAGACCAACAATAATGAGGAAGCCAAACCGCTCAAAAACGAGAGCAAAGAGTAAGTTGTTGCGGTACGTTTAGTCTTCTTAGAGATGATCTCGCTAATCAGCAAGTTAAGATTAGGAGTTAGCAGACCCCATGCAAGCTCGAAGAGAAATAAACCTATTGTGTTCCTGTGTGTGGACAACAATTTGGTTGTTTTGATATAAATTGAATTTTCTTTATTGTGGAAAAGTGTTTTTAGGGTGAGGGCGAGTTATTTATGGGGGTGAGAATATCAATAGGTTTGATTTCCTCGCCCTCACCCAAATTATCTCTACCCTTTTAAAGTATATAAGTGTTAAGCCTAGGTTTCATTCCTTGGATGATATTGCATTAGCCTTAACCTCTTACTTGCTAGGCTTGTCAAGTTGGAGGACTTTATTACCTCACACTACCTTGCTCTACTATTTTCACAAGTTGGCTAATGTTAATTATGAGGTTAAGGTTGATGTTAAGCGTGGGGATTATTTGCTCGTTGATGAGACTAAGGTTTTGAGGGTTAATGGTGAGTATTACTACTTATGGGTTGTTAGGCATTACGAGTCTGGGCTTGTTGTGTTCTTCATGTTGACTAGTCTTAGGAGTGGTTTCCACGTTTATGTGATATTAAATGGTATTAAGCTTGAGAATTGGAGGATAAGGTTATCTTCCTACACGATAAGGCATCAGTCTACAAGGCATTCTCTTGGTTCAATGCAAAACACGAGGTTGAAACTTTTGGCAAGAGAAGCTTAGTAGAACTAGTTTTTAGGAGCTTAAAACATAGGCTAGCAAGCATGGACTCACACTTCACATGGAACTCAACAAGGAACACAATAACGAGATGGCTAAAAATATTCTTCCTAATCTACAACACAATTTACTCGAAATCTATTAGCATAAGTTGGAATAAAATTGAATTTTATGGGGGTGGATGAAATTGTTGTCCACACACAGAAGCTTAGTAGAACTAGTTTTTAGGAGCTTAAAACATAGGCTAGCAAGCATTGACTTCACATGGAACTCAACAAGAAACACAATAACTAGATGGCTAAAAATATTCTTCCTAATCTACAACACAATTTACTCGAAATCTATTAGCATAAGTTGTAATAAAATTTTATGGGGTGGATGAAATTGTTGTCCACACACCGAATTGCGGTAGTTTATCTTTATTCTTCAGTGATGAGAAAAAGGATGACCATGCTTCATTGTTCTTCTGTAATACGGTTTGTGCATTAGTTTTAAGAATATCCTTATACTTCTCATAATACTTGTCCCAAGTACCTTTTAGGTCTACTTTCTTTTGCTGGAAGAACTGTTATCTTCTCTCATAGTTTACTACGTTGTATAACCTCGCTGATGCGCCTGCTAATTTTTTCAATTTCCTCTGTTGTGCTCCATTAGGGAACAATCTGACAGTTACAGTACGGACGCTCTGGTATTGCGGGAGAAATCGGCTCCTCATAGAGAAGTTGACCAGAAGGGAGTGTCGTAGGAAAAGGTAGAGAGAAAAGGAGTTTAAAAACATTTACCCCCGCCTTAAAGGGCGAGGTTTGCCGTTCTTCCTATCAATATAGTAACAAGAACTTCCATAACGGTACAACCTTTACCCTCTTGTCTCCCTCTACAACTAACTCTTCCTCGTAGTCCCAGCTTACTAAGATTAAGTCATTATATCCCGTGACCTCACTACCCTTTAACAACCCTTTTATCTCCCTTTCCTTAATCTCATCTCTCCCAGAGGCATAACTCACCTGTACCAACCTCCTATTTACACTGTCCACAAAGTCCACCTCGTATTCTTGTTCCTTCAGATAGCTTACACCCTCAAGCTGGTTCTTCCTAAGCAGATGTATAGCCACAACGTTTTCCATTAGTTTAGAGACAGACCTCTCTACAGTAAAGTTGTTAATTATCCCAGTGTCTACTACGTACACTTTCTTCTCTGAATTCAGAGGCTTAGGGCTCCTACTAAACCTCTCTAGCATAAAGACTAAGTAGGACTCTCTCAAACCGTTTAACCATTTCTCTAACGTTGCTGTACTTATGTTAAGCATCTTCGCCATCCTCCTCACGCTTATCTCGCTACTGTAATATTTTATTATACTATAGGCAAAGGTCTTGAACTTGTTAACCTCTGCCACCTTGTATCTAAAGATTATGTCCTTGCTTATTATGTCATTTATTATAGAGCTGAGTACTCGCTTGCCCATTACAACAGTCTCTGGAAATCCACCGACAGTGAGGTACTCTTCTAGTTCCCTCTTTAGTGAGCTCTTAGACTTGATCGAGAAAATGTCATGAGTCTCTTTTCCTTTATACCTTAAGAACTCCTTAAATGAGAATGGGAAAAGGACTAAATCCACATGCCTACCAGTTAGTGAAGTAGCTAACTCTCCAGAGAGTAGTTTTGAGTTGCTACCAGTTAAGATTACAGTCTTATTTACTCTAAGCGAACTGACGAAGCGTTCCCATCCGTTAACGTTCTGTACTTCGTCTAGTAAAATGTAGTTAAAGTCCCCGTAGAGCTCGTAGAACCCCTTTAGCAAGTTTTCAAAATCACTTGTTGAGAACTCTATTAGCCTATAATCGTCAAAGTTGATGTATGCGAAAGTACTTAAAATTTCCCTTAAAAGCGTGTAGGAGAATACAGACTTGCCACACCTTCTCACTCCCAACACTGCTATTATGTTTGGGTGGTTTAAATAGTTAGATAGGTCAAACGGTGTGTCTCTCTTTATTATCCTCTCCCTTGTTAACAGTTCTTCCATACTCTCCTTTTGGTCTAGTATTACGCCCTTCAGCTTTTCACTATCCATCATTATAATAAGATATGCCTTGAATATATGTTTTAATGGAATAAAACAGTTTAACGTAAAAGTGTTTTAGTATACTAAAACAGTTTCTGGATAGCGAGTAGTTAATCTATGATTTCCCTTTTCAACTGACCTCTTCTTCGCCCTAAAGTGTTCCCTTAGAGCGGTTCACAAGTTTATCGCCTATGTGTGGACAACAATTTGGTTGATATATATTGAATTTTCTTTATTGCGAAAAAGTATTTTTAGGGCGACAACGGGTTTGATTTCCCAAATTATCTTTACCCTTTTAAGCTTACTTTCATTCCTTTGGATGAGATTGTATTAGCCTTAACATCTTACTTGTCAAGTTGGAAGACTTCACTACCTCACTAGCTCTCCACAAGTTGGCTAATGTTAATTACGATGTCAAGGTTAATATTAAACATGGTGATTATTTGCTTGTTGATGAGGGTTTAATAATGAGTTAGGCATTATGGGCTAGCTAGTTGTATTCTTCATGTCTTAGGAGTGTATTTCACGTCTACGGAAGCTCGAGAATTGGAGGGATAAGGTTACACGATAAGGCAACAAAGCATTCTCTTAGTTCAATACAGAGGTTTAAACATTTAGCAATAGAACACTAGTAGAACTATATATTCAAAGTTTAAAACTAACAAGCATGGACTCAACATGGAACTCAACAAGATAGTTAAAAATATTCTTCAACACGATTTACTCTAAATCTATTGGCATAAGTTGGAATATGGGGGTGAATGAAATTATTGTCTACACATTGACTGATAACGGTTAGATTTTAAGGAAGGTTCTTCTGCAGAGTATACTTATAGGAGCCATACCTTCGTAATGTAGGAAACTTATTTAATATGATATAAAATTATTTTATCTTAATTGTTATTTTCATATAAAAATATGGTCTGTAATAGACCAGTTTTGGCGTTAATCTGGTCAGAATTAGACTTATTAGTACAAACTTCTTATTATACTGTTGTGGAAGAAAGGTTAAGGAGCTACATCGCGGAATGGCTCACCTCTCCTCTCCCAAACGTCATAAGGAGAGACATTTCACTCCCTTTAGATAAAGACTACATAATAACCGTAACTGGCGGTAGAAGAAGCGGTAAAACGTTCACTTTATATCAGACTATCCAAGACATAATAAAGAGCGGTTTAGCATCTCATGACGAGATACTTTACGTTGATTTTGAAGATTATAGATTAAAGGGCTTTAAGGTAGAGGACTTAGATAAGATTTTGACCATTTTTGTGGAGTTGACCGGAAAACAGCCTAGATATATTTTTCTAGATGAAGTTCAAAACGTTGAAAACTATGGAAGTTGGTTTAGGAAAAGGCTTACTTCCAGAGTTTACCTCTCTGGTTCTTCATCGCTACTAACTCCCTTAAGAATCGCCGAAGAGTTGAGGGGGAGGAGTGTAAACTATGAAGTTTTTCCGCTCTCCTTTAAGGAATTTTTAAGATTTAAGAGTTTCGAGTATAATAGGTTAATTGAATATACATTTGAAAGAGGCAAAATACTGTCGCTTCTGAGGGAGTACCTATATTACGGCTCCTATCCAGCTGTAGTTCTTGAAAAAGAGAATAATGAGAAGATAAGATTGTTGAAATCCTATTTTGATTCGATTATAGTAAGGGACTTCTCGACAATTAAAGCTGATATTGCTTCACTTTTTGCTAACTATTTGATATCAAATTACGCTAGACCAACAACTATCAACAAGGTTTATGAATATATGAGAAGCTTAGGGATTAAGATAGGGAAGGAGACAGTCATCGAGCTCTTCAATAGGGCTAAGGAGACTTACTTTTCCTTCTTTGTAGAGGAGTTTGAGAAGAGCGAGAGGAAGAGGAAAGCCAATCTGAAAAAATTATACATAATTGACACTGGTTATCCGACGGCTTTAGGCTACGAATTTTCAATATCCAATGCAATGGAGAATTTAGTATACATAGAGCTTCTGAGGAGAGGGTATAGAGAAGTGTTTTACTGGAGGGGAAAGAGAGATGTGGATTTTGTAGTAGCTAAGAACTTCAATCCCATAACTCTAATTCAAGTGACGTATGCTACCGATAAGGTGGAGGATAGGGAAGTTGAGGCAATCATTGAGGCTAAGTCTGAGCTCAAGGTTGACAACGCGACGATAATAACATGGGACTATGAGGATGAGATAAAAGGCATTAAGGCTATACCAATGTGGAAGTGGTTGCTGGGCGAAGACAACTTAGTATAAATTTCTTACTGGTTTATTGTTAGTCCTAAAGGACGAGAATCCCCTTCAGCGGTTCATCAGTTCCACCCATCGATTCGGAATTATGTCTCATTCCTCAGATCATTCATAATACATTCATAAATCTCACTTACCTTATGAATGTTCTTTAGTTCAATAGACTCGTTAGGGTTATGAGCCTCTTTACCGGGTCCTATATTTATGACTTCAGAAAACTTGCTGAAGAAGATAGCGTCAAACCTTATTGCCGAAACTAATTTTTGAGGATTCACTCCTATTTTTCTTAGAACACAGTCCTCAGCTAGTTTCACTAATTTAGAATCTTTGTTTAACTCGTAGCCCTTAACAAATGATTTCACGTTCATCTCATACTCAACGTTTAACCTCTTAGCGATATCTCTAACTGTTTCCTTTATCTCCTCTTCAACATTCTCTTCATTAGGCAATGTAGTTCTATAAAAGCTAAATGAAAATTCCCCTGGCACAATACCGTCACTCTCACTGGAGTTAATAGTATATCCTCCTAAGTTTAAGGACAAAGGAAAATCCTTGACTTCTTTACTTTTAATTACTTTCCTATACTCCTCATCTATAGTTAAAGCCAGTTTAGAGGCTAATATAAAAGCGTTTTTTCCTTCATGGGACATACTAGCGTGGACTTGTTTACCCTTAACCTTAATCAAACCTCTGATGATACCATAATGTCCAACGTATATATTAGGAAAGCTTGGCTCAGCTATGATAGTGTATTTAGCTCTTATCCCTCTATTTTCTGTTAAAAACTTAGAACCTATTCCACCACTTTCTTCATCAGGCACAAAGGATATTTCCATGGGAATATCGTTATTTATAGAGAGGGCTTGATAAATACTTACAATACCACCCTTCATGTCAGAGACCCCCCTACCGTATGCTACGCCATTGACTACCTTCATCTTAAAGGGGTCACTCTCCCATCCATTACCTGGAGGTACTACATCATAATGTGCGTTGAAGTGTAGTATTGGATTTTCATCATTTCTAGCGTAAATTATAACTCTCTTGTGACCTCTATGTAAAGGAGAATAAATATAATGTTTTTCTAAAAATTCTTCTGGAATTTCAATTAATTCTACTTTAAAACCTATGTTTTCTAGAAGATCTTTTAGATATGAAGCCATCCTATCATATTCTCTTCCAGGAGGGTTAACTGTCCTAAATGAGACTAAATCCTCTAAAATCTTTACCTCTAAAGTCTTCAACTCTTCTTCAACCTCATAAGGTTTGACTCTCCTAACTTTTCCTTCAACTCTTTTAATTCACTCTCCTCGTAAACTCTTCCTCCCTTCTCTACATATTTAAGTACTTCTAAGCAAAACCTAGAAGCGTGTTCTAACATTTCAATATTTAAAACACCGGTTACATAACCCGGAATAACTTGTTTTGACACAGTAGCAATTCCTATTAGAGGAGAACTAGAATATAGCCAAGGTGAGACTAACGTACTTATGTGATAAACGTTATATTCCATTGGAGTCAAGTCCCCTGTGGTTAAGGGGACGAAATATACCTCATGCCCAGTAACCCTATTATAAATGTCTATTAAATCGTCCTTTACCTTCAGAATATATCCATCTTTTATCACATGGGTTATGGCGAAATCATCATACTTAGCTATCCTATTTCCCTTTGTTGAGTCTATAGATAATATCAGATTAGCCTCATTATCTACCTCCTCTTTTAGGGCTTCATCTAAGCCTACTAATGGTACCATGAAGTTAAAGGGCTCATGAGGAATCAACTTAGCATCTAAAGATATGTTTGTCACGAACGAGACATCAATGTCTAATTCAATTCCCTTTTCCCTTAGATTTAGTAATTCGAATAGGACTGTTAAGCTTATTATTGCCCCATCGGCATCAGATACTAAACCCTTCTCTTGGCTCATCTGTATTGCCCCTAACCTACCTAAGATTTCCACTCTCTCCCTCCCTTTTTTACCCTTATATAGGCACTTTATGTAAGTGACCTTGCCTAATTGTTTCTCCTCGTAGTGATCTATCCTTCCCTTCAATTTCTCTCTAATCTTATCTACTGGATCTTTAGACTCTAAAATGTCAATTACTTCCATTAACGTCTTCAGCATCATACTATCAGCTTCCCCGGATTTAGTATGTTATGAGGGTCTATCATCTTCTTGAACTTCTTCATTAAGTCCAATCTGAACTCCTCATCTACCCTATAATTTACTTCTATAGAATGAATTTCAAATGGAATCCCTTCCTTTAACATTATGTTGTCGATTACGTCGAAATTACTCTTATCAGATATAAATACGGTGTAAATTATTATCTCTCCTCTCAAAGTCATCACATCCCCATGAATCAAGACTTTACTGCCCAAAGCCTCCTTGACCTGCTTTACGATTCTAGAGAAGCTCTCTAAGGGTAACAATCTAACCTCGTAGAAGTACTCTTTAAAACTAGTTAATCTACTCATTGTAACGTAAATTGCTGCAAATGCTAATTCATCTAAAAACCTCATGTTGACCTCCTCTCCTAAGCTTAAAGTACTCGCAACTATTACGTTCCATTCACCTATCTTATCTAACCTATCTTTAGCTACCAGTGAAAGTGCCCCCTTATCTTCTATCGTAATTCTCCTAATCTTATCTCTATACTCTCCCATTTTCTTCAAGTACTTTGAGACTTCTTCTACATCATTGAAGGTTATTAGTTGATCCTTCCAGTCCTCGTAATCTACTATTGCCAATTCCGCTGAGGAAATTATACCAGTTGTTCCTGCAGCTTGGGCTATTGCTAAGGTATCCTTACCTTTTAGCTCATATTTTCCAGTAGGTCCTATAACTTTTATCGAATTTATTCCTCCATTATCGAAGTGATAGCCATATTGAAATGAGCCTATTCCTACGTCTCCTCCAGCTATATATCCTCCCAAGGTGGATATGTAAAAACTACTGGGATAAACTCTCAACTCTTTTCCCCTCTTTCTCAAGTACTGTAATGCCTTCAATACTTTCACACTAGGAGTTACTCTTACCCAATTATCATCTAGCTCTATTACTTCCTTCATTTTGTTAATATCTAACACTATGGTAGAAGGTGAAATAGGTAAGACTTGTCCTATAGTACTAGTCCCAGCTCCCCTAGCTAATAGTGGTATACGATATATATCACATAGCCTTACGGCATTAGATATGTCATCCTCATCCTCTGCCATAATGACTCCTATTACTTTTTTACCCATTTTTGACAAAATTGGAGAAACTAAATAAGGAGCCCTAGACTCTTCTTCCAGAATTTTATTGTCAGTAATAAATTTTTTACCGAACTCCTTTTCAAAAGCCTTAATAGCGATCTCAACTTCCATGAGAATATTTACGTAGAATATATATTAAAGTGTGATCTTTGACAGTGTAAAAGGGGAAAAGTTTCTAAATGTGACACATCAACATGGATATATTTTCTAAAAAATGTTAAAGCACTAACATAGTAATTCTTAAATAGTATAAGCAACAGTTCAATATAGGAATGAAAACATTATATAACGTTAAGTTTACAATAATGCACGAAGGATGTTGGACAGAAAGTGTTAACATTAAAGTTAAGACCATTAAAATTGATGAGTATAATTCCAAGAAAGTCAGAGTTATAATAGCATCTCCAATAAATTTGGTCAAAAACTTAGAAAATGCGGATAACGTTTATGAAATTATTAAGTTCAGAAAGCTTGGTGATGGTTATTTAATAGAATTTGTTGAAGATAGGAGCAATAGTATATCTGGAAAGATTTTAGAGTTGAGTGATAAGGTCTTATCTTATGAGAACGTGGTTGAGAGAAATACTGAGACGTGGAATTTAGTAGTTACTAACAAAAAGGTTTTAGATGATTTTAACGAGAAGTTTAAAATAAACCCTATACAAGTCAAGAAAGTAGGGATAAATGATATCCTAGGAAATAGACTAACTGAGAAGGAGATGAACGTGTTAAGGACCGCAATGATGATGGGTTATTTAGATTATCCTAGAAAAGTAAAAGCTAAGGATGTAGCTGAAGTTTTAGGAATTTCTAAACAAGATTTCTTATATCATTTAAGGAATGCGTTAAATAAGATCGTTTTATCCTCTTTTTGACTGTATAAAAAGTTCACCTTTAACATAGTTAAACACCAAAACGTTAATTTTTCCATTAATAAAAGAAAGATAAAAAATAAATATCTTTTCTTAAAAACTAAACATATGGACGAAAGAAAAGGATTAAAGAGGGACGTTTTAGGTACATGGCTAGTTGCTAGTTATGGAATAGCAGCAAATGCACCTATTGCAGTAGCTACGTTATATTTTGTAGGTATAGCTGGTTTGGCAGGTGGATCAATGCCTTTAGTCACTATACTCTCCTATTTAATTTATGCAACTACTTTAGTAGTAGTCTATGAGTGGAGTAAAAATATAGCAGCTTCCTATGGCTACGTGGCAATGATAAAGAAAGGATTAAACAGTAGTTTAGCCTCATTCATGGTTGGGTATGGATACATTTACCAATATTTGGTTGCAGGTGCAGCAGGGTTTGGAATATTAGGAGTAGCATCATTTCTTTACCTAGTCTATCCCTCAATACAGACCACTATGCCTTGGTTATGGGCAGTTATAGCAATAATAGTCACAGTGGAAACTACAATGATTATGTATCTTGGAGTTAAGCCAGGTGGAATGATAAATTTAATAATAGGTTTAATTTCAATAATTTTCTTAGTTATCACATCCATTATCTTAATAGTGATTGCGGGAAGTAAAAATACCCTATCACCATTTACAGCCCAACCGGTTAATGGAAACTGGGTTCTAATCTTAACTTCAATGATATTTGGGATAACGACCTTTGGAGGTGCTACCACACCAATAGGAGTAGCTGAGGAAGCAAAGATACCTAAAAAGACTTTACCTAAAGCGTTATTAATAGAATTTTTATTATTGGGTTTTGGACTTATACTAAATGCTTACGCTCAAACTGTCGTATATGGAGTTGATAAAATGTTTGATTACGCTAGTTTACCAGATCCTATGATAATAATTTATAGTAAATACTTTCCTACAGCAGTTGTAATACTTCTCATTGTATTGGTAGCGTTTATGTTCAACTCATCAACTATCGCCTTTGCGACAAGTGCAAGTAGAATGGTCTATGGTATGTCACGGGATAACGTCCTCTATCCTAAGACCTTCTCTAAAATAAATAAGTATGGTGTACCGGGAAATGCGATAATACTAATAGGCGCAATTGCCGGAACCTTAAGCTTAATTAGCGGTTATATATTAGGTCCACTTGAGGCTAGTATATTCCTCATCACTTTTGGATCATTCTATGTAGCATTCGGTCATTTGTTCGCAGCAATTGGATTGATGAAGTATAAAATTAGTATGAAAGAGAAATTAAACTTGTTAAAACATATCGTAGTTCCTATAATATCGGCATTAGTATATATTTTGACGATATACTTTGGAACTTATCCAGCTCCAGCCTTTCCATTAAATATCGCAGTTTATTTAGCTTGGGCTGTACTATTTATACACGGTCTAGTGTACTATATATTAAAGAAAAAGAACCCCGAGATTATGAAGAAGTTCGGTGATTTCAGTTTATGACAAATAAAAGATAAGCCTAATTAGGGTGGGAAGGAGATCAGCTTTATTTAACGATTAGGAGAAAGAGCTGATAATGAGTCTGCAAGAACTTATACCCATCTTGATTATTATGAAATTAGATTTGTTAGATACTTCTAAAACTATTCAACTGATGAGAGAGTAGTGAAAGGAAAGGTTTTTTATTCTACGACAATTGAGGTAATTATTGTAACTCCTTCTTTCTCCAACTCCTCCTTAATCTTCCTTTCAACGTAGTTTGCTATTAAGAACAGTTTTACTGGCTTGTTGAAGAGTTGTGGGACTAACTTCTTTCTAATAAGTATTTGCTCTAAAGCACCCTCATCAGCAAAGTTCTTAACTTCAAAGACATAAACGTAATCATCAGTCTCATAAAAATCAACCTCAAATATCCTACCCTTATCTATAACGCCAAGAGTATCAACAATACTACCGTGCTTAACATTATTTGGATTTATCCCATGCAACTCCAAAGCCTCCTTATAAACCATCATAATAGTCCTCTCCAAACCCTTACCAGCCCTACTAGTAAAACTACCAATCTCAGTAGCAAGCTTACTCATAAGCTTAGAATTCTCCCTAATAGCCTCTCCCTGCTCCTTTACAGCTTCTTGTAGACTTTTGATCGCTTCCCCCTGCTGTTTTACTGCTTCTTGTAGGCTTTTAATAGCCTCCCCATGTTCTTTTAAAATTTCACCTTGTTGTTTAATAGCATCTTGTAGGCTTTTAATAGCTTCCCCGTGTTCTTTTAAAATTTCTCCTTGTTTCTTAACAGTTTCTTGTAAGCTTTTGATCGCCTCTCCTTGTTGTTTTACAGTCTCTTCTAGGCTTTTGATCGTTTCTTGTAGGCTTTTTATGGCGCTGCTGTTCTCTTCTAATTTCTTTATTACTACTTCGTCTTTTAGCTTGTCGTAAATTTTGTTTGCTAATGCTGATATGAATTTAGGATCATTTAACAGCTTTTCAATCATCTCGTCAGTCTCAATTGCCATACAGTTTTAATCTTTAAAGAAAGGGCTTAATATTTATTTCCTTTCCGAAACCTAACTTCCTCTCCTTAAGGAGATCCCCCTAATTGGTTCTCATAAGAGTGGTAGTAGAGAAGCTTAGAGAATTATTGTTGCAACAATGCGTCTCTGACCTCTTCTTGTCTTAAAGGGCGAGGCTTGCCCTTCCTTTGTCAGTGGGCAGTATAGTTCACAAAATCAGATCCCCTTTGGGACTAGCGGAATTCAGCTTTCTAATTTTCTTATTTTCTCTATCAAATATCTAGATATTATTATGAATATGATAGCAAAGATTATGAGAGCAATAAAAGGGTTGAGACTTAAAATATTAGCCTTAGTAATTCCAATATAAACAATTACTGATAGTGTAAACGCTAAAGTAATGATGGAAATTATTGACCTTGACAAGGCACTTAACTCACTCTCTATTTCCTTTTTATCAAAGCCCTTAAGATTAAACTCTTTGACGTATCTACTATATAACTTATCCATGTAAGCTAATATTAGAGAGTACTCTGGTGCTATTATTGACCCATTAAAGAGAGGTATATCGCTTATCCTTATTAGGGCTATATGAAAGACAAAAGGTATATAGCCTTGAGATAAAATTGAGATGAAGGAGGTTAATATCAGCGAGAACCATGAAGCGTAGTGAAGATTATTCCTTAAGAGACTGATGGCTCCAATCGCACCTATAATAGAAATTATTACAATTCCTAATGTGGTATATCCCATTAAGAGAATAATTATGAAAGGTAACATGGGAAGTATAATAGATAAAGAAATTAGTGTAGGCCTCATCATAAATCAGCCATGTACTTTGATATCTTAGCTACAACCTTACCGATACTCTCACAGACTGGATCCCAGCTTACTACTTTTGCATTACTTGGCAACTTCTCATAAATTAGCTCTTTCTTATCTCTTATAAACCACTCGTTACAAGGATTTCCCTCTACTACGTTTTTTAGTAATATATTATCTGGTATTATATCAACTATAATTACTCTTTTATTAGAAAAAACGCTAGACAAGTAAGCTAAGTTGTTTTCCATTAGATTTGTGACTATGATCATTATTGGTTTCATTGAACTCCACGCTTTTAATACACTCTTATCAATTACTCCCGTATAAGCTGGGTATCCTCTTACTCTCATTAGAGCACTCATTAATCTATAATATTGGTCCGAATCAGAACTCGGAATTACTTTCTCCCCAGAAGGAATAGTCCATAAGCCAACGTTATAACCTTGCCTCAATAATACCTTACTTAAAGAGAGGATAAGAGATATTCCATACTCTAGTGAGTTCTCGACCTCAGTTCCGAACCTCATCATCCAACTTCTATCTAATAATATGATAATACTTCTAACTCCTTCCCTTTCGTATTCATTGATCATTAACTCGTTCCCAGGATTTCTCGCCGTTGCCTTCCAGTTAATGAACTTATAGGGATCTCCTATTTCATATTTCCTTATTGACTTAAAGTCAGTTGAATAAGGTCCGACTTTTGATGGGGAAAATCTAGGGAAGGCTTCCTTAGGCTTAATGTTGTTGGGTATTCTATAAATTATCTTTATTTTAGGCAATACTTTTACTTCTTCTTTTATGTTGATAGAATCCTTGATTATTTCATGAGCACCAAAGGGATGATAAAAAGTATATTCAACTTTATCTAATGGATAAACCCCTCTCTTTAACGCCTTCAAAGTATATTCAAAGTCCTTATTAACCCTTTTAAATCCCTTAAATATTACGTGAACGTTCGTACCTTTAACGAGTTCAAAGCCTTCAGCCATTTGAGTCTTTGGTATGGGAGGTGATCTAAAGATTATTAATCCAAATCCTTTTTCCAAGTTTACATTGACCTTGACTTTTAACTCATCTCCCACGTAGATAACATTTTTTTCAACGCTTACTGAAATATGTATTAGCGGTCTCTCATCTAGATTTAGGGCTAGGAAAATTATAAATAAAGGGAAAAGTATTGCGATTATATACCATTTAGAGGTAGTCATTACTAGAACTAACGCCATGAATATTGGTAGTATTGAAAGAATGATAATAGTCTTGTTTAGTTCCTTCATTGCAATCTCACTTCGGTACTGGAAGTTTATTAAGATATTCAAAGATTATTTCCTCTCCCTTAACTCCTTCAAGCGATATCTCAGGCTTCAACACTATTCTATGTGACAATACTTCAATGGCTACCCTCTTCACGTCATCTGGTATCACGTAATCTCTTCCCTCTATGAAGGCAACACTCCTACTTACGCTCATCAAAGATATCAATGCCCTAGGGCTAGGTCCAGCTAAAATCCTAGGATCATCTCTTATAGTCTTAAAACTAACAATGTATTTCATCACTTCATCACTAACTTTAACGCCATATTCTATTAAGTTCCTAATCTTTATCAGATCGCTTTCACTCATCATAACCTTTATTTGTGATAGGGGATCATTACTACGCCACGAGATCCTCCTCTTCAATAACTCAACTTCGTCTTTGGGATAGCCTAACTTAATCCTTATCAAGAATCTGTCTAACTGAGCCTCTGGTAGTGGATAAGTTCCCTCCAATTCTATTGGGTTTTGAGTTGCAACTACTATGAACGGATTTGGGAGTTTAATCGTCTCTCCCTCAATTGTGACTTGCCCTTCTTGCATAGCTTCTAAGAGTGCCGATTGAACCTTAGGTGGAGCCCTATTTATTTCATCAGCTAAGATGAAGTTGGCAAAGATAGGTCCTAGAACGGTCTCAAATGTTCCCTTATCTTGTCTCCATACCTTAGTACCTATTATATCGCTAGGTAATAAATCTGGAGTGAACTGTATTCTACTGTATTTCAGTCCAAGTACTTTAGCTAAAACCTTAGAGAGGAAAGTCTTACCTATACCCGGTACGTCTTCCATTAAAACGTGTCCGTTAGCTAATATTGACGCAATTATCTTAACTATTACCTCCCTTTCACCAACGAAATACTTCATAATCTCGTCAATGACTTCATTAACTTTTTTCGTCATGTAAGATATTTCACTCACATGAAGAATATAGTGTCTAAGTATTTTTATTTACCGCCAATACCTCTCTCAGCAACTCCTTAACTAAGTTAAGCCTTTTCTGAATTTCCCTCTCAATGACCTTTCTGTTAACCCTTTTTTTATCTTGAGGATAAGTTGTTGTATAGTTAACTAAGTTGCTTAGTTTAACTAAAATCTCCTCATAGGATAATCCATCCTTAGTCAGCTCGTAAGTTAAGTACGTTATTAACTTCTCTTTCCTCCCGTACGTAACAAACTCCTTTATTGCACTATCTAGCCTAACGAATTCTGGAGTTAGAACTAGATTTTCCTTACGTTGATATTTTTCATAAATTTCCTCACTTATCCTCTCGACAGTCTTAACACCACTATTATAAAGTCGATATGCCGTAAACGCAATTAAAAGTGAGGCGATTATTGTAAACGCAATAATTACGTAAGTGTTATCTTGGGCTGGTTTAGGAATAATCAATACTGTGTAAAACAAGCCTATCCCGAATGCAGATATTAACAAAAAGGTTAGATTGTCCGTTATCCAGACGTAGTTCTTACTTAAGGCTGGTAAGGGAGATGCAATAAGGTAAACTAATGATACGGCTAAGAAGGGATAAAACAAAGGAGCATATATTCCAAACAAGTACGCTAAGCCTAAGAAGAGGAAGAACCTTGAAGCGTACTTTATAGAATCCATTAGTTCTACCTTATCCACTTCCTTTTCTAAACGAGCTACGAATTGACTTATTAAGAGTAAAGTTAGAAAACTTATGAAATAACCTATAACGTATGTCTTAAAAGCTGAAGTTAGATAACTAGATAACGTGCTAAAAAACAAGTAGGTGAACACTGATGGAGCTACAACTCTCTTTAAGGCTATGGAAGTTAAGCCTTTGAGAAAGTCTCCTATTAACATTGCTGTTACCATAGCTATCGACGGAATTAATATGAGAGTAACTAAGTAAAACCCTAAAGTATGTAGAAGGAGTAAGAATAAAGGAATCAAGGCAAATAAAATTATGTAAACTATAATGTAATTACGAATTTTCACAGATTATCACCTTGTTGAAGGTTCTGCCTATTGCCCTCAAGAACTCCTCGTATCTTACCCTATCCACGTTTTTATGCCCATATTTCACGTCTTCAAAAGTCCTTATAATTGTATTTGAATCATAAGAGCTTTCCCTCATGATCTCTCTTATGGTTTTAGGGCTTTCCACATCACCTATGTTGACTCTTATTAACCTTATCACGTCTTCATCATAGTTAACTCCCCTTATAAAGAATGTCTTCTCATCTCCTTTCTCATTAATCGCTTTTATAGCATAGCATCCTGGTTCAGGCATGTAAAGCTTGTTGTCAGCTATCATACCTTTATTCCCCATATTTACCAATCTATAGCCCTCCTTTTTCAAGTGAACTGGGAGAGGCGTTCTGTAATCCCATATCAATGGTAGATCGTTTGCAATAGGTAGTCCTATTATATCACTTCCTCCCCAGCCTTTAAAGGACGCTAATATCTCCTTAGGTAGTAGTTTAACCTCCTCCTTCTCTTCATTAGATGTAACTTGCTGTGTAACTTTCTTAGGTAATGAAACTTGAGAGCTCATCTGTGGCATTTGAGGTGTGTTCAGCCTAATTGTCTTCCTCGCAATAAAGAATGAACTAGTAGCTAATATTATTACTACTAATGCGAGTAATATTATGTAAAGTAATGGCGGTATTGTAACAGTTACTATCGTTGACTGATTATTACCCCCACTACTTCCCGATGACTCACCATTACCGTTTCCTACTCCATTCCCTTGTCCAGATCCTAAACTATTACCTTTTCCACTACCTAATCTTGGCAATTTTACATTAGGAATATGTATTTGTGGAAGTATTATTGGCACTGATACTAGTTTAACGTTCTCGACACTAGCGTTATAAAGTGAGTATTTGAAATTATACGTAATGTTAGGTAGAGTGTAATTAATCGTAGGAAGATTTGGTATGTGAATCCCATTACCTCCTCCACCTCCATTATTACCTAAGTTAACCCCCTTACTTTGGTTATTCACTGTGATCACATTAATTGATGACGCTAATATCCAAGCAACTATTAGACCTACTATAAGTATTATGATGGCAATCTTATTCATAAATATAATTTCCTAATAGTATTATATTAAATCTTTCATAACCAGATAGGCACGAGGAATAGTTTTTAAGCCTTAATGGAGACTTCCTCCCCGACAGTCAAGCTTTCCTCACTTTGTAACTTCAAACGTATTTATGTTGGTTACGAAAAGACTAAGAAAAAACTTCAAGAATCCTAATTAGCTTACGTATTAACCTGCAGATCCTTAACTATCCTATATAGTCTCTCCTAAGCCTAAAAAAATTAAGAAAGAGCCTATAGTAATCATTATCCCTCCTAAGATAGGTAATATGAGAAGTACGAAACCTGAGATGGTGATTATTGAACCTAACTTTAATTTAGTTGATGACAATTTCACGCTTAGGGAGATTATAATGAGTGTGAAACCGATTATGCCCATAATGATTGAAATTAAAGTGTATATGGGTAGAGATAATGAATATAAGCTTAAACTACTGAAGATAGTATGACCTTCAGATATTTTTATTGTAAACGAGCCCTTCATTATTAGAATACTTATAAAATTTAAAAGGTAGGATAGTCCGTCGATTGAACAACCTATTAACCCTATCATAAACTTTTTATCGTTTCTTATCAATCTCATGAATCCCATAAAGGTTAAAATTATAAATAATAAGTAAGGTATTAATGAAGCTACTATGTAAAATGTGTATAAAGCTAAAGTGATGAAAACGTAGGAAATCAACGATAACGAGACTAAGAGAGTGAAAATTAAAGCTGAAATCGAAACAACTATTAACGAAATGCGTAGATTCTGAATTCCTTCCATTACATAACAATGTGAACTCAGAAATAAAAGGACATTTCTTGGTACTGAAAGTGATAGTTAATACAAAAATTGGGCAAAAAATTAATTTTACTAATAGTAATATAAATATTAAATTACAAACTTTCTGGAATTGACTTTTGAAATCAAGTCTCAAGAACCTTAAAATTAAGGTATAAAGTGAGTGAATTATTTGCGATTAAATTTTTGAAAAATTCATCGATAAGCTTGTCGAGACTAGTTTTCCTATCTGTATAATGGCATTAAGAAAAAAGGGGAGTAATGCTTAAAATATCTGTTTTAATATTACTTCATGATGAAGAGAAGATTTTACATGACAGAAATAGTTCCATTAACAATTTTAAGGGTTCCTAGAAGATCTATAGTTTTTCTACAAGCTATAAAAGACCATTATGCAGCGGCAGATGATGGTATATATAAGGTAAACTTTAGGAAGCAGGTTGGTATACATGCGGGAGGCATGTTTTTGGGCTTGGGAATATTTTTTGGAGGGGCGTTAGGAATAGGCTTCCTATATTTTGGTTTTCAGCAACTTTTAGATTTAGCCAACAGTTCACTATCTGCAGTAATTATAAGTGTTATATCAGCAGTTATATTTATACTAATAGGGATAGGTATTTTATACGGGATTTATAGGCTGGTAAAATACTTGTGGAAAATAAGTAATAAGGGAAATTACATTGATGGGGAATTAGTAATTCCATGGAGTTATGTAAATAAAATAATAGTATCTAACGTTAGACAAGAGACTTATGCTTATGGTGGTTTATTATTACCTAGTAGTGCTGTCACTTATACTATCGGAGACTGGTTAATTACTACTAAGGATGGTAAAAACATTTATATTTATAACGTAGTGGAACCATACACGAAATTAGATGAAGTAAGGCAAAGGTTTAATCTACACTTCTAAATTATTAATCTAAAGACGCTAAATGGATTATTTTTTAGAGTCAGTAAATATTTGACAAAGAAAGGCAGGCCTTTAGGGCGGGGAGTAGGTCAGTTATTACATTAGTTAGGAAAGGCCTCATAAGCGGGGATGAAAAGTCTAAAAAACCAATTCTACATGCAGAAGGATTCTCTGAGCCTCTCGAGATATGATAAATGTAAGCTTAAATCGATAAGAGAAAAGGGGAGGAAGTCAGATTATTCACTTTCCATTACTCTCCCTTAACCTTTTATCAATCTCCTCACCTATTGCATAAGCCCTCTGATAAGCTGACTCAATGGTTTTAATTAATGCTGACTTGACTCCTTCACTCTCCATTACCATTAACCCTCTAATTGTAGTACCAGCAGGAGTTGTGACTTGATCCCTAAGCATTACAGGATGATTTAAATTACTTTTTAACATCTTTATCGTTCCTTCAATCATGTCAAGTATTGCATAGTAAGCTAAGTCCCTAGGCATCCCACAAGCAACTGCACCTAAGGCGAAGGCATCAATTATTTCTGAAATGAAAGCGGGACCACTTCCTATTAAAGCAGTCCAAGCGTCTAACATATCCTCTGGAACCCAATAAACGCTTCCTAACGACTTAAAAATACTTTCAACATACTCCTTCCCCCTCCCATCCCTTTCTGCTATTGCGGTAGTAGACCTATTTACTAAAGCGTTAATGTTAGGCATAGCCCTATATACTTCAGCATTAGGTATGAGAGAGGAAAGTGTTGAAACCTTTATACCAGCCATTACCGATATCACTATCTTACCCATCCAAGAATCCTTGTTTACTTGTCGTAATACTACTGGAAAATGTTGAGGCTTAACGGTCAACACTATGACTTCAGCTTCCCTAACTGCATAATCATTATCCTTAGTAGCCTCAACTCCCATCCTTTTAACGTTTTCAATAGTCTCATCCCTTCTCCCTGTTGCGATAATTCTTATTGACGGATAGTTCCCCTTAACTGCCTTTAATATCCCACTGCCTATCTTACCACTCCCTATTATTGCTATGCTCTTCATTAGTTTGAATTAGTATAAAATGGTTAATATGCTTGATTTTCATCTTTATTTTTTTATACCCTCACTTATCATCTTCCTCCCCACTATAGAGGCTTTCCTCAACTTTGTAATAGATCTAAAAAGAGAAGAATAGTAGGAAGGAATCGTGCAAGATTAAGTTATAACGTTTTTGTTATTGTATTAATTTCTATGTAGATAATTTTAAGTGGACAAATTAATTTATTTAAGATTTTGAGAAAGTGAATCAGTGAGGCTTTTCCGTTTTATACGTAATGACGCTTTTAGTTTTTCTTAAAAATATAACATAAATTAAAAATTACCTTCAACGTTCTTCATTATTATTTCATCGAACTCCTTAGGTCTAGGAAGTTTTATGGACTTTAGTGAATTTATGAATTCCTCTTTGTTATTTATACTAAACAACTTGTTATACTTTCTCTCAAAACCTATGGTTGATGACGGTTTTCCACTTATCCCAAATCCACACGCTGAACCGGAAGTATGGGCAGGGAAAACTTCAATGTAATCTGGTAATACCTTAAGTTTTTGTAAACTGTAAAAGAGCCGTTCTGCTGAGTCCTCACCTCCTATATCTATCCTACCAATTCCACCCACAAATAACGTATCACCAGTTAATACTGCCCAAGGCTCATCTCCTCTTCTTAAGTCAGTTATGAGTACAGAAACACTATCCGGAGTATGCCCGGGCGTATAAAGGAACTTTATTTTAACGTTACCAACTTTTATTTCCTCATTATCCCTAACCTTTTGTGCAAACTTCACCTTAGTACTCTCATGCATATAAACATTAGCCCTAGTCATGTCAGCTAACCTTTTTGCCCCAGATAAGTGGTCAGCGTGAGTGTGAGTATCTATAATGTAAGATATCCTCATGTCGTATAATTCAGAAAAGTTCATCAAATCGTCAACTAAGTCAAGCCTAGGGTCAACGATTATTAATTCCCCTGCTTGAGTGCATCCAATGACGTAAGTTAAGCATCCTCCACTTTTTGAGATCAGCTGTCTAAATAACATATGTTAATGTAATCAACATGATAAAAAAAGGGTTATTCACTATTTCCAGTTAATGGTTTACGTTTAAGACCTTTAAATTAAACTTTTCAACAAGCTCCTTGGGTGAAATACGTAGTAATGTCTTTTCATCTCCTCCACCACAATAGACGTAATCGCTATCGCTAGCTAAATCCAAATCTACGATAGTTTCTACTCCTTCTATAATTGGAGGAACTCCACCAACTTGATAACCTGTTAATTCCCTTACCTCCTTAGCCTTCGCTATCCTAACCTCGCTAACTCTCAAAAATTCTTTTACCTTTTCTAGATTTACCCTTTTATTGCCCCTTAAGAATATTGCTAATGGCTTATTGTCTGCAATGACAATCACAGTCTTAGCTATTTTACCTTCATCAATTCCTAAAGAGTTGGAAGCGTCTTTAACAGTCTTAGCGTCTTTGACTTTGACGAACTGATAATTAATTCCTCTACTTTTTAATATTTCCTCCAGCGAGGTCACAATTTCTTAACCTCCTTCCCACCTTAAAACGTGAGGTTTGCCGTTCTTTTATCCTTGTTAAATATTAACTTAAAGTGTTCCATTGAATGGATCATACAACCTAAACACGACTCTACAGTAACGTAAGATTCGTCGGTAAAAACAGCAGTTATCTCGTCATTAAAAATTATGAACTTTGAATTGACTTCATCATTGTATTTAATCTTTCCTTTCAAGCCCTTAACCTTCTCCATATCTTCACTTCTTACCACTAAGTATAGTTCGCCGTTAAAGTTTCTCAATAGCTTTACCATCCAGCTTGGTATTCTCGGATATACCACCTTAAGAGTTTTTGCCTCACTGATCATGTTTTTCACGAAGCTCATTACTTGTCTTCTCCCTTCAATTACGGTAGACCTTTCTTTGCTCTTATCCTTGGTAATGGTGTTTATCTCAGCAACTATTTTGTCTATCTGCTCTATGATAGTTTGCTTATAATTTTCAAAACTTATGTTAGGATCTATGAGTTTAACCCTCTTCGGTTTTCCATTTATCACTTTAACAAAACCTCTCTTCTCAAGTCTCGAAACTACGTCATACACCTTTTGGTATGGAACGCCAGACAGTTCTGCCAATTCCCTCATTTTAGCGTTGCAGATTTTAGTTAATGTAGAGTAAACTTTACTCTCATATCTTGAAAAACCTATCTTAATTAATTTCTCTTCCAATTCACCACTCATAGTGAATAATACTAATTTATTGTTAATAAGACTTTATAGTTAATGAGTAAGAAGAAGAACTTTCAACTTTTCACCGTATTAGTCTTCTTCACGGGAATTTACTTAGGAGTATTCAGGGTGGCCTTCCCAGTCCTTGAATTGAATGAATACTATTTCGTACTATACTCGATTATTATTTTTGGTTTCACCAAAGCTTTAATGAATTACATTTCTGGACATTTATCAGATATAATAGGTAGGAAAAAAGTGTTAATATTAGGTTGGTTAGTCTCAATTCCTTTACCATTAATAGCAATTATAGTCAAATCTCCTATATTAGTGACATTATTTACAGTGTTTTTAGGAGTAAATCAAGCCTTAACTTGGACTACTACAGTAACTTCGCAGATTGACATATCTGGCAAAAGGAGGGCAGGTTTAGCAGCTGGGATAAATGAAACTTTTGGATACTTAGGTGTCTCGATGGGGAGTTTTCTCTCTGGTTTAATAATTTCTTCTTTTTTCTCGCCTTATTACTTGATGTTACTAGTAGGGTTATTAGCTTTGGTATTCTCAAGTAAAGCATCAGAGACTAAACCTAACACAAGTTTAGGTAAGGGAGGATTAATATCCTCTCTACTTATAGGTATTGCTGGACTATTGGAGAAGTTTGTGGACGCATTCTTCTGGGTCTTAGTGCCATTGTACTTATCTGCTAAAGGTCCATTCGAGATTTCCACCATAGTGACAATATATACACTAACCTGGGCATTATTACAGATACCTTTTGGACATATAAGCGATGTGAAAGGTAGACTCTTGTTATTAGTGTTAGGGTTCATTTTTATGGGAATTGGAGTATCTATCTTCACGATCCAATATTACATTATTTCCGCCTTTATAGCTGGGTTGGGAATGGCAATGGTATATCCTAATCTCATAGCCTATGTAAATGACTATTGTAGCGATATGAATAGAGGGAGGTCTTTAGGAATTTATAGATTGTTGAGGGATTCAGGTTATGGATTTGCTGGGCTAATTTTCTTACTAATATATAAAGACTTATTAACAGCAGTAACGCTAGTAGTTCTCTTACAACTCGTATCCATATTTCCCCTAGTGTACGTTAGGAGGATTTAAGAAAATTTTCTAGTGTGTCTAGATATTACAGTGTGTTGACAACAATTTCGTCCAACTGTAAAATTTTTTATGCAAGAGTCTATTGCAGAAGAATATTTTCAGCCATCTTGCTATTGTGTTTCTCGTTGAGTTAGGTGAGTCCTAGGAAATCAAACCTATTCATCTTCTCGCCCAATAAATAAGTTGCCTCACCTTAAAAATACTTTTCATAATAAAGAAAATTCAATTTATATCAAAACAACCAAATTGTTGTTCACACCAAGAAAGCTAGGAATATTTTAGAGGACTCTGCAAAAGAGGGTTGTTGATATAGCTAAGTTGTTTAATGTCTCAGCTATTTTCTTAGAGGACTTAAACAACCTCATCAAGAGGTTAAAGGATCTACCAACTGAGTTTAGAGATAAATTCTATCTCATGCGGTACCGTAGACTACTTTACTGGACTAAATAGCAGGCGAAAAACATGGGCTAAAGATAGTGTACGTTGATCCGCACTAATGCCCAAAGTGCGGGAAAGAAATGAAGGAAGCAGGACATAGGTACTTCCACTGTTCATGCGGTTAGAGAATGATCGTGACATTATCACAGTTATGAAACTCTATGGCTCTTTTATCCTCTCTAATACCCCCGGATGAGAATCGATGAGTGGAGGAAGTTAGGAACAAGAATATTAGCTATATGATTTGTTTAAAGGTACTTATTTTAAATTCAATAAGAAGATTCGATAGAAATTTACAAAATCAGTTACCTAGAAGTTAGAGATAACGTAACCTTTGAGAACGTAAATAAAAAATTCCATCCTTAACCTTATCAAGGATCCGCTAAAACCTTCATCGAAGCTTGCTAAATAGCCAACTTGATGCGTAGTCATAATTATAGCACAGTCGGTGAAACTTAATTTATTGTTGAGGTTTTCATTTAACTTGATGAACGCGTTTATAATCTCTTCAATTGATAAGTCGTTCATGACACTTTCAAAAAGATACCTACCCCTCAATTGTAGAATCTTTTCCGATAGTAGCTTGACGTAGTTGAAGGGTTGCCTACTTATCGCCAAGGTTAATAACTCGTCCACAACGTAGTCTAAAAGTATGGGCTTTCCGTACTTACCCTCTTCAATCTCGTCCATTATCTTTAAAGCTATTCCATGCTTACTCTCATTCTTATTTAGCGTATAGAAATGAAGTATCTAATAATATCATTTCCATTCCGTTATTGCTTCAGCGAATGGGTTCTCTTTTCTAGGTAGACAAGGGGACTTAATACTAAACTTTTCCCTTTCAACTTCCATTACAGAATCAATAATATGCCCTATGGTTAACCCTATCGCACTGCCTAAAACTGTCTTAGCTATAGTATCAATTGTTTTGTCGTCGGAGATCTTGTAGTCAGCAGAGTGTGAGAGTAAGTTTGGAGTAACGGTACCTATAATTTTACCTAATGGTGATATACTAACTAGTTCAGATACCGAATACTCCTTAATGTCGAATTTTTCACATAGCTCCTGCAATACTTTGTCCAAGTCTTCATAGATTTTGGGTTCTTCTCCTTCAAGCCTCAGCGAGTAAGTCTTTCCTTGTATCTTGTACTTTACTACAAGATTAACCATATAGATAAATTAGACTAATCCCTCCTATTTATTTTTGCTTCTACAGAATTATTTCTGACTTCCTCCCCACTTTAAATGGCGAGACTTTCTCGATTTCTCTATCCCAGTTCCCCTTGAACTGGATCTATAGGACAGTCTTCGAACTGTTCATCACTCTACAAGCACCGTGTCTACGTATGTCCAGGATTTCTCATACTGTTTTCTATCCTGGTTAGGTGTGTGGACAACAATTTGATTGATGTAAATTGAATTTTATTTATTGTGGAAAAGTATTTTTAGGGTGAGGGTAAGTTATTTATTGTAGGAAGAAGATGAATGGGTTTGATTTCCTAACACTCACCTTACTTAACAAGAAACACAATGACGAGATGGTTAAAAAAATTCTTCAACACAATTTACTCGAAATCTATTGGCATAAGTTGGAATAAAATTTTATGGGGGTGGATGAAATTGTTGTCCACACACCATTTCACGAGATGAAAGGAAATAAATACTGGTTGTCAATCTCTACTATATGTACCCTGAGTTTTGCCTAGAGAGATGGCAATCATTAAGGGATTGGAGGGCTAAATACGTTTTATCAGAAAGTGGTGTTGAACCACTTTCCTCTAGAGAAGTAGAGCTTCCCCCTGAAGTGAAGTTCGAGTATGGGCATACTAAAGGATTGATAAAGTTAAGGGAATTAATTTCAAGCTTATATGAGGTAAAAGACGCAGAGAAGGTTATAATAACAAATGGAGGTGCTGAGGCGAACTACATCACTATCCTATCGTTAATAAAGCCTAATGATGAGGTAATTGTAGAAATGCCAAATTACATGCAAATACCGGGCTTATTAAAGGGTATTAACGCAAAAGTTAAGAACATTTGGCTTAAGGAAGAGAAAGGTTTTCACTTAGACTTGAACGAGTTAAATGAAATGGTAAGTAAGAATACTAAAGCAATTGTAATAACTAATCCAAATAACCCTACTGGAATGGCATTATCTAAAGACGAAATTAAGGGAATTGTTGAGATAGCTGAGGACAATCACGCTTATATAATTTCAGATGAAGTTTACAGAGGTTCAGAGATTGATGGTAACGTTTCTCCTAGTTTTGTTGATTTATACGAAAAGGCTATTAGCACTAACAGTATGTCTAAAGTTTACGGTTTACCCGGCATAAGGATAGGCTGGGTTGTTGCAAATGATAAGGAGATAATAGATAAAATGTGGAGTGTAAGAGATTACACGACAATATCACCCTCAGTTTACAGTCAAGAAATAGCTTATAACGCCTTAATGAGGAGAGAGGAACTGATGATGAGGGCTAGGAACATAGCTTTAACTAATTTCAAGTTATTTGAGGAAATGCTTAATGAAAAAATAAAATGGGTAAAACCTAACGCTACTGTACTTGCTTTCGTAAAGTCAATAGGTGTAGATAACACCTATGAGTTCAGTGAAAGCTTATTTAACAAATATAGCGTATTGATTAACCCCGGTGAGTGCTTTGAAATGCCAGGGTATGTTAGAATAGGGCTAGGTAGTAAGGATCAAAACTTCCTAAGAGAGGCATTAAGTCTGTTCATTAATCATTTAAATACTAAGCATTAGTTAATCCGTCAACTTCTACCCTTCCGAACCTATCCTAGCACTGATCTTTTTCCTTTCCCTAGCCTCCGGAACGTTCCAGAAGAATCTATAGTATAAGTATAGGTTAGTCATGTTCGTTACGAAAGCTAAAGCGAAAGGAAATATGACCGAAACGCTTAGTAGAAATCCTGACAAAAGCGTAGATAAGGCTGAAGGTAATAGTCTTGCAGTTTGATTGGTACCACTCGCAGTAGCCCTTCTCCTACCACTAACTAAGGTCATCATTAAGGCTTGTTGTGCTGGTAATGCGAACACTCTAAAAGAAGTAAATACGATGTAATCAATACTCGCTAGTAAGGGAAGCCTCAAGAAAGGAAAGGCTAAGGTCAAGATAGTCGACACTAGCCTAGTATAGATAATAAATCTGACGAAACCAAGTTTTTCATTCATTATTGGGGTTAACCATATTATTGAGGCTGAGACAATGCCTCCTATAAATACTATGTCACCTATCTGAGCCTGTGTTAATCCGTAAAACTGCTCAAAAATGATTGGTATGAAGGGTATTATTAGACCTTGTGATATACCATTAAACATTCCAGTATAAGTGAACTTTTTAATTATATCTAAGTCCTTCTTCTTAATGGTAGCTAAGTCCTCTTTCTTCTTGTTATCTACTATCGTTTCCTCGTTCAATTTTTTCGATTTCTCCTCTCTTATTGGTATGGCTACTAAGAATGAGGCTAAAGACAATACTAAACCTATCATAAATAGCTCAGTATAATCACTAATGTTAGCAAAAAGGGCACCAAATGCTCCACTATATGTTGATAATGTAGTGAAGATTGAATAAACTTTAGTCAGTTCATCTTTTTTACTTTTCTCAGCTAAAATAGCGGTCTGTATTGGGGCAACAATCGCACCCACACCTCCACCTACTAAACCTCCAGCTATTCCAAATCCTCCTAAGGCTGACGATAATGCTAATAATGCGAAGTTTCTAGTAGTCAAGAGTATTATTATGCTAATTGGCAAGAAGGCTAACGTCATGAGGAGGAACATCTTTTTACTGTACCTATCAGCGTATATTGAGAAAATGAGGGAAAGGAGCGGGGTTGCGAATGCGCCTATACCAAATAGTACGCCTATTTCAACGTCAGTCAATCCTATCTTCAAGAAATATAAGCCTATTACTACTGCTAGGAAGCCTGCTACCAAACTTCTAAGAATTCTTGAAACCATCAGTAAGTAAACGTCAAGTTTCTCCATAAATAATGACTCTCAATAGTTGGAATATAAATCTTCTGTTTACTAACTTAAATATAAACTGTAAAGGTTTAAATTTATCTTTCCTCGAATAGCCCTCCCTTTAGATACTTTAGCACAGTTATGTTAAATCCCTTAGCTAGAGCAATTGGATTACCCCACTTTACCGTGGTCAGTAGTTTCAGTGAGAGAATTAAGTTTATATAACTCCAGTATTGCGGGAGTAATGATCCGGCTCCTACTCTTTATTAGGTTAACCAGAAGGGAGTTTTATGAAAGAAAAATGTCTTAAAAACTTTTACCCCGCCCTAAAAGGCATGGTTTTTAAACCTTTTAATTGCGGAAATAGTGATGATCATTGGTATTTTATTGTCTAGAGAAACATATACTGGGAAAAAGGAGGATGTGATATATGAATAAGAGGATAAGTATTGATGGAGTATTAGTGGGAGGGTATACTGATGATAATGCGAAGTCTGGCTTAACAGTAGTAGTAATGGATAATAGGAACAACACTGTCGGCTTATCTCAAAGGGGTGGATCTCCAGCAACCTTGGGGACTGATCTGTTAAGACCATTACACAGAAGGGATCAATCAGTTGACGCTATAGTGCTTACGGGAAGGAGTGTGTTTGGTTTTAGGGCGGTTAATGGCGTATTATTGGGTTTATACGAGATGGGTAAGGGTTTTAAGATAGGGGATATGAGAGTACCTATTGTAGCAGCTGCAGCTATTTACGACTTCTACGATAATCATATACTACCCACAGAGGAGTGGGGACTTAAAGCTTTGAAAAATTTATCTCAACAAATAATGATTGGAAGATATTGGGCTGGAAGAGGTGCTACTGTTGGTAAACTCAATGGGATTAGAGATGCTAAGCCTTCTGGACAAGGATATTATGAGTTGGAGAAAGGTAAAGTAAAAGTGGGCGTTATCTCAGTGGTTAACAGCATAGGTAACGTCTATGATGAAGAAGGTAATTTGATAGCTGGAAACGAAAGTGATGAAATGAGGTTAAGTACTCCAGGGACGACTTTAGGAGTAGTATTAACCAATGCTAAGCTTTCTAACTCCGATGCTTGTAGAATAGCTAGTAGTGCTGAAAACGGTTTTTCAGCAATCATAAGACCTTATAACCTCTCCTTGGATGGGGACACCGTTTTCACGATATCTACTAACGAAGTTGACGTTAACGTAGATGATCTAATATTTTTAACTTACGAATCCAGTAAAAAGTCTGTGTTATCCATATTTAAGTAGGTGAAGTACATGGATTATAAGGATTTGTTTTCAGTTAAGGGAATGAACGCTGTAGTAATTGGAGCTGCTAGTGGAATAGGGAGGAGTATTTCCGAGATGTTTGTAAGTTTAGGAGGGAAAGTAATAGCAAGCGATGTAAACGAGGAAGAACTAAATAAGTTAATAAATGAGCTCTCCTCAAAAGGATATGAAATTAAAGGAATCAAAGCTGACATTACTAAGGTAGAAGATGTTAGAGACAAGTTATTGCCTTTTATCCTTTCGAATTTCAAGAAAATAGACGCTCTATTTATTACACCTGCTATAAATGTTAGAAAATCTATTGAAAACTACACTTATGAGGAGTTTGATAGGGTTATTAATGTAAATCTTAAGGGTCCCTTTATAGTGTTAAAGGAATTTCTGAAGTTTATGAAAGATGGTGGAAGTGTTGTATTATTCTCTTCAATAAGAAGTATAGTAGTTGAACCGGGACAATCCGCGTATTCTGCTTCAAAAGCTGGTATAGTACAATTAGCTAAAGTAGCAGCAGCTGAATATGGTAAATATAATATAAGGGTTAATTTAATTGCCCCCGGAGTTGTTGACACTCCTTTTACTAAGCAGATAAAGAGTAAGCCAGATTGGTATAAGGCTTATGCTGAGAAGACGATCTTTAAGAGGTGGGCTACTCCAGAGGAAATAGCTAGCGTCGCAATCTTTTTAGTAATGCCTGCCTCATCATACATTACTGGTACCGTCATTTTCGTAGATGGTGGATGGACTGCGATAGATGGGAGATATGAGCCGGAGGTGTAATGGTTGACTGAACTAGATGAGGAGTTAAAACAAGAGTCCTTAAACTTCTTAAAAGAACTAATAAGAATACCTACTGAAAATCCGCCCGGGCTTAACTACGACATTATAGTTAAAAAGATGAAGGAGAAGTTAGACGAGTTAGGCTATAATACTGAAGTCTTTTCCTTGAGTGATGATGATTTAAAGAGATTAGTTAAGTTTGGGAAGGGAGGAAGACATAACTTAGTTGGCTATTTAGGTAATGGAAATATTAGGATAGCCTTTAACGGGCATTACGATGTTGTTCCGGCTGGAGATGGTTGGAGCGTTAATCCCTATGAAGGAATTATTAAAGATGGCAAATTATATGGAAGAGGATCTGCAGATATGAAGTCTGGAATAGTATCCCAGATATATGCGGTTGAGTTGTTGAGAAGGAATAAAGTATTCCCTTCAAACCTTCAAATAGTTCAAACGTTAGTTCCAGATGAGGAGACTGTAGGTAATATTAACGCTGGTACTTATTACTTAGTTGAGAAAGGAATTTTAAAGAAAGGAAAAATAAATTACGTGATTTTCACTGAACCAACTGGTGCAGATAATGTATGTTATGGTCATAGGGGTGCGATATGGGCTATTGTAAGGGTTTACGGTAAGAAAAGTCATGGAGGATTGCCACAATTAGGTATTGACGCTGTGAGAGCATCAACTAAGATGATCCAAGAATTGTACAACTCTCTTCCAGACATAACGTCTAAGTACGAGATAATTCCAGAGGTCTCTAAGAAGCCATCTATTCTAGTGGGAACTGTGAAATGCGGGAATTGGGTTAATACAGTAGCTGACTATTGTGAGTTTTCCATAGTAAGAAGGTTAGTACCAGAGGAAAACCTAGATGAGGTAAGAGGTAAGATCTTAGACATACTAGAAGGAGTAAGTAAAGAGTTTAAGGCAAGGTATGAGTATGATGAGTTTTATGCAATAGATACTATAACGTCAGATGTTAATGACAAAATATATGAAATAATGAGGAGAAAAGTTAAGGAGATTAGAGGTGTAGAGCCTAGGCTTGTATTATCTCCCGGTACTTTTGACATGAGGTTTACTGTAAAAGAGGGAATACTCTCAATTAATTACGGTCCAGGGAGAATAGAGCTAGCCCATGCTACTGATGAATATGTTGAAATTAATGACTTTTACGATTCGATAAAAATATTAGCAATGACTTTAATGGAGTTAAGTAAACTAGATCACTAGGTTTGCCATTATGAAGATTATAATTATTTGAAATATAACTTGACTACCAGAGACATAAATGTTCCTCATTCCCAACTTGACTACCTTATTTAAATCTGGGTCTTCATTTCTTAATTCCAACACTATTCTAACCTCATTAGGTAATATGATTCCAAAACCTTGTATAATTAATATTAGAACGACTACGCCAGATAATAGGATATAGATGCTTTTTAAGTTGAATATTCCTAGCCATGAGGCTAAGAAATATCCGGCAGTAGTTGCCACTGACGCTAGGGATGGCATGAAGAAGAGCATTATTGGAACTAACCTCTTTATTATCTCAGCCCTACCCTTAGGGTCTAACGATCTCAAAACTCTACTCATTACCAAGCCCATGAATAAATCTATGCCCGTCCAAGTTCCTCCAGTTAGCACATGAACGTAATCTAGTATTAGTAAACTTCTTAACGCTAATGCTACCAATAACCCAGCTATCGGTACTAACAAGGTTAATATGGAATAAGGGGGTTACAAATTTGGTCGTATATGCCATAATTATATATCTTTACTTTTCTAACTAATATATTTTTTCTAAAGAATGACCTTTGAGTACATTTTGTGAGGGATTAAAAGTATCTTTTCTTAAATCGAGCATATGTGAATGCTGTTATATAAGCCCGGCTTCCTCCCCCGCCATAGAGGCTTTCATCACTTTGTAAAAATATTAATAATATTCAGCTTATGGTGAACTAGATTATTTAAATGATTACACATTTATACTTTCAAGACGGGAATATATCTGTGGACAACATTTTTGTTATTTTAATATGAGCATAATTCATTTAGGGAAGTTTATTAACAAAGAGAACGACAAGCCTCGCCCTTTAGGACTAGGAGGAGGTCAGAAAGAATAATTTTTCCGATTAGGTAGTATCTAATTAGGTAGTATCTAAACAGATTAATCTTAATTGCCTTAAAGTGAAATTTTTGATCACGCATAGTCCAGTTACTCCAAGATTTCCCTCCATTTAACGATTACCCTTTCCACAATATCCTCACTAGGTCTTACCTCTCTGGGAAAGTCTTTGTTAAAGGGTTTGGTAGCATATATAATAGCTCTGGATGAGACGTATTCCTTTACGTTCTGCTTCCTTTCAGCCATGGGGTCTAAAGGAGTACTAGGAACGTTCTTAACAATTTCTATTGAATTAATAGGATCTGTTCTAGTACAAATCGCCCATAATACTTGATTTATATCTGACGGATCTATATCTTCATCTACAACTATTACATATCTACCACCATAGGCTGTTAGAGGACTTGTTGCTAATATATGTCCTACCATGGTTTGTTGACCAGCAAAGGATTGCTTAATTGAAACTACTATTAAAGCCCTTGAAAACCCTATTTCGTGAGCCCATACACCCTTAATATCCCTTACCCCAATTCTCTCTAACATATCCCATATCATTGCTGACCTCAGAGGACACCTAAAATAAGAGTAGTCGTAGGGAGGAATACTTGGAGCAGTACCTAAAAGTATGGGATTACTTCTATAATAAACCCTTTTAACCTCTATTACAGGATTTTTCATCCTTCCTCCAGCGTAATATCCCATAAACTCCCCAAAAGGTCCCTCATCTGTTAACTCCCCACTTATATATCCCTCAATCACAATGTCACTCTCAGCTGGAATAGGTAGTCCAGTCTCCTCTCCTCTAAATACCTTAAATCTTTTACCTACTATAGCCCCTGCGTAATTGTACTCAGATATACCTGCTGGGACTTCCATTCCTGCGAAAATGAACAAGTCTAATGGTGGGGAGAATGAAATCGCTATTGGACATTTTTTACCGGCTTTAAGATATTTCTCCACATGTATCCTACCGTGATGAGAAGAATCAATGAATATTGATAACTTATTCCTATCAACTAACATGACTCTGTAAGCTCCTACATTTACCCAATCAGATTCTGGGTCTTTAGTTATTACAGCATCAGCTGTACCTATATATCTCCCTCCATCGAATTCATGCCATTTGGGGGCTGGAAACTTAAAAAGATTTACCTTATCATCACTATCAACGTTCTCAAGGAATACTGCATCATTAACTTCCTCTGGTTCATAGCTTCTGTATTCCTTAGATGCTATGTTTAATCTATCCCTTAACTTTTTCACTAAATCAATATCGTTAAGGGCATTTATATTGAGAGCTAGGTTTACTCTCTTATAATCTAATAATGCCCCAGTTAGTACTCTAAAACCTTTAGGGTAGTCCTTTATTTCGTCGAAGAGTAAAGTAAACTTATGTTTCTTGGCATTTAAGTCAGTTATAGCTCCTATCTCTAAGTTCCAGTCAGCTCCTTTAACTTCTTTTAATAGACCTAAATTTCTTACTTCTTCGATGAACTTTCGTATATACATTATTTTTATATTCTTTTGTAAGCTTTAATAAACATACGTGAACATATTAAAGTCGTTCTTGGCTACATTAACTACCATAACGAGAACGACAGTTATAATTACTGTCTCCCGTAAATTTTTTAAATTTTTTATCATTAATTGTTCCTCATGAGGTATAATTTTGAGGAAGAGGTTAAAAAAGCCCCTAAGAATTGGGGTAGATGGGGAAGAGATGATGAGATTGGTACTTTGAATTACATAACCAGTGAGTATCTTTTAGATTCTTTAAAGGTAATAAGGAAGGGAAAAGTATTCACTTTAGGTTTATGGATAAATAGGAGGGAAGGCGATCCTTTATGGATTGGAAGAAAACCCACTATTCACTTAATGGTTAGGGACGAAAGTTCTTATATGGTAGGTAAATCTAAGCCTAGACCGGGTGGAGGAAAGTCAGCTGACGATATCATCATTATGCACCTTCAAGCTAGTACCCAAGTGGATGCTTTGGGTCACTATTGGAAGGATAACACGCTCTATAACGGTTATGATTCTAAACTCACTATAGGAGGATTAGTTAAGGATGACGTGAGTAAGTTAGCTGAGAAAGGTATTGTAGGCAGAGGTGTCTTGTTGGACGTAGCTAGATATAAGGGAAAGAGTAGTTTAGATAAGGGAGAAATGATATCGTTTCAAGATTTATTAGAGACAGCTAAGTCGGAAGGGGTAAGGTTAAAGAAGCGTGACATCATACTCGTTAGGACCGGTTTTTTGAAGACTTTTTACGAGAAGGGAGCTGAAGAGTTTTATAAGGATTTTAATGAGCCTGGAATAACTTATGAGCCGGAGTTAGTTAATTGGTTCTACGAAAATGAGATAATTGCTTATGGCTCTGATACGATAGCCTCTGAGCAGACTTATTCTAGCACATTGGGAATAATGCTCCCCTTACATATTTTCTTCTTAAACTATTTGGGCATGCCTATAATGGAGATGTTATGGTTAGAGGAATTAGCTGAAGATTGCTCAAGGGATGGGCAATACGAGTTCTTCTTCGTAGCATCACCACTGAAAGTCATAGGAGGTACCGGTTCACCCATAAATCCCGTTGCAATTAAGTAATTTTAAGAACTTGCCTTCCACTAACTTTACCTTTTTCCAAGTTTTCTAAAGCTTCATTGGCTTCTTCTAGGCTTAAGGTTCTAGTTATAGCCGGCTTTATTTTACCATTCTCAGCTAATTTTAACACTTCTAGAAAGTCCTTCCTGTTACCAGTTAAGGTGCCGATAAATTGCCATCCCATGGAGTGAAGCTTTAAACCCGCATCATGAGGTAAACCTCCTCCAAAAGTTCCCACTTTGATGTATTTTCCCAACTTGGATAGGAAGGTGTAGTAATTATTAATAGTCGTCTCAGATCCTACAAAGTCTACAATCACATCAACACCCCTATTATCCGTTATTTTCATCAATTCTTCTTTATTTACCTTGCTCATTACGTAATCTGCCCCTAATTTAGAGGCTAATCTTAATCCATCATCACTTACGTCAACCCCTATAACTAAACTACCATAAACTGCCTTAGCTATTTGAATGGCTATACTACCCAATCCCCCTCCAGCTCCAATTATCATTACACTCTTCGCTGGATTTAGCTCTCCCAATCTTAAGGCTCTATAAGCTGTTACTCCCGAACAGGCTAAGGGTGAGGAGTCTAAAGTTGATAAATTCCTTAACTTATATAAATACTTGTAATCTGGAACTACTACATATTCCGCATATCCTCCGTTCATACTAATCCCTAACCACTTGGGATTATCACAGTATTGATCTTCTCCGATTTTGCAGTAATAACATGAACCATCACCTATCCAAGGATTAATCAAAACTTTATCACCTTTACTAAATCCACTTACTTCATCCCCAATCTCCTCAACAACTCCAGATATTTCATGACCTAATATTAACGGAAGTTTGGGTTTTTCCATACTAATTCTATTGTAAATTACTCCACTTTTTACCGAAAGATCAGTGTGGCAAACTCCAGTATATTCGACTTTAACTAATACTTGACTTCCTCTTATCCTCGGCGTTTCAATATCATTTAATCGTAAAGGTTTCCCAAACTCGTTTAATAACATTGCCTTCATTCCATACCACTAACCAAGTTTCTCTACTTCCTTAATTATATTTCCTCTCGTCTCTTGAGTCAATACTGATCCTATCAATATTATTAATCCCGCAAAGATGATTGAATAAAACATTACAATGGGGAATTTGGGGAATCCACCTACTGAGGCAAGTATCAGGCTAATAATCGTTGGAGAAGCTCCAGCTATTGCAAATCCAGTGTTCCATGTGAACGCTACTCCAGTACCTCTAACACTTGTAGGATAGATCTCATTCAAATAAGTCATCACTATCCCTCCTCCGAAGTCGCTTAATAAGCTTATTAAGAAGGCTGTTAAAATTATTGAGTTTAGTACATGAAGAGAACCTAAGTATAGGAACAGAGGTGAGACCACTGCTATGACTATAATACCTCCAATCAAACTCATTAATTTCCTTCCAATGTGCTGGGATATTTCGCCTCCTAGCGTTGGACCGATTATTACTCCTATAGATGCAATTATTAGCGTTATTGCAGCTTCAGTTTTAGGCAACTTATTAACTTCAGCTAAAAAGGTTGGAAATAATCCTTGAGGAATGTAATACATCAAAGCCCATCCGACTGTTATTACTAACGCTATACCTAAGGCTCTTCTATATTTTTTAGTAAATAACTCTCTAACGGGAGATTTAACTAATTCTCCTTTAGACTTTATCTTATTCCACATCTCGGACTCTGGCGTCAAATAGTTAACGAATAAGAGAACTATCAGCGGTAATAGTCCTCCTAAGAACATCACTCTCCAACCCCATACTAAGTATTCAGAACCTGGATAAAGTATCGCCGTTAAGTAAAACCATCCTGCAGCTATTAAATAAGCAATACCTGCAGCAGAGAATCCAAGACCCCCTACCCAGCCTCTATGTCTCTCTGGTACGGATTCTGGACCTATAGTATGACTACCACTAGTAACTCCTCCCACGAAAAATCCTTCAGCTAACCTTAAGATGATTAATAGTATAGGTGCGATTATTCCAGCTATCACGTATGTTGGTAATGCCCCTTGTAGCGTTGCAGTGATTACTAAACCTAAAATGCCGTAAAAAATCGCCCTCTTCCGCCCGGACTTATCGGAAATTTTCGTTCCGAAATACGTAGCACCAACGGGTCTCATGATAAAGGATGTTAAAAAACTTGCGTAAGTTGCAGCTATGGAGAGGAGTAATATCTTTGAGGGAAAGAAGAGCTCAGCTATGAAAGGTGTGACGAAGAGTATGCTAAACAAGTCGTATAGGTCGAAGGTCCAAGCTAACATTGTTGCCAATATCCATTTAATATGCTTACTAGTTAATTTATCGTCTTTTTTCATAACAATACCCTTTTTTCACTAATCCTTTTTATATATAAGTATGTGTTACATTTTATGATTATAAATATAAAAAAGGTTAGACAATACATTTTCTAAACCTACTCTTCCTCGAATATAATAGAATACCGAATAGGTTTAGCCCAACCGTAATTTTAAATGTAAGAACTAATCAAATAGAGTATAAAATTCTTATTTTTTAACGTAATGCTCTTACAAATCTTTCAATGCTATAAGACTTTTTAATCATTATTTTTATGGATTAACGTTATTTCGAAAAATCTTTTACACCGTTTCATGTCTCCTCAGTAGGCTCTCTACCATTTTCTTCTCGATTTTTCTTAAATGATAGATTAATGTTGATTCTCTAATCCCTAACATTTCAGCTAACTCCTTAGACTTGACCTTTCTGGGATAATCAAAGTAACCCATTTCATACGCTAATGAAAGTATCTTTAATTCATCATCTTTTAAAGAGTTTTGGGGCAAGTCGTCCTTTATAGTCACATTTCTAATATCTGCAACCTCATCTAATTCCCTTAAAACCTTGTTTATCTTATACTCGTATAATAGCAAATTCCAAATCTCCATCCCATTATACTTCATAGTATTCAATAAAATGCCGTTATTGTGTGAAATCACTGAAAATACTGAGTTATCATAATCCCTAGCTAAGTCTATGAATATTTTATCTCCATATCTATAAACGTTGAAGATGTCCTTTATTCTCTCTTCAAATTTTAACTTACTTATCTCTTTATATCCCTTTTCCGACACTGTTGCAAACACTCTTAGAATGTTTTTTTCAGGATAGGGAGTTATGTTTATTATCCTCACTAAGTCCTCATTTGAATAGTATCTGCTCCAACAATTCTCATGAATTACAATAACTCTAACAAATTTTAAAGGGAAATTTGTGAAGTTCCTCACATAATAATTTATCTTCACGAGATTTATAAACTATAATGTCGTTGATATTCTGGTAATCAAAGATGAGATAAAATTAAGGAGTAGAGTAGTAATCCTAAATTCTCCCTTACTACTGACTTCCTCACCTTAGAGGTCTCATCATCGATTAAGTCTCCTCTAATATTCCACTTACGCGTGACTATTAGCCTTATTTGACTTTCCAAATTCTTAATCCTCATTAAACTTCGTTACACTTCAGCAAGTTAATAAAAATTATTTAAGACTAAAGTATATCATATTCTTGATGGTAGAAGTAATTAGAGATAAGAAAATTGTGTTGAAGCCAAATTTAGATAATTACGATGAAATATATAAGAGCTTTAGTTGGGACAAGATAAGAAAAGAAATAAATTACATTGGAAACGTGAATCCGGCTGAACTAGCAGTCAGTAAAAAAGAAGGCTATGGCTTACTTTGGGTAAGTGAAGAAGGGGAAACTAAAAGATATACTTTCAAAGATTTAGAGAAGAAGGCTTCAATATTCAAAGATGTTTTAACGGGACACGGTGTGAATAAGGGAGATAGGGTAGTATTAATGTCTAAAAGGGTACCCAGCTTATACTTCTCCTTATTAGGCATAGCTATGGCGGGAGGAGTTATAGTCCCTATATTTTCCACATTTGGAGAGGAAGCAATAAGATATAGAGTAGAGAATAGTAATGCTAGAGTTGCATTAGTTCATGAGTCCTTAGTTGATAGGTTCAAGAACATAAATGTGAAAGTGGTAAAGATAAGCGATGAAGGTATAGAAGGAGAATCAAGTAAGAGTGATGTAAATTATGAGAGAAGACCTATTGATGATCCTTTCTTAATCCTTTATACATCTGGCACTACTGGTAAGCCTAAGGGAATATGGCATTCTCAAGATATACTTACGTTTTACTATGTTTCTGGTAAGTATCACTTCGACATGCATTCTCAAGACACTTTCTGGCATACTGGGGATCCTGCTTGGGTAGCTGGATTTGCCGGTGTTTGGACAGCCTGGGTTAACAATATTCCATTAGTCTCATACGAAGGCAAGTTTAATGCTGAGAGATGGTACTCAATAATTCAAGAGTTTAAAGTCTCAGTGATCTCAACTGCTCCTACTGCAATAAGACTTCTTAAGAAGGAAGGCTTAGATTTGGCTAAAAAATATGATCTGTCCTCTGTAAGGTTTATTCACGCTGGGGGAGAATACGTAAGTCCTGATGTAGTGAAATTTGGCTTAGATATTTTTGGCGTTCCCGTTCACGATGGTTACGGACAAACTGAAACAGCTACTTACGTTATTGCCAATTTCATTTCATTGCCTATAAAGATAGGGTCTATGGGAAAGCCATTACCGGGGGTGAAAGCTTTAATAGTTGACGAAAATGGAATCCCACTACCTCCTAATAGTCAAGGTATATTAGCTTTAGATCCAAACTTCCCAGCTATGGCTGAAGGAATTTGGGGAGATGAGGAGAGATGGAAACGTAATTTCAAGAACGGATATTACTTAACCGGAGATGTAGCGTATATGGATGAAGATGGTTATTTCTGGTATGTTGGTAGAGCTGATGACGTGGTTAAAGTATCAGGTTATAGAGTTAGCCCAGTAGAAATTGAGGGTATTTTATCTACTCATCCAGCAGTAGCTGAATCTGCTGTAATAGCTGTTGAAGATGAGGTAAGAGGTTACAAGATTAAAGCATTCGTCGTCCTGAAGAAGGATATTAAACCCTCGGAGGAACTAAAGAAGGAAATTATGGATTACGTTAAACGGAAATTAGCTTCACACATGGTTCCAAGGGAAATAGAGTTCGTATCTGAATTGCCACATACTCTAAGCGGGAAGATAATGAGGAGGGTGTTGAAAGCTATTGAGACTAATTCTCAAATAGGAGACGTAAGTACTTTAGAAAATCCTGAGGTTGTGAAGAAGAAGGATAAATAGATTTAAATTTATCATTGAAACTACAAATATAGGTGGTAAATTGATAAAGGTTGAGATTGATAAAGAGAATAAGATAGGCAAGATATTTATAGATAGACAAGAGAAGATGAATGCCATAACAGTCAGTATGAGGAGAGAGATAGGAGAGAAGTTATTGGAACTCGATAAAAATCAAGATGTTAGGGTTATAATAGTAAAGGGCTTAGGAGGAAAAGCCTTTAGTTCCGGTGGGGACGTTAGTGAGTTCCTCTCTCTTACTCCAGAAACGTTATTGGATTGGGGTGATGATTTGACAACTTCGTGGAAGATTTCAAAACCAGTAATTGCCTCAATAGATGGTTACGCTTTCGGCGCTGGTCTGGAATTAGCCTTATCGTGTGACATTCGAGTAGCTACTCCTAAGAGTGAGTTCGCCTTTCCTGAGATAAGGTTAGGTATGGTCCCAGCGAGTGGTGGTTTAACGAGGATAATCAAGACTTTAGGAATATCTAGAGCGACTTACATGTTATTACTTGGTAAGAGAATTAATGCAGACTTAGCTTTGCAGTGGGGTATAGTACATGAAGTAGTTGAGCCAGAGAAACTAGATGAGAGGACATATGAAATAGCTAAGGACTTAGCGAGTTTATCTCCTTTAGCCGTTAAGGCTTTAAAGAAGGTTATATATGAGATAGCTGACTCACCATTTTACGCTGGTTTCGACATAGAGAGAAAGACCTTCGGGTTATTGAGATATAGTGAGGACTTTAGAGAGGGAGTAGATTCATTCCTAAATAAGAGGAAACCAAAGTTTAATGGTAAGTAGTGTTTTTTAAACTTCATGATTACTTAGGACAAGGTTATCTTTATTGTGGATAAAAGTTCGTCTTGTTTATATAAACCTTACAAAATTTTTAATTCTAAATTAAAATATGGTTGTGGAAGTTTTATGTATGTGAACAACAGTTTTTATATTATTTCTATTTATTTTGAAAATATTATTTATTTGGATTAGGATTGATTTCCTAAATTCATCTCCTCTTAGGTTTCATTCGGTTGAAAAATGTCCCAAATCTATTAACATGACTGACCTCCTCCCTAGAGGAGGAGGCTTTCCCTACTTTGTAATCACTCTCTATGATCCATTAATATAAGAAAGCCAACGCAAAACTTCTAACTAGTGCCACGGAGCTATATGTGAAGAAACGCGTTGAATAAGGGAGTAATCGGCCTTTTTAGTGAGTTAACCTGCATTTGTGCTATCCCACTCCAAAAACTTACCCTCACTTACCTTATCCATTATTATATTAAAGGCTTCCTCTAGCTTTTCTATCCCAAGTTTCTTTGAAGCCTCTAATAACGAGTGTAATGCAGTATACGCTTTACTCGTGACGAAGAGTGGAGTTAAGTTTAACTCTTCCACCTTGATATCATCCTTTCTCATACTATCTTTAACTTCATATACTACACATCCAGTACCCTTTATACAGTCACCAACGCAGTGTATGAATATACCGTTTTGCCCATTGTATTCCACGTAAACTAATATATCCTTAAGGAAGTTCCTTCCCACATATATCCCCTCTTCTAACTTACGTAATCTAATCCCTTTAAGGTCTTCAAAATTCCTCTTCAAAACATCTTTAGGGTTACCCATAAATTTTATTTTGGACATAAAAATAAAAAACTTTCGGAAAACGAATGTTATGTCCTACACTATATTGACACTCAAGAACTATAAGCGCTAAGACCAAATAAAAAATCGATAAATAGGATGTAGTAAAAAAACCTTAGATTTATCCTACTCTGCAATTCCTTGTTGCCTTTCCTCCTCTACGATGTTTACCGTCTTTCCTATTTTGTTCCTTATTTGAGGCTTCTTCTTCCACACCCATAGCGAGTAAGCTATTGAAAACGCTAAGTATACCGCACTTGCAATTACTGCTTGGGTATATGGGAAAACTGGAGGCCATATACTAGTGTAAAGCACGTAGGCGAAGATGCCAGTGGCTATGGTAGGGAAGACGTAGTGCTGAATTGGGTGGATCAACTTGTTTAAGCCAAAGTGTCTCTCCTTAAGTCTGTGGAACAGTATTGACACCGAGGTATTCATGGTTATATGAGCAACTACCAGTCCAACTAAAGCCATTGTGGTCAATAAGCTAAAGGCGTTTTCCAAGGCGTTTATTATCTGTGTCGAAGTTGCCGGTTGAGTGAACATTTGACTAGGACTAACGCCAGAGAAGTAACCCACAACGAAGCCAGTTATGACCGCAATGACCGTTGAAGCTAATCCAACGAATGCTAGAGCCTTTGTAGGGGTCACGAACTTTTTATGAACATATGCAAAGAACCTAGGAAGTACCCCATCCCTACCCATGGCAAAGTAAACCCTACCTGCGTTTGACTGCATTGCAACGCTGTCTGAGAAGGCTGAGTTGAAAGCAAAGAGGGCCAACAGAAGACCTCCAGCGATTCCCATGTACTCTGTATACACTATAACGCCGGGAATACCACTGTTAGCAAAGCTCAGCATGTTATTCACTCCCCATCCTACAGTTAGAGCATATGCCACTTCTGTCAGTACTGCCCCGACAATGAATACTCCCATCATTAATGCCCTCCTTATGTACTTAGAGTGCTTAGCCTCTTCTCCCAAAGGAGCTGAGCCTCCATAGCCTATGAAGCTGGTTATTCCAAAAATCATGCCTAGACCTAGGGCTCCCAGAGGTCCTCCAAGTGGTTCAAACTGGCTTCCGTAGACCTTGTTCCACGCAAACGGGTTGAAGAGATTGATGGTGTTGTCGGGGGCCTTTAAGATCACTATTAAGCTGGTCAAGGCTAGGAAAGCTACCTCAGTGAGGGCTGCATATCTAATGTACTTCATTTGAGGCCTTATCCCTACCATAGCTAACCCTATTGGTACTAATATGAAAACTGCAATAAAGGGTATCCACACCCACGCTGGTAGAACTATCTTCCAGAAGTAGTAGAGAATTCCAGGCAAAACTATTCCTGCAACGTAAATGGGAATTGCCGCAGTACTGACTATCTGATACATCGGATACATCAGACCAACTACCATGGCAGCCCTTGGACCAAACGCAGTAGCAACGTAACCGTAGTAGCCCCCCGCACTTGCATGTCTCTTAGCTAAGTGGTAGAGCGTGTTCACTTCTAGGTACATCACCACCATAGCCAATAGAAACGCCAGTGGAGTTAACACAAATGCTGCTGCAGCAGCTGACGTTATGAACGCCACTGTATCACACGCTGGTGCCATTGCTGCTATCTCTTGGCTTAGGGCCTCTAAGGTACCAACAACGCCTTTTTTGAGCTTTGGAACCTCTTGTTGACCACTCATATACTTAGGGTAACCCTAATAGTATAAAAAGTTAACTATACCATTATTTAGTGGTTTGAGAAAGCTGTAGTAAGAACAAAACGAGTTAAAATTCGCCTTCATATAGCTTAAAGGCGAGCTTATACCTCAGTGGAACCCTCACCATTTATGGGGAGAGTAGCATACGCGTTGTCTGAAGGCAAGTGTATAAACTTCATGAGCGAATTTATGAGAGAGTAGATTCATTTCTAAGCAATAAGAAACCAAAATTTAACGGTAAATTATTTTTTTGAAGTTCGTGCTTAAGTAAAACAAGGTTATCTTTATTGTGGACAGAAGTTCGTCTTGTTTGCAAAATTTTTAATTATGTATAACTCTATACTAAAATATGGTCGTAGAAATTTCAGAAGATGACGTTTATAATAGAGTAATTAGTTCTGAAAAAAACCCTATTTATATATCTGGTCTTCCCTTCGTTGGTAAGACCACAGTAATTAAAAGAATTAAAGGAAATTTTGAGTTAATTGAACTTCCAAAGGAGGTTAAGAGCCTTGATGAACTAAAGAAGTGTAGGCAAATGATAGAGGAAAAGGTAAAAAGCGGTAAGAAGGTAGTAGTAGAGGGCAGGAATTACGTTATCGATTTAATGTTAGGAAAAGTAAAACCAGTAAGTGAACCTTCCTTAAGGAATCCTAGGACTAAGATTTCCGGAAATGCTCTAACCTATCACTTTGATGATCTTAAAGTTGAAAAGAACATTAAGGATGTAGTGAAATTTCTCGAGTACTCATTAATAGTAACTCCTACTTATACCACTTACATTCCTAGATTATTTGATGAAGCTCAAAAGATTGAAGGGCTAGACGAGGTCTTACCAATTGTTTCAAGGTTTAAGCAATTGTTCACCGTTTTCCCTAAGTCAAACATAAAAGGGGATGAGGCTATAATCTATCCATTAGTATCTCTTTTCAATTCACCAGAGGAAATGAAGTTTTGCTGGAATAAACTTAGCGATAGCTGGAAGGAACTAATATACTACGCTATAGACTCTCACCTCAGACTCTTGCCTGGTAGGTCAAAAGAGGTTGTAAATAAATACCTAAGTAGAATTGAAGAGAAAGAAGTCAAACTCTCCATTGACTTGGACTACACTCCAGAAAACCTGGAAATCGTGGAGTATTTAGTAGCTCAATTACTAAATGGTAAAAGGGTAGGTATTATTGGTTCTTTGAAGAGTGGAAAGACTGGAATAGCTAAGGAGGTTATGAAATACATTAAGGGTAAGAAGGATCTGAAGATAGTAGACTATCATGACGAGAATGGGTATAAGAGTTTAAGGGGGATATACAAAAATCTTAATGCTGATATTTATGTCCTTACAGATGATTTATTGGACGCTTTAAGGGATAAATTAAGGATTGATATTGTTACGATATCACCATACCGAACATTTATTGACGAAAAGGATTACACAGATTACGTGTATAATGTGATATTCGAAAGTGATCCTAACGTTTTAAAGTGGTATTCTCCTCTGCTCGCTATGAAATATTTCCCCATGCCAGTAGAGGTATCAAAACTAGTCTTGAAGTACTTCGGGAGAAAGGTGGAGGAAACAATTGACGATCCCATATTGAATTGGTTTTCTGTTATAGACTATATTCCCGAGAGCATTAAGAAAGCTGAAGGTGCTGAGGATGTTGAAAAATATGAGAAGAGAGCTGATGAGATATTACTTATCTTAATTAACATATTAAAAGAGAAGATAATTACTGGAAATTTAGCTTATAATTTCTTTAAGATTGTAGGTTATCTTTTAGATAAATATAAGTTTAGTAGTGTAGAGGATAGTCCATTAAACAATTATCTGATTAACATATCAGATAAGCTAGGAATAGTTAAGCCCTTGATAAAGGGATTAATACCTATCATAAAGGACTATTTAGATGATAGATGTAGTGAACTACCCCAACCTATCATGTTAGATCCATCAGCCTTCGTAAACGTTATTCCCGAAATTTTTAACTTGAACCTCCTCTTAACTGAGTTATATCCTAAAATAATTGGAACTATTGTGAAGTCTAATGACGTTAAATGTGTAAACAGAGCCCTCCAACTCATTTTTAATTACGCTCTATTTAATGACAGAAGATTTTTCGTTAGCGTAGAGGACATTATATTTAATAAAATAATTCAACTGAAGAACGAAGATCTGGTTAGTAGTTATGTGACAACGGCTTTATTGACTGGGTATAGGAATCTCAAGCATATAAGAGAAATACAGAAAGTTATACCCAATGCCAGACCTTATACCCTAATCCTCTTACCAAAAGAAACTGGGAAGAGTCCTATTGAAATGCTGAGTAGTGTACTCTCCTTGAACTATGAACTAAACTTAGCAATAGATAGGTCTGAGCTAGATAAGGTTGTTAATAAATACAGTGAGTATAAGAGAAGATTAGATCAGTTAAAATCAGTCCTGAAGAAAATTGATGATAGAAGTGCAAAGAAAGTTTTATCGACTATACTGTTTAACGGTAATTTAAAGGATTTAATTAATACGTTAGAGAATGACTACTATAAATTCATTTTATACGTGAGATATGCCTCCTACATAGGTTTTAGAGCATTTGTTGAAGATAAGTGGTTTACGGATAGGAATATGTTTAGGAGTTTTATACAATCCATGCTTAAGGATTCAGAGGCTATATATGGGTATATAAAGAATTTAAATGAGTTAGGAGATGAAGAAATAAAAGAGTTAATAATGATATATCAATTTAAATTAGCTAATGCATTACTTTCTAAAAATAAATATGAATATAAGGGAGTTCTAGAAGACATAATTGAAATTGAACAGATGCCAGAGGAAATAAAAATTTTAGCTTCCTTAGCTCTAGGACGTGAAGTTAATGTCAAGAGCGATAGCCCACTAATAAATATAGCTTTATCTGTAATTAAAGGGAGTTCAAATGAAGGTCTTAAGAAAATATATGAAGAATTTAAGGATCAAGATTACAAGTTACTTCCTCCAGATATAGTAGAAGCGATTTTAGTGCATAAAATGTTAAGCGGGCAAGATATATCAAGCGATATTGAAAATATAGCTAAGACATTGCCAGGAGTGTTCTTCATTATAGCCCATGATTTCATTAAAGGTGATAAGGAAAGATATATAGCATCACTTATATTGTTCTACTTGCCTTAAGAGTTTTCTTTCATAAAAAATGCAGATACGTAACAAAGTGAGCAAGATAGGGAAATTTTAGATGCTAGTCTATAAAGTATTTCGTAATAAAGCAATCATTTGTGCCAAAAATGTAGTTAAGACTTTGTAAGCTTTGAGTTTAGACGTCTATGCTTTAAAATTTTTGCCAATTTCAGTATGATCTAGGTAAATTCAATATGTGATGGGCTACATATGCTAGGACTAAGTTTTGAGAGACTGGAGCAACTTTATATAACCTAGTCTCTCTCAATTTCCTCTCCACGTTAGAATCTACAGCATAACCATATCCTCCATATATATCCATTGCCACATTACCAGCCTCCCATGCTATTTCTGTTGCCAAGTATTTAGAGATATTAGCATAATTTCCAATTCTTTTAACATCACTCCCCTCTTCTAAATACTTCAGCCCCTCATTAAAATACGCCTTAACTGCCTCTAATTCAGCGTAAACTTTTGCCAATGGAAATTGGACACCTTGATAGCTTCCTATAGGCTTATCAAACACTACTCTATTTTTAGCGTACTCACTAGCCTTATTTATAAACCACTCAGCATTACCTATCATCTCTGCTGCTATCATAAACCTTTCTGCGTTAAGTAAGTCTAATAGATAGTAGAAACCTTTATCGACTTCACCTATTACGTTCTCTTCCGGTATCTCTAAGCCATCTATGAATAGTTCATAAGCAGCTGTATTTGACATAGTCCTTATCTCCCTCATTTCTATACTCCCTTCCTTTACCTCTCTTAAATCAACTACAAACAATGTAATTCCCTCAGTTTTCCTCTCTACCTTCTCATAAGGTTTAGTCCTAGCTACGAGTATCATGAAGTCAGAATACTTAACCCTAGAAATGAATATTTTATGCCCTTTTACGACGTACTTGTTCCCTTTCTTCTCAGCGAAAGTCCTTATCTTAGTGCTATCTGATCCAGACTCGGGCTCAGTTAAGGCTAACGAGAGGACTTTAGCCCCATTTGCTATCTCTCTAAAGTACTTCTCTCTAATTACTTTACCAGCATGTCTAACTAGGAGTGAAGTATTATAATAATGACCGTGAAGGACGTAAGAATTTCCACCTTTGACGTTAACAAGATATAAGATCGCACAAGCCATTTTCGGTCCCTTACCAATTCCACCATAGTCTTTAGGTATTAAAATAGATCCTAAACCAAGCTCGATGAACTCATTCATGAACTCTGAGGGAAATTCCCTTTTTATATCCTTATCTAGCCAATACCTTTCATTATACTTATCCATCAATTGGTTTACAGAGTCTAAAATTAACCTGTCCTCCTCTGATAGAGGAATCATAAAATAATATTTTATCTATACCTAAAATACTTTAGTTAAGAGGCTAAAGATTTATATTTTAACAGATGTAGAAATAAACGTTAAATTTGAAAACACCTTGTAGGTATTTATGAATAAAACTGTGATATGAAGAGTTTAAATTAGTACGTTAATAGAGTGTAAATAGGGATTTCATAAAAATTACGAAGTGACGAGTCGCCATTCATGGTGGGTAGGAAGTCAGATTCACATTCTAAACCTCTTTCCTGCCTTAAAATGTGAGATTTTCTCTCGTCAGCATTACTAGTTCTTCACGTCTATGGTAAGTTAAATATACTTTTATTGAAAATTATGCCAAAAAAATATTTTAGTTCTAAAGAATAGAAAAATTCAAGTAAATTTTTAATATTAAAAAATTAGTAACTTAACATATGAGTGACCTTAAAACAAATCCAGATTATTATGTAGCAAGAGTAGATAGATTACCTACATGGGGACTATCCTATGCCATAATATGGGCAATGGGATTTAGCTTTTTCATAACATTATATGACGTTATAAACGTAGGTTTCGCATTACCATATATACCATTCGTCGTCACGGGATTTCAAGCTTCACTGGTAGCCTCTTTAGGTCTATGGGGATATGTCGTAGGGGCGCCACTTTTCTCTTACTTCGCAGATATCATAGGAAGAAGACCTACATTAATATTTACGGCTTTGCTCACAGCAATAGGGAGTTTAGGGGATGCCTTATCAGTAAATTACCCTATGTTAGCAGCATTTAGATTTATAACTGGAATGGCAATTGGTGCTGACCTAGTATTAGTTATGACTTACATGTCCGAAATGTCACCCTCAGCCAAAAGAGGTAGATATACTAATTTAGCATTTATTGGAGGATGGGCTGGAATAGGGATTGGTCCATTCATAGCTGCTATTATTGTTACTAGTATACCATCAATAGGTTGGAGAATAGTGTTCTTAGTAGGAGCTATCTTGGCGTTTTTAGCTCTTGCAATCAGAGCGTATGCTCCCGAAACGGTTAGATTCCTAGCCTCAAAAGGTAAGTTTGATGAGGCAGAAAAGATAATTTCCTCAATGGAAAAAGTTTCTATGATTAGAACTAGTCTTACGTCATTGCCAGAGCCAGACATGAGAATGTATAACGTTCCAAAGCAAAATCCCTTCAAGATATTAGCTAAACCTAAATATCTAAAGAGGTTATTAGCGTTATTCTTCTTAATGTTTTTCGTCTACTTCATGGATTATCCATTTTTAGTAATCCCAGAGACGTGGGCTAAGGTAGTGTTAGGCTATTCTGGAGCCTTACTATCACAAATAGTCTTTTTATTTGGTCTAGCAGGTATAGGAGCTTTTCTAGGGTCTATAATACTAAGACCCTTCATCGATAAGTATGATAGAAGGAAGATGACCATAATTTCTGTGATCATATATACGTTGGGAACCGGTATTATGGGGTATGGAGGTGCAATAAGGTCGTCAACATTATTCTTCATAGGAGCATTCTTAGCTGAGCTCATAGGAGTAGGTTGGTATCAGCTTTACTACCAGATGTGTATAGATAACTTTCCCACAGCTGCTAGAGCTACTGGATATTCTATAGCTGATGGAGTAGGACACGCAGGAGGTGCTGTGGGATTACTCGTCATACTTCCTCTCATATATGCCTTAGGAAATGTGGGAGGATGGACAATACCGTGGATACCCGCAATAATAATGGCTATATTGGTACTTTTCTTAACACCCAATACGGTGGGTAAGAGGTTAGAAGAAATTAACGAAGCAACAGATCAATAAAAAATTAATCTTTTTTCCTTCCTAATATTTCATATAACTCTTTTTCTGACATTGACATCTTGCTATTAGTAAACTTCTTCCATAGACTATTTAAGACTACTTTTCCAGCTATTTGCTCTAAAGTCCACTCTCTTGCAAATTCCCCATTTTGTATCTTTTCAGCCTCCTCCTCACATATTCTTTTAACTATATCATAATACTTCTCTGCCCTGCTCAAATGCCCGTATTGGCTAGTAGTGGAATGGAACTTCAGTTGCTCGAATAATCCATATTCAGCCATAGCCATACCAATTTCTCCCAACTCACCAGAGGCGTAAAGTTCTAGAATAACTGCCTCTGGAGAGACACCATACTTTTCTGTTACCACGTCAAAATAGGCTTTCATAGTGGCGACAAGTAAGGGAGCCCACGTGTGCTCGCTTAATAAATCTAACAAAGCTTCTTCTTCGAAAGATGACCTAACTGCAACTCCACCTTCTTTGCCTATAGCCCCTATAGCTGAAGCTATTCCTATTGCGTAATCCCAGGCTTTCCCGGAGTAATCGTTTGCTACACCTATTAAGACTGGGTAACCCTTACCTTGTTTATGCAATGTCACTATTCCTTCACCTATCATTCTGGGAGCTACCATTATTGTGTCAACGTTCTTAGGTGGCTTAACAAATCCAAAAGCCACGTTATAACCTGAGGCGAAATCTAGGACGAAACCATCCTTTTTCTCAATTATCTTTTCCACACTTTTATAAATCTCAGGTTGAACCTCATCTGGTATTAACATTAATGCTATGTCAGCCCTTTCAAACGCTTCTGGAATATCATAAACTTTAAAACCATCCTTTTCAGCTTTTCTCGCGTATTCATCCCTTATGTTTCCTACGATTACGTCCAATCCGTTGTCTCTTATTATATTAGCTTGTGCGTAACCTTGATTACCGTAACCTATTACCGCTATTCTCTTACCTCTCAGTATAGAGAAGTCTCCCTTTAAAATTAATTTATCCATATAATATAGTACTCTCTTAGATTTTAAAAAGAAAATCCTTACTTATAAGGTCACTATGACGTGCAGTCATCACTCTTCAGCAAAGACCAATCCGTTCATCAAAGATAATGTGTTCGAAAGTTAAAAAAGTCTTTAGTCGGTCTTAATCTTAAAGTACCTATTCTTATCCCCGGGGTCATAGTAGATTATCTTACTTGACTCTGAAACAAGTAGATCAATTAAGTCGTTTCTTAGACTATTTGCCCTCTTAGAATACAACTTCAACGTGTTCATCATAGACTTTGGCAAATCTATAAACGTCCCCCTAATGAAGTATGGCAACCTTTTCCATATATACTTTTCAGCATTCCTCAATAGTTCTAGCTTTCTCTCTGGAATCTTCAGTTTAGATATTTTAAGCTTACTCCTAAGATACTTGTATAAATAGAACGTGTGGTTAGCGTAAACAGCTAAAAATTGAATTAATGCAGGATTTACCCTCGTTTTAGCTACCGGCGTTAATAAATCATAGTAATCCCAGTTCAATGTGAATAAAGCTTTTTGTTGTAAAGAGTTAACGAATATTCTAGTCCCTGGAAGTGGTGTATAAATAGAAAACTGCACACCATCTGCTCCGGCATCAGCTAGCTTTCTAGAGAACTTTATGGTCGCAATTATATCCTTAAAAGTTTCATAAGGCGCACCCATCATCATTCCAACAAACACTATTACGCCGTTCTCATGAAGTACTTTAACAGCCTTTATTGAATCAGAAACCGCTAAACCTTTATGCATCTTCTTCAAAGTCTCTTGACTTCCACTCTCAACTCCCAAAAACGCTACCCTTAAACCCGCCTCAGAAGCTAACTTTATTAATTCTGGATTTCTAGCTGTTACGTCAGCCCTCATTTGGGTTATGAAATTTATAGTCAACTTCCTTTCTATCATCTCTCTGAATAACTTAGCTCTCTGACTCCTATTAGGCCATACAATGAATATATCATCGACGAAAAAGACCCAATTGTATCCTAGCTTTTTGATCTCCTCAATCTCCTTTAATATTCTAGGATTAGACTTATTTCTCCACTTATTACCCCACGTGGGAGTTACAGAACAGAAATCACATGCATAAGGACATCCCCTAGCTGTTTCAACACATGCCACATATTGATTTTCTCCAAATGCGTCAATCCTATATCTTTCCTTTTCTACTAAGTCAAAGGCTGGAAGTGGTAATTTATCCAAATCCTCAATTAATGGGGCAGGGGGAGTCCTTATTATCTTCTCCCCCTCCTTGTAAACTATTCCCCTAACATTTGAAAAGTCTCTATTTTTCATTGCGTTACCTATTTCCATAATTGTTAAATCTCCCTCACCCAATACCACTATATCAAAGCCGTCCTTAAGCATTTGGGTAGGTAAGAAAGTAGCGTGATGCCCTCCAGCAATCAGAATTACATCCTTTAGCTCCTTCTTTATTCCATTAGCTATCTTTACTGATACATTGTGAGAGGCTGTAGCATGTAAGGTTATTCCAATGATATCGGGATCATAACTTATTGCTAAGTTAACTACATCATCCACACTCGTCAAATCAGCTTCCATATCTATAACCTTAACATCCCAATTACCAGTAGCCCTTAAGTCTCCAGCCAATTGTAATAAGCCTAAAGGTGTTGGCATGAAGCCAAAGGACTTGTTGTAACCACTTCCGGTAGGATTAGTAGGTCTTATCAGAAGGGCTTTCATATTTTACTTAGATTCGTTTTGGTATTAAAGATTAGCTTATTAAAAATCATATTATGAAGTTTAAGCTATCAAACTAAAATTTAAGCAATAGCTCTTATGAAAATACACCAAACTCTTTATATGCTGACTTCCCTCCCGTCTAACCTTCGTCTGTAAAAATTAGGTGTAGGGTACTTGCAACTTAAAAAGATCTACATACAAGCAATGAGTAAATTTTTCTTTACTATCTTGAAATTTACAAAATGCTTATATTTGTCAAAGACTATACTAACATATGGATATATTTGAGGCAGTATCAAACGAGATCAGAAGGAAAATAATAAAGCTACTCCAGACTCCTAGGAGTTTTTCTGAGTTATGCGAGAGACTCAACTTAGAGAGCTCTGCCCTAGCCTTTCACTTAAAAAAACTAGATGGCTTAATAACTAAGGACGATAAGGGAAATTACGTCCTCACAGAGTTAGGGAAAAAAGCCTTATCAATAGTAAACATGATAGAGAGCCAAAACGTAATATTACCAGAAGAAAAAAGAGTATTAACACCAGTATTGATCGAGTACGCAGATAAGGTAATAATAGACAAAGGTATGTTGACTAAAATTAAAGAAGAGAACAAGAAATTAATAATAAGAAACGTCAATGAGGTAATATTCAAAGATGATATTGATGAAAACCTATTAAATGGCGTGTTAGAACTGATAGAGAACGTTATAACTATCAAGTCCCCTCCAAATCTAAAGGATATTATATCTAGAAAATCGAAGCAAGTTTTGTCAATAGAAGAGGAACTTAGCAGCGAAGAAGAGATCAATGAGGAGATAGGGAATATAGTGAGTGGAGTAGGAGGATTAGTAGGTAAAATAGTATCTAGAGTACTTGGTTCTAAGGACTTCTCAATTAACATAGGCTCACACCTAAGGGTAGTATATGACGGTCCTCTAAAAGTTAATGATAAGTTAAATATTGAGGTAGACGGTGGTGTAGTTAAACTAAGTAAGGGAGAACCACATCTCCTAGCTAAGTGTAGTTATATAGGAGACCTCGAAATAAATGATAATGGCATTAGTGCAGATGGTTGTTACATAAAGATAAGCTACCCCGATTTAAATCAACTTAGAGTTAGCGTTGACGGAGGGAAAGTAGAGATTAATGAAATAAAAGTAAACGATCTGAAGATTGACATGGACGGAGGATTAATTAGCCTAAACGTGAAGTGTAAGGATATGGTAGACATCACTTTAGATGGAGGGAAAGTTGATGGAAAAGTCCAGTTTGAGGACACTACCAAAGCGAGATTGAATATTGATATAGATGGAGGGATGGGGAAAATTGATGTATCAATACCTAAGGACTTTAGCGTTATAACCTCGTCGAGAGTAGACGGAGGAGTTGCGAGACTACCTCCCAATAGAGCTGGGAATAAAGGTGAACTAATAATAACTGCGAACGTTGACGGAGGGATTGTAACTATCAATGAAATATAATTTTCATCAATCCCATCCAGACTATTTCTGACCACCTTCCAGTCATAAAAGGCTTGACGCTATTTGTATAAATTTTTATCCTACTATGCTTCAATTTTAAAAAGTTTAACGTATTATGGACAACCATAGACACAGCAAGAGAATTTAAGGCATGAGAAGTTAGGGGTTTGGGTTTCATCGGATCTCATATATATCGACCCTTGGGCTTCACGGGAGTCAAGCGAATTTTTCGCCTTCACCCTCCTCTGTCCCATTAGCGGGATAACCCCAACCCACCATCTAAGTGGAGAAACATCTCGGGCTATGTAAGCCTTTTGGGATACATACCCACATCTGGCATTATGTAAAAAAATTAGTATGGAGTTACATAAACTTAATCCTCTCACTGAAACTGCTTACCACGGCAAATAGGTTTGATGTAAATAATAAGCCATGATCAAAGGCACAATATTTATCGGAAGTCTAGGAATGTAGATAGTGGAAAACTTGAAAAATATTTAATATTTTTAATCACTTACACATCTTATTCTTGGGATATTATATTAATTCTTCTTTGAGCTATTGACATATGTATTACCGTATAAAATATAGATTTTATATCGTAATAAAACCTTTTATTTTAACGTAGGTTTAATTTTTACGTTAAATACGTACATTTAAGTTTCTTTATAAACATAACTATTGCGCTGTGTTAAAAAACATTTATTCTGTCATTTTCAAGTGACATTTCAATGCCCCAATACGATATAATAACCCTATTATTCATTAACTCAAACAATATTAGTTCGTCTTCATTAAGTTATTTAAAAGCGTAAAAATGCGAGTCTTAATGCAAGAAATGCGAGAATCATTTGCTTAATTAAACGTTTATAAACTCACCGTTGCATCCCAAAAGGGATTGAAAGAAAAATGAGCAATTATTAGAGTGCAAGTTAATCTTAGAAAGAAGAATATAAAAAACAATTAAAGAATTAACTAACTTTCCTCCTTAACTCCTCTTCATTTTCTATAATACTAGCCAACTCTTTTAGGAACTTAGCCGCTGTATGTCCGTCCAATACTCTATGGTCGAAAGTCAAACTCAGCCACATCGTATATCCTATTGATATTGAGTCTCCTACAACAATAGGGCTCTTCTTTATTCTTCCCACACCTAATATTGCAGTCTGAGGTGGATTTATTATGGGAGTGAAGGAATCGATATCATACATTCCTAGATTTGATACGGTAAAAGTTCCCATAGCTACGTCATCTGGTGAAAGCTTATTTTCCCTAGCCTTATCTGCTAGCTGGTGAGCCTCTCTGGATATCTCTACTATGGACTTCTTATCTGCATTTCTTATTACTGGTACTATTAACCCTTGGTCTAGGGCTACTGCTATACCTATGTTGATCTCATCTAATATCTTAATCTCATCTCCTTCTAAAGTAGCGTTCAAATATGGATGTGTCTTTAAAAGACTTGAGGTTAACTTGACTATAATATCAGTGTAAGTTATCTTCTCTCCAGTCTTCTTCTCTATCTCCTCTCTTATCTTAACTAGATTAGTCGCATTTACCTCCATTGATAAGGTTACTTGGGCCATGGTTTGAAGGCTTTGGGTCATCCTCTTACTTATCTCCTTTCTCATCGGGCTCATTGGAATTATTTCTCTAACCCTTATTCCTAATAGACTAAATTTGGTCTTACTTTCTAATTCCCTTAATACGTCCTCTTCAGTTATCATTCCCCCTGGACCAGTTCCCCTTACTGCAGTTAAGTCTATACCTTTTTCTCTAGCTAACTTTCTTGCTCTCGGAGTAGACCTAACCTCTGCCTTAACCTCTGCCTTAACTTCCATCTTTTGTCTAACATCAAGAGGTTGAGTGACTTCTTCTCCTCTAGTTATTGGTGGTGGTGTTTCTCCCGGCATGCCTATAAAGGCTATTATCTGACCAACTGGCACCTCTTCTCCTTCCTTAGCGTAAATTTTAAGGATTATCCCACTTATTGGGGCTTTAATAGTGGTAGTTATCTTTTCAGTTTCTATTACGACTATATCTTCTCCAGCTTCAACCTTATCTCCTTCTTTCTTCTTCCATTCAACTATTTTACCCTTAGTCATAGTTAATCCAAGTTTGGGCATTACTACCTCTTTACCCAATTTCTTTCCCCCTATTCTCTTTATAGTAAGTTGTAATATATCTAATTCCCTTTTGAGGATTTATTAATAAGGGACCATCCCTTTCTACCCTAACCTTAACCTCTTGTGATTGATTTGCAACTAAATCTCTTTCACCATCAAACGCAATAACGTAATTACCTCTAGGTATCTCAATCTCTTCTCCTATCCTTAACGTTCTTACTTCACTGATGAAGACTTCTTTTATTAACCCTGGTGCTAATATGGCATTAATCTTACTGTGACCAATTCCGAACTTTATCATTAAGGAAAAATCGTCATCGAAATTTATTGGTTTAAGGAAGCTGGCGATTGAGGGTATGCCTATATCACCCAGTTCACCTTTGGATATGAAGGTATATCTGAGAGAGTATTCATCCCATATAGCCTTAGCCCCTACATACCATCCATCAATGAACGTTAAGTCTACTAGAGCGAAGTCTTTCTCTTCGTTATTAATCAACACTTTAATCGTTTTAGCCTTATCCAATATGTCGTAATAGTTCCCTTTCAAGAAATACCCTAGCATAACCCCCAATACTGTTGGCTCATAGGAAGCACCTAAGACGTTGTTAGTGCCTAAAGAAAGACCTAAAATTGGTGTAGTATCACCTATACCTTTAAACACAGCCCTTAATGTACCGTCTCCCCCTGCACTTACAATGGTCTTTACCCCTTTCTCCTTCATTATCTTTGAAGCGGTTATAGTATCGTTTACTGTATTTTCGGGCTTCATATTCACTTTAGTGAGCTTAAAATTTACTTTATCTTCAGTTTCCTCAATTAGGTCTAAGGATAACCCATAAAAGTCTGGCATTAATAATACTTCGTCCACGCTGTCAGTAGAATCTAGACCTAAGAGAAAGCGTTTTACCGCGTTAATTTTCGCATAACTACTTATATAAGATGCGTTACTTACTATTCTCCTTATATCCTTTCCGGACTCGGGGTTGATGATAACGCCAATGGAGTTCACTTCTTTTTACCCCGTAATGGACTTAACTGTGTTCACTATCTTCTTAGCATCTGGCAATACGTATTGCTCTAATGGAGGGCTAAACGGAATTGGAACGTTTGGTGTAGTTATTCTCTTTATGGGAGCATCTAAGTATTCAAAAGCCTCATCTGCAATGATGGAAGCTACCCAAGAGGCGAATCCACACCTATCATAGTCTTCATCAACTATTACCACTCTACCAGTCTTCTTAACTGACTTGAGAACTGTTTCCTTATCGAATGGTACAATAGTTCTTACGTCAACAACTTCTGCACTAATACCTTCCTTTCCTAAAGTCTCGTTAGCCTCTAAAGCGTGCCATACAGTTCTGGCTATCCCTATTATTGTCACATCCTCTCCTTCCCTTTTCACTTCAGCCTTACCTAAAGGTATTGTATACTCTTCCTCAGGCACTGGCCCCTTAACTCCATACAATACTTTGTTCTCCAGAAACACTACTGGGTCATCATCACGAATTGATGATATCAACAGACCTTTAGCGTCATATGGGGTTGATGGGACAACTACTTTTAAGCCAGGGACGTGAGCGAAAATGGAGTATAGCGTTTGAGAGTGTTGAGCTGCTGCACCTATTCCAGCTCCTATGGGAGCTCTTAATGTTAAGGGGACCTTCAGTTGCCCACCAGACATGTATCTTAGCTTTGCCATTTGGTTATATATCTGGTCCATTGCTACACCGAAGAAGTCTACGAACATTAATTCCACTACTGGCCTTAATCCAGCTAAAGCAGCTCCAACAGCAGCTCCTATATATCCTGCCTCTGAAATAGGGGTATCAATAACTCTATCCGTGCCAAACTTCTCTACTAAGCCTTTAGTTACTCCAAAAGCTCCTCCATAAACTCCTATATCTTCACCTATTAAAACTACAGAAGGATCTCTTTCCATCTCTTGCCTTAAAGCCTCATTTATGGCTTCCGTGAAGGTGATTTGTCTATTGTTCAAGTTTAAACACACCCCCCTTAATAAGAGTTATCTGTGAACACATCAGTTAGAGCCTCCTCTAGCTCTGGATATGGGCTCTGTTCAGCGAACTTTAACGCCTCACTTATTTCTTGTTTAGCTTCCAAATCTATCTTATCCAACTCCTCTGAAGTGGCAATCTTCATTGAGATTAGCTTATCCTTGAACAAAGTTATGGGATCTCTCTTCTTCCACATCTCCTCTTCCTCCTTATCCCTATATACCAATTGATCTCCTTCGAAATGACCGAAGAATCTGTAAGTTTTACAATGTAATAATGAAGGTCCTTCTCCTCTTCTAGCCCTATTTATTGCCTCCCTAGAGGCTTCATAAACTGCTAAAACATCCATACCATCGACTTCCACTGCTGGAACTCCAAATCCTAAAGCCCTATCTACGTAGCTCTTAGCAGCTGAATATCTGGGTTGCAACCTCCCTGGAGATAAACTCCTTGTAGACATAGCATACATGTTATCCTCGACTACGAACACAACAGGGAGTTTCCACACTGTGGCTAAGTTTAATGATTCCAATACTACTCCTTGGTTCATAGCCCCATCTCCAATAAAGGCAACTGCAACTCTGTCCAACCCCTTAAGCTTAGAAGCTAAAGCAGCTCCAACAGCGTGAGGTGCACCTCCTCCTACGATACCATTAGCCCCTAACATTCCTTTACTGAAGTCAAATATATGCATAGACCCCCCTTTTCCCTTGCAAACTCCAGTTTTCTTGCCCAATATCTCAGCTAACATTCTCTTAACGTCTAACCCCTTAGCTATGCAATGTCCATGTCCTCTGTGCGTGCTTGTGATGTAATCCTCTTCTTTTAAGTTACTCATTACACCTACAGCAACAGCCTCTTCTCCCACGTATAGGTGTACGAAACCTGGTATCCTTCCAGATGCGAACAACTCCTTTACCGTTAACTCATGATATCTTATCAGAAGCATCTTCCTATACATGTCTAATAGCTTATCCTTAGAAATTGATATTGACATGATATACCATAAAATAATTGCATTTTAAGATATTTAAACCTTACTTTTAAAATTTTTATTAGATTTACTTTAACACTCTTAATGACTCGCTTAGAACCTCCAAGTATGATGGATGTGGTAAAATTAAATTTAGAGCGTCTTTTAAACTAACCTCAAGCCTTATTAGTGCTGAGACCAATGAGACTACACTTTCAGCCTCAGGCATAAATGCTATCGCTCCAGTTACTTTGCCATCTCTTTCGCAAATCTTAAAGAGACCACCCTCATCTCTATCTATAATAGACTTAGTCAGGCTTAATGTATTAACAGTTACGCACTTTCCGGAAGGTACACCAGTATATGCTATTTGAGGATGAGTGTAAATGACTTTAGGAACTCCTTCAGCTATAAACTCCTCATTATATCCCAGTATATTTTTACCAGCTATAACTCCTCCATATATAGCTTCATGCGCAGTATAAGTGCCTATGATATCTCCAGCTGCGTAAACGTTTGGAGTTTCAGTTCTCAAAAATTCATCAACGTAGATAAACTTATCATGGGGTATCTCCTCGAAACCCTCTAAATTGGTTTTCCTACCGTAGGTCAAAAAGACAGCATCACCAGAGATAACCTTTCCGCTCTTTAAAGTGACTGAATTATCGTTTACCTTTACTACCTCTTCTCCTAAATATAGGCTTACTCCTAATTGGTTAAAATAACTTGTCACTACTGTAGATAGATCCTTATCCACGTTAGATAATAGTGAGGAGTTTCTGTCAACTAAGGCTACCTCTTTTCCTAACCTGTTCAATAGCCAGCTTAGTTCAATCCCACCTACGTCTCCACCTATTATGATAACCTTCTGATAATCTCCTCTTTCATAGGGTAAGTCTTCAGTATACTTCAAACCCTTTACTCTCTCCCTTCTAGTACCAGATGCTATTAATATCTTATCAACGTTTATCGAAGAATTCCCAGCATGAAGCATAGATGACCTTATGTAAGCATTGGAGTGAATTACTTCTACACCAATACTGTTAAGCATAGACTCTACTCCTTTACTTATCTTATTTATGGAATCTAGAGCAAAGCTTCTGAGCTCGTCAATGTCAAATTTAATTTCCCTCTTATAAGATGAAAGAAAAGAGGAGAGGGTTAGTGGTGTTAACATGGACTTAGTTGGTATACATCCATAAAGTACACAAGTACCCCCTAATCTGTCTTCTCTCTCTATTAAGACGACTTTAGCGTCCTTAGCTAGAGTAATTGACGCATAAACCCCAGCTGGACCGGAACCAATAATTCCTACTTTCATATTCCTATAGTAGATCATATGCTTAAAAATTTTTATCTAATATGAAATATTTTGCATTTTAATTATTTTATTTAAATAGTAAGAAAATTATAGAAAATTTATCAAAAATTATTATCACTTATTCTATGTACTAAGTCTGTTTCAAGAGTGAGTTTTTTGCTTAGAGAAACATAAAACAGTTCATTTCAAATTTTGAAAGATATTTTTAGACGCTAATGATTTTTATAAAAGGTTTTTTATCCTATTTGTGTGAAAAATATTTTAACTTTTTAGTCATGTTCTCAAATTTTTGAAAAACTTAAGTAAAAAATTAAGCCCTACTTTGCTTTAATTGTTCTATCTCTTTTTGTAGTTCAACTAACTTCTTTTCTAGCTCCTCAACACTCTGATTAGCAGATGGTTGAGAGTACATCTGCTGTATTTCCATTTCAGCCTCTATTCTCCCCTTCTTAAACTCTCCCATTGCTCTACCTAAGGATCTGAATATTTCGGGTATCTTAGATGATCCGAAGAATACTACGGCTATAACTACCAAGAGAATTAGTAAATCGGTAGGACTATCCAACATTTTTTACTACCTACCTTAATTTAAGGTCGATTTATACATTTATAAATTTTTCTAAAGTTAGAGAAACTTCTGAAGTTCTTAAATAGCCTTATCACGCTTTAATATTGATCGTAGTCTTAAAACTAAAACACTCTACGATTTTTGAACGTATAAATGCCGTTATATGATAAAGAATGAAGAAGCTCAGAGCAAAACCCATCCATCATCGATTCGCAGGAATGAGAAAATGCAATCATAACATTATCTCTAACTAAAGAACTGGCATTCTCCTGCCTTAAAAGACGAGGCTTGACATTTTATCGTTAAGTATTAGGCGATCTAAAGAATAAAAGCTTGAGAAGTTTTAATAAGTCTTATAAATCAAAAACTTTCGGAGAAATTTATACTAAGATATTTGTCTACACATGAAAATAGATTTAACCAAAGTAAAATGTTACTAGTAAATCGGAGAAATACAATAAAAACTTTTTAAAAATAAACAGATATGACTCTAATTCTTTATATCACTTATAGAGTTGAAGGTAAACATTAACGTAGTTTAATATATAAGTTTAACGTAATATATATGTATAAATATTCTTATCCTTGTTAGCAAAACAAGTAATTTATACAAAAACAAGAATTGTTTTTATTAAATAATATGTAATAAATTTAATATAGTTATAAGGATAAAAATTCAAGTAAATTCATATAATGCGCAACTATTTTTCACTTACGTAAAAAAACTTTTATGATTACAAACCTCGTTCACCTATCTAGTCGTGATAGATTCTTAGGCAACAACTTCATTCTCTTCTTAGGAAATATTAAAGTCCTAAAATGTAAACCTAATATTAAAGCTGTTAATGGTGGTAGCGTAATATAAGCTATGAATAAGGCTAGATCACCAACAGGTGAAAGAAGAATTATATTAGCTACTGGTATTGAAGTGGCTAGAATTAACGGTATTGAAACACAACAACTCCCTCCTCCTATTACTCCTAAGATGGGAATTATTAGAACTTCCTTTACTAACTTCGTCTTTTTGTACAAGTAAACTACTCTATCCATGATAGAAGCTATGAACAGTGCTATTATTATTCCCATGGAGATGGAGTAAAATGAAAGGTCAAGGAAGTAGTTTGGTGGAAATCCAATTGTGATAGAAGGGTTAAAGATCAAATTATATGCTAGAGATAGTAGTGAATTACCTATAAACGGTGTGAAGCTAAAGCTTAAGAATGGGCTATTAATTGTGAATAGTTTACCGTAAATACTAGTTAATAGCCTCTCTAGGGCTAAACTATATATGAACAGATGAATTGGTAAATAGGATAAGAATATCACGTAGAAGAGCCTAGAATTAAAATTAACCCTATCTTTAACTAATGAAACCACCATCATAATTAAAGTAGACCAAAAAATGAATAAACCTAGTCCTAAGAGTAAATAGTTATATCCGGTGTACGTCAGAATTAAGCCTAGGAACAGGCTTAATGAACGATAAATCCAAATACTAGGTTTCACGCACTATTATGTTTAAAAAAAGATTAAAAAAATTTCTTTTGCTAAAGCGTTTACGAGAAAACCATAATTCTCGTTTACTATAATTTGAAGAAGGGTAGTAAAAATTATTAAAAAACTTATAACCTTTTTATGAAGTTGAGGAGGATGTCGAAGCCTGTAGTACGTTATCATAAACTCCGTATAGAAGCCTATTAAAGCCTAAAGCATAAATATTCCCAGTTGAACTATCATATTCCAATATAACCTGCGGAAGATACTGATTAGGATGACCCACTACCTGCATCCCTCCCCTAGTGAAGTCGTATTGAGAATAGTGATATGGGCAAACACCACAATTAGTATTAGGGTCATATTGAACAGGACCTCCCATGTGGACACAGACAGCACTGAAGGCTACAACATCACCGTTTGGTCCAACTCCTCCAATTGAAGGAGTACCCGTTCTGACAACAACAATAGGATATCCCATATATGTAGTTAATTTAGGAACCCCAACTGAGAGTTCACTATAATTAGCTATCAACTGCTTCTGATATTGAGCGACAACTTGTTGCGTAACAGTAGATGTAACAGTCGTAGTCTGTACTTGAGGAACCACCTCTTGTACCCTATAAACTCTAGGGAAAGCTTCACCACCTATTACAATTCCAGCTGCGATACCGGCAACCGCAGCAGCTCCACCGATTATAATAGCCCTCCTATTTGGATCAGGATCCTTTCCATTAGAACCTTTCTTCTCTTCTTTGCTACTCATAACTTACCATTTTAATATGGTATAGTCCACTTATAAATGTTTTGCGGATATGTATAGTTATACATATTAAACAATAATTCAATTAGGTCATGATATCAAATAATAGCCCAGAAATAATATGTTTTAAAAAAAGGGTTTAATTTATTCTACTATTGCGTAGGGTGTTGTTATTGAGCTTGATACTTCTATTACACCCCACATTCCACTTGAAGCATGACCTTCTACTCCACAAGCAAACCAGTATACCCCGGGATTTAGCGTAATTGAACCACTTGCAGTTTGCCCACTTGAAATACCGTTATACAAATAGTTTGAACTAGTAGCCCCGACATACAATAATATGTTGCCATCTTGACCAACATCAGTACCTGGCGTAGCAGTAGTGTTCTGTATGATTAAGAAGTTATGTGGCAAACCCTCCTCATTAGTGAAATAAACAATAACAGTCCAACCAGCAGGGATATAAATATGAAGATTACCATCACTAGTACCATTAAAGTTGAAAGGATTACTACTACTCTCAGCAACTATGTACAAGAAAACAGTCTTATTAGAAGGATTATAAGGTAAAGCATAAGCACCAGAAGGAAGAGAAGAAGTCATACTAGTTGTCGTAGTAGTACTCGTAGTATGTATAACCTTAGATAATATTGGGGCTTTAGAGACTTTAGGCAATGGGAAATAGACGATCGAAAAGTTATATGCTAAAAAACCTGCCATCACTGCAGTCCCAACAAATATTATCACTATGATAGCTATGCCTATTTTGCTCATAATATATCAAAATAAATTAAACTAATTTAGGGTATTTAAACTTACTTTTCAACTATACTCTCTAAAGAACACCACGTTAGGAATCTAGAATGTGTTATTTGTTCTCTAAGTGATGTCAGTTAATACAAAAACTTTCTCCGCATTCTACTAGTTATACGATATATGACCTTATTAATGGTAATAATCTTCATAAAGACTATGTTTTCCTAGTGTTTATCCTCACTTACTTTCTATCCTAAAAAACGAGGGCCTCTTCTCATCTTCCGACTTCCTTCCCGTAGAGGGTTCCCTTAGGGTAGTTCATCGGTTCCTCTCATCGATTCTCGTTTGGAGATGAAGAGAATCCCTCTCATTTACATATAGAATTGACTCTAAAAACTTTATGTGCAACAATTTCGTCCAACTATAAAATTTTTTACTTATACGAGAGTCTATTGTGGAAGAATATTTTCAGCCATCTTGCTATTGTGTTTCTCATTGAGTTAGGTGAGTCCTAGGAAATCAAACCTATTCTCGTCCCAATAAATAACCCTAAAAATACTTTTCCACAATAAAGAAAATTCAATTTATATCAAAACAACCAAATTGTTGCCCACACGTAGATACCTTAAATTAGTACTTTCTCTTACACTATCTCTAGATATAATTCTTAAAATATTCTCCACGTGGAGATTCCGTTTTCTCATTTTAATTCTGCTATGACATCCTAAAATGCTCTAGTTCTGTCTGAAGTAATTGTTATGATAAAATTTAAAAATTATTACTTATATAAGTTGTTTTAAGAGTTGATGAGAAATGGCTAAGGTAGATACTCCAGTAGTGGTAGCAATAGTAATAGCAATAATCTTAGTAGCTGTAGCAGCTTATTATGTAGTAGCTGTAAGGCCTGTTTCACCAGTTGTAAGCACTACTACTCTACCACCTACCACGGTTTCTTACACTATGACAACGAGTATGACGACTAACACTACTACAACGAGCACTACTACGACAACTACTACTACGACAACTAGTATGACTTCTTCTCTTCCTTCTGGTGCTTATGCTTTACCTTATAATCCTTCTAATAAGACTGTTTTCTTGTACATAGTTGCTGAGAGTAGTAGTAATCCTTTCAACTTTAATGGTACTAGTGATGGTAATCTTCATATTTATATCCCTGCTGGTTGGACTGTTATTGTTTATTTCACTAATGAGGAGGGTTTGCCACATAACTTCTTAATCATACAGAACACTACTGCTACGCCAGGTACTGATGTTGGTCAAGATGGCAACATATTATTGTATGTTGGGGCTACTAGTTCAAACTATTTGTATAACGGTATTTCAAGTGGGCAAACTGCAAGTGGTTCAATTACGCTAAATCCCGGGGTATACTGGTTTGCTTGTGGAGTAGAAGGTCATGCTTCAAGTGGAATGTGGGGTGTAATAGAAGTATCAAGCTCAATAACAACACCCTACGCAATAGTAGAATAAATTAAACCCTTTTTTTAAAACATATTATTATTTTTCTAATGTATTGTTGCGTTGTGAGCCGGGATTAGAGGATTGACGTTTTATATATATTGGACTCATTCTATCATGTTGAGTTTATATTCTAAGAGCCTTTGCTTCTTGACCCAAAGATAAGTTTTATTCCTTATTAATATTGTTTTTACTAATTTCTATACTTATCTATTTTGTTTATGTATCAATATGTTTCTATAATATTTAACGATATTTCTTTTTAAAGTAAAGTAAAATAAAAGAAAGAAAAGTTTTTTAATGCGTTTTTAGTTATTATAGTGTGATGAACATGATAGTGTTTCAAGTGGCTACGTATGCAACGCCTGCAAGTATAGGGTTTCAAGATGTGTTTGGATTTGGTCTTGCCGGAATAGCAATAGCATCGGGGTTAGTCTTTTACTTGATATATAGGAAGAAGGTTTTTTAGAAACATTATTTCTTTTTATAATTAATTATTATGATTTTGTCTCAATAATTTGCGAATATTCAAATGAGTTTTTAAAATGTATAAATACATTAGCAACCAAAAAACTTTTTAATTAAATTTGGTAGATATATATAGGAAGTGTTAGTTATGAGTAATCATAAGGATTGGGAGAAGATATGGTTTATAGTTATGTTAGTGTTAGTTACTATTTTTACTGGTTTATCTTACTTCACAATAGTCAATGGAAGTAGTGCGACCTACAGATATGGTCTTCCGCTAGCTAGCGGAGTGCCTAAACCTTTGCCTAATGGTACAGTAGTAATTTACATGGCTGCGATACAGTGGGCTTTCTTGCCAAATAACGCTACTGAAATAATTTACTTGCCTAATGGGACTATGGAAAATATTTCTGTTACTTCACAAGTGATAACTTACGTCCATGGCTATCCTTACATAAAAGTGTATCCAAATCAGCCAGTGCTGTTCATTTTATACAGTAATAATGTTGTCCACGGATTTTATATAAGGTTACCTCACGGGGCTCAGAACGTTAACATTGTCCCTGGAATAAACAGTTATTCATTCTTCTTCTCTCCCTCAACCCCTGGTAACTACACTTTTCACTGTGCGGAATATTGTGGGATAGGACATTCTTATATGTATGGTTATCTGTGGGTGATGTGAAATGAAACTATATCCTAAGACTACTTTAGGTGTTGCCTTAGCTTATGGAATAGCTGGTCTAGTATGGTTAGCCGTAATGGGTGTTGCTGCACTATGGTTTAGGACTATCTTAATAAGTCCACACACTAACCCAACACTGGGTTATAAGGTAGCCCCGTTGTATTACTTTCTTGTAACTATGCACGGATCTACTGCAATGTATATAATTGTTCCAGACCTAGCATTATCATTACTAGCATATTCGTTGTATAAAAGTAATATGAATGTATTAAGCTATAAACTAGTAGCTCTCTCATTCTACTTGATAAATTTGCCGATGATAATAACATTCCTAGGAGGACCGATGACGGGTTGGTATATGTATCCTCCTCTATCGTTACAGCTTGGTAGTTGGTTATACTTTGGATCCTTTGCTCCATCATTAGCAGGGAAGTTAATAGGCTTAGCTTACTTCATGATGTTCCTTAACTCGATAGGAGTTGCGATAGGCTCTATAACAATGTTTATTGATGGCTATAAGACCAGACCTAAGGAGGGTAAGATACCGATATTTGCAGCTTACGGCATGGCTTTTGGTGGTGCATTAGTCTTTATAACCATCTTAGCATTAGCTGCAGCTGAGCTGTGGTATGTATTATACTTCTGGGCTTCAGTACCAGTTAACCCATTAACATGGGTAGTCTTGTTCTGGTTCTTTGGACACCCAGTAGTGTACTACGTTCCCTTCGCTGCCTTTGGTGGATTATATTACTTCATACCTAAGTTCGCAGGAAGACAACTTTATAGCGAAAGGTGGGCGAGGTGGAACATAGCTTTACTATTCACTTTCTCGATGTTAGCTTGGGTCCACCACTTACAGACTTGGCCTTTGCCAGTAGTTTTAAGGGCATTCATTACCCCGACTACTTTAATACTAGCTGCCGGTTCAGGTTTAACTGTACTAAACTTAGGCTTAACTATATTGCTAGGTAAAGGATATGAGTGGAAGAACCCTGTAGGCCTTACCGCACTGATAGCCTTATTAGGGTTTATATTAGCAGGGTTACAAGCGCTAATGTTACCAATAAATCCATTGAACGTGTTAGTTCACAACAGTTATTATGTAGTTGGACACTTCCACTTGATGATATGGACTATAATATTCCTAGGTTATTTAACCTCATTCCTAGGAATGCTATCTGAGAGAATGGGAGGTATCTCATTATCTAGCTTATCTACCGGTCTAATAGGGGGTGGAGTGATAATGTGGACTATAGGTGCTTTCCTGTTAGGATATACGATGAGCATTGCCGGTTATCTAGGACTACTGAGGAGGTGGATGGCTTATCCGCTAAAGTTCTTGCCATATATGGATGCCATGTCGATATATGCGATTATGATGGGGGCTAGCTTCGTTATGATAATGATTCCCGTACTAGCTACTTTATTGAGGATAAAGTTGGACTCTTTCTGGGAGTTACCCGGTATTGAAGGTAAAGTTTCTGCTGGAAGTATGCCCGGAGTAATGGCAGAGAATAAAAAATAAAATAAAGAAAAACTTTTTTTCTGCATTTCCTATTTATATATATGTTATCCTATAACGGAAATGTTAGGGAAAATTATAAGACCTTAGCATTATCCGTAGCCTTGATAGTGATCTTTGTTAATCCAGTAATGGAAGTCTTACAAGGGATAAATCCAATAATCTACATGTTAGATCATTATGCTCTTTACTTAGCTGGGCTAATATTTGGATCTAAGTTCTTTAAGGGTTCAATACATACTCTTATATTAGGTGTTATCCCAGCTATATTCTGGCACTACCCCCTATTCTTTGACTTAGCAGGGGCTAGTATAACTTTTAGGCTATTATGTGAGGCTACCCTCTTTCTAGGGGGTTTATTAGCTGGTTCGTTCATACCTGTAGCTAGCCTTAGAAGTAAGGTCATATTGTTTGCATTATATATGCTTGGGGATACTCTATTAAGTATTTTCTTCATTTTAGGTTATCCACAGTACTCTAATGTATACTTTCCCTCTTTAGCTTGGGGACCTTCAGCACTTTTTGGAGTTGGCATTATGATGTTTATTATTATGAACTTGTTTCTAGCATATGTTATAATTAGACTATTAAAGGATATTTCTATTTTTTAGCTAATTTTTTATTCTTAAGATTTATTAATTTTTAGTTCAAATGGAATAAGCTGTTAAATATGTTTAACTATATATATATACGGTAGTTTTAAAAAGTTAAAACACTTAATTCTTTTGATAATGGTGAAAGTAGATGAGCTCATCTTCTACTACGCAGTATAGTCCAGTCCCTAATAGAAGGATTCCACTACCTCCTGTAACTGCTGAGAGATATCACGTCACTTGTAGATTCTGTAATGTAGGCTGTGGATATGATGTTTTTGTATTCCCCGTTGGACAAGAGGGTAGTCCTGCAAAGGGACAGAACGCTGTTGTATATAATCTAGTTGATAAAGTATTCAATAGGAACTTGCAGAACTATCAGGCTGATTACACACAGCAGTTAATACCATTAAGCGCTAACTACGGTACCCCATGGATTGGAGAAGGTATGGTAACTAAAACTATCAGATATAACACTAATACTAAGAGCTGGGAGGAAGTATACATAATAGAAGTTCCAAGCTCAGAGTGTCCAGCTAATGAAGGGAACTACTCCACCAGAGGAGGGAGAAACGCTCAAAGGATTTGGAGCCCATTCAAAGATGTTGCCTCTGGCTTCGCGGTCTATCAATCTAGGATAACTACACCATTACTGAGGTGGAACAATAGTTTACAGCCAATATCGTGGAGCTATGCGATTGAGGCAATTGCAACTATCATTAAATATTTCCTAGACAACGAGAACTTTACCTACCCAGACCCAGTAGGTCCTGCTGCAATTCAAGTATTGGGTATAAGGGCTGATCACGGTGGAGGTCAAGGTGGAGGTATAGTAAGTAATTTAATGCCGGGATTATTCTTGCACATGGGTTTAGCAACACCCTTTATTAGGTTCCATTATCAAGTAGCTTTCTCGTTTACGCAGGACGCTTTAGAGGAGGCAACAAATGGTAATGGAACTGACACTGCTAGCATGCTAGACATTTCAATTGCTGATACTCTAGTAGTATGGGGCATAAACGAGTACGTTACTTCGACTGTTAACCTAATTCAACATATATTTGATAATATTTCTGGTGCTACAATTGATAGGAAGAAGCAATGGTTTGAATCTGGAGAGCCGGCAATGCCGGGTAATATAATTATAGTTGAAGCTAGGCCCAGTGAAACTGTTCACGCTGTAGCTGCTAAGCTAGGAATTACTATACAGCAAGCTATGCAGGGAATAACAGCACAATCTGGCAATAATGGTGGGGGTTACATGTTATATGTGCAAGTTAACCCCGGTACTGATGCCGAATTAGCTAACGCTGTAGCAGCTTACATTTACTACACTTATCCAGATGTGGTGAATTATTTCATTAACTTATACAAGTCCGCTTCTACGAATGGCTTCACCTTCAACGAGGAGACTTTTAACTATTATATACAGTACTTGACTTCAAAGAGTCTAGATGAGTGGCTATCAGAGGCTGAGCAGATAACTGGTGTTCCTAGTCAAATTATAATGCAGATGGGAGACTTAATTGCCAAGCCAAAGACTGCTAATGGAAACACTTATTATAAGAGGACGTTAATAGAGTTTGAGAAGGGTGTCATATGGTCTGGTAACTATACTCCAATTTACGCTATAGCAAACTTAGCGATTATTAGTGGTGCATTATCCGGTAGACCAGGGTGTGGAACATCTACTGGTTTTGGACATCAAAGAGGTGCTGCATTTCCATTACCTCCACCACCACCGTGGTCTTCCAACTTGAGTCAAAGTAGACAATTCTTCATACCGATGCACGTTTATGCTCCTCAACAGCTACAGTCCATGGGAATGACAGTTAACGGTACTAACATTGTTAACTTCATTAAACAGTTCTATAATCAATATAACAGTACCCTAGTCCCACAGATATACCAATATAATCCGGTAGTAGACTATTTAATATACAGCGGTTATGGCAAAGTATTATGGGTCTTCACAGCTAACCCATATAAGCAAACCATGTCGGGTACTAAGCTTGGATTAACAATTGATAATAGAGCAAGACTACTACAAGAGTGCTTAGAAAATAGTGCAAGCCTAGGTGTTTCATCTTCCTCTACGACTACACCATCTTCCTCCTATAACGTTAGTGCCGTGAGCCAGCCAGTTCCCAGTGTTCCTACTCCTCAACAGTATGCTAGTGCAGTAATAAGCTGTTTAGGTAGTGTAAATGGTTCATTATTTGTAGTTGGTAATGATATTATACTCCCACAGAACGGAGTATTTGAGAGAGCTGCACACATACTATTACCCTCAGTAGCTAACCACGGTGAGATATATGAGCTAAGGTGGAATGGACACGACAGAAGATTGAGGTTGGTAGAAGCGTTTCACTCTCCACCGGGTAATGCAATGCCAGACGTTTGGATATATTCGATGATAGCTTACGTAATATATCAAATGTATCAGTCTGAAGGGAATGGAAGTTCTCCACAAGCACAAAGGCTATACATGGCGTTTAACCCAATATGGCAATCATTAATGAAAAACATGACTCAAAACTCTCAACCATTATCAGTTGCACCACAATTCTCTGAGAACTTCTATGATTATGATTGGTTCAGTATTTATAGTGATATATGGGACTACTATGTTGCAAATGGTCCAAAGAACTTCAGCTCATGGCCCTATGGATATGTAGTACCACACTGGGCTCCAGGGTGGACTCAAGTTAGCTTAAGTGACTTAAAGATGGCTAGGACTATAGGAGTTCAATTGCCAATACTAGGCAAGACCACTAACTCAGACGGTAGTTTCACCTTATGGGGGTTAGTTAACTACGCTGAACCAGCTATTAATGGAATGTTCAGGGCTGAGAAAGTTACTATTAATCCTAACCAAGCTGTAACAGTTGGTAACACTACATTACCCTTAATCACGAGAGAGGTGGTTTACATAAGTATTAATGACTTACAGTCAATGTTTGGTTATTCATGGCAAGACTTATTACCATACGTAATTAATGGCTTTAACCCGTTCCCAACGCCTTATGTGGGAGTGTTTGGCTATGCTAAGCAATTACAGCAGAAGTACAAGTACTGGGTCAATAACGGTAGGTGGAACATAATATTTCAGTCTGGATGGATTGATTATCAGATCCCCGACATATATAAGAGAGTTCCATTCCCGATAATTCAAATGAACGCAACTGATGCACAGAATGAGGGATTACAGAACGGGGATATAATACAATTATACAACGACTTCGGATCATTAGAAGGAGTAGTGTGGATATCTAATACTGTTCCACAAGGGCAAGTATTTGTAGCAATGGCTTATGAAGTGAAGCCTGGAGCTAATCAGTTAACTACACCAACTGTAGACCCAGTAACTGATAACCAAATGGTCAAGTGGGCTTGGGCTAACATAAAGAAGATTGGTACACTATCACAAGAGTACATACAGCAAGTCACCTTCGCGCCAGTGAAGTTCCAAGTTAGCTCGTCTTGATAAGAAAAAATATTTTTATTTTTTGAACTCATGTAGTTGATACCACTAGTTTTCCTCATTGTACAATCTTTCTTTTAAATTTTCCATATGATTCGATAAGTTAATGAAAATTTCACTTAAGAATAAAATCTCTGTAGAAAGGTATAGAAGTGGAAAAATATAATCTCCAATACTCTAACTTCGTATCTCAAACACTACTTCCGAAAGTGTTTTACTATTCTATCTTTAACGTTAGCCTAGATGATCCTTCTCAAAATACACGACAGAAGACTCGACTAAAAGGAAATTGTTTTGAGGGATGTAAAGTAATTTAATTAAAACGTTACATTCTTGACTAGTCTTTAAAATAAAAACGTCGCCTATTTTAAAATAATGATAAAACTTGTTTATATTTTAATGAAATTTTAGTATTAATACGGTTAGTTCCCTACTAAGTCTCTCTTTCTCATGAATTCTCTATATAAAAAAAGGTTTATAAATCACAATAGTTCTATAGGTTTTTGAGTTTTACGTCATATGCGACATTTTAAATATGTTACCCATTCTTAACATCTTCATTACCCCTCACGATTTTTCCTTGCATTTTTTAATGATCAATTAATGTACTCGTTACCCTTATTTTCCCCTTTAAACAGTTGACATTAGAGACGATTTATGTATTAATGGTTTCTCAAAAAGTTTTTTACAAGGTTATTGTCTTCTCATTCGACTTGATACTAACCTCCTTGAAGAGTCTTTCCTTGTTTCGTAATTATAGTTATCTCATGTGAGATTTACCTCCTTCCACCTAAAGGCGAGGTTTGGCGCTCTTTCTTTCAATGAGGATTAACTTCCTAAGTGGTTTTGAGATAAGAGTAAACCTTATTTCCCATCATGCCTCACCTATGGTATGGACTTTGTTCCACAAAGGGAGCAAATGAGACTTGGTAAGAACTTTATCCTAAAGGACTATAAAATGGTGTATCCAGAGAGGTTAAAGTTTAAGGTAAATCACTACAATTTCTTCCTTTTCGTGGACGTAGACTCTCAAAGAATTGAGGGGTCAGCCAAGATAAATGTGACTTCATGGGGACCGGTAAAACTTGACGCAATTCACTTTAACATCTCTTCAGTTAAAGTAAATGATAAGCCTTATGAATATAAATATGACGGTAAAAATATCACTTTAGACGTACAAGGGGATAACTTAATCGAGATAAATTACTCAGTACAAAAGCCTAAGACTTTTAAGTTCCTCAAAAAAGAAGATATTATAGAGGCTTGTAATGTAGGGGAAGTAATGAGTGCTCCCCATTGGATTCCAGTAATAGATTACCCTGGCATGAAGGCTACATCAGAGAAGGTAATAAAGGTAAAGAAGCCTTTGATAGCTGTGTCAAATGGTGTTTTAGTTAAGAGGTGGGAGGAGGGTGAGTATAACTACTTCCACTGGTTAATGGATAAACCGCATTCAGCATACCTCAACAGTGTTGCCGTCGGTAACTTCTCAATCTTTGAGGAGGAATTTGACGGTATTTCACTTCAATACTATTTACCTAAAGGATATGAGAAGTTCTTATGGAACCTCTCTAAAACAAAAGACGCGATCTCTTTCTTTTCCTCATATACTGGTGTGAAATATCCTTATAACAAATACGCACAGATAGTTCTCCTCTCAATGAGGGGAGGAATGGAGTATATCACTTCTACGCACTTAACATATCAAACTCTTCATGACGAAATAGCTGAAATGGACTACTCTAGTGACAGTTTAATGTCGCATGAGTTAGCCCACCAATGGTTTGGCGATTTAGTGACTACGAAGCACTGGTCAAATATTTGGCTTAATGAAGGCTTTGCCACGTATTTCCAAGCTTTATATTACCTCCACTCTAGGGGAGAAAACGAGTTCATTTACGAGATGTACATGAAGTTAAAGGACTATTTGGAGGAGTATAAGAAGTATTCAAGACCAATAGTTATAGGCTATTATAAGTGGGGAGAAGAGCTTTTTGATAGGCATACTTATCCTAAAGGTGCCCTAGTTCTCCACACCCTAAGAAGCTACCTAGGTGACAGCAAGTTTAAACTGGGGATAAAGAACTATTTAGAAAAATACAAGTTCTCCTCAGTGGATACTGAGGACTTCAGAAAGGCAATGGAAGAGGTGGCAAATGAGGACTTAACGTGGTTCTTTGACCAGTACGTTTATACTGCAGGTCATCCAATAGTTAACGTTCATTATGACGGTAAGAGGATCAAGATAGAACAAACTGGCGATATAAAGTACGACATGTTTCTAGAGGTTAGGGTTATGAAGAGGGATGGAAGTGAAAAAATTTTAACGATAGAAGGAGAGGGAGAAGTTGAGGAAGAGGGTGAATACGTATGCCTAGACCCCAAGTTTAAGTGGTTTAAAGTAACAAATGATATGCAGGGTGAGGAGATGCTGATAAAGGAGAGTAGGGACAAGGATATAATGTGTAAAATAAATGCGATAAACGGTTTGACTAGGTTTACAAGCGTCAAGGCATTATCAGCATTAGGTGAGTTACTAAAGGATGAGTTTTGGGGAGTTAAGTATGAGTCAGCCATGGCTTTAGGTAAGATTGGTAATGAAGAAGCTTTAAAATACTTAACTTCAATAAGGGTAGAACCATCAAAGGCTAGAAGAGGAGTAGTTAAAGCGTTAGGTGAGTTTAAGTATAGTCAAGAGAGTGGAGAGTTCTTAGCTAACCTTCTCAAGGACGAGAAGAGTTATTACGTTAAAGCTGATGCAATAATCTCTCTTGGAAAGATTGGTTTGACTCGATTTAAAGAATTAATTAAGTCTTACTTTGAGGAGCCAAGTCATAATCATGTTATATCCTCAGCTGTCATTGAGTCACTATCGTACTTTGCTGACGATGACTCCTTTAACTTTGTCTTAGAGAAGGGTATAAGGAGTGAGGTAGCAACAATTAGGGCTACTGCAGTTAAGCATTTATGGAGGTTTAAGGATCCTAGGGTTAGGGAGATATTGAGGGTTATGATAAAGGATGAGAGCTCAGAAGTTAGATCGGCTGTGGTAAACTCTCTCAGCGAATTAAAAGAGAAGGACTTACTTATCCAGATAGCGAATAATGAGGATGAGGACGGGAGGATTAGAGCTGCAGCCTTAAGAGCTATTGAGAGTGAAAAATGAACAGTTTAAACGAAAGTCTTATTTTTTGTTAAATATGTAGAATGTTACAGAAAGCTAAAAGTGAAATTAACTTGTCAGAAAATATTTATTCTTTTGATATCTATAGCGAGTATGAATAAAGTATTGATAACTTCATGGGGAAATCCATCTTCATGGAGAGAAGTAACTTATGAGAAGGTAAACAAGAGAGTAAAGGGCTTAACACCTTTAAAACTTCTAAGCGAGGAGGTAGAAAAAGTTTACATTCTAGTCCAAGACTCAGTACTGTTTACGGCTAAGAAGGAGAAGAGGATAATAAATCAATACGCAATAGAGTGTGGAGAAAAGGTAAACGCTTATTTAGACCTTCAAGATTACGGAGCTATTTGGCTAAAAGATGAGGTAAACTCTTATGCTGAGTTAGTCAAGAAGGTGAGAGATTATATATCATGTATAGCTAAAAAGGATGGGATAAACGCTGAGGTATTTGTCTTACCATCTAGTACTAGTATTAGTGTGAAGTCAGATCTTCCGATTACGAAGTTCGAGTCCATCTCAGATCTCTCCTTAATGTATATAGCAGGAATAATTAGCCTTTATGATAGACTAAAGGAAGAACCTCCAGAGGAAGGTATAATAGTGGATAATACGTTAAGCGAACCACATTTAGCTACATTAACCTCTACAGTGAGTAGGGATTTGGCATCAATAATCTCTGTCATAAGTGAGAAGCCGATAAAGGTAGACTTTTACAGCTATGTTCCAGCTAGCTTAGATAAATACATATTGACTAATCCCTTCACAGAGGAGATGCCTAGAATTCGGCAAGTTAATGTGACCGATACTGCTCTAAAGATAGCGTATAACACATTGAAGTTGAGCTCTCCTCTTGCATTAGTTTACTCCTTATTCGAATATAGAGGTAGAGAGGTTAAAGGATTGGACGTCAAGATAAAGTATGAGGAGAGAAAGTTGAGGATTGAATATAAATGCGAAAACGATGCTGACAGTGTTTATCTATCAATTCTGTTAAGTGCAATATACCAGCTTTGCGTAAGTTCTTCCTGTGAAATACCGGTAAGGTTTAGCTTTCTGAAGAAGCTTAATGATAAAGTGTACAAGTCTTTCTCTGATACGTCTTATAAGATAATAGATCAAGAACTGGGAATACTTTATGATAAGGTTAAGGAGAAAATTAGAGAGCTAAGAGAAGAGATTATGTTAGATGAACTTTATGGTAATCAACGAGTAGCTAAAGACATTTATGATAAAAGGGGTGAAGCTGCCTTACATGCAGGTCTTCTAAGAGATGAGGTAAAGATTAAGGTAGAAGTGGAGAACGGTGAAGTTAAAGAAATATACTTGTCCTATAAGGATTGGCAAAAAGTTAAAGAGGTTTTCTCTTATTAAAGCTACTTATCACGGGCTCGTAGTTACCTCCGATTCTCTTTAGTTCATGAATCCGCTTTGAAAGGCAATCAACTGTGCTAACAGTAAAGCTTATATCATTATACATGAAAAATCTCAATTACGCATTAGGCTTTCTTAAATTCCAAATCCTCACGTCTACATTTACGAATTAATGAAAGCCTCGCCATTCATAGCGGGGATAACAAAGTATATGAACTCTTTTCCCTATCTCCTCGTCTATGAGTAGGGGAGCTAAGAAGGCTGGGTTAGGATTCGAGGCACACTAAGCTTACTGATTTCCCCCCTAATCATCCTTATTCAAAGAAAAGGATTAAGATATGTGCTTAGTTAGTTAAAGGGAAAGTAAGCTTGACAAGAACTTAATTAAGGAGGTTCATAAGGTTATTTATGAAGTTTTAAAAGAGAGTTATAACCTTCACCCTAGGCTCAAGATTGTTACAGAAACGCTATAGCAATATACAAGGGTTGGCTTAAGAACCCTAAGCGTGGTAAGTATCCTAGAATACGTAGAGTGTCTATTTGGTTTAACTCCTAATATTTCATACAAGTTAGGGAATTTTAAATAATTCAGTCATTATTATCCAGAGAGAGTCACGAGATGTGATGAAGACATTAGTAATGTTGTTTTGATTAATTTGCAGAATAAAAAATAAATACTGATGTTCTTATAATTTCCTAGAATAATTTATTAAGCATAATTGTGTACTAACAAATATGAAATCCTTAATAGAAATGTCAAGACCTAAAAGGTTAGTTAGACTACTTCCAGTACTTTTATTTTTATATCTTGTAAACTTCCTCGACAGAGTAAACATCTCATATGCGATAGATGCAGGGATGTTCCAGTATTTAGGGGTTCCAGCAAAACAGGTAGGAGTAATAGCGTCTCTAGCCTCATCACTATTCTTCGTAGGATACTTCATACCTCAAATATTCTCAAATTTGGGTGTTAATAAATATGGTGTGAGGAGGATTTTCGCAATTGCTTTTACCGCTTGGGGGATAATAACTATCTTAACTGGTTTCGTAACCAGTGTACCACAAGTTGAAGTGTTGAGGTTCTTATTGGGTATCGCTGAGGGTCCATTCTATGCTGGTGTTATGTTCTACTTGAGTTTATGGTTTTTGAAGCCGGAAAGAGCATTTGCGAATAGTATATTTAATGCAGCTATTCCGATTTCTGGAATAATCGGTGGTTTAGTAGCGGGTTCAATATTTGCAGTATATGGAGATTACCCAGGTTGGAGGTACTTGTTCTGGTATGAGGGAATTTTAGCATTAATAGGTGCATTAATAGCCTATCTTTTGTTGACAGACTTTCCTAAAGATGCTAAATGGTTAAGTAAAGATGAAAAAGAAGCATTAGATCAAGCTATGAAGGAAGAATCAGTAAGTAAGATTAAAGTTAAGTGGACCAAAGCCTTAGCGTCTAGAGACGTAATATTACTAGCAATAGTTTATTTCTTAGGCGTTACGAGCTTGTATGGCTATTCTATATGGCTTCCTACAATAATAAGTAATATAGCAAAAGTTAATGCTAGTATAGCCAGCTTCTTATCGATAATACCATATATAATAGCGTCAATATCCTTAGTCTTCATTGCAAGATATTCAGATAGACATCAAAATCACAAATTCATAACTTTTGCAGTATTTTTGATAGCTGGGATAGGACTAGCGTTAAGTGCCCTTAGTGCCAGCATTGTAGTATTATCTTTCATATTATTTGCCATTGCTGCAATAGGCATTTATAGCTTCCTTTCTCCTTTCTGGGCTGTACCACAGAAGGCATTGGAAAGAGAAGGTGCAGCAGCGTCTATTGGTTTAATAAATGCTATAGGAAATTTAGGTGGAATAGTAGGACCAATAGTAGTAGGATTTCTGAAAACATTTACGGGCTCCTTCTTGCCGGGAATATATGCCATGGCATTATTCGCATTCCTCGCAGGAATAGTAATGTTACTAGTGAGGGAAAGAGGTTAAAATTGTATAATAAATTTTTTAACAAAATGAGGAAAAACCTTTAAGAAGAGGAGATGAGTTTGTAATATATTCTAAGTAGCTATTAAAGATATACTTGAGTACCTTTTTAGATCAGCTTCTTTTATTTGAAGAACTGTCCCCCCTCTCGTAGTTGATAAAATAACGGCAAGCCCTTAAAGGCAAAGAGGAGGTCAGTCCACAGTTTTCCAGTTATGTCAGCTCACCGATTTGATAGCGATTTGGGAATAGTCTAACTTGTAGTGACGCTATGGTATTGCAGGAGTAATGATCGGCTCCTCATCTTTATGAAGTTGACCAGAAGGGAGTTTTATGAGAGAAAGAGTTTAAAAACCTTACCCTGCCTTAAAAGGTTTGCCGTTCTTTTATCAACTCAGTTAAAATTTTTCATCTAATCTAACATACTGTATTTCTTATAAATAATATACTCGGCAAGTAGATAGAAAACTCAATTCATGAATTCCTCATGGTCCTTATCTTTATTTGTGAATAATAATTTCACTTTTTTGAATATTACTAAAGTATTTTGTCTTAAATATGATCTATTATTGAAATTTAATCATCTATTATTAATAAACTTCCTTAAGGTAAGTTAAACTTGGATATTTTAGCTTATTATTGTATACGCACTTTTTCATGAGAAAAAAGCGTAACTATCATTTCATTAATAACTTCTTTATTTCTTCTCTCACTACTTTTTTATCCAATTTCCCCGTACTAGTCTTAGGTATTGAATCAACGAATATTATTTTGTCTGGCAATTGCCACTTAGCGAACTTATTCAGAGACTTCAAATACTCAATGATTTCCTCAGCAGTAACGTTAACACCAGATTTTTTAACTACTAAGGCTACTGGTCTCTCTCCCCACCTCTCATCTGGTATCCCAACTACTACAGCCTCTAAAACCTTGTCATAAGACATTATCGCGTTCTCTAAGTCTACAGAGCTTATCCATTCACCACCACTCTTTATTAAATCCTTTAACCTATCAACAACCTTGATACTACCGTCTTTGTTTATTTTAGCCACGTCACCAGTCCTAAACCACTCATTGTTATGTAAGACATTCGCATCAGTATTAGAATACCTCTTCGTAACGAAGGCTCCTTTAACTACTAATTCTCCTACAGATTTACCATCCCAAGGCAATTCCTTGCCATCAGGGCTTATTAAGCTTATCTCAAATGCTGGTATGGGAATACCTTGTTCCACTAATTTATTTACGTCATCGCTCCTATTTACGGTCGCAATAGCCTCAGTCTCCGTCATACCCCACGCGTGAACTGTTTTAACGTTAAACTTCTCTTTGAGATTCTTGATTAAGCCTAGAGGTGGTTCGGCTCCTCCAGTTACGACAACTTTTAAGGGGGATAGGTTAATATTCTCTCTTTCTGCGTAGTTCACGACATCAATCCAAACAGTAGGAGCTCCAACACCTATCGTTACATTAAAGCTTTTAATCAGATTTACTATATCCTCTGCCTTAGGTCTTGGTCCGGGCAAGACTAGTCTTGCTCCAGTCATCAGTGAGGCAAATGGTATATCCCATGCTGAGATGTGAAACATGGGAACTATAGGCATTACAGTATCACTTGAGGATATTCCCACTACATCCTTAGCTAGTAAGGACAAAGAGTGTATGAAGACACTTCTGTGACTATAAATTACTCCTTTTGGCTTACCAGTAGTTCCTGAAGTAAAACACGCTATAGCACCTTGCCTTTCATCTACGTCTGGGAAACTATCTAATGGTTCTTGAGAATCCACCTCTTCATCATATTTTTCATCAAAAATAAAAGTGGGTAAGTCCCCTTTATAATCTATATCCTTATCCATGAAAACAGCTTTGTCTCTCATCTCCTTTATCACATAATCCATTTCACTTGTGTGAAACCTAACGTTGACAGTGTGTAAAACTCCATTTAGCATAGGAACTGCAAAATAAACTTCAAGATGCCTGTGAGTATTCCAAGCAATAGATGCAACGCTCTCTTTTTCCAATCCCTTCTCTTTGAGTAATCTCGCTAATTTTTTAACTCTCAATGCGAAATCTGCATAAGTATATTTCTTTACTCCTTCATGAGTCCTTGATATTATCTCTTGACTGTAGAAAAGTTTCTCAGCTCTCCAAAATATTGATTTGATATTTAAATTATAATCCATTATTGTAGAGTCCATGATTATAAGTAGTTTACAAAACTAATAAACCTTACTCACAAAAGGAAAGTTGTTCACTTTTATTAAATACAAACTAACTATTGTAATAGCTATTATTCCCATCTTAACCTTTAGAAAAAAATTAGATAAAGTAAGTTCAATGTTTCTTTGTTCTTGCTTTTATTATGAGTAATTCTTATATGATTGTAATTAAATAATTTCAACATCTACGTAATTCCTTACCTTAAGGAAGTCCTTATCTTTCGTAATTAGTTTTTGATTGTAAGCCTTAGCAGTAGAGGCTATGATTAGATCTAGATCAGACATTATCTCTCCCTTCTTCTTCAACTCATAATAAAGTTTAGAGTACTCTATTGCTACCCTTTCATCAATAGGGTATATTAAATAAATCTCCTTTAACTTCTCAAAAGTTTTCTTTCTCTTCTCGTCATCTATAACCCTTCCAATTTCCATCATAGAAATAATGGATAATGAATCACCAATAGCCTCTAATCTTCCTTTTAATATCTCGACAATGACTGAAGTGTCTATGAGAGTCATAACTTAAATTCCTCATGCATCTCTTCATGGCTCTTTTCTATTTCCTTGATATCATCCTCAGTCAAGATTTTCATTAATTCCCTTAGTCCCTCTTCTCTTTTCTTTCTCTTATACTCATTAACCAAGATTAATAAAAACTCGTCCCAGTTCATGTCACCCTTTTCTCTCTCTAAGATTTCTTTTACACTATCAGAAACAGATATTGTAGTTATCCTTCCAACCATAATTAATAATTAATAATTAAACATTTAACGTTTTCTCTTAAACGTTTACATCAACTTGCTGATGAATTGGATTTTAATAAATTATTGCATTTTATAGTTTACACCTTTACGACGGCATCATATCCACACATACTCTTTTTTGGATAAAAATTTTTTAAGCATGAGAGAGGAAATTTTTGATATTTTTCCCTTTCTATTATACTTGGCGTAAAATTTTTCATATATATAAATCTTTCTTAGATTCACACTAAGACAGTGTTTAATGTGTGTCCACATAGCAATCATTATGTCATTAAATTTCCTATTAAATCGGAAATGGATCGTTTTATGGGTAGTATTAATCTTATTAATGATACCAGCTGTAATGAATTACAGTCACTATATCACTTACTCTAATGAACAAAATGTACCTGCAAATAGTGAGTCAGCAATAGTCACAAACATCCTGAATGGAACGTCATACAATAATGACACATTAATAGTGGTCGTTCAAGAAAATCCTTTCTCACCATATGTAAGCAATGCCACCCTATCCTTCCAAGACTCTTTACTTAAAGCCAATATACCTTATTTATCAGAAGTTCAATCTCCCTTCAGTGAATATATTTCCTTTCTTAATGATATATTATCTAATGTTTTTCATAACACAACAGAATCTCATCTATATTCAATTCAGTATATAGAAGAAAATGGGCTTAAAGGTGCTCCTAATTTCATTACGTCAAGATATGTAAGTACTGATAATACTACTTTTTTGATATTTATCATATTCAATAAATCTTCAGGATATGTACTTCCAAATGGGAACACTCCATCCCAAGAGGCATATCCTTATGTAAAAACTATAATGCAAAAATTCTTTGGAAATAATGCTACCTTAACCGGTGAAGGGGCAATAGCTTATGAGACTCAGCAAATTAGCTCCAAGAACGCGTTTGCCTTCGGGCTCGTTTTCATAATTTTAGCCATAGCAGTAGGGATAACATTGAGGTCTTATAAAGCGTCATTAGTCTCTCTATTATTCATATCTATAACTACTCTAATTGGTTACGTGGCTATATTCCTAGTAGGTAGTCTAGTAGTGAAAGTAAATTATGTAGTAAATTATACGCTGACGGCAGTATTAGTAGGAGTTACGACGGATTATGTCGTATTCATTATGGCAAGATTTAGGCAAGAGTTAAGAGAGGGTAAGGAGGATAAGAAAGCTTTAGAGATAGCGATTAGTAAAGGAGGTAGAGCTGTATTAGTAAGTGGGCTAACTGTGGGAATAAGTCTATTAGCATTTTCCTTAATACCTAATTTCTTAAGCTGGGGATTGGTCTTATTCTCAGCTGTAGTGATATCAACTATATTAATACTTACTCTATTACCATCAATCCTTTCGGTGACTGGCAAAAAAGTGTTCTCCATCAAGGGGCTGAGTAATATAAGTAGTCAAAAATTAGAACGTTCAATATTTTACCGTGTTAGCAATGTATCGGTAAGGAGAAAATACGTTATTGCTACAATAATCATAGCCTTAGCAATACCATCAATTATATTATTCTTGAATGTTCCAACTACTTATGATTTTAACGCTGGGTTACCAAATAGCCTTCCCTCTGTTAAGGCTTTGAATCTTATAGAGAGTAAGTTTGGGGCTAATGAACTTTATCCAATAGTCATTTTAATGAAGATAAACGAAAGTGTTACAAATACGCAGATTATAAATACTGCTAAAGAGATACTCTCAACTCCCGGAATAACAAACGTATACGGACCATATGTTAATGGTAGGAACATAACTAATAACACTAACGTTTCAGCATTCACTATTAACGATAAGTATATCTTGTTTATAGCTTATACCTCTTACAATCCTTTTTCTGCAAACGCTATAAGGACAGTTAACATTCTTAAGCAAGATCACAGTCTACTAGTTGGAGGTTTAACTTCAGCGGTAATAGATCAAAGGACTGTAGCTTCTCACAATTTCGGAGAATTGGAAATATTGATCACATTGTTTGTCGCACTAATTATAGGAGTTTCATTTAGGTCTTGGAAGTTTCCATTAATTTCAATTTCTGGTGTCATAATAAGTATAACCTGGACTACAAGTTTACTTTACGCAATATCTACCTTCATACTTCATGAACCCATAATTTATCTCATACCGGTAATATTGTTTGTTATACTAATGAGTTTAGGGAACGATTACACTGTTTTCATAATATCCAGAGTAATTGAAGAGGTCAATCAGTATGGACAGGAAAAAGGAATACAGTTAGCTATAGCGAGGACGGGGATAGTGGTTACCTCACTTGGACTTATATTAGCTGGCTCTTTAGGAGCTTTAGCATTAATTCCAGTAGGATTTTTGGAGCAGTTAGGTATCGCCTTCATATTATCCCTAGTTATCGACACATTTATAATAAGGACAATATATTTCCCAGCCATGTTAGCAATTTTAGGAGTTGAAAAGGGAATTAAAGGATTGAACAATTGACGTCTACAATTTTGAGATAAAAAAGTAATCATCTAAATAATTGATTTGCCTAATCAATAACTGAGTTTAAAGTTATTTTTTCCATAAAATTTTTTAAAAGAGTTTAATAGCTACTCCAACTCTAGATTCCTAGTATCTGTTCTTATCTCATAATTATATACTAACATAACTTGGGCTTGAGGATCTACTCCCCTAACCTTATCAACTATCTCTTTAGCATTCCTTATTGATCCCACGAAACTTACGTCAACTCCACCTAATACTCCACTTATAGTAATAATTGAAAACCTATTCGTGATGTTCCTTATTTCATCCACTTTCTTAGTGAATACTCCTAGGAGAAGAGAATCCGCCTTTATGAGATCCACCTCTGGAATAATAGTCACCCCTTTAAGTTCGCTCATTAACCTCTTAACTTTAGAGACCTTAAGGTTCAAGGCATGAGCTATTTCACCCATTTCAGCTCTAGGGTTTTCAACCAACGTTCTTAAAAGAAGCAAATGTAATTTCTTTGGTTTTAAAGGACTCTGAGGAGGTAAATACTCCATTATCGGATTCCCTACCTCAGCCTCAATCCCTCTCACCGTTTCCCTTATTTCGTTTATGCTATTACCTAAAAACCCATATACGTTGAAGTTCTCTAGACAATTAAACTTGACGAAAATTTTATCAGAGTGAGCTTCCCTCAAGTTAGGGAAAGCATAATACGCGAAGTATTTATTAATTAGATTAGGATTTATGAAAACCTTAAAATCCCTTATTATTCCTTCATCTATAAGTCTTTTAAACCGAGCATTAAGCGATGGAGGAGCTAAATTGACTATCTTTGCTAATTTGTTTTGAGAAACCCTACCATTCTTTAGTAGGTTAAAGATTATTTCTCTATCAGTCTCATCCACGCTATAAAATCTGATTCTCAGCTTAAAAACAGTTGGCTTAATAGCATGAGATAAGCTAACTTACGTTTTCTATTAGGTTAAAACTAAAACAGTCTTAAATTCGTTAAGAAATAGCTACTCCTATGGCTGAAGGAAGAACGCTAATCACTCTAGCTCTTACAGCTTTTTTAGACTCGGTTGGTTTTGGTATTATAATCCCAATCCTTCCTTACTATTCGTTGAAATTAGGGGCAACACCAATTGAGTTTAGCTTACTTACAGTTGCCTATTCTATTGGTCAATTAATCTTCTCACCATATATAAGTAGATTATCCGATATAAGAGGCAAGAAAACCGTACTTTTATTAGGAATAAGCTCAGAAGTAGTAGGGTATTTAATAATAGGTCTTTCCCCGTTTTTCTACCTATTACTCTTAGCCAGATTCATAACAGGCTCTTTAACGAGTAATTTACCCGTAATACTTTCATATGTAACTAGCATGGATGAGGAACGAATGAAATCTCGTAATATAGGAATAATATCCGGCTCATTTGGTGTGGGATTTGTTGCTGGTCCGATCATGGGCGGTGCTTTATCCCCTTTAGGATATAGGAATACGTTCATTATAGTGTCGATTTTAAGCTTAATTAACTTACTATCAGTTTTATTAACTTTAAAGGATGAAAATACTGGAGTTATCATCAAGCAAAGCTCTTTAAAGGATATTCTCAAAATGTCGAGTTCTTTCTTCATTTTAATACTTACGGTTACCTTGAGTTTCGCAATTCTTCAAGGTACTTTAGCCTTCTACGGAAAGTATTTTTACGAGTGGGGTCCTCAACAAATAGGACTAATATTAGGAATAGTAGGAACAGTTCAGGCTATTGTACAATTCCTTTTAGTCTATAGATTAATAGGAATAGTAGGGGAGAAGGTTTCAACAGTGATTGGTCTATTAGTGTCCCTTTTCGCTTACGCTCTTCTCTTATTTCCAATCAATCAAAACTTAACATATATATCATTAGTTACAATAGCAATAGGAAATGGAATAGTCCAGAACTCGATTTTGACGTTACTTAGTAAGAGCATATCATCTGGAAATAGGGGAGGTGCCTTTGGATTCACTCAATCATCGACAGCATTAGGTAGCCTAATAGGTTTCCCTCTAGGGAATTTCATGTTCCAATTCGTCTCGGCAAGCTCAGAGTATGTTTTAAGTTCTGTCTTGATCCTAATCTCACTTTCCTACTTTTATAGGACCTATATGAGAGGAATATCTTCTTCGAGATAGACTTTTAAGATAGAATTCAAAGGGCGTTAAAAAGTTAAGATGATATAAATAGCGTTATATTTGTCTTATCATTTCTCTTCTTTATGACGTGGAAAATAATATTTGACGGAAAAGGTTTTAAGAAAGTTGAGATGCAAGATGAGACTTTAAAGGAGGGACATATCAAAATAAAACCCATCTTCTATTCCGTTTGCGGAACTGATAAGTCAATTCTATTAGGCAAATATAAGTTAGAGAAGCCTATTGCTCTAGGTCATGAGATAGCCGGAATTGTAATGGAGGGAAATGGTATTGACATAGCTGGAAATGAGTTAAAAGTTGGAGACTATGTGGCACTTTATCCAAATTATTTTTGTGAAAAATGTATTGACTGCTTAAACAGGAACTTTAATGCGTGTAGGAACAAGGTGATGATAGGAGTTAGAACTGATGGGGGACTCTCGGAGTATATGATGGTTGATCCAAGATTTCTCCTAAAACTTCCAGAAGACCTACAGAAAATATTAGGCCCAATAATTGAGCCAGTTGCTGTAGGGATTCACGCTCTCAAGAAGTTCGAGGAAAAGGATAGAAGGTTAGTAATTATAGGCTTGGGTGGAACGGGTAGTCTAGCATATGAGACAGCTCGAATTTTAGGCTTTAATGATGTGGTAGCAGTGGAGAAGAATGAGAGGAAGTTAGAGTTAGCTAGGATGATAGGTATAAGGGCTTTTCCTTCCATAAGGGAAGCCTTAAGCAATAAGGCAATAAACGTTCTTGATACCGTAGGAGATAATAAGAGTATAGGAGAGATAGAGTCAGCCCTTGATCTCATCCCTTCTAAGTCTGAAATCGTCATAACTGGCTTAGGAAATGAAGTACTAAGCTTTCACAGAGATTCGTTAATAAGAAGAGAGCTGACGATTAAGGGTTCAATAATCTATAATCCTACAGACTTCATTGAGGCTAGTGAGATAGTTTACGCTAATCAGCAATATTATTTGAAGTATATTACTAAAGTAGTTAAACTTAGTGATCCAGATATTTTACCCTCTCTCTTATTAGATGAAAATAATTTGAAAATTATTATAATAATTCAGTAGCATTAAAAAATATTTTTGAGTAAAGCTTTTATTCTTGGTAAGATTTAGTAGATTTATGCCCTCTAACCATGTAAGATGGACAATAATCGCTCTGATGTTCGTTATAATAACAGTTGACTATGTAGATAGGGGGATAGTTCCATCAGCTGAACCAATATTGACTAAACTATTTTCCTTAAACCCTATAGAGATAGCATTAATAGGAAACGGATTTCTTTACGGCTATTTAATAATGAATCCAGTTGTTGGTTATCTATTAGATAGATATGGTCCTAGATCAGTCCTAAGCTCATTCGTGATGGGTTGGGGTGTGATTGAAATAATAACAGCTTTTGCCTTATCAGCTATTTACTTAATTATCGCTAGAGTCTTATTAGGAGTTGCTGAAGCTGTAGGATTTCCAGCTGTGACTAAAATAACAGCTAATTGGTTAACTAAGGGGGAGAAAGCTAGGGGAGGTACTATAGGTGATGCAGGAGTTAATGTGGGAGTAGTATTAGGTTCATTGGTGCTAATATGGTTTTTATTATTCTTTCCAAGTAATGTCGCATGGAGAGTAGCCTTAATCGTAGTTGGGATAATTTCCATTTTGCTAGGTATTGTATTGAGGTTTTTAGTACATGATACCCCTGACAAGCATCCTGGAATTAGTCAAGATGAGCTTAACTATATTAAAAATAATCAAGAGGTTATCTTACAGCAGAAGAAAGTGCCTATAATCTATTGGTTTAAGACTAGGGATTATTGGGCTTACATGATGGGATTAGGGGCTCAAGCTGGTATATTCTTTGGTCTATTTACGTGGTTACCGGAGTATTTATATTATGCAAAGGGTCTAACGTTAACCTTAACATTGTATTATACGGCATTAATTTGGGGATTTGGTTTCTTCGGGGAGATCACTGGTGGGTTCGTGATAGATTATCTTATAAAAAGGATTGGGGCTAATACTGCTTTAAAAATAGGTTTTGCTGTGAGTTCCATCTCAGTTACCTTAGGTCTATTGCTAGTCACTTTGTCTAATTCCGTCGTAGAGGCAATAACGATATTATGTGCGTCATTTTTCTTCTTGAGATGGTCTGGTATACAATGGGCTGCCCCTTCATTTATAGTTCCACCCGAGTATAGTGGTCAATGGGGAGGACACATTGGCTTATGGGAAACTCTGTGGGGAATAGTTATTCCAATAGTATTTGGATATATGCTGACAATTACTCATTCCTATAATCCCGGTATAGAAATGTTTGCAATCGTGGGTATCATATATTTCCTTGGAGCTTCAATACTGACGAGATATAAGAGATTAAACATATATTTTTAGGGTTAAAGTTACATTATTTTTTACTAACATTAAAATAATGGTATTGTAAAAAGAGTACTCCATGACTACACGACTTCTTCCAATTGATTTTCAACAATTTGATGATAAACGTTAAATAATTCGTCAGCATTTAAAAAAATCTAACACGATTAAATATGATAATTGAGGTAATTTATTATTAAGAATAGAGATGGCATGCGACGAAGTGATTAACTTTAATTTGCCTTAACTCTGGGTTAACCTCCTTACAAACCTGTTTTGCGAACTTACACCTATTAAAGTAGATACATCCTCTCGTAATTACTTTATTATTGCCCTCTACGTAATTATAGCCTTGTTTCAATTTCACTTTGAATTCACTTGAGGGAATAGATTCGAGTAGTTCCATAGTGTATGGATGCAGAGGATCCTTAATTACATCCTTAGTTTCACCCAATTCTACCAGTTTCCCTCCATATAAGACTGCTATCCTATTAGACATGTATTTAGCCACTTGAATGTTGTGAGTTATGAACAAATATGATAAATTCCTCTGTTCCTGCATGTCTAACAATAAATTCAAGATCTGAGCTTGTATTGAAACATCTAGATTGGATGTTGGCTCATCCAGTACTATGAACTCCGGATCTCCTATCATAGCCCTAGCTATTAATACCCTTTGTCTTTGACCACCTGAAAGTTCCTTAGGGTATCTATCCTTAATTGAGGGATCTAATCCCACTTGCTGTAAGACCTTATTAGCTTTCTCATCTAAATCATATTTCTCATTTAGTATGGGTTCTATAACTATATCTCTTATCTTTAACTTCGGATTCATGCTAGAATATGGGTCTTGAGGAACTAATTGCATGAACTTCCTAATCTTTCTGAGCTGTTTCTCGCTCCAATTGGTTATGTTAAGCCCCTTGAAGTGTATTTCCCCTTCAGTGATCTTTATTAATCTTAAGATAGATAATCCCAACGTTGTTTTTCCGCTTCCAGATTCTCCTATTACCCCTAATGTCTCTCCCTTATTTACGTGAATTGAAATACCATCTAAGGCTGTTTTCTTCTTGTTGTAAACTACTTTTAGATTTTTTACGTTAACTATAGAGGTGGCATCTGACATAATGTTCATCACCCAAGTATTTCTCCTTTGGAATTTGAGACTCACAAATCTTCATATTTGAACTACATCTAGGATAAAACGGACAACCGAGTGGTAAACTAAATATGTTAGGTGGGAAGCCGGGTATTGAGGATACTCTACCCTCACCTTTAAAGCTATTAGGTATTGAGGATAGTAATCCTTTGGTATATGGGTTAAGAGGATCTTTTATTATATCTTCACTTTTTCCATATTCTAGTATCATTCCACCGTACATCACCGCTATCTTATCACTTATTTGACTTATTAATGTCAGATCGTGGGTTATGAATATTATAGAAGTCTTATACTCCTCCTTTAACTCCATTAGCATTTTCAACACTACAGCTTGGTTAATTACGTCTAACGCTGTAGTAGGCTCATCTGCGATCAAGACCTTAGGTTTTAATAAATAAGCCATTGCAATCATTGTCCTTTGTCTCTCTCCACCTGACAACTGATGTGGATATTTGGACAAAATTTCATCAGGGTTTCTAAATCCTACTTTCTTTAATGATTCCTTTAACTCATCTATTTCCCTAACAATGTTCTTCTTACGATAACCGAAAAATAAGGTCGAATGTGAGAACTCATCTTTTCTAGGCTCGTTTCTGAGAATCTCACCTAGTTGATCCCTTATTTTCATTGTAGGATTTAAACTGGTCATCGGGTCTTGGAAGATTATGAAAATACCGTTTTTCCCTCTAAACTTGAAATAGTCCTCCTTTCTCACTTTAGTTAAATCAGTTCCCTCGAATATTATGTTCCCTTTCTCTATCTTAGCATTATTAGGCAACAATCCAATAATCGCATGTCCTAATGTACTTTTACCAGAACCACTTTCTCCGACGATTCCTATTATTTGATTCTTCTCTATCTCCAAATCCACTCCTCTAACAGCATATCCTCTTTTACCTCCCTTAGAATAGCTAATCCATAAATCCCTAATTATGAGTAATTTATTATCCATTGTTAATCTCACCTACATCTGAGGATAATACGTCCCTTAATCCATCCCCAGCTAAGGAATAACCAAGGGCCATTAAAGTTATTATTAATGCTGGAAATAAAGAGGACCACCAATTTTGTGGGAGCGATGATAAACCGTCATAGACCATTCTTCCTAACTCAGGTGTTGGTGGAGGAGCGCCGAGCCCAAAAAATGCGAGGATAGAATAACTTAGAATTATAGTACCTAGGTCTAGAGTTGAATAAACCAGTAGCGTTGAATATAGGTTTGGTAAAATGTGCTTTCTAACTATGTAATAATTCCCTAATCCTGCCACTTTGGCTAAGGTTATGTAACCCATCGATTTTATCTGAAGTACTTGGGACCTAGTTAGCCTAGCATAAACTGGCCAATTCACAATGGTTAGAGCTATAGCACTGAAATATAATCTTAGCGATAAGTGTGTCGTACCTAAAATCTCGCTTATTGCCAATGCTAATAATATCCCGGGGAAAGCTAAAAATATATCCGTAATTCTCATAAGTGCCTCATCAATTAGACCACCATAATATCCACTGATAATCCCTATCACTAGACCAATGATTAATGATGCAATTACTATGAGATATGGTATGAAGAAGTCTATAGGTAAGGCAGCTATAACTCTTGAAAATACGTCCCTTCCCTCTTGATCAGTTCCAAATATATGAGATGGTGATGGAGGTAAATTAGATTGATCGAAATTTATTTGATTCGGATTATAGGGAGTTATCAAGTGAATATCAGCCCATGATAATAACGTTAAAATGAAAAAGAATAATATTATAGCGGTGCCAATAAGCAAATTATTGTTTCTTCTGATTATCTTAAGCGACTGAAGACTCATATCGCATCCCTTATCCTAGGATCTAGAAATGCGTAGGAAATATCAGCAATTAGATTAGAAATTACAACTACTATTGTAATTATAACAGTACTAGCTATGAGGGTAGGAGAATCTAAATTTAGAAGGCTTTCAGCAACTAAATATCCTATTCCGTAGTAGTTAAATATCGTTTCAACTACTAGACTTCCTTGCATTAGTCCAGAAAAGATTATACTAATTATAGTAACAGATGGTAGTAATGAGTTCTTCAAAGCGTGTCTAAAAATTACGATCCTCTCTTTTAGACCTTTAGCTCTCGCCGTCTTCACGTATTCCATGTTTAAAACCTCAAGCATAGAGTTTCTAGTCAATCTAACTACACCTCCAAATCCTATTAACACTAGCGATAATGCCGGGAGTATTGCATGCTGTAATGACGATACAAAGGCTGGGATATCACCTACTAATAAGGAGTTTAGGATAGGCATATTGTCAATTAACCATATATAATATTTATGACCACCAATTGAAACGTAGAACTTAGGTTCGTGGACAGATAAAATAGGATTCATGTAATACGAAGGAGGGAATAGATGAACATAATATGCGAATGCTAAGAGTAAAGCTAACGCTATCATGAAAGGTGGAGCACTTCTTAAAATTGTATATATGATTCTTATAGCGTTATCGAGATATCCGTTAGCCCTAATCGCAGAGATTACTCCTAATGGGACTTCTATTAATATTTTCAGTATTAAGGCTATGATAGCTAGTTCTAAAGTTACGGGTAGATATTCCTCAATCAATGTAATCACTGGGGTTTGATACAATGGTGAAATCCCCCACTTCCCGGTAAAGAAGTTTAAAATATAGTAGTAAAGTTGAACGTACCAAGGTTGATTTAAGTGATAAAGCTCAGTAATTATCTGAATTTGAGCAGGAGACGCTTCTGGACCTGCCCAAACGGAAGCCGGATTAGGAGCTGCAACATTTGCTAAATAAAAAACAATAAGTAACTCTCCAAGTATCACAAAAAAAGCTTCAATAATTCTTTTTCCTATGAGCTTATAAAAAATCCCCTTTCACCTCTCTTTCAATATAGGTCCGCGTAGAACATCCCATCTAATCCTGGGCTGTACCACAATCCGTGAATAGTGGATGACGTTACAGTATATGCTAAGAAGTCATCTAACCAGACGTATTGGGCTTGAGCTAACGTTAATAATGTTATGTTATTAAATATTTGCTGTAATTGTGTTGGATTACTTGTCCTAACCGCTTCTATAATCAATTGATTAATTGTTGTATTATCTACGAAGGCTGGATTACCGTGATGTAATCTTGCTATAGATAGAAGATATATTGCTGGATCAATAGGGCTTAATACTGGTGGAAAGTTACCGGCTAATTGGAATGCAGGATAAGCGGAAGAATTTGGAGGATTGAGGTAAGATTCGACTATTGTTACTGCAGACTCAGCGTTTAATTGAACGTTTATCCCTATTTGAGCTAACTGTTGTTGCACTAATAATGCCTCATCTTGTAGTGCAGTGCTACCAGACTGATATGTTAAAGTTATCGTAGGGAATGGTTTACCATTCGGATTTATAACTGTCCCATTAGGCAATACTAATTTAAAACCTGCTTGAGTTAACAATTTAATTGCTAAAGAAGGATTATACGTATAACCTTGTATTGACGAGTTATAGTAAGGTAATGCTGGGTCATTAGGACCCACATAACTGACCGCAAATCCTTTGTAAACTTGTTGTTGTATAACCGTAGGATCTATCGCGTGGGCTATTGCGAGCCTAACAGCTGTAATATTAAATGGATATTGATATGCGTCTATAGCCAGAAAATCTATTTGAGCTGATGGTCCCCATACATATATCGTCGTATTTCCGGATGTGAAGACTACTGGATATATGCCTTTAGATACTTCACTCTGAAGAGTTGATAAACCAGAAGAACCTATTAGTTCTGGCAATTGTATAACGTCAACTTGAGATATTTGTGCTTTACCTTGTTGTAGGTCTAAAATTCTTACTGCTTCATTAGTTTGATAGTCTATGATTATAGTCTTAATTTTTGGCGTTTCAAGCATAGGATTTACCATATTCTTTGGAATTTGTGAAGCCCAGTAATTCGGACTAGCGTTCAGTATAACGTAAGAACCACCTATAGGGGTTTCAAGAACATAAGGACCTGATCCTAAAGCGTGAGTAGATAGATAAGTATTTGGAGAGTCTATTTGAACTCCTCCATGCTCATCAACAAATACTGGATCGACTATTGCACCTGCACTAGTCGATATTGCTGCCAAGAAAGCTGAGTATGGATAGTCTAGATTAAATTCTACGGTATATGGATTCAATACAACTACGGCTTGATGAGGATAGGACATTATTTTCTGTATGGTCTGATTGCTCACATTGAAGTGGGAAAGGATGTACGCTAAGTCATAAGCAGCTTGCTCCATAGCTATAGTCTGGTTTGACGAAAAACTGTATCCAGCGTTTTCAAATGCTTGAACGATTCCGTTCGGTAACATAATAGTTCCAGTTTTTCCATTTGGTAAAGTACCAACAAATCCCACACCGTTGTTTACTGCTAATCCTTGGCTAACATAGATAGATATTCCTAGATCTATTAGCATTGTCCTATATATTGAAAACCATACATCAGTAGCGTTTAGTGGGCTCCCATCACTAAACTTTATAAAAGGCCATAAGTGAAATACATAAGTAGTACCGTTATTCAGTACAGTCCAGTTCTCTGCTAGAACTCCTATGAAGCTAGATGTATTGGTTCCATTATAGAATACTAGTGTCTGATATACGTTTTGAATAATCTCGCCTCCTGCAATATCATAGCTAGTAGCTGGATCTACGCTCACGGGAGCAGCTGCTTCTTCTACGGTAATGGAAGAAGGTACTGAGACGTTAGTAGCAATTGGTATGGTAGATGATGATGTAGGTATGCTTGTCATGCTAGTAGTGGATGAAACTGTTGTAACGAGGTTAGTCTTCGAGTGATTAGATATTAAAAGTATACCTACTATTGCTCCTATTATTACTATGATAATTACTATAATAGCGATTATATATTTACTAATTCCTAAAACTAATTTATTCCTTCTCATAACGAGTATAGTTTAAGGTACACTATTATAAAAATTTTTATCACATATGTACTTCATTAACTACCTAAATTTACTGGGTAATGTATCTACTATTATAAAAAATTTTTGAATCAGTTATGTCATTAAAAGTTGATTTTATGCAAATTATGTGAAAAACTAAAGCAAGTAATAAAGCGTATTATTAGAGGATGTTTATAAAGCTTGAGATTAACTTTTTATAGTGCCTACACAGTGTGATACTTTTAATAACAAATTACAGCGTGGTGAAAGCCTAGCCATTTATGGCGGGGAGGAAGTCAGTTCAACTGGACTATACGTCAAATATCAGAAACTGTGATCCACTTCTAAAATATCTCACATGCATCTAACTTTATTTATGACTTAAGAATAATACGATAAAATATTAAAATATCTTTAAAAATTATTATAATTATAAGAAGAATTATAATAACATTGAACTATCGAAAAACCGTGTTGTGAAGTTTGATCTCGGAAATTAATCTTCTGACTTCCTCTTCTCCCTGAAGGGTGAGGCTTTCCTCAGCTTGCAAAGAGCCTTTCCCTCTATTTAAGAATTTCTTCCCTAGCATGAAACTCTTAAACCTTCTCAGCTTTACTCTTCAACTCATCAAGCTCAGTAATCCTCTTCTGAAAATAGAAAATCACTCTTAACTATGGAACCGCGGTAAAATAGAGTTTTACCATGATCAACTAAAACCGTTGCTAACATGTTTATACCAAGGTCAATTGAGGCTGTATTGTTACCTTTAGGAACGGCTATTTAGATCTTATCCCTTTTACCGTGAATTATGAGGGAGTTCTTTACTGGTTTTTTACTCTTCTTTGAAACTACCCTACTAGCGTCTATAGGAATATGAGCATAGAACTTATTGATTATGTGTATTTCTATCCTTCCTTATATGCCAAACCATCTAAGTGTGCCTGCAAAGGGTATTTCCATCTTCCAGTCCTTCACACTAAAATATGCCTTTCCTCACCAACCTTATAACGGTCTTGCGTAATAAGAAGATTCCTCTCGCCGTTTTCTATCCAATAACTTGGTTATGAAATTTGATTAGGGAAAGATGTAGGTCTTTCTTCTTTAGCAGAGAGAAAAAGGGACGACCAAGCCTCATTATTCTTGTGCAATACTGCTTGTGCATTAACTCCAAGTATCCCCTTGTACTTCTCGTAGAATTTATTCCAAGTACCCTTGAAGTCTATTTTCTTTTGTTGGAAGAACTGTTGCCTTCTCTCATATTTCGTTCCACATCTTTGATGTTACGTCAGCTTAGCTTTCTTTTTTGGTATCCGTTAGGGAATAGTCTAAGAACGACTGTTCTTACACTCCCCTTTGGTATTGCGGGAGTGATAATCTGTTCCCCTGCTCCTCATCTTTATTAAGTTGACCAGAAGGGAGTGGCATAAAAGAGACTACGATTTTTATATTTTAAAAACTTTTACCCCCTTCTTGAAAGGTAAGGTTTGTCGTTATTTTATTATGATACAATATTTAAAGATTTACGAAATGAGGAAAAGCTTAATGTGGGGAGAAGTCAGCTTGCTTCGGTAGTTTTACTTTGATATGATAGATAATTTATTGTTTTATATTACTTAAATATTCCTTACATGTAAGGAGGCTATAATATTAATTTGGAAGATTAGTTATGTCTCATGAGCAAAGACTTCACTCCATTCGATAATGCACCAATAAAGAATGTACACTATAGATGGACTATATTAGCTGCCTTAGGTGACTATCTAGATGCCGGGGCGATAGTGGCAGGAGCTGCCTCTGTTTCCATTTGGGTATCCTATTTTCATTTGAGCTCGATCCTCTTAGGCTTGATAGCTGCATTAAGTCCTAATGCTTTTGCTGCCTTCATTGGAGCATTAGTAGCTGGTCCTTTAGGTGATAGATATGGTAGAAAAGCGATTTACACGTATGACCTTATATTCTATATTATAGGTACCATTATAGTCATTGCAAGTGTAAATCCGTTCATGTTAATTTTAGGGTATATAATAACTGGAATAGCTGTGGGTGTAGATGTTCCTACATCATGGTCTTTAATTGCAGAATTCTCTCCTAAAAGAGGAAGAGGTAGATTAATGTCCTTCACCAACCTCTTCTGGTATATAGGTCCAATAGTAATATTATTGCTAGGAGTTGGAACATATTCTGTAGGAGTAAACTCTTTCAGAATACTTTTCGGGAGTTTAGCATTGGTCGCACTAATTACTTGGTTACTTAGAAGAGGACTGATAGAATCACCTAGATGGTCCGCTGCTAAGGGTAAGGAAGAGGATGTAAAGAAAGCTATTGAACAGCTTGGTGTAAGCTCACCATCGACTAGTGTTACTTCCGGCATAGAAAATTCCAAGCCTAAATTGAGCCAATTCGCTAAAGGATTTGCATTTATCATCCCATTATACATTATGTGGGGAATACCAGCTGGTACATTCGGATTCTTCTTACCATTTTTCGTAAAGGATTTGGGAATTAGTAGTGCTACTGGAGGAGATTTAATACAAATACTCTGGTTCATAACTGCAATTATGGGAGTAATACTAGTTCCAATGCAGTTATCAGATAAGGTTAACAGAAGACTATTATATGCAATTTCAGCAATGGTATGTGCGATAGCATTCGCTATACCCATAGCTTTACCAGTGAAGATACTAGCTGTAGCAGCTGCTAATGTCATATTATTCGGCTTTGGACACGGAATGGGTCTATGGCCAATAACTAGAATGTGGTCAGTAGAGCTTTTCCCCACAGAAATAAGAAATACAGCTCAAGCTTTAGTATGGGCTTCAATGAGGTTTGCGATTGGAGTATGGAGTATATTTGTCCCTACTATCGTGTCAACAATAGGTTACAGTGCAATAGCCTCTGTTGCTACAGCCTTCTTTGTAGCTAATGCCATAATAGGGGGACTATTTGGACCAAGAGCTGAGGGAAAAACTTTAGAAGAAATATTAAAAGAATTTTATGGACAGAAAATTATGCAAAAATAATTTTTTAAACTATTTTTTCTCCAAACCTTTCAACATTTTTTGGATCATATGCAGGTATGACAATATCACACGTTTTTCTTAAATACTCATAAGCGTTTAGGCACTCATAAATATTCTCTGCTATACCAATTGGTATATTCTCCTCAAAGTTTCTCGCAACAAACGCTGAGTCAGTTATACAAATTCTCTTTTGACCATTTATCACAATGGATAACGAGCTCCTATGATGGCAACCAGTCCACTTAACGAAGACGTTCTCACTAATGTAATCATCATCAATTAAAACTATCCTATTCCACGCCTTTTCAAATAGATACTCTCTAACGTATCTAGGTAAATATATGTCTCTATTTAAAAAAGGTGAAGGATTAGGATTAACTACATCCTCAAACCATCCTCTTTTAGAGAAGTAAAACTTTGCCTTATCAAATAAGTCAATATTACCTATTGCATAGTCTTGGACTGGGGTTATCACAACTTTTGATATATCTTCTAGTTTAATATTGTATCTAGCTAAATGGTTTTCTATTCTTTGATCTTCGGTAAAGGAGAACTTACATCTATCATTACCAGCCCATTCTCTTAAAAACTTATTCCTTAACGTTAAATCCCTAACTAAACCAGTGTTAATTAAAACATATTCATCTCCATCCTCTATCAAAAAAGAGTAAAACGAAAGCTTCATCCAATTGTTGAACTCTCTCATCCAGAAAACTTCTGCTCCCGGTACTTCTCCATGTTCTCCTACCTTGAACATGAGAACTCTCTTTATCATTTAATATCCTCATCATCTCTCTAATATAAAAATGAAATCCCTGACTAGTTAGTTAAGACTATACTCTATTCCAAAGCCTACTTTATCGTTTAAGTAGAAATATCCATTCTTGGGTCTCGGTGGATTAACCATGAAGTCCTCCATCCATCTATATTTAGTTAAGAACTCAGCCATTGGGCAGATGTGAGGAGGGCATGAAAATAGGAAATGCAGATTATACGGTATGCTAGTGTGAGGAATGACTTGTAATCCATAAGCCTCAGCTAATCCTTGAACTTTCTTAAGAGTGGTAATTCCACCAGACCATAAGGCATCTGGTTGCAAAATCTCTATGCCATAATCTGCTAAAAGTTTAAATTCCTCAACGGTGTAAGCGTGTTCCCCTGCTGCTATGGGAATTCCTATCTCCTTACTTAATACCTTATAAGCATGGTATTCATCTGGTGGTAGTGGTTCTTCTATCCAGCTTAACTCATACCTCTCTAGTCTCTTTAACATTCTTCTAGCGTACTTTAAATTCCAAGCCATCCAAACGTCAGCCATTAGGTCTACATTATAACCTATAGCATCTCTTACAGCTTTAACTAGTTCCTCATTCCTCTCCATCCCCTTATAGCCATCTAATGGACCACAACATAATCTCATTTTCATAGCTTGATACCCTTCTTCTAGATAGCTTAAAGCCTCTTTTCGTAATTCGTTTATATCAGTTGGATGTAAATGACTGGCATAAGCTGGAATTCTCTCCCTAGTCGGACCGCCTAATAATTTATATACAGGCTTTCCAGTCTCTTTACCTTTTAGATCCCATAACATTAAGTCAATTGCACTTATTGCCATCATTACTATCCCTTTTCTGCCAAAAGGTAAGGTTATTCTATAAAGCAAGTCAAAAATTCGTTCGGTTTCATCAATTTCCCTTCCGATTATTACGTTTTTTAACTTCAAAATGATGTCTGCAACCATGTCACTAACTTCTACAATACTTTCCTCATTGTTGTCTGTGACCATTTTAACGAAAGAGACCGTATTATAGCCAGCTGACTCTAGTGGATTTAAGCCCTTTATTTCATAATAATCTGTGGGTTTTGTATAAGGATAAGCCTCTAGATTTGGTTTATAATTCGCCTTAACTAATACGATATCTTTTACTCTCATTCTTAGCTATATTTATTTCTTAAATAGAAAAAAAGTAAACCATACAAGTAAGGTAATAGTTTTATTAACTAAGGTAGCTTATCCGTAAGTTAATCGCTAAATTCGAGTGTAATACCTTTACTTTCTAATGCCTTGCTAACCTTTTCCTTAAGTAGTACCATATTCTCCTCAACCATCTCTAAGGGCTTCATACCGTAGTCTATTAAGAACATTAGCCTTGTTGGTCTAGCTAATTTATAGATATACTCTATCTGGTTAGCTATATCCTCTGGTCCACCTAACAATAAAAGACCGCTTTTATATAACTCATCTAAAGTCCTCCTCTTAGCATATAATCTTGAAAATACGTATCTATGTAAGTAGTCTTTAGATTGTTCTATTGCATCGTGAAAAGACTTTCCTACGTGGGTATGAAATGATAACGATAACTCCTTTTCTTCTAATCCAGAACTTTTCAATCCCTCTCTAAACGAGTTCACAACTTGACTTATGTCATCAAGCTTATCGACAGTAGCATAAGGTATCATCATTAAATTAAATCCTTTCTTGCCAACATGATATGCAGCTTCAGCTCTTAGAACAGCTATCCATATAGGAGGATGGGGCTTTTGTAGTGGTAAGATGTTTATACTTAAGTTTTCAAAATTGAAATACTTTCCGTGAAAAGTTACAGTCTCTCCTCTCATCGCTCTTAAGATTATCTCTAATCCCTCATCAAATATCTCCCTCTTAAATTCAGGGTTAATGCCAAAACCCTGAAATTCATGCTTTAAGTACCCACTACCCATAGCTAGATTAACTCTTCCCTTCGATATAACGTCCAACAATGAATACTCCTCAGCAACTTGAATTGGGTTTTTGAAAACTATCGTAGATACAGCCGGTCCTATTCTAATTTTACTAGTTCTTGTAGCAACATGAGAGAGAAAGACTGGTGTTGAGGGTACGATTCCATAATTTGAGAAGTGATGTTCAGCTATCCAAACACTTTGGAAACCTAACTTCTCAGCAAATTCTATCTCCTTTACTACTTGCTCGTAATATTCCCCCTTTGATAAACCGCTTTCTGGATAATAATCTACTACCCAAAAGAGTTCAGGTTTTATTTTCATAAGACTAATTTAGGATACATTTAAAATAAACTTTACATTGAAGTGTTTCGATTATATATTTAAATTTGTCCTAAACAATAGATAATATATGGTATTTTACGTAAAGCAGGGAGAATTGCCTAAGAAAAGACACACACTGTTTATGAAAGATGGGAAAATTATTAGAGAAGAAGTCTTTGGTACTGAAACCTTTTTCGGTAGGTACTCATTACTTTATCACTTAAACCCTCCAACTAGGGTGATAAAGCTAGGAGAGTGGAAAAGCTTTAGCATTAAAGAATGGGAAGAATCCGGTTATAGACATCACAAGCTTAGTACGTCAAAACTAGGTAACTCCTCTGATCCATTTATTGATAGGAAGCCTCTCCTATACAATGATGAGTTAGTACTATCCTACGCTAAGCTAGAAAGTAATTCACCTTATTTTTACAGAAATGCAGACTTTGACGAAGTATATTATCTCCACACTGGAGAGGCGAAGTTTGAGAGCGTATTTGGAGAATTAGAGATAAAAGAAGGGGACTATTTATTGATTCCAAGGGGGACAACTTATACTTTCGAGATAAGAAAGCCTTCAGAGTTTTTCATAATAGAGGGAAAGAAGATAGAGGTACCTAAGAGATATAGGAATGAGTATGGTCAACTCATGGAGGGTTCTTTCTATTATTACAGAGATATCAGAACTCCTACACTTAGAACATTTGATGAAAAGGGGGAATATAGAGTTGTGATAAGGAGTGAGAAGGGGTTCCAAGTAGTCTTTGTAGATTATCACCCATTTGACGTAGTGGGATGGGATGGCTATCTATTTCCATTTGCTATTAGCGTATATGACTTAGAACCAATAACTGGGAAAATTCATCAACCTCCAATAGTTTATACTACTTTTACTGGTGAGAACTTTGCAATATGTACCTTCGTGCCTAGGCTTTTCGATTATCATCCGGAGGCTGTTCCAATCTCATATTATCATGAGAACATTGATGCTGATGAAGTGATCTTTTACTCTTCTGGGCAGTTCATGAGTAGGAGGGGAATAACCAAGGGAGATATAACTGTTCATAGGGGAGGTCATGCTCATGGACCTCAGCCCGGAGCCTTAGAGAGCAGTTTAGAGAAGAGAGGTAAACTAAATGATGAAGTAGCAATACTAGTTGAAACCCAAAAAAGGCTAAAGTTAAGTATTTACGCTAAGGAGATTGATGATCCAAATTATCCATTGTCTTGGGTTTAATCCAGGCTTTTTGGAGCTTTAGGATATTTATCCCAAAGTTTTGGATCATGGGATATTATTACCGATGTTCTCGGAACTTTCATCATAGCCTTAAGCTTCTTCATGTTTAGGAAGTATTCCTCAGCGTCACCCAATAACCAACCTTTAGATTCGTAATCTAGTTCTTCTGGTACGTGAAGGAAGTCTCCAGTAAAGACGTAATTATTTTCATTCTTAGTCCTCACTTTAACAACTATTGACCCTGGAGTGTGCCCACCAAATAGGAAGAGCTCTATACCCGGTAATAGTTCAAAATATTCCCCAGTAATAGGCATTATATTCATATTTCTCAACAATTCTAAGTCATCATATACGTAGGGGACTGGTTTGTTCAACCAAGCGTTTAATAATGCAAACTTTAGTTCCTTCTCATGAACTATAATTCCCGGCTTAGAAGATTTGAATATTTCTAAACTCCCAGTGTGGTCTAAGTGTAAGTGGGAGAAGACTATAAAGTGTATATCCTCTGGCTTGAGTCCAATACTCTTCAACTGATTCTCTATCTTATTCTCGTCAGAAAAACTAACTATCGGGAATACGCTCAACGCCATATTAGGCCATTTGGTCTTTGACTTCTCTGAGATCCCAGTATCAAACAATATAATACCATCCTTATGCTCTATTACAGCACTCATAACACTAACGTCAACCCAATTCCTAGGCTTAGGATTAGTCATCTCCTCAACAGTCATAGGTGTAGGTAAAAACCAACCTATATCTGCCCTAATCTTACCGTGATCTAGAAGATAGATTTTATTAACTTGGTTCATAAGACATAATGGCATTTATGATTTATATGTTTTAGTTTGAAAGCATTCTATTTATAAAATACATTTTTATTTTAATTATTATACAATTATAGTGAAGAAAAACATTAGCTCTAAACCTTAGTAAAAATATTTTGAATTTTACAGAGATTTTGTTAACTCATGATCATAGTGAGGTTGTATGGTTATAAAAAATAAATCTCAACCAACCTATTTATTAATCAGTATTACAAAATGAAAGACAAGCCTCGCCCTTTAGGGCTGGGAGGAGTCCAGCTATATTAACACATTCTATAATTCGTTTTATACCTTCAAGATGATACTATACGATTAAAACATCACCTTGATAAAAAAGAGGACACACCATTTAAGATGAGGTTAGATATAACTGAGAGATGAACTAATATTAAATTTACGGTAGGGATTTCGGAAGTCTATTTCGCATTATAAATTAATATACTACCTCTCCATTGACTCTTAGTGAGGACGTAATCTTAGCGGGTGTAGTTAACGTTGAAAGAACTGGGCAATGTAACTCTACTAATTCCTTTAATCTTTTCACTCTCTCTGGATCAGCGTCAGTTTCAATATCAATTGTGTATTTTATATCCGTAAATCCCGCTTGAACTTGTGAAATACCTAGGAACCCTTTAGGATCTAGTTCTCCATCGACTGTTACACTTAACCTCTTTATATTAATTCCTAACTCAGAAGCGTAGACTTGAAAAACTATGCATTGGCAAGAACCTAAGGATATTAAAAGTAACTCTACTGGATTAGGTCCCTTATTACTTCCTCCTAAACTTTCAGGCTCATCTATAGTTAATTTAAATCCCCTCACAGATGCTTCCACATGAAATCCATTAATTAAAGTAGTATTAACCCTAAAATGAGCTTTAGCGTCTTTCAACTTTTTTATATCATCTCTAACCCTTTTAACCACATCCGAAATTTGCGAGTCCATGAATTATGGTTAGTTGCATGAATTTTAAAATTGCAAGAATTATGCAATAAATTATTTTCTAGAAAATAACCTAACTGATTTCCTTTAAAAAGTTCCATTGTAAAAAATTTTTTAGCCTTATGAAGGTTTAAAATACCATTACTATTCCCGGGTAAACTTCCTCTAAGAAGGATTCTGCACCTTTTATATCATCTACGATATCCAATAAGTCCTCTTTCTTTATACCATAAGTAGCTGCAGCTAATGGACAAGCATATATTCTTAATTTCTCGCCATATAACTTTTTAAGCTCAACAAACATATCCGACCAGTCTTGCAATTTACCAGTTTTTATCATTTCTTGTAAGTTTTTAAGAAAAATTTCAACATTAGGACCATACATCTTAGGGTAAATACTAAAGTCTTCTGGATTCAAGCTAGACCAAACTTTTTTAGCTGTGTCTTTTCTGAACGCCACTAATCCCTCATTAACTAGATGCAAGACCACTGTCCAGCCAGAGGATAATGCTGATGCTGCATAAACTGCTACACAACATATCCTATTTGCTGCGCCAGACTGAACAACAATTCCTAATTTTCTTTCTTGGCTCATGAATTATTTTATGATTTTCATTACATTTAAAACTTACGATAAGTGCAACATAATGATCTTAACAGAATATATTATCTAACGCTATTACAAGATACGACTAGCGTGAAATTTCTCTCCCTTAAAAAATATATGCACATATAATTGTAATATAGGTACAAATTGTGGTCATAGTCCAATTTCAAACGTGTGCGTACTTAAGTCTTTCTATATATAAATCACAATTTCATTCACATCAATAAAATTCAATTTATAACAAAATAACAAAATTGTTGTTCAAGAATCTTCATGTATTAATAAATTTATAAAGTATCAATTAATGAATTAAAAAATGTGAATAACCTTGCTTGATACATTCTTAAAAGGGGTTGAGTCCAGAGGCATCAGTATCCTTAAAGACGTAGAAGGATATAGAAGAGATTGGACACCTTTACTAGCTTTGGAGGAATATCTAGGCAAAGATATAGGAAAGCCTATTGCAGTATTAAAGGTGAGCAATAATGATCAAATTTCAGAAATTGTCAAACTTGCAAACAAATATAAAGTATGTTTAGTTCCTTTTAGTGGAGGGTCTAGTGTGGTTGGAGGTGCTTACCATAATAAAGATTGTGTTGTATTGGATTTAAGCGATCTTAATAAAGTAATTGAGTTCAATGAGGAAGATTTAACGGTCACAGTAGAGGCGGGAATAAAGATAAAGGACTTAGAGAGTTGGCTAAACAATAAGGGGTATACGTTAGATTATCATCCCCAATCTTTTTACTTAGCAACTATAGGCGGTGCGATAGCACATAAGGGTTCTGGGTCTCATAGTAGTAGTAATATAGAGGAGTTAGTGTTATGGTTAGAGGTTATACTTCCTAATGGAGAGAAAATCGAAGTTGGTCCAAATAAATCAATAAGGAATTCAATGGGTCCAGAATTAATGCATCTATTTATAGGCTCTGAAGGTAGATTGGGTATAATAACTAAGGCTAAGTTGAGAGTAAAGCCATTAGCTAATTACTATAAAGATTTAGCCTTTTATTTCGACACTTTTGAGGACGCAATAAGGTTTGCTAGAGAGTACACAATACACGTTCATCCTCCCTATAGAGCAGTAATTCATGATAACGAAAGTGGTAGTTACATGTTGGGTTTACCATATTCTATCTCTCTTATAAGGTTAAGAGAATATGACCAAGAGCTAGTAAACGCTGAGGAAAGTATAGTTAAGAAGATAGCGAGATCCTACAACGGTAAGGAAGGTGAGCCAGAGCTGGTTAAAAAGTGGAGGGAAGTCTTCGCTAAAAAATATGAGGAACAGCTACTTTATCTCGTCACACAAGGATATTGGAATGACACATTAGACCTAGCTATTAGTTGGAGCGAATTACCTAAAATGTATCGTGAGTTGAGAAAATCTATAATGTCGTTATCAGGGGTATATAATGTTCTTTCCAGGTTAAGTCACCTTTACATGAATGGCTCTAGCCTATACGTAGTAGTTATATTTAAACAAGACCCAGAATTACTTGAGAAGATATGGGAGACTACAGCCAAAGTTGTATTAAAATACGGTGGGACTATTTCACATCATCACGGAGTAGGATTTTTAAAGAAGAAATGGATAGGCGAGGAAAAGAAGGACGAAATTAGATTATTTAATATCATCAGAAATTACTTAGATGAAAATGGAGTGATGAATAAGGGAAAGCTTATTGATTAAGGAGAAGGCTGGTTATTTATTAATATGTTTCATGTTATTCATTTTTATAGTAATAAAACTTATAATTAACAGATAACAATCATCATATATGTTACAGCCCAAAGAGATGGAAGTACTATTATATAAGGTTCCCTCGAGACATATTCAAGAAAACGCTATAGCGAGATTTACTGCATATGAATGGACAGTAGTCAAAATAAGGTTTTCTAATGAAATTGAAGGACTAGGATGGACTTATACTCAAGGGAGAGGAGGTAGTGCGGTATTTCATCTAATAGCGGATTATTGGGCTAAGGAGATTTTAAGCTCTCCCTCAATTGATCCCGAGACATTAAATAAAAAAGTCTGGTCTCTTTCTTACTCTTATGGCTTAGAGGGTATCAGTAGAATAGCTTATTCAGCAATAGACATCGCATTATGGGATGCACTAGCTAAAGCTCATGATATGCCATTGTATGAATTACTGGGAGGACCAAAGTCTCCTAAAGTGAAAGCTTATAGAAGTGCAATAGATTTGAACTTCTCCTTAGAGGAATTAGTTGATGATATAAAAAGGTTTAAGGCTCAAGGATTTAAAGCGTTCAAGATAAAGGTGGGTAAGCCAAAGTTTGAGGAAGATGTAGAGAGAATAAAGGCGGTAAAGGAAGTTATAGGGGATATGCCTCTAATGGTAGATGTTAATAGAGGATGGTCCTATCAAGAAACTGTGAGAAGAGGGAAGGTACTGGAAGAATTGGGAGTTTATTGGTTAGAAGAACCTATCGAAGCTGATCTTCTAGATCAGTATAAGCAATTGAGGGAAAAGTTAGATATACCAATAGCTGCTGGTGAAAGCTTATATAATGGATATGAGCAAGCTAGATTAATATTAGACAAATGCGTTGATATAGTTCAACTAGACGTTCATAGGTCTGGAGGTATAACTGAGTGGATGAAATATGCTAGGATTGCAGAAGCCTTAGGATTACCTATGGCTCCGCACTTCGGTGAAGAAATCTCAGTTCAAGTACTTTCAGCAATAAAGAATTCATTATTTCTAGAGCATCTACCCGGAAGTAATCTAAATGATAGTGGTGTATTAGCTTCTACACTGAAGTTCGAAGAGGGATACGCTATTCCTCCTAATAAGCCTGGTCATGGAATAGAATTTGATTGGGAAAAAATCTCTAAATACGAAGTAGATAGAAGAAAAGTTAGCTAATTTTTCCCTCGTATAAAAATGCTTTTCGTAAAAAAATTATTCATTTAGCTTACTCTTTGCCCACTCTAAAATACCTCCACTTCTCATGACGTCTAAAATAAAAGGAGGCATAGGAGTACTATTAAAAGTCTTATCCATAATTTTAATTTCGCCAGTATCTACGTTAATTTCCACTTCAATGTCAGTTGACTTAACAAAAGATCCTATTACTTCCCTTCCCTTCATCAAACTATTTAAATGTTCTACAGCTTCTGGGGAGATGAATATTGGAAGTCCTACATTTATCGCGTTTCTAAAGAATATTCTCGCAAAACTCTTAGCTATTACCGCACTTATCCCTAAAGCTTTAAGACCTATTGCTGCTTGTTCTCTCGATGAGCCACTGCCGAAATTTTTACCAGCAACCATTATATCCCCCGGTTTAACACGTTTTACGAAATCAGGATCTACTCCCTCAAAAATGTGTTTTGCGACTTCCTTAGGATCTGTGATAGTCAAAAACCTACCCGGAATTATTACGTCAGTATCAACATCATTTCCTACTACGTGAGCCTTACCCTTAAATATCATTTCTTTCACCCATATACAAACTTTTTAACTTCATCCCAGTCTGCAACTTTTCTAGGATCCGTGATGTATCCCGTTATTGCAGAAGCTGCAGCTACCATAGCATTTGCTAAATATACTTCTGCCTTAGCTGAGCCCATTCTACCTCTGAAATTTCTATTTGTGGTAGTAATTGCTACTTCGCCATCTGCTAATAAGCCCATATGACCTCCGAAACACGCTCCACAAGTAGAATGAGATACTTGGGCACCTGCGTCAATAAATGTATCGATAAGACCCTCTTTTATGGCTTGTTTATACACGTTACGAGTAGCTGCCATTATAATTAACCTAACGTCCTTAGCGATCTTCTTGCCTCTAAGAATAGCCGCAGCTTGTCTCAAATCCGTTATTGTTCCGTTTGCACAATTTCCTATATATATTTGATTAACTGGTATTCCCTCGACGTCTTTGACATTCACAACATTACCCGGGGAATGAGGCTTAGCTATCAAAGGTTCTAAACTAGTGATATCATACTCATGAACCGCTACATACTTAGCATCGTTATCCGCTTTCACTAGACTGCTTACTTCACCTAAATAAGTCTTACTCCAATTTATTACAACCTCATTAGGCTCAAATATTCCTGCTTCAGCTCCAGCCTCTATAGCCATGTTTGCTACATGCATATACTCATCTATATTAAAATTAAGTAGAGCAGGTCCAGAAAACTCCATAGATTGAAAGTTTGCTCCATCTACTCCTATATCACTTATAGCATGTAATATTAAGTCCTTTCCAGTGATAAATGGTGGTCTTCTTCCTTTAAATATGAATAATTGGCTTTCAGGTACCCTAAACCATAAGTAACCTAATGCCATGGCTACTGCTATATCAGTTGCACCAAACCCTGAACCATAAGCATTAAATGCTCCATATGTTGTAGTGTGGGAATCCCCTCCAATGATTAAATAACCTGGCTTAACCAATCCCATTTCTGGTAATAACGTATGTTCTATTCCAGATCCTATCTCGAAGAACTTGTTAGCTCCTTGCTCTTTAGCGAAATCCCTCATTACTTTATTGTTTTGAGCTGCCTCCAGAGAAGGAGGAGGTTCAAAGTGATCTAAAACTAGAACCAAACTGTTTACATCCTTAACCCTTTTCGCCCCAATACTCTTAACTTGCTTTATAGCCAATGGACCAGAAACGTCATTGAGTAATATCACATCTGGCTTAGCCAGAATTATTTCGCCAGGCTTTATTTCATTACGCTTTTCAACTAAATGGGCTTGTAATATTTTCTCCGCTATAGTCTTACCCACTTCTCTCAACCTCTTTCTTCAATGCTTCTAAAGCAGCTTCAGCTACCTTCATGTCTTCAGTGTAATGCCCCCCGCTGACACCAATTCCTCCTACAATTTTACCGTTTAACACTATTGGATATCCTCCTCCAAATATTATTAGTCTATTAATACCAGATGGAGCACCTAATGCTAAAGGTGGATCATTCTTTATGAAGTCATACCATTGGTGGGTAGGCATTCCAAAACCAACTGCAGTATAAGCTTTATCAATAGCAACTTGAACGCTTAAAAGAGGTGCACCATCCATTCTCAAAAAGGACTTAAGAACACCGCTCTCATCAACTATTGCTATAACGAATGACTTTCCTATTTCCTTAGCTTTTTCTGTAGCAGCTTTTATCATAACCATAGCCATATCATCGGAAATGCTCTCTTTAGTGAAAGTTGTCTTCACTTTCTCACCCTAGTAACATATTTCTGCTCTAATTTTTGTACTTCTGGAACGCCTATAAATTCTACAAATTCGTTGAAATTTACCATTTTATCTAGTACGTTTAATGGTAGACCGTCTACTTTCATTCTCTCAAGAACTTCCTTCATTGCCTTAAATGCTGTGAATAGCGTTACTACTGGTACTATAACGAGTTTATAACCTAATTCCCTTAGAGTCTTTAGATCTATTAAAGGAGACCTTGTACCTTTTCCTGCCCAATTGTATAATAAAGGAATACCCCTAAGTTCCTTTGCAATCCTCTCTATCTGTTCAACATTTTCTGGGGCTTCAACGAACAACATATCTGCTCCTGCCTTATAATATTCCTTAGCCCTCTCTAGAGCTGAGTCAATTCCCTCCACGGCAATAGCATCAGTTCTCGCTATTAGGAGGAAGTTAGGATTCCTTTTAGCATCTCTACCTGCTCTAATCTTTTCTACCATTTCTTCAAGGGGTATTAGTTCTTTACCAGTTAAATGTCCACATTTCTTTGGAAAAGTTTGATCCTCGATATGTAAACCAGACGCCCCGGCATCCTCATACTCTCGAATAGTTCTAATGATGTTTATTGGATTACCGTAACCGGTGTCAGCATCAGCTATTAGCGGAACGCTAATTACTCTGGCAATCCTTTTAACGTTATCTACCATCTCACTCATAGTGATTAATCCGACGTCAGGGTAGCCTAACATGCTAGCTGCTGTTCCAAATCCTGTCATGTAGACACACTCAAATCCCATCGCTTCTATTAGTCTAGCACTTAATGCATCATATGCCCCTGGGCAAACCAATATATCTTTAGATTCCAATAATTTCCTTAGGTTATCTGGTCCATTAATTTTATCTCTTAGAAGGACCCCTCCCATATAGTATCATATAAACACCAGATTAATAAGTTTTTTAAGTAATAAAATTAATGACGCGAATGCATTAAATTGATTGTCTTGAAGGGCAAACTCTTTTGGCTGGATGAGATCGGCTAAGAGATTATAATATTTATTCTGACTTTACAAAATAATGGAGGTTACAAAATAAGGGAGGTCCCTCCAGTAGGAAGGAAGCAAGACTCAAATGGAAAAATTATGATCTATTAGACTACTAGGGGAGATCATTAAGTCTACGTTTTCATTTACAATTTTAACTGTCTCAGTAGCTGGAGAATATGATGGGCTATCCATTAAAGGATTAATCCACATAGATAAAAAGCACCTTTTTTTGATATCCTTTAATTCTCTTTTTAATAGTTCTAGATTACCTAAATCCCATGCATCACTGAAAATAACTACACTGCTTCTTCTATTTAAATAATAACCGTAACGCCTCTTTAACTCTTGCAAGGCTTCTCCTATTCTCGTACCACTCCCATAAGAAATTGTCGACGAAATACTTCTTAGATTTATTAGATTCAAGCTGGTTACTTGAAAGAAGTTAGTTACTCTTTTTACGTCTGTACTAAAATAGAATATTTCAGTTTTTTTCTCCATCCTCTTTAAGAAGAAAGATAGTAGTAAACTTTCCTTAAAGAAATCTATCATTGAACCAGAGACATCGCATAACAAAATTATATTAGATTTTAAAATTTTTCTTTTAGATTTTATTATAATTGGATAATCACCTTCGTACTTCGCTTCTCTTCTTAGTGTCCTTTTAATATCTAATGTCCCAATTTCCTTTACCTTAAATCTATGCCCTTGATAACTTAACGTAATCTCTCTAATATTATTTGCAATATTCCTCCACTTCGTTATATCGTTGATATCTACTTTAAAATTCTCTAACTTTGCTTTAGCCTCTGAAGGGCTGTAGATGAACAGCGTTTTGCTTTCACTGAGGTACTGTTGGGTCACAACGTTTCCGAATACTTTTTGGCTTTGACTACGCTTTTCCTCATTATTGATGAGTTGAAAATTCTTTAAGAGAGTAGCTTTAAGTATTGCCTTTAGAGTAAAGGGATCCCTATCCTTTATAACTCTTATTGCATTAATTGCGTCAAGAGTTTCATCAATACCTACATTCCTTCCCATTTCCCTTAATACGTTAGCTATCTTGACTATCAATTCTTCCTCTCTCATTTTTACTCACGAAATGTCTTATATCTTCCTCATCCTTAAGTAGAGTAGTTATGAGTTGTTTTATGGTATCATAGTCTATATTTTTTACATTAAGAGTTAGTATTGCATTAACAAAGTCAATAGTTTCGGACACTCCAGGTTTATGAATTATTTCATCATCATTCCTAAGTTCATTCACTATTCTTATAGCTGACTTAACTACATCCTCTCTTACATTAGGAACTTTTCTCTTTATTATCTCTAGTTCTCTTTCTTCTTTAGGATATGATAGATTTAAGTATATACACCTTCTTCTTATGGCATCTGATAGATCTCTAGTTTTGTTGGACGTTATAAATACGTAAGGTACGCTGTTAGCCTTTATTGTACCTAATTCAGGAATTGTAACTTGGAATTCCCCTAAAAACTCCAATAAAAATCCTTCAAATTCCGGCTCAGCTCTATCTATTTCATCTATGAGTAATACTACCCTTTTATCTGACCTTAATGCCCTTAATAGTGGTCTTTCGAGCAAGAACTCTTCACTGTATATTCTCTTCCTTATCTCATTCTCGTTATTTAATTGCTGTAGCATCTTTATTTCCAGCAATTGTCTAGGATAATCCCACTCATAGACTGCTTGAGAATAGTCTAATCCCTCATAACATTGAAGTCTAACTAACTGTAAATTTAATGCCTTTGCTATAACTTTGGCTAGTTCAGTCTTTCCACATCCTGGTGGTCCTTCAATCAATAAAGGTTTTTCTAATTTTAATGCTAGAAATACAGCTACAGCTGCTTCCCTCTCTATTACGTAATTATGGTCCGATAATAGTTTAATTAGTTCATCAACACTATTGATCATTTTATTTCACTTAAAAAAAGGGTTAAAATTTATTCATCTGAGGCTATCCCCTTATCCTTAAGTATTTTCCATACTTTCCAAGGCCATATAGGCATATCAATGTGCTTAACATCTAAATGAGATAAGGCATCAACTACCGCGTTTACAAATGCTGCTGGAGACCCGACTGTAGCAGATTCTCCTACCCCCTTAGCTCCTAATGGATGATGAGGAGATGGTGTTATGGTTTTATCTAGTTCCCACTTCGGTGTTTCCACAGCTGTGGGTATTAAGTATTCAGCGAAACTTCCCCCATAAATATTTCCATTCTCGTCGTAACGTATTTCCTCCATGAATGCTGTACCAAATCCCATAGTCAAAGCTCCCATAATTTGACCATCAACAATTACTGGATTTATAATGTTTCCACAGTCATCAACTGCTACAAACCTCCTAACCTTGACTTGCCCGGTTCCTTTGTCAATATCAACAACGCAGATATAAGCTCCGAATGGGAAAGTCATATTTGGGGGATTATAATATGTAACAGCCTCTAGTCCAGCTTCTAGATTAGGTGGAGGATTAGTATATGCAGCTAACGCAACTTCTTGAATAGTCTTAGATTTTTCTGGATAGCCCTTTACATAAAACTTACCTTTCTCAAATACAATGTCCTCTTCTCTCGCTTCTAATAGGTGTGCAGCTATCTTCTTAGCCTTGTCTAATATTTTCCTAGCTGATACTGCAGCTGCTGCCCCAGCAGTTGGAGTACTACGACTTGCATAAGTACCTAAGCCATATGGGCAAGTATCCGTATCTCCCTCTTCGACAATTATATCCTCAACTGGAATTCCTAAAATTTCAGATACTATTTGGGCATAAGTTGTTTCATGTCCTTGACCTTGTGCTCTAGTTCCAAATCTGGCTATTACCTTACCAGTGGGATGAATCCTTATTTCAGCGCTCTCAAACATCTTTATTCCCACAATATCAAACAAGTCAGCTGGTCCTGCTCCTACTATTTCGACAAAAGTGCTTATCCCAATCCCCATTAATTCCCCTTTCTTCCTCTTCTCCTCTTGTTCCTTCCTCAGCTCATAATAACCTATTTTTTCCATAGCTTTCTTCAATGCAGCAGCGTAATTGCCGCTATCATACGTCCAACCTAATGCAGACTTATATGGGAATTTCTCTGGTGGGATGAAGTTCTTTAACCTTAACTCAGCAGGATCCATTCTCAATTCATGAGCTAGTATATCAACTAGCCTCTCAATAGTATATGATGCTTCAGTTACCCTAAATGAACATCTATATGCGATACCTCCAGCAGGCTTATTAGTGTAAGCTCCAGTTACCTCGACGTAGGCAGACTTCATGTCATAAGCTCCAGTGCAAATACTGAATAGACCTGCAGGGAACTTAGATGGATTTGCGTCACCATAAAAGGCTCCGTGATCACTTATCACCTTAATCCTCAACGCTAGTATTGTCCCATCCTTTTTAGCTGCTAATTCTCCATGTATGTGAAAGTCTCTCGCAAAAGCTGTGCTTCTCATATCCTCAGATCTAGTATTTATCCACTTAACTGGTCTTCCTAGTTTTATTGATGCATAAGCTGAAACTACGTAACCGGGGTATACGTAAACTTTCCCTCCAAACCCGCCTCCTATGTCTGGTGAGATTATCCTTATCTTATTTTCTGGTATTTTAGTAACTAGTGAGAACACTGTTCTAACGACGTGAGGAGCTTGAGTTGTCATCCATAATGTCAACTTACCAGAAACTGGATCATAATGTGCCACTGATCCAACTGGCTCCATATAAGCTACGTGTAATCTTTGATAGTAGAAATCTTGACTTACTACAACATCAGCCTCTTTAAACAATTTATCTGTAAGTTCTTTGTCTCCAGCTTCCCATTTAAAGACTAAATTGGACTTCTTATCGGGTCTTACAATGGGCGAATTTGTTTCTAAAGCTTTCTTAGGATCAATAACTGGTTCTAAAGGTTCATATTCGATTTCAATTTGATTAGCTGCATCTAAAGCCTTATACTTATCTTCTGCTATAACCGCTACAACTTCCTGTCCTTGAAACACTACCTTATCAGTAGGTAATACCATCATTTTATCTCCCATAAGGGTTGGTATCCACGATAATCCCGCTTTTTCTAGTTCTTCTCCAGTTATTATGTCGATAACTCCTGGCATCGACTTAGCCTTTTCTATATCTATTCTTTTTATTTTCGCGTGAGCATAAGGACTTCTAACAAAAGCTAAGTAAACCATTCCCGGTAATTTTATATCATCTACATAAGTTCCCTTACCCATTAAGAATCTCATGTCTTCCTTACGCCTTATTTTATGACCCATTCCATGAACTCCAACAGGAGGTAAAGTTTCCTCTGCCATCTAAGCCCCACCTCTCATCTTTTCTGCTGCATACTTAATTGCCTCAACTATATTCTGATATCCAGTACATCTGCAAAGATTTCCCGATATTCCCCATCTAATTTCCTCTTCTGTTGGATTAGGATTCCTCATGAGTAATTGATAAGCTGCCATTATCATTCCCGGCGTACAGTAACCGCATTGTAAACCATGCTTAACCCAAAATCCTTCTTGTATGGGATGAAGCTTTCCGTCTTTAGCCAAACCCTCTATGGTTAATACTTCTTTGCCATTTGCTTGAACTGCAAATATCGTGCAAGATTTAACAGCCTTACCATTCAAGATAACTGTACATGCTCCACAATTTGTAGTATCACATCCTATGTGAGTCCCAGTTAAACCAGCTATATCCCTTATGAAGTGGACTAATAGTAATCTAGGCTCTATATCAGCCTCATAAGGTTTGCCATTTATCGTTATTTTAACGTGGACAGCTTTAACCAATTTCACACACCTCCTAAAGCCTTTCTTAATGATTGTTTTATCGCCCTAACTGTTAGCACTCCAGCCATAGCCTTTCTGTATTCAGCTGGAGGACCAAACGGTTCTTCAACTGGTTGAATTGTATCACTCACTACTTTGCCTACTTCTTTAATCAAGTTATCGTTTATCCTACTTCCTCTTAACATCTCTTCAGCTTTATAAGCCTTAACTGCATTATTACTCGCTCCACCAATCCCGATTCCTACCTCTTTCACAGTTCCATCATAATCTACGGATATATTTACAGCTGATGCAACTATTGCGAAGTCGCCTACTCTTCTCTCTAATTTTATATAACTTCCACCATTCCTTGGTTGTTGAATTGGAATCCTTATTTCGGTCAAGATCTCATCTGTTCTCAATGCGGTTTGAAATGGTCCTAAAAAGAAGTCTTTAGCCTTAATAACTCTACTTCCAGACAAACTTGTAGCCACGAGTTCAGCATTGTAAGCTAGCATCACAGAAGGTAAGTTATTTCCAGGATGATTATAACATACATTACCTCCTACAGTTCCCCAGTTTCTTACCGTAGGATCGGCAATATGCTTGACAGCTTCATGAAGTAATGGGTATTTATTTCTTATTAAGTCGGAATACTCTAAGTCTGAATATCTAGTTAATGCTCCGATCCTCAAATAACCTTCTGACTCGCTAACATAAGATAGATTTGGTATGTTATTTATATCTATGACGTACTTAGGAGAAATGATTCTTAACTTCATCGCTATTATTAAACTTTGACCTCCTGCCAGTATCTTTGCGTCATCTCCGTATTTAGATAATAGTTCTAGTGCCTCCTTAAGGTCGTTAGGCGAGAAATAGTCAAATTCTGCAGGATACATCAAATTATCTTATTTTTGCAAGTTAAAAAAGCTTTGCTATCAAGGAAAACTTTGCATTTTTTATTATTTAATATAATTTTTAGGATTAGACTCGAAACTGTCTTTACAATGCTTACTACAGAAATAGTAAACCTTACCGTTAAAAGTTGAAAAGTAAGGAGACGACTTAGATACAGACATACCACAAACTGGATCTTCAAATATTTCATACTCATTTTTCGCCTTAGCCTCTTTTCCGACCTTTATAATCTCAGCTAGGATGCTTACAGCTATCTCATCGGGAAATACGGCGTTTATATCTATACCAGCGGGAATCTTAATCCTTGATATCAAATCCTCTCCATATCCCTTACTCCTTAGGTAAGATAAAATCTCTTCTCCTCTCTTTCTACTAGCTACGACTCCTATATACTTCACGTTAGAGTTGAGTAATGCTTCAGCGAATTCATGATCTCTCTCGCCCATAGTGGCAATTAACGCAAACGAGTTTTTACTAACCTTAACTTGATTAATTTCACCTGGATCACTAACTTTAATTAGACTAAATCCCATATCAGCCCCTAACTTCTCTAGATAGTGAGTTATAGGATTATCCCCGGCTATTATTATCTCTCTTTTACCTACCATAGGCTCGATATATAAATAAACTGTACCACCATGACAAGTCTTTAAATGTAAAAATTTTGGAACCCTCATATTAATTACTTCTAATGAATTCTTTATTATCTCTTCTTTAATGCAAAAACCACCAATCCAACCCTCATATGAACCATCAGATTTAACGATAAGTTTATTCCCAGCTTTTAATGAACTTGGACCTTCAGCATTTACCACTTCTACTACTGCAAATTCCTCTCCTTTTTCCATTAACTCTTCAACTCTCTTTATGAAGTCAAGAGAACCCATGAAATAACCTTTATATTGTTGGCTTAACATGATCTTCCTATAGTTTATTTTTTGAAGCCAAATATTTAAGTCTTGACCATCACATCATTATTTACCTTTTATAATTAATTTTTGCTCATTCGGAGTATGGATAACAATTTCTTTACCTCCTTAAAATTTTATTCTCACTTATGCTTATGAATTTCGAGTAAATTGTGGAAGAATGTTTTCAGTCATCTTGCTGAGTTCCATGTAAAGTCCATGCTTAATAGTTTTAAACTTTTTAGATCTACTAATCTCTTGTCAAACCTTTGTATTAGACCAAGAGACGTAAACTGATGCCTTATCGTACATCCTTATCTCTGCCAATTTAAAATTACGTGAACGGGCTGATCACTCATATCTTTTTAGAGGATTTGAATAACAAGAGTGTGAAGAGTTTACCAATAGATAGGCTTTATCTCGTACAATGCCGACGTGTTCAATATTGGATTAAATGGAGGCTAAAAAGTATGGTCTTAGAGTTGCTTATGTTATCCCTAGTTTTCCTCTACTCGTTGCCCAAAGTGTAGTAAGGATATGAAAGGGGTTGGTTATAGATACTTTCATTGTGTTAATTGTGGCTATGAGAACGTTAGGGAAGTTATTGCAATAATGAACCTTTATGGTTCTCTGAGCCTCTCGACGCATGGGAGATGTAAGCACGAATCGATGAAGGAAACCTCCCTAGGGGGAAGAAGTTAAACCATCATTCCTATATGAGAAATTTTTTATTTATATTCATATATAAGTTAATGCATGAAAAGAAATGTTTTAATTTCAACAGAGATCTCACATGATAATTGCTGGACGGAAATTACCCAAAAATATGATGTCAAAATAAAGTTGATAGATCAGAACTTTCTTAATGACAGATGGTTCTCTTCTACGATACTAATTATAGGAAAGGATTCTAAAAGCTTCATAAGTAGTATGAGAAAATTTAGTAAATTAAAAATTAGCAAGATAGAGAAGATAAGTGACTTAGGTTATTTATTAGAATTCCTTTATGGTAAAGATAATGCCGTCTCTAAACTTTTGAAAAAACATGACGCAATCGTAATCGAACACAAGATAAATGATGGATTAGAGAGATGGAAATTTATAATACAAGAAGGTAATTTGGGTACCCTTAAAGAGGAGTTAGATAAGAGAGGAGAGATCAGAAAGCTATACTCCATGAGGTTTGAGGAATTAGGATTAAGTCAGAGAAATATACAGATATTAAGAGATGCGTATAAGTTAGGATATTTTGATACTCCCAGAAAAATAAGCATTTACGAGCTATCTGAAGCCTTAGGTATTAAACCTAACACCCTCATATATCACATAAGAAGAGCGGAGAAATCAATCCTAAAGGCTTTCCTCGATGATCAGTTTGACATATTTTAAGGATTTTTAAATGTGAAGAATATATAATCATATTATTCGTTACTTAAATTATGAGTAATCTAAAAATAGATCTAAGAAAGTATGGCACTGATGACTACTATATATTATATTCGAAATTTAATTAGGAAATTCCAGAGTATTTCAATACGGGAGAGGCTATTTCTAAGCATAGAGAAAGCACTACTATTATATATAGAGATGCTGACCTCCTCCCAGCCCTAAAGGACAAGGGTTCTGCTGAGGTCTAAAGCATTACTCCCCTTTGCTACTCCATTTGACGTTACGAGGAAGGAAATAGGTTTTTTCAACGTGCCTACAACTTTCTTTATTGCCTTCTTCATTATATACCGTTAACGTCACTGCGTATGACCTAAAGGGCAATTGATAACTCCCCTAGGCTTCCCACTCACTTCAACGTCATGGAAAGCACAGAAACGTGAAGTATTGTATTCAACAACTAGAAACACCTTTATGCCGTATTCATAGAGCTTGTCAACTATAGCCTCGATGAGTTTACGATAAGACCAAATATTCAGATTGAACTTATTACCTTGATAGCAGTAAAATTGCCAGATACTATAGCATTATAAGAATCCAGAGGCTACAGCTAATAAAATTTGAGGAGGATTTTTGCTAACTGGTGATATGGGTTGGAGGGATGAATATGGTTTAAGAGCTGAAGCGATTTCTTGATAAAGACCTTAAGTAGGAGTAGATAGAGCAAACTTTCAATCTATGGAGTTTTCTAGACCTACTCTGCTTAATTTTAATATAGATGAGTATATACATGTAGCGAATATAGAGTCGGACCGGAGGAAATAGAGTTTATAATTAACCAACATCTGGCTGTTCTCGAATCAGCTGTTATTGGAAAAGAAGACCCTGTGAGAGGTTGAGATCATAAAAGCGTTTATAGTGTTAAAGACTGGTTACGAGCCCAGTGAGAAAATTAAGCAAGAGATTGTCGAATTAGTTAAAAGTAGTTATGTATGCATATCCTAGGGAAGTTGAATTTGTTACTGAAGACAGAGTCCGGTAAAATTAAGAGAGTTGAATTGAAAAGAAGGGTTAACTTGCAGAGTTAAAAGTCCTCAACTATTTTATTATTTTTCCATTGAAGTTTTATTATTTTCTTTAGCTAATATCTTTCTATGGAAAACGCTTTGGAACAACTTCTTTATAATCTGAATATAGAGAAAGGCAGTAACGGTACATTTTTTAAGATAAAGAGAATGGATGAATTGAAAAATCTAATCCAGAAGGGGTTTGTAATTCAGCTATCTAAGGTTTTATATAATGGCTGGTTCATTAAAACTCATGGTCCAGTTCACATGTCAAGATTGACTACTTATAGAGATGCAAAAAGGAAGTATAAGGATAAGGATATACCAGAGGGAACGGGGTTTGCCACTATGAGGTTAAGCCTATGTGACCATTCTGGTACTCATTTAGATGGTTTAAATCACGTTTCAGAAAGGGGAGAGCTATTTGGAAAGATAAAAATTGAGGAGGTTGAAGAAGATATAGAAGGTTTCAATACTTTGGATATAACATCTATACCTCCCATCATAACTAGGGGAATACTATTTTATACTCCTAAGGATAGAGTGGAAGAAGTGACGGTAAATGACCTAAAGAACGCTCTAGGAAATATAAAGGTTGAAAAGGGGGACGCAGCGATAATATATACGGGTTGGAAAGATTACACTGATGAAGAACCGGGTATAGGCCTAGAAGGTGCTAAATGGTTAGCGGAAATGGGCTTTAGACTAGTTGGGAATGATTCTCCTAGGAGCGAATATATAACGAGAGGTACTAAGGATTTCTTCCCCGTTCATAGATTCCTCATAGCTCAGAACGGAATTTTGCTTATAGATAACATGTATTTAGATGATTTAGTTGATAGTTTACAAGAGGAGAAGAGAAAGGATTTCTTATTAATAGTTATTCCGCTAAGGCTTAGAGGTGCAACTGCATCCCCGGTGAATCCTATAGCTATCATATGATTAAAATTTTTTAAATTAAATCTTGTTAATCATAAATATTTTTTAATAGTAACTGATGTAAGATTTTTAATCTTTATATCCCGTAGTATCTTGTGTGGATATCATGGTCTCAATGAAAACAAAGGCAATAATAAGTACAACGTTAGGAATAGGATTCGAGTGGTATGACTTCTTTTTATATGGACTGTTATCAACTATAATTGCTAGGGAGTTCTTTCCTTCATCAGTTCCATTATTATCATTACTGCTAACATACTTAGTCTTCTTTATAGGATTTTTAGGTAGACCACTAGGAGGCATAATCTTCGGCTATCTAGGGGATAAGTACGGTAGAATTTATTCACTAATATTTACCCTATTATTTGCTGGCTTAAGTTCACTTATTGTAGCTATACTTCCAACCTATTATCAGATTGGAATTATTGCTCCAATACTTCTTGCTGTGATGAGATTGATAGATGGGATAGGGTTAGGAGGCGAATGGGGTGGATCGTTTTCTCTAACTTCAGAATACGTAAGCCTTAATAGGAGAGGATACTATTCTGGCATATTACAAGCAACAGTGTCAATAGCAACATTACTCATTTCAGCTCTATCGATTCTGCTAACAAGTATATTAGGTGCTAATGGTTTTGATACAATAGGCTGGAGGATACTTTTTGCAATAGGTTTCGTAATAGCTATTTTAGCTGTAATCATTAGGCTTAGAATAGAGGACTCACCAGTGTTTAAAAAATTACAAGATAAGGGTAAAATAGAGAGAAATCCATTATTTAAGGCAGCAAAAGGTTATTGGAAGTATATAATAGCTGCATTGTTCCTAGTTGGGATATTTAATGGTGTATGGTATTACGTAAACTATACCCTTTCAATATCTTATGCTACGTCTCTAGCTAAGGAATTCCATTACCCGGCAGTGTCCTTAACTGTTGTAGACTTTGCAATTTTAATAGTATCAATAATAGGAATTTTTGCATCTCCTCTATTTGGTCTACTATCTGATAAAATAGGAAGAAAATATCAAATGTTAATCGATGCGGTATTTGGGATAATATTCGCCTATTTCTACTTCTCTATGTTAAGGAGTGGGAATCCAGAATTAGTGATTACGGCAATAACAGTTTCAGGTTTGTTTGTATACTATTTAGCTGGAGCTATTACACCGGCTGTACTAGTTGAACTATTCCCTCCACAAGTTAGATATACCGCAATTTCAATGGCTTATCAGATAGGTGTAGGGCTTTTAGGAGGAAGCTCTCCCTTATTATTAACTTATTTAATAGGAGTTACACATGATATTAATATGCCAGTATATTACATGATAGGAACGGGAATAATAGCGTTAATAGCTACTTTAGTAATAGGGGAAACTAAAGGAAGGAGTTATGAGGGGGAGGAAGAAATAGCTACTACTAGGTGAGAAAATGAAATGGACTAAAATAGGTGTAATAGTTCCATCCTCCAACACTACAGTAGAGAGAGAATTTAACAGAGTATTCAAAGAACCAGATTTTACAGTTCATACTTCAAGGATTATTCTGCCAGATGTCACATTAAAATCATTGGAGGAAATGGAAAAGGAAACTGAGAGAGCATCAATAGAACTAAAGACTGCTAAAGTTGACATAATAGCTTACGCTTGTACCACGGGCAGTTTATTTAAGGGACCTAATCATCATGAACTTATAAAGAGAAGGATAGAGGAAAAAACTGGAATAAAGGCTGTAGCTACGTCTGGGTCAGTAACTAAAGCTTTAAGAGCGTTAGATGCAAGTAAAGTCCTGGTGGTTACTCCTTACATAGAAGAGCTGAATGAGAAAGAGAAACAATTCTTAGAAGCTAATGGCTTTGAAGTTGTGAACATAAAAGGAATGGGTATAGTTGATAATACTCAGATTGGCAAACTTGAGCCAGATTATAGTTATAGCTTCATATTAAATGTGGCTAAGAGTACAAATAAGTATGATGCTCTCTTCATCTCTTGTACTAACTGGAGAACCTTTGAGATAATAGATAAACTTGAAAAAGAGTTAAATAAGCCGGTTATAAGTAGTAATAGTGCTACACTATGGGATATTGTTAGAAGACTTCAAGTTGATGTACAAGTAAAATTGGGAACTTTATTCTTAAAGTGACTTTTTTCCTCAAAAACTGTTAGGGTATTACCACTTGTCTTCCCAAAACTTTTCCGCTCTCAAGATCTCTCAAAGCTTCGTTTAACTCCTCTAAACTTCTTTTTATCACGAATGGTTTTATCAAATTACGTTCTACTAAACTCATCAACTCACCTAGTTCGTTGAAGGTGCCATAATTACTTCCCACTAGTTTATATTCCCAAACTACTGATTCAAATGTTGGTATTGATAATTTATCCCCTTCCATACCTACTTCAATTATAACTCCATTACTTTCGAGAGTTTTAGCTATTCTCATAGTCGATTCCTCATTTCCAACGAAGTCAATTGCTACACTAACATCCTTAACGTTCAACTCCTCTGGTCTCATGCCTATCCCTCCTAACTCCTCTATTAGATTTAATTTTTCTTTAGATCTAGTAACAACGTAGACTTTAAGATAAGGAGCTAAAGCTTTAATTATTTGCAAAGCGTAAATTCCTAATCCTCCAAAGCCATAAAGTATTATACTTGAGTCAGCTTTAGCGTATTTTAAAGCCTTTTTGACTGCTGAGTAAGAAGTTAGACCTGCGTCAGCTAAGGGTGCAGCAAGTATTGGATCCACATTTATCTTATATAGAAACATAAAGTTAGGGATGTAAAGGTACTCAGAGAAACCACCATAATAATATGACTGTCCCGGGATAGCTTGATTTCTGCATAACATATATTTGCCTTGCCTGCAGTATTTACAAGTTAAGTCTCCCCAAACCGCATAAACTATTACTTTATCTCCCCTCTTGAGCCCCTTAACATCTTCTCCAACTTCTACAACAGTTCCAGCGTTCTCGTGACCTAAGACAAAAGGTAATTTGAATCCTGGTCTGGGTTCTGTCCCCTTCCAAAGTCTTAAATCAGTTCTACAAACTCCTGCACCATTCACCCTTATTACAACTGACTGCTTCTTTGCCTCAGGAACTTCTATTTCTCCCATCTCTAAGGGTTTGCCAAACTCCTTAAGAATCATAGCCCTAGACTTCATGGGTAATAGGTTTAGATAGGTAATTAATAAATTATGACCCAGACTAGTATGCTGTTTTACATTATTAGTAGAAATAGTCGTCCAAACTACTAACTATGTTCTTGATTATCTTCTTTAGCGTCTTTCTTAACACTTCATTTAATGAAGCCTTAGTAACTCCTAATTCCTTAGCTACATCCTCAATCTTATTCTTCTTTGGATACTCAAACAAACCTCTTTCATAAGCTAACCTAAGAACTTCAACCTCTCTATCAGTAAATAGGGATCTATTCTTAAATTCATACTTAGAAAGAACATCTATGGGTAATTGAAACTCCTTCACCTTAAAATTCAAGACCTTTCCGTGGATTTCAAGAAATCTTCTCATTGCGTCAACGCTGTATTTATCCATGAATAAAATAGACCACTTCTCCCTTGTCTCATAGTATAAAGAGGAATCCGCTATTGCCCCAAGAGTGTAAGCAGTCCCTCTAACTGAATCCCTTAGGTCACCAATGACTCCTAACCTTAATACTTTAGGATATCCATCATTTATTGGATATAAGAATAATATTCTCTTGATCTTCCAATGTGACTTTAAAGTTTTTTCTAAAAGTTTTAGTTCCTCTTTGGAATAAACCTTAACTGTTGATATCTCTATCTCGCCTTCCGATGAAATATAGGAGGAAAAGGGAGACACAACTAGCCTTTCTCTATCTACACTTATCTTTGAAGTCCAATCACTCTCATGTATATAATCTACCATCATCTCATGAAAGGTAATTGCAATATCTTTTCCCATTACATTTAATTCTTTGTTTCAGTTGATAAAATACTTTTAGCGTTCGAATAACCATAACTTATTTAGAGAAAATCATGAAGAGGAAGCACAACCTGGTTCTTATATAACTAATCGGCAATATTTGTATTGATGAAAAAAAGTAATATGGTATAGGTTAAGTAATGATAAAGATTTAATATTACGTCATCTTAGTAGCAAAGCTTCGAAAAGATGAAGATTATTAAATTACAGTTATTCTTTAATTGTTTACGAATGTTTATAAAATGGTAGTAACCTTTAAGAATAAGATGAAAAGTATAAATTTTGTGTAGCAAAGATCACTCATTAATTTATGAATAATCATATTAGTAACAAGCTAGGGTTAAAACAACTTCATTTAAAAGCGTTGCTAATATGAAGCAACTCCTACAAAGGGTAGTCCTTTAGACCTCAACATAACCCTTTAGGATAGGATAGGAAATGCTACGGAAAAACGTATGTATTTAATATCTGACCTCCTTCCCGCCTTAAGGGTTCCCTTAGGGCGGTTCACAAGTTTACCGCCTTCATAGCTAGTGGGCATTAATACCCACTCGTCCAGCGATAGCTAGGTCTTCAGCCATTTTACCCCTATCCCTTGGGTAGAGGAACCCCACCCTCCTCGAGACTTGTAAATATGTATTGAGGAGGAGGGACACGTTTTCACTACGCTTTATGGCTTCCCTCAATGATCTTCCTTCACTTAAAAACTTTAACCCCGGGAGAAAAGCTTGCCCTTCCTTTGCCAATAAAATTTAGTATCTAACACGCTTTAAATTAAGCGTTAACCTTCATGAAAGTCCCTAAGGCCTTCACACATAATTCTCCCTTATCGTTATAGATCTCTCCTTCTACAAAAATAGCCCTTTTGCCCTTTTTAAGTATCTTACCTATCACCTTAAACTCATTTCCCTTTAATGGTGAAAGAAAAGCTATTTTCAGTTCTAATGTGAGAACTTGACTATCCGAAACTAACCTAGCTACGGACCAGCAAACAGTATCTAAAACATACATGGATATTCCTCCGTGGACGATACCTCCGGGAATACTTATTAACTCTTTAAAGGGAAATTTAACTATCACGTGATCCTTGGCTATTTCAATCACTTTAATCCCTAAGAGTTGTGACATGGGATGCGATTGTATATAAGCTGTCAACTGCTCTTCAGTTACATTCTCCACTTTTCTCACCTTAGATATCTATTTATTTTATATTGATATAAAATTCTTAATGAGACTTGTATAACTTTTTAGGTTACAAAGTGAGGAGAGGCTCACTGGTGGGAAAGAAGTTAGTCTACCAATCACTGTTTAAGATTCTACATATTATTAAAGTTACAATGCAGTAATTATTCTTCATAAACGCTTTCAAAATACTTGTTAGCTGAGGGGGATAAATCATCATATATTTTTTTGAACAGCTTATATGCCTCATAACCTATCCAGTTAGGGGGTAAGAGTTCTTGAGGGAGTCCAGGATCAATATGTAAGAACTTCCTATATTCATGCAAAATGGTTATCTTATTTACGAAAGCCTCTGCAGGGGATAGTTTATCAGCATTATCAGCTAATTTTATCCATTTACCTATGAAATTCTTATACCTCAACTCTATTTCAGTTAGATTCCAACACTTTTTGATTATCATTTGAGGATCTTGAGGAAATGAGGCTATAAATAAGTACACTTTCCCCCCATCCTTCCAATATTTCTCTATCATTTCATTTACCACACCCTCTAAAGGATTGGGAGAAATCCACGTTGAAGAGGCTAAAGATCCGAAACCTAACCACTGTAGTTCTCTTCTGATCTTATTCCTCAAAGCCTTATTGTCTTCCTTAAAATTGTAAATCACTATCCTCCACTTACCGTCCCAATGACCAAACCTCCATTCTTTAACCCTCTTTATGGCTGTTTCAAACTTTAAGATAGTTTCTTGCGAAAACTCATAACTCCCCCTATTTGAACTCGTAATGAGTCCTTCACGCTTTAGTCTATGTAACGTAGTTCTTACAGCACTACTCGTAAAACCAAAGGGCTCCACTAATTTGACTAGACTTCTAGCTCTTATGGAGCTATTTCTCCCGCTCAAATTATAATCCCCTAAGATTGTAAAAATTAATGTTTTTAGTTTCATATAGGTATCATTATTTACTTTACTCTTTAAAGTCTTAAATAATTGTCTACATTTCTACAAAAATGATTAAAACAATTTGATATTTTATGTTCCTTTACAAGCCATGAACACTGGTGTAATGAATTCCTCTGGTGTAGCACCTATTATTTCATACCCTTCTTTCATCAGTTTTAAGACTTTATCTTTAGCAACGTTAAATTCATCACATCTTAAACCTATTAGTTCTCTCGTTATATCTTCATCAAGATCCGGAGGAACTAGCCCGAAATCTCCTGTGATCATAACGTCCTTAATCTCATTACCACTTAAAGCTACTGATGCTTGAATCAACTTTCTATACTTCTTTTGGGCAAATCTATAATCATATACACTGTTCTTAGCCATAAACTTACCAGTCGATCTTCTAAAGATGAACTCCTCAGACTTCAGTATACTGAGATATTTACTCCAGATCTTCTCCTCTTCATCATTAAGTTCGCTTATCTCAATTTTTGCATCGAATACTTTCTTTATCGCATTCGTCAAAGACTCTCTGAAATCGCCACTCTTAGGCGTTAAAATCCCATCTATATCTATTGAGGCGAAGTACTCTTCTGGCTTTTTAATAGCTTTATCTGCAAATTTTTCTGGTGGTATGTTAAGAACTTTGAAAGGCAATTCTGGATCTGGTCGCCAAAGGTTGGTGAATCCGTTGAAGAATAAGACTTCCCTCTTATTACTTAGAATACTTACTCCAGTTCCACAAAGCTTCTTTCCTTTAATCCTTATATCATTCGGACTCACGTATTCAGCATCCTTTACGCCTAACTCCTTTACCGCATTTAAAAATACTTTGCCAACTAACACGTCATATGCTTCAGTGGAGCTATTAAACATTCTCTGCGGGAATATGATTGCCCATCCTCCGGTTATCTTATCCATGAAAATGTTTCCCATTCCTAACTTCCATCTTCTTACTAACTCTACGTTATACCTTTTGCAATTCTCAATTTTCACTTCTCTATCAACATCTTGGTAATAACCTAAATATGAGAAAGGTCTACTGAAACCTTCCATCACTATCAACGTGGGATATAACTCCTCTAATTCGCCTATAGAATAGGCATAAGATATGATTGAAGCTAAATTAAAAATCTGTGGATCAGCCTTTTCGAAATATAATAACCTTATATTCATGTCGTTTCTATTATAAATTTTTAGTTTAAATAGTTATGTATCTTGATAAAGGGAGGACAAGCCTTTATGGTGGGGAGGAAGTCAGCACTATAACATTTCTCTCAGTTTATATTTCTGTATTTTCCCACTTTCAGTTTTGGGTAACGAATTAACAAACTTAACCTCCCTAGGATAGGCATGCTTAGAGTATTTCTCCCTTACGAAGTTTATAATATCATTGGCTAAATCTTCAGAGGGGTTATATGAAGGCTTTAAAACTATGAATGCCTTAATAACTTTACCCTTAACTGGATCATCTACTCCTAATACAGCTGCTTCCATCACTGCAGGATGTTGGATTAGAACACTCTCTATCTCGAAAGGACTTACTCTATAGCCAGAAACCTTAATCACCTCATCTTCCCTTCCAACAAACCAGAAGTAACCATCCTTATCTACTTCTGCCATATCCCCCGTTAAGTACCAATCCCCTCTATATGCCCTTTTAGTCCTCTCCTCATCATTTATATATCCTAAGAAATAGAACCCTTCAGTATTCTTGTTTACCGCAATAACTCCATCAATAACAGTCACTTCATATCCCGGAGCAGGTAATCCCATACTACCGGGCTTTATATCAGCCTCATACCCCCAACCGTTATATACTATCATTCCAGTCTCTGTCTGACCATAATGATCCTTAATAGTAAAGCCAAAGTTTTCCTTAAACCACCTTATCACTTCAGGATTCAAGGGTTCTCCTGCAGAACTCGCTCTAGTTATTCTCAAATTATACTTCTTAGGCTCTCTTACTTTCCCCATTATCATTCTATATGCTGTAGGAACAAATGCGAAATTTGTAATCTTGAAGTCCTCAGCGAATTTTAAAGTATCCTCCGGTGAGAATAGTTTATCGAAGAAAATTACTGGTTTCCCAAATATTATTGGTGATATTATTCCAACTCCTAAACCATAAGCCCAGCCTGGACTTGCTGGAGTCCAAAACACGTCATCATCCCTTATACCTATTCCGTACTTCATATAAACGTATAAACTATAGAGTGTTCTGAAGTTCTGCAAAGCCCCTTTTGGTCTTCCAGTTGTACCGGAAGTATATTGTAAGCCAGAGGGATCATTATATGAAATCTTCTCCCATTCCTCCCTCTTCAATTTATCGTAAGATATTGCCTCATCAAAAGACACAGACTTCTCTTTCCTTCCGGGAAAAGTGATGATGTTGTCGAATAGGTCTTTAATCTTATCGTATTGATCCTCTTGTACTAATATTACTTTGGGTTTCTTATCTTTAATTCTCATTTCTATTGCAGATGGTCCGAATGCTGTAAATAATGGTTCAAATATTGCCCCTAACATCCAACTTGAGACTAGGTAAACTACTTGTTCAATCTTTTTCTCAGCTAGACAAGCCATTACGTCTCCTTTACTCACCTTGAACTCATTTCTAAGGAAGGAACTCAGTTTTTGAGCTTTATCCTTCAGTTGAGAGTAAGATAATGACTGCTTGTTCCACTTATCATCTACCCTAAGTACCCCAACCTCTCCTCCTTCTCTTATTAGCTTATCCCTAAAATCCTGCCCAAAGTACTTTTTTACATCATCCCAACTAAAACTTTTTAACACTTCTTCATATCTCATTAAAGTAGAATTAGATAAAAAATTAAAAAAGCTTATGTTCAAATAGTTTTAGAGTATCTCCAGATCGTTAGTTATACCTCTGCCTCTGACTATACTTGCGATATTAACAGCTGCCCTAATGTGTCTTATTAAGTTTAGCTTATCTCCATTAACGAGCTTTAGTTTACCGGATAGTAAGGCTACGGCTAAATCTAATTCACCCAGTAATATCGACTTCCATACACTATACTCTCCCTCAATTACGTAATCTGCGTCCAGATTTTCTCCCTCTTCTACTCCTAAGCATTTTCCCTCCTTTATATTAACCTTGAATTTCATATTTCTATTTTGTACATTTTTTAATATAAATAGTATGTTCCAATTCCATGATTTTATCTCATCAATATTTATACCATTTATTTCAGCGCATAGTTTCTGTGCCCACTCTAGGCTTGGAAATTTCATCATTTCACCTGTGCCAAATTTCAAAATGCCTTAAGATGTTTTCAGTTAATACTTCTTCCTTATAATACTTCTTGTAGAAATCTACATCCAGATGGTGAACTTGAACAGCCATTGGAATCCATATAGGATCTACTCTAGGAAACATTCCATACTTTGCTACTGAGTAATCTATAAAGGATACTACGGCATCCTTTATCTCTTCTTTAACTCTTACCTTTTCATCTCTTCTAAGCATGTCATAAATATCCCTTTTCCAAGCTACTAGATTAGGGTCTCTATTTTGGCTCCATATTCCATCATATTCTAAACCATTTGGCTCCTTATATTTCCCGTACTTTATATTTAAGAAATCATTAACTAGTTCTTCCCCACTTTTATATGGAGAATCTTTGCAACCCTCTATAATGGAAAAACTCATCTTAACATTTCTTATACCAACCTTATATGGCCATAATCTCTTACTCTTAGATGGTGGTTGGCACACTACAGCACCTGCCTCTTCCAATCCTCTGAATTGAGGCGAAAAAGCTCCCATTATACTATAATCATAAATCCCTCCAAAGATCCAACTTCCTAAGCCAATAGCTTCGCTCATCAATCTTATGTTCTGGACAGAAGTTCCAACAACTACACCAGCAACTGCCCCTATGGCCCTATCTAAGAGGTCCATCGTTAATGGGATTTGAGAGGTTAAGTAACCTTTATCAATTAGCTTCTTCATAGCACCATTTTGGTCTGCTAATTGGCCAGTATTATCATCTATTATTGGTACACGTTCATATTCAAAATAGTGAAATAATATGTTAACTATCACCCTAGAGGCATCATAAATTGGAAGTAGTAGCGTGCTTCCTATCTCGTTAAAGTTTTTGTTAAAGGCCATAGCGAAGGGCATTGTACCAGCTAAGTCTGTTCTTCCATTCGCTAATTTAATGGAATAATTTTTGTACCAATCAACTATTTTACCCAAATCATCTTCTCTTTCAATTTCATATATTTTTGATGCTTGTGATGGTCTATAGTAGTAAACTCCATCATCAACAATATATATCAAGTCCAATCCTTGATCATTATCTGGACCAGGAATAGTCCTACCAGTAGCGTAAATGAAAGTAGCTACGTTATTATTAACGCCTAAATCTGCCAAAATTAATCCATTAGGTCCAGCAGCTGACCACATAATTAACGCGTTTTCTACATCGGATAACGGGATAGGTTCTTTCTGTGACTTAAATTCTAACAATCCCTTTGGATATTCTACAACCAAATTTCCCTTTCTTATAGATTCTCCAGTGTCATATCTATATCCTAATCCAAACCTTCTACTCCTCACGTGAGCTAATTGCTTCATAAGGGATTCGTTCCACACTCTTCTCAATAGTTCCCTTTCTTTCTCTGTTACCATTATGATTATTTTAATTCTACTTATTTTTAAATCTTTATCAGACTACAAACTATTCATGATTAAAGTTTATTAAGCTATAAGTGAAAGATAAACTAATGAAGGGTAAATTAAATGTTAACCAAGCATTCGCCATGCCTGCTCATGCGCCAATATATTTAAAGCCTCCAGCATATTATAGAGATTTTTACGCTATACTCGGAATTTTTAAAGGAAATCCAGATGGTATAAGTGAAACTGTGCCAGATAATCTAGATCTAGTCACGTTAGGTGATAACAAGCCATTATTTATGTATTTCCAAGCTTATTATCCCTTTTCTAGCTTATATGGTTCTTATAATGAGGTAGTGATATCGCCATTAGTACTTTACCAAAACCAACCACATCTATTCGTCTCCTACATTTATGTAGACAATGATTCAGCCCTAACTGCGGGTAGGGAAATTTGGGGCTTTCCTAAGAAATTTGCAAAGATGAAATTAGAAATTCAAGGTGAGAGTGTAGAGGCTATTTTAGAGAGACCTGCTGGAAGGAAACTAATAAGTTCTCAAATGAGAATTGAGAGACAAGCCAAGATGGAAGAATTACAAGCTTCCGGAATAGGCTCCTCACCTACATTGCTTCTTAAGTTAATACCAAATGCAGATACTGAATCTAAACCGTTAGCGGAGTTAGTGAAAGTTGAGGTGAAAATGACGCCTAGAACATCTACTAGTGATAACTCATTGGAGTTGTGGACTGGGAAACTGGTATTGAACTTCGTAGAGGAAAGCTTAACTGATCCTATTTTCAAGTTTGGTCCAGCAGAGCCAGTTAGTGCATACTTCGGAAAGTTTGACATGATTTTACCGCCAGGGAAGGTAGTATATAAATATATTTGATTTTTTTCTTTTAATAATACTTAAAAGCGATAGTAAACTTTATATGTTTTTAAAGTGTCAATTGTTATAATGGAGTTATATTCATTAGCTAAAATTAGGAAGTTAATAAAGGAAGTAGACCAAAATCCCCTAAAATTCTGGTGGGAAAATAGAAACATAATAAAATGGATTCAAGAACCGAAGGAAGTAGCTGAAGGTTCTCCACCTAAAATAAGATGGTATATAGGAGGATTATCGAATATATGTTGGAACGCTATCGACCTAAACTTAGAGGATAATAAGAATAAGGTAGCCTTTTATTACATGAACGAAAGCGGCTTAACCAAGGCAATAACCTATTGGGACTTATTCTATGAGGTAAATAGGGCTAGCTATTTCTTAAGAGAGTTAGGGGTGAAAAAAGGGGACACAGTTTCCCTCTTACTACCTAACATACCTGAGGCAATATATTTCGCTCTAGCAATATATAGGCTAGGTGCTGTAATAGCAATGCATTACTTAGGCCTATCACCACAAGCTTTTGCCGAAAGGTTAAACGATAGCGGCTCTAAAATATTAGTAACTGCATCGAAGGGATTTAGAAATGGAAATGAGATAAGAATTAAGGATTATGTTGATAAAGTCCTTAATGACTACAAGACTACAGTGGAGAAAGTAGTCGTAGTAAGCAGAGGTTATTCGGACTTTGATGTAGTTAAGAATAGGGATGTAATATACGAAGATGACTCCCCTAAGGGTAAAGTGTATGTTGAACCTCAACCAATAGAATCAAACGACCCACTCATAATAGCTTACACTTCTGGAACTACAGGAAAGCCTAAAGGGATATACGCTTCCTTAGCATACATTGTAGCCTCAACATGGGCTCTTAAATCAGTCTTTGGATTTCATGAAGGAGAAGATACCGTGTGGATAATTTCAGATTTAGGATGGCTTACGTGGGGTGGGAATATACATTTCATTCCGCAAAAGAGACTCACTGGTATCATATTTGAAGGGTTCATAGGTTATAGAAGAGATTTATTCGCTAAAATCGTGGAGAGGTTTAACGTTAATCTAGTGTGGATGCCTACTACACTCCTCAACATGTTAAAGGGTTTAGGGGAAGAGTCAGTAAGGGGAGATATAAGCTCGTTGAGGCTCATTTTAAATACCGGTGAGCCCTTAAATCCGGGTACTTGGAAATGGTTAAGAGAAAATATGCCTGACGTAATAATCGCTGACTCCTATTGGATGACAGAGTATGGATTTCCAATAGCTTCAACTCCATTTGGGTTAGGGGAAATCCCCTATAAGCCTGGATCTGCTGGACTTAAGTTCTTCGGCGTTAATGTTGTAGATGATGATGGAAAACCATTGCCACCTGATCAAAAGGGATATATTGTACTAAGCATGCTTAACCCAGCAATGGGAAGATTATGGAACGATCCTAACATGGAGAGGTTTATAAAAATATATACTTCAAGATTCCCTAACTACGTATATACTGGAGATTATGGGTTTTATGATGAAGACGGTTATCTTTACGTATTAGGTAGAGCTGATGATATAATCGTAACTGGGGGTAATAGAGTAGGCACGTTGGAAATTGAAGGGATATTAGTAAGTAATCCTAACATAGCAGAGGCTGCAGTAGTGGGATACACTAAAGAGGGTAAGAACAAGATATCAGCCTTCATAGTACTAAAGCCTGGTAGTGTGATGTCTAAGGAGGATGTAGTTAAATACTTAAGTGAGAGGGGCTTCTCTGTAGACGATATCTTCTTCGTGAGAAGATTGCCTAAGACTAAAAGCGCTAAGATTATGAGGAGATTATTAAGGTCATTATTAGTAGACGAACCATTAGGGGATATCTCAGCCTTAGATGATGTGAACGTAATAAACGAACTGAAAGAAGTTATAAAAAATGAATAGCTTCAGTCTTTTTTAACTTTTTTAATCGAGAAGAGACTGTATTTGCTACTACTCCGCCGGCTCAAATACTATTGACTCTATCAGTTCTTGCTTGACATACTTTGATCTAACCTTTAATCCGATCCTTAACTTCTTTGGATCCCCTAGATAATTGGCTTTAACTCTAACTCCATTAATATCCACTAATAGAAGCACTGCTGTAAAAGGTAGTCCTCTTTCTATTATCGTGTAGGAATATACTACACCCTCTTTAGCTCCCCTAACATTTAATTTATCACTACTACACTTCGGACATGTTGTTCTAAGATTAGTGAAACTGTATCCACAATTCTTACAAGAAAGTATAGGTACTTCACCTGATCTTAATACGTTATAGTATTCATCATTTAATTGCTTGTAATCCATTATTCAACACCCAAAACTATTGTTGCTGAATGATCAAAAACCCCACCTAAAGTATTAACTAAGGCAATTCTAGCATCCTTAACTTGTCTGTTCTCAGCTAATCCAGCTAATTGATATAATGCCTCAGCTAAAACTACACCACCACTGGTGAATCCCACTTGTCCAACATTTAGACTTCCACCACTCGTATTTATTGGATAAGATGAAGTAGGTAGGAAGCTATCTCCCATTACGAACTCCCCTCCTTTACCATTATCAGCTAATCCTATCCCTTCTATCTCTAAAAGAACCATTATAGTATAGGCATCATATATTCCGTAGTAATCTATCTTATCTAAATTTAATGAGTTTAACGCCCTTCTCACGCTATGTTTAACTGGAGTATCTAATATATTTTCTCTTTCAGCTAATGGAATTGTTAGTGTAGCCTCTCCAAATCCCATCAACTTTATAGGGGATATACTTGACTTTGAAGCATTTTTACTTACCAAAATAGCTAAAGCCCCGTCAACTGGATTGGTAACTTCTAATAGCCTTAGAGGATAACTTACCATAGGTGACTCTAGCACGTCTTTCAATGTTAACTTCCCTCTATATATTGCTTTAGGGTTTAGATTAGCGTTCTCCCTTTGCTTTACAGCTATCATTGCCCTACCACTATCGTCTGTATTATGTTCCCTCATGTACCTATTAGCTATTAACGCATAATCGCTCGTTGGATAGAACTCAATAGTAGGTATTGTTAACTCATAATATGTAACCCCTTCATTGACGTAATTTTTAATAGTGGACTCAAACATCGAACTTCGTATTCTCTTGAGCAGATTTCCCTTTCCTCCTCCTACAACTAATACGTTATTAGCCAGACCGCTTTCCACAGCCTTAAAAGCCCTATAAGTTCCTACAACTATTGACGAACCTCCAGTATACACATAGTCGAAGTAATTAAGCTTGTTTATTCCAACCTTGCTAGCTACCTTATTAATTAGGAATATTCCAGTATCATGTGAATTATCAATTGTCCCTGGCACTGCAGTAACAACCAATCCATCTATTTCGTCTTTTTCCATGTTAGCCATTTTAATGGCTTCAATTATTGACCTCTTGAATAGCTCTACAGCAGGTACCTCAACCTTCTTCTCGTAATAGAAACCAAATCCTACAATACTAGCATCTACCATGGTTTCATTAATTACTTTCATTAATAAACTATATAAACTTTCCTTACTGACGTTATAGGTTTATGAACTACTTGAATTCATTAACAATAAGTTTTCATTATGATGTTAGTGAAAAACTATATTCCTAGACGAGTAATGGTTATTAAAAATCTTTTATACGATAAAAAGTATTGTTTCATAATTATTCATTTCGTACATATGTGTAACATAAAATTCTATTAAAATTTTTAAAATAGATAGGGTAAATATCTTACAAAATTAAAATACTCTCTAAAGATTTTTTGAACTAATAACGGCAAAACTAGATACGACTTTATAGTTTAAGAACAAAGGTATAAATTAAGTTAGATATGTCTACAGACGTAGTGGAAGGGTAACGATAGCAATGGGAAGCAAAATGTATCGTTCCTCCATTTTCTACACATAATGGGAGTACACTAATGTTCACATGTTAGTTTTATAGATAAGAACTTGGTGAAGTTTTAATTTTACACACAAAATATTTAGCTTCATAACTTTTATTGCCTTCAATTTCGTCGAAAGTGTAATAGTGTAATCTAAGCATCTAACGTGCTTTGCTAATGACATCATATTTTTTAGTTCAGTTATGAAGGTATATAAAAGGTATAATCTAACCTAGTAACGAGAATTTAAATTTAAGAAAATTCGTCAATGAGTGACCTAAACTGATTTCATACCCATATAACGGAAGTATATTTAACTTTATCAATTTAAATCTAATTAATGTATTTCAATTTTCTTATAAAGTTTTTAATATGACTTTATTATAATAATCGTTATGGGCTATATAGATTCTCACGTGCATCTTTGGGTAAGAGAGATAATGTCGGATGAAATGATAAGGAGAGTAAATAACATGTCTAATAACGCAGTTGACAGGCAACTAGTTTCCATCGATCACATAATCAAAGAAATGGATGAGGCTAACATAGAATACGTCGTAAACATAGTATATCCTTCAAGAGAAATGTGGGGATCTAATGAGGATATAGTGCTAAGGGCTATTAATTTCTTCAAGAAATACCCTGATAGAATCTCAATTGTGGGAGGGGTTCAACCAAACCACTTATCAGAAAAGGAGACTAAATATTGGCTAGAGAAACAGTACGAGGCAGGAGTTTCAGGTTTCAAGATACATCCTCCTCATATGTGGGTAAAACCAAATAGTTATAGGGTTGAAGAAGGTGGTCTAAAACAATTAGAAATTATATATGAGTTCGCTCAAGACCATAATTTACCTATAATAGTCCATACTGGAACTAGTTATTTTCCAGTTGCCAGAAATAAGTATGGTGACCCCATATTTGCGGACGACGTTTCAGTAGACTTTCCCAAACTGAGAATCATATTAGCTCATAGTGGAAGACCTATATGGGTAAATACGGCATTTCAGTTGGCTAGAATTAGAAGGAATATTTATCTGGATTTGTCAAGTATACCGCCCAAAAGAATCCTAGATTACATACCTAGACTTGAGGAGATAAAGGATAAATGCCTCTATGGTAGTGACTTCCCCGACATAGGTGTTAAGGGTTTAAAGGAAAACCTAATGGAGTTCTTGAGTATTTCTATTTCCGAGGAAGCAAAGGAAAAAATTGCCAAAATAAATCCTGAAAGTTTCTTTAAACCTCTAGCTTAAGATCTTTTAAGACCTACAGAAGTTTCTTCCAACGTTTTTCTTTTAGTTTCCTTCGCCATTAATATAGAGAATATAAAGGCTATGACACATGTAATGCCGAACACGATAAGGGAAGTTGAAAATCCTAGATCTTTTACCATTATAGGAAAATAGAATACTCCTAACACAGCCCCAATCCTACTTATCGACGTAGCAAAACCTTGCCCACTAGACCTAACAGAAGTGGGAAACAATTCTGTCGGATAAAATAAGGTGACTGCTCCAGCCCACTGTTCTAATGCTACAAATGTCATGAAGTATGGAACTAAAATAAAACCGAAAATTTTTACTATTCCTCCTAAGATCAGTAGGAGGGACATAGCTCCTAATCCGAATAGAAGTACAACTCTTCTTCCTAAAGAATCTATTAGAAACTCCGCTATTATATAGCCAATGATTGCTCCTATCCCTATGACCATCGTTCCATATAGAACTTCATAGTTTGAGGGAAAAGCGAATTCTCTCAGTATTAAGGGATAATACAGACCTATTCCATATGAGGCTACATCAAATAGGAACCAGACTAGGGATACGAAAAGAGTTACTAGTAATACATTACCCTTAAATAGATCAAGGTATCCCTTAATTCCCTTATTTTCATCTTCTTGTTTAGGTAAATTACTGTCCTTAAGTACTCCTTTAGATACTAGCCATCTTGGTGATTCAATTAATCTTATTCTAATTAAGATTATGGGAATTGAAATTAAAGCTCCAAAGAGAAAAACCCATCTCCAGTAATAAGCACCTAGAGGTAATGTGAGCAGTGTAATTAATGCAGAGACTAATGTCCCTACCCAATACATTGAAACGCTACCGGTTAAGTATCTCCCCCTACTGATAGAAGGTGAGAATTCAGCTATTAAAGTACTACTTACTGGGTAGTCTCCCCCAATTCCAACACCTAATAGTAGCCTAGATATGAAGAGCTGAATGAAGTTTTGAGATAAGGCTGAGGTTATGCCAAATACTGCGAAGAAAATTAGGTCTATTCCCATTATTCTACTCCTTCCTACTTTATCAGATAACCAGCCGAATAATATAGCCCCGAAAATCATTCCAATCAAGGAAGAAGCTGTAACTAACCCAGTTTCAACTGAAGATAAACCCATTTCGTGTTCAATGAAATATATTGCGAAAGATATAACTGACAAGTCATATCCATCTAAGAAGAATCCTGCAGAGGATACGAAAAATGATCTTATTTTAACCCCCTTGGGTAATTTGTCAAAGTAGCTCATCTTAAGTATAGTATGATTAAAGGAAAGATAAAAATGTTTGCTAGTTTATAGTTAGTTTGTATACCATATTAATTTCACATAAGTGTGGGAAGCCTCGCCATTTATAGAAGGGAGGAAGTCAGATAGGTGTGAGGATCAATAGACTTGAAGAGTAGAAAAGTTTAATTCTTATAGTCGAGTAAGAATTTAATAATGAAAATAAATGATATTAAAATATACAAAGTAAAATTACCACTTAAGGAACCAGTACAATTCTCATGGGAACCTACAATTAATAATCACTTCGAGTTTTCCCTAGTAATAGTTGAGGGAGAAGGCGTTAAAGGATATTCTGCAACTCAGTTCACGGCTCAGACTGATGTAGCAGTTAAGGGACTAATGCCTACACTAAAAAACTTAGATATTGAGGACTTCATAACAAATGATAGAATCTTAGAGTTGGGGAGTTGGTTTTTTGGTAGAGTTGGACCGATAGAAGTTGCGTTATGGGACTTAATAGCCAAAAAGGAGAACCTACCACTATATAGATTGTTCAGAGGTAACAGGAAAGAAGTAAAAATATACGCTAGTACAGGTAGATTAATGAAATCCAATGAGTTAATTAATTTAATGAAGAAATATTATGAGTTAGGGATTGACCTAGTTAAAATTAGATTTCATAGACCAAGAATAGAAGATGATTTTGACATCATAAAACAGATTAGGAGGGAATTTGGAAATTCAATAAAGATTGCAGTTGATGCGAATCAAGCTTGGTCATTTGTTCCACCATTTTGGAACAGATATGATGCCTTAAAGGTCGCTAAAGAATTAGAGAGGTATGAGGTTGAGTGGTTAGAGGAACCTCTCTTCAAAGACGATATAGAAGGCTATGCTTGGCTAAGAAGGAACACTAATATAAAAATAGCAGGCAATGAATTGGAATATAATTTTTCAAAATTTAAGCAATTTATTGATAATAAGGCATTAGATATAATTCAAGCAGATGCCATTTATTCCAACGGTTTCAATGAATGTGTAAAGATAGCCTTGCTTAGCCAAATCAATAATCTTTTGTTTCTCCCTCACGCTTGGGATCCAGGCTTAGGCTGGTTAGCTAACTTACATTTAGTCGCCAGTTTACCAGAAAATCTCACACCATATTTAGAAACTCCTTTAGATCCTTCGTGGTGGTTCGATGAAATTATTCAATTCGGTTTCAAGGACAAAATTAACATTGAAAATGGATACGTGAAAGTCCCTGAGAAAGGAGGATTAGGTGTAGAATTAGATCTAGAAAAAATTAAAAATTTTATTGTTTAGATTATTTTTGGACTAGAATGTTTGAAAATCTATCCCTCAAGACTTTTTTATCTATTTTTGCAGTGCTGGTCTTTGGAAGTTCTCCTTCTTCCCATATTATTATCTTGTCCGGAATCCACCATTTGGGAATAACGCCTTGATTTACGAATCCAGTTAAATGTTGTATTATATCATTCTCCGTTAACTTTCCCTTATATTCTTGTTTAGGAGTTATGATTGCTATGGGTCTCTCTACCCACTTCTCATGTTTTGCTGCGATGACGGCAACTTCTGCTACTCCAGGGTGAGTAGAAATTAAGTCCTCAAGCTTAGTACTAGGTATCCATTCTCCACCACTCTTTATTACATCCTTAACTCTATCAACATAAGCTAAATACCCTTCCTCATCCCATATGGCTAAATCTCCAGTGCGAAACCATCCGTCTTCAGTCCAACTCTCCTCAGTTTTCTTAGGATCCTTGTAGTAGCCTCTAGTCATCCATGGGGCTCTAACAACTATTTCACCTATAGTTTTTCCATCCTTTGGAACGTCATTCATTTCTGGATCTACTACTCTGACAAAGACAAAGGGAGCTGATCTTCCAGCTCTATATAATATATATTCTTCCTTCTTCTCTTCTGACCAATTCTCCATCTTAGGCTTGAAAGTTAGTCCCCCCATCAGTGGGGCAGTTTCTGTCATACCCATTCCTTGACAAACTAGAATTCCTCTCCTCTTAGCTTCTTCATACAATCCTCTCGGTATTGCTTGACCTGCTACAATGAACTTGAATCCTCTTAAGTCATAGTTAGCCATCTCTGGGCTATTTATGATTAAATAAAGCATTGTTGGAACTCCAGCAGTATATGTTACGCCTTCTTCCTTAATTATCCTTATTATGTGGTTCCAATCATATCTTCCCGGGTATACGGACTTCATTCCTAACAATAAAGATGAATAGGGACTTCCCCATCCATGTACGTGAAACAATGGTGGTATTTGTAGCCAAACGTCCTTGCTTGTAAGATTTAAGGGAGGACCAGTCCACACACCTGCATTCACTACTATACTATGTAAGACTATGTCTCGATGTCTAAAGTAAGCACCTTTAGGTAATCCAGTAGTTCCAGACGTAAAGACTATCGTAGCTATCGTATTTTCATTTAGCTCTGGGGGAATATAATTTGGATTACCTTCTCTAATCAATTTTTCATATTCGTAAACTTCTACATTAGGTAATTTCACATCAATATCCTCGTTCTTATCACTCATGACTACGACTTTTTTAACTGTAGGAAGTTTAGGCAGAAGTGAGGATAGTATGGGAATGAAATCTTCATTAGTGAATATTATTTCGTCTTCAGCTAAATTTATGGTATAAGCCATCTCTTCTGGTGATAATCTAACATTAACAGTGTGCATTACAGCACCAGTCATTGGAATTGCGTAATATAATTCTAGGAATCTAATGGTATTCCAATCCATAACTCCTATTCTTGTACCTAAATTATCCTTGTCTCCAATTTTTATCTTAAAGTCATTTTGAATGACACTAGCCATTCTCTTGGCTCTATCATTAAGTTTAGAGTAAGTTAATCTCACTTTTGGTATCTTAGGTGGGGCATAAACTATCTCTTGATCTGGATAGGCATAGGAGCTCCACTCTATAATCTTATCTATGGTTAACTGGTAATCGTAGATTTTGCCCATCATAATATACTATGACTTAGACTGTTTAAAAAGTTTTATAATAAATAGAATCATAAATTTTATTTAATTAATATATTCTTACTCTGGAAACTAAAAGTTTAGATTCCGATTCTACCACAACTTCATCGTTCTGATTCTTAACCCTTGATTTTATAGTGACAACACCACCATTATACTTCTCAACTGGCTTCTTATCAACAACCTCTGCTTCCCCATAAATAGTATCACCAACTCTAACAGGTTTTAAGAACTTAGTATGCATTTCTAGGAAAGCCATAGCTGTCCCCGCTACTAACATCCCCATATGCCCAGAAAGTAAAGTTACGGTTAATAGTCCGTGGGCAATTCTACTTCCAAATATTGTTTTCTTAGCGAACATATCATCTACATGTAGCGGGTTAAAATCACCACTTAAACCAGCGAAAAGTACTATATGAGCATCTGTAACTGTTATTCTGGGGGAAATGAACTTCATCCCTATTTCGAAATCATCAAAAGTTAGAGGCGGAGATTTATTGGAAGACATAGTCATAAGTTAGAAAAGTTGTTTAATAAACTTTTCTATCCCAAGCTGATTTTTATATAATAATAATCGATAAATTAAGAATAATTTAATATAATCTTTACCACTGCTCTTAATGGGAGAACTTGATGATGTTAATAAAATCATTCGTTAATCCATGACAATGTACGTCCATAAATAAATTATATACTAAAGCTTTTATAGGAAATCGATAGTTACACTTATAGTGAAAAATATGTTATTGGGTTTTTCAAGTGAATATAAGAAATCTTACGAGGGATCATCAATGGACTTGATGGCTAAAGCTGTAAAGGGAGCTTTGGATATGGCTAAGTTAGAGCCAAAAGATATTGACGGTGTAATCACAAGCTGGTTACCTTGGATCTTCGATGGTGCCCTCGCAATAGGTTTCCCAGAAAACTATATCAGCGAATATTTAGGGATAAAACCTAGATTTGTTGATTTGGTACAATATGGTGGAGCATCGGCAATAGAAATGTTCTATAGGGCTTATAAAGCCGTAAAAAGCGGTGAAGCTGATAGAGTTTTATGCGTTATAGGTGGAAAGGGCACTATCATGAAAAAGCAACTGAGGGAGGGAGGGATCAACGATTATCTTGAAGTTGAAATGAACAACATAGTGAGAAATACCCCGTTTGATGAGCTCATAAGAGTTTACAAGGACATGGATCCAATATCGTTCTACGCTATGGTAGCTAAAAGACATTCTAAGCTATTTGGTACAACTGATGAGCAAAGAGCGTTATTAGCTGTTCAACAAAGATATAACGCTAATTATAATGATAGAGCCTTATTCAGAGGACCTTTAACAGTAAAGGATGTAATAAATTCAAGAATAGTTTCTTCTCCACTTCATTTATTTGAAATAACTTATCCTATCGATGGATTTCTAGCTTTTATAGTTGGGAAAGGTACATCACAGTTGAGATCCTTAGAAGTATTGTCTTATGGAGATGCAATATGGCCAGAATTCGTAGCTGAAAGGAACATCGACATAGTTTATACTCCAACAATAGAAAGTGTGAAGAAGATAAATTTCAATTTAAATAAGATTGATGCGTTTGAGATTTATGACGCCTTTACAATCATGGTTTTGACGGAGCTTGAAGATCTCGGATTAACGGAAAAAGGTAAAATAGGTAAATTCGTAGAAGAAAATGATCTGACAATAAAGGGTAATATTCCAGTTAATACTGGTGGGGGAAGCCTAAATATGGGACAACCCGCTTACATGAGTGGTATTATAATTCTTGAAGAGGCGTTTTTACAGTTTAACAACCTAGCTAAGGGACACCAAGTAGGTGGAGCAGACTATATCCTAATCAATGGTTTAGGAGGATGGAATACTCACGCAAGTACTTTAATAATAGGTGAGAGAAAGTGAGATTAGATGAAATAATCCTAACATATTTAGATTACTTTAACAAAGAGAAATTACCATACATTAAATGCAATAATTGTGGATACGTATTTTACTACCCTAGAGCTATTTGCCCGAAGTGTTTATCAGATAGATTGTCAGTTATGGAGAGTAAGGGTGAAGGAGAAATATATTCGGAAACTAAATTTAATGATGGGAAGGGGGAAATAACCATCGTAAGCTTAATAAAGCTTGATGAAGGTTTCACCATTTACGCAAATGTGATAGCCAATAATCCTAGTGAAGTTGATATTAATAAGAGAGTAAAAGTTATATTTAAAGAGGTGGTAAAAAATCAAAAATTCCCCTTCTTTACAATATAAACCAATTTTTTCATCCTTCCAATCTAATTTCCTGGAAAGTTTATGGTAACGTGGAAAAAGTCTTAAAAATAGTGAGAGCTTTAGACAAATAAACCTTGATTAAGCAAAATTTATAGTCTTCAGTATATGTAAACTTAACATGGATCTAAAAAATAAAATCTATTCTCTCTTTGAAAATATAGACGTGAGCTTATTGGAAGACATTCCTAAAAAGGGAATAAGAATAGGGATAAAGTTTGGAGACAACTTTATTGGGATTATCGTAGAAAAGTCAAGAATAAGTTTCTCAGATAGCATGGACAAGCTAGATAATGAGATTATTACAGATGAGAACAGTTTTAATGAATTTCTAGAAGGAAGAAAGTCATTAGTTGATCTTTTATTAGAAGGAAAGATATACATTAGTGGAAAGTTAAGTAACTTATTGAAGTTAGTTAACGTCTTAAGTTCTAAATCAATAAACTTGGGATTTGAGTCTGGTCTCTGTAAAACCTTAAAGGCAGTCTTTGAGGGTATATGTAACAAAAATGATGAAATTATAAAACAAATAAAGAACTTTAATGCCTCATTTCAATTTAGCGATTTTCAAGATAACGAGTGTTGCCTAATTATAAATGAAGGAAAGTTTAACGTATTAGAAGGTAGGTGCAAGGTTAAGCCTAATGCAATAATATCAGCTGAAAAAGAGGTATGGTATAAAATATTTACCGGGGAGGAAAGTGTAGGAACTATTGCAATGAATGGAGAAGCTAAAATAGAAGGGAATTTAATTCAAGCGTTTAAGTTAAAAACAATAATAGATAAAATATTTTAAAATAAATACTCACCCATTTTTTCCTTAACCCACCTTGGGAAGTACATGTAGTATTCCCTAGGATATGCCTTCCTAAGACCATCATATGTAGCCTTAACTAATCTAATTTTATCCCTATCCCTTATAATTTTCACAAGTCCCTTAGACTCTAAGGAGTTAAGGACTTCATTTAACTGTTTATCATCACACTCAATAAACCTCTTGATGTCACTAATCTCCATGAATAAACCTGGATTAACTAAGTAATCCTTAGCTAAAACTCTCAAGACTTGCATTTCTCCTTCCTCTCCACCTTGTAACTTCTCTTTATTTATAGACTTTTCCGATACGGTTATTGGCACTTTAAGCTCAGGATGTGGGAGTCTTACCGGAGCCTTTAACTCGTCAGCCAATGCTGTAAGAGAATATCTTACTATAAACCTCTTTAAAACCTCACTAGTACCTCCACCTATAGTTCCTAGCTTAGCGTTCCTGTAAATTCCTTCCACTGGATAGAACTTAGTCCATCCATCCCCTCCCATAGCTTGGATAGCATCCCTAGAAGCTTTCTCAACAGCCTCAGTTGAAAATACTTTTAACACATTTGCGTCAATTACTGGATCAATACCTTGGTCGAGTAAATAGGCAGTATAATAGGTTAATAGTCTGGTTATCCTATAGGAAATTAATATATCCGCTAGCTTATATTGATTAGCTTCATACTCAAAAGTAGTTTGATTAAATTGAACCCTTCTCCTAGTATAAAATGCAACATATTTGGCTAATTCTCTTAATAAACCAACTTGTTGAGCACCTATTACTAACCTTTCGAAATTAAGCCCAGAAACTAAGATCCACCATCCTTGACCCTCCTCGCTTAGCCTATTTTCCTCAGGGACTTCAACATGATCCAAATCTAAGTAGCCGTTTAATAATCCATCGAACCCTTGAAGTTCATTTATCTTTTCTACATGAAAACCTTTCATACCTTTTTCTAAAATAAAGGCTGAGAGATGGGAGTAAGATTTTCTTGCTTTAGGGCTAGGATCTGTTACAGCATAGACAACGTATGTCTCAGCCATACCAGCGTTAGTTATAAATCTCTTCTTACCATTTAATATGTACTTATCACCCTCTTTGACTGCTACAGTCTCTGCTCCAGCAGCATCACTCCCCACGTAAGGTTCCGTAATACATACTGCCCCTACAGCACCTTTAGCGAACTTAGGTAACCACTTAGCCTTTTGCTCTTCATTTCCAAACCTTAAAATCTGATATAACCCCCCGAAGAGCGTAGTAGCGAAAACTCCTCCCACTGAGCCTAAGTTGGTTATATACTCTGAAAGGATAGCCGTACTTGTGTAGTCTCCATTCATTCCACCATACTCCTTAGGGATTACAATACCCCACCATCCCTTTTCGACAACTTTCTTATGTAGATCTAAGGGATATTCGTTCCTCCATAATGCTTCCTCTGCTCTTCCCCTATTTTCTTCAACAAAATTTTCTACCTCTTCAGCTAATTTCTTATGTTCTTCTTTCCACCACGGTAAGGCTTCTACCAACTTTAACTCACAGATCAATTTAAGAAGGAAACATTAATAAACTTATATTCTGAAGTACTCGAATGTAATCATTAATTCCCACATTAAATATTAGCACTATATTCTTATATCTATTTCATAAATTATATGAAAAAATAACTATACATCTACCGATTAAAACCTTTGCTATCAAATAAACTATTCATACAAAAATGTTTCACTTTCAAGTGCAATGATTTTTAATGAAACATAGCATTTAAAAAGCAATAATTTAGATTAATTTCGTTAACTTTCCCTCTAATTTTAGAAGAGATTCAAATAAAAAGTAGTCCCCCCATATAAGTTCACTATTAACTCCTATCCCACGTTTCTTGAAATAGCAACCATTAGTTAAAATTCCAGGAGGTCTAGCATCACCTTCCTTAATACCAGTCAAATAATTCTCTACAAGGCTTATAACAGTATTTTTAGCGAATTCCTTGTACTTTTCCTCATTGAAAAGTTCAGCTAATTTAAGAAAAGCTGAGGCAGATATGGCTGTTGAAGAAGTATCTTTTAGCGTTGTATCATGAAAATCCCAAAATGCAACACTCTGAAGGCCTTATATCCCATTTCAACTCCTAATGACGCTGAATAAAGCTTACTTAAACTAACAAACCCATGTAACGTTGGTTTAATCATATAACCTAATGATAAACCAATCGAATTCTTTAAGTTTGTATTATATAATTCTGATAAAACAATTGACGTCGATAGAGAGTGAATAGACGTCATCGATTGCCCTCTAGTCTTACTTATGGATAACGAAGAAGCAACTCTGGCTGAAATTTCCGATGACGCTATAGCTGACTTCATTAAATCCTCGCCGGAGACGTTTAAGTAGGGAATTGAGAATAACGATGCTGCAGTTATTCCATGACCTAAATGACCATAATATAGTAAGGTAGAATCGTAATCATACATTACACTGAGAATTGGAAACAACTCTAGCACTGATTCGATTTTTGAAATGCCAAGCTTTTTACTCCATTCAGACCTGGATGATACTAACGTCGCTGAAATAGTGTCTATGATCATTAATTTAGCGTTCTCTAAGCTTTTGTGTGGTATCTTGGAAATGGATAAGTTTTCAGTCCATTGAACAGCTTCATCTAAGAACGATTCCATTAATATTATTTATTTGTATAACAATATAAGGGTTCATGACTTTCGATATTTTACGTCAGCTCCCCTAATAACACTTATCAATATTTTTTAAATTAAGAAGTTATTTTCCATACACGGAATTTTCTCTAAAATAGACAAGTAAAAAATTTTTATAGGTTCTTTCAATTAATCTTGTAACCCAAAATCTTTTAGGTGAATCCTTCTCACTTGTTCGGGCTTTAACTTAACAGCTTTCTCGATTACTGCATATCTTTGCTGAAACATTCTACCAGCAAACTCAAGAACATCTTTGAATCCTTCATCACTCTTAGTAAAATAGTTGAACAGTGGCCCAATATCTTCATCCCTCCATTTAGGTGAAAGCAATATTTTTCTATTAACTTCAATCAGAGGAAATGCAACCTCTTGAGATAATGAATTAAAGTAGTTAATGAACTCTTTTAATAATCTCTCACCATGCATAGAGATCATTAACGCGGCAACGTAGGCTCCAAAAGATATATGTCTAGCCTCATCCCTTACAATTAGTTTTACCATCTTGTATAGTCCCGGTAATACTGGCAAAACTTTTTCGTAACCCTTCACAAATCCATAATATCCAGTTTCAGCTAAGATCCCTTCTGCTACAAACATATATGACACTACTGCTCTTATGATATTTTCAGGAGATGGATCCTTATATAATGACCTCATGTTAGTTGGTATTATTTCATAGAACAGCTTTCTATAAGGCTCGTTTTGGTATGTATATTCATATATTCCTTCGGTTTCTCCCACGCTCTCAAACCATCTCCTAAAGGCTACAGTGTGATTGGCCTCATCCCTAGCGAATTGAGTAAGATATAAAGTTTCTTCAACAAATCCTAACTCCTCCATGACTTGAGCTAATGGCAATATATCCCTTGCCACACATTCCTCACCGGCAATGAAGTACGAAGATGTAACCTTGGTCTGCATCTTATCTGATGGTTTCATATTTTTCCATTGTTCAGCATCTTGAGAAAAATCTAACTCATAAGCGTTCCACCTTAATTTTTCTCCTAATTCGAAAAGTCTCATTGGGAATGAGTTCCAATCAATACCTTCAACCGTTGACTTAAACTTTTTATGAAGAATCTTTCCCTCCTTGTTCTCGTTTCCGTAATCAGGATTTATTACTCCCATAAGTCCTCTTGTTTCAATTAGTTTTGATCAATATAAACTTTGCTATTTTAAATTAATTAAGAGGCTATTATATATATAAGGCGATTTAGGGGATCCTAGGGTATAAATTCATAATTTTTTATTTTTAGGTAAATTATAGAGAGTTAAGAATATAAGATACTATCATCTAAAATTTAACAATGATAAAGGGTTTAAAATCTACTACAAACGATGATTGGCAATTAAACGTTCATAAATTACTCGAATACGCGGCAAAAGTGCATCGTGAAACGGAAATAATCTCTGATAGAAGGTTAGTAGGAGGAGAGTTTCATGTATTAAATTACGGAAAGATATACAAAAGAGTGTCTACCATGGCTAACGCATTCGAAAAAGAAATGAACGTCAAAGCTGGTGATATTGTAGCTATATTAGACTGGAACGATCATAGATATTTTGAATCATTATTCTCCCTTCCTTCATTGGGGGCAACTCTATTACACTTGAACTTTCGTCTTCCCCCTTCAGATCTAATATATATTGTTGAACACACTAAGGCACGAGGATTATTGGTTGACGATTCCTTACTTCAATTGGCACAAATACTCTCTAAATCGCATAAATTTGATTTCGCAGTAGTAATGAGTGATAAACCTATTGAGGAAATAGAGCAATTGAAAAATATTAGAGATTCCTTACCGAGAGATCTTTACGGATATGAGGAATTGATAAAATCTCATTCACCAAACAGAAAATTTGAAGAAATAGATGAGAAAACAGCAGCTTACGCAGCCTTTACCTCTGGTACAACGGGGCTACCTAAGGGTATTTTATACTCACATAGATCAGTTATTCTTCATGCAATGGCTGTAGCACATGACTTCAATCCAAAGGATGTCTTATTACAAGTTGTACCGATATTTCACGCTAATGGTTGGGGAACCCCATTTGCTGCAACTATAGAAGGATGTAAGCAAATATACCCGGGAAGGTTTAGTCCAGAAACCATAACTAATTACATAATCAATTACAAGGTAACAAGAACAGCTGCAGTACCAACTGTAGTCCTAGAGCTACTGAGAAGATTGGAAAAGCTGGAACCAAAACCCGATTTAAGGGGACTGAAGATAGGGATAGGTGGTCAAGAACCACCGGCTTTTCTCGTTAAGGAACTTGCTAAATACGGAATAGAAGCATATCAAGGCTATGGAGCGACTGAGACTAGCCCATTAGTTTCTGCAGCAGTTGAAAAGACTTCTGAGATGCAACAACTATCTCTTGATGAGAAGTTCTTTAAGATGAAACAAGGCTTGATAGTGTTTGGTGTTGAGGTTAGGTTGGTTGATCCTGTTTCTGGTGGTGATTTGCCTTGGGATGGTAGGAGTGTTGGTGAGTTGTGGTTTAGGGGTCCTTGGATTGCTAGGGAGTATTTTGATGATCCTAGGTCTTCTAAGTCTTTTACTGAGGATGGTTGGTGGAGGAGTGGTGATGTTGGTGTTATTGATTCTCTGGGCTATATTAAGCTTGTTGATAGGTTGAAGGATGTTGTTAAGAGTGGTGGTGAGTGGATTAGTAGTATTGATTTGGAGAATTATTTGATGGCTCATCCTTATGTTAAGGAGGCTAGTGTTATTGGTGTTCCCCATCCTAAGTGGGGGGAGAGGCCATTAGCGATTGTTGTCTTGAAGGAGGAGTATGAGAATTTATCAAGGGATAGGGTTAAGGAGGAGTTAAGAGAACATTTATTGAAGAGGTTTGCAAAGTGGCAACTACCAGATGAGATAATATTCGAAAAAGAAATACCAAAAACAAGTGTAGGCAAGTTCAGAAAAGATGAGTTAAAGAATAAGTATAAGGATATATACATGAAGTAAACTTAATTTTTTAAAAGACTTCGGTCTCTAGTTTTTTATTAACATTTAAGGGTGATTTCTCCTAACTTCACGTGAAATTTCCTTAAATTATTCCATAAAAAATGCTTAAGCGTATTTCATCAATATCACAAAAAAGTTATTAAACTTAAATGTACTTATATAGTTTAATATGTCTTCATTAACAGGGAAAAGTCTATTCATAAAAGGTAGTGATTTAGCTGATACTGTAGCAATTCCTGCTGCAATTATCTATGAGACTAAGAGACTTAACGTGCCAATATTAGTAGTAACAAGTGCAGGTAAGAGTGGAATAAGTTTAGGGTATTTCCAAGATGTTGATACGGAAGTTAATCTTGAGGAGGCAAGAAAAAGAGATGTAGAGGTTATAAGGAGGCTTGGCGTTGGAGGTGGAACTATATATTCGTCAAAGGGCTCAAGTATGGCGCTTTTTATGACTTTTCCTAAAGACTTTTTCACAAGCATGGATAAGGCATTCTGTCAAATCGGTTCTGCAACAGTCCACGCTTATTATAAGTTAGGGGTTAAAGGTGCTTGGTACGATCATATAGGGGATGTAAGAGTAGGATCTCCTAGAGCCCATAAGAAAATCACGGGTTTTGGTTTTGCTACAGTTGAAGAAATATTAATCCTTAATATGGTAATTGGAGTTGGAAAACTGAACTTTGAGGAGATGGCTAGCGTAATAAAGATTCCCCCTGAAAAATTCATGGATAAGACCGCTAAAAGCGTTCAAGAGTACGTTACGTCTGTAGAGGAGGAGACTGGGAGGAAACCCAGTGATGAGGAAGTATATGATGCATTTAAGAGTAGTCTGGAAGAGACGCTTAAAATAAAATTAGATTCACATGAATTCTCTGACCAAGCTAAAGATATATGGAAGAAATACAAGGATATAGCCAAATCAGATCAAAATCTATATCTGAGATCGAGTGCAAAGAGATTTTCAAACATACCTAAGGGCTATTCCTTAGGATTTTCGAGATATAAGGCTAGGAAGTTAATTGTAACTCATTTACTTACTGACGGGAAAGAGATTAAAGACGTTATGATAAGTGGTGATTTCTATTGCTCTCCAGGTGAATACTTATTTGAACTAGAACAAAAATTAAGGGGTATGTCAATAGAGGATAAAGAGAAAATATTAGCTACCATTAACGAGATCTTCTCTAGGAAGAATTTCGAAATGCCTTCAGTCAAAGCTGAGGATATACTTGAATCAATATCTAGGGCTATTGAGGACGCAAAAAAGAGACTCTAGCTCCTCACTACCTAAAAAAGTGAGATTTTTCTTTTTCGTTTTATAAACTATCCACAAATATAATCTTTCTGATTTTTTTGTAAAATGCTACTTTTTCATTGACATAATTTAATAATTCTTCCTCACTTACCTTACCCTTATACTCATCCTTTAATACTACTTTAGCGAAAACCCTATGACCTACTTCTGGATCCAACTCCCCATCAACGTAAGCCTTTTTTACGGCGGGATGACTTTCTAAAATTATTTCCAAATCCCTAGGTAATATTGGATAAGCTTTATACTTTAAAAACCTCTTCTTAAGCCCCTTAAAGTAAAGTAAACCATTATGATCCATTACGAATATATCCCCCGTATAAAGCCATCCGTTTCTAATAGCCTTATTGGTCTCATTTAAATCTATTACCCCATTACTTCCATAACCCTTCATATTCCAAGGAGACTTAACTATTAACTCTCCTTCTTGACCTATTGGAACTTCTCTGGTACCCGTTTCCTTATCGACTAGTTTTATCTCTACAGTTGGCAATGGAATGCCTACGCTCCCATATACCTTAAGGTTAGAGGGTTGGTATGTCACAGCTAATCCCTCAGTTAAACCATATACTTGAACAAGAGGTAAGCCTAATTCCTCAAAATATATCTTTTGCAATTCCGGAGGAACTGGAGCCGCTCCGGTAATACATAGCTTTAAGCTAAATTTCTCCTTTTTCAAATTATCATAGACTTCTTTAAACACTAAAGGAGGGGCAGGCCAAATATTAACCTTATATTTGTCTAATGACTCTAACACTCTGTCTTTATCATACCTCCTAAGTAATACCACCTTTCCCTTCTCTATCATACTGCCTAAAAGTGCATTTAACCCAAATATATGAGCTATTGGAAGGGAAATGAGTATAGTATTTCCCTCGCCTATCTCCTTAGATCTGACAGATGTACTTACATAATTTGAGGCAATCAGACCGAAGTGCGTATGGTAAACTTCATACGTTCTTCCTATAATTCCTGCGTAATGCATCGATACAGCTATATCTTCTCTTGGATTTACTTTAGCATAAGTCACTTCCTCAGATGCAGACAACCTACTCAGATCGCTTTCAGAGTTTAGAGAAAGGACTTTATAGCGAGAAGATAATATTTCTCTTTCTCTCTTTAAAATTTCATCTTCTGTGACAATAATTTTAGGGTTAGTCAAAGAGAGCTGATATTCTAGATCCTTTCCAGATGTTAAAGGATCTATTAAAGCTACCCTAACCCCTATGATAAACGAGCCAAAAATTATTGGTATAACTAAAGGACTATTGTACATAATTAATGCTATTGCATCTCCTTTTTTCAGTCCTTCTTGTTGTAAATAATTAGAAAATCTTCTTGATAGAGAGTAAAGGTTATTATAAGTGTACTCCTTATTTTCGTAGACCAGAAATGTAGAATCTCCCTTCTCTTTTGACGCTTTTTCTAAAAAGTAATACGCTGGTTCTTCTGGAATCTTTAAGTCTAAATCCTTTGGATAAAATTTAGACCATATGCTCATAGATATTCTTAATTTACGTATTATATATAAAGTTTTTTATCATAAAAAATAATAATATATAAAAATTCTTATCTTCCCTTATATCTAGGCTGTCTCTTCTCTATAAACGCTTTCATTCCCTCTTTGAAATCCTCAGTTGCCGATAGAATGAAGAGGTCTTGAGAGGCAGAACGTAGTTGTGTTAGGAAGGAATTTCTAATGGAATTAATAGCCCTCTTTATTGCCATAGTAGATAAAGGTGCAATTCTCTTTATCTTCTCCACAATTTCTACAGTAGTAATTTCCAATTGATCTGACGGGACTACAATATCCACTAAACCCAATTCCTTAGCTTGTTTAGCACTCATCCAATCACCAGTTAACGCATATCTAGCAATTTTCCTACTAACGAATCCAACTCCCACAGAGGAAGCTAATGGTGGTAAAGCACCTATTAAACCCTCTGGAATGGAGAAAATTGCGTCCTCGCTGGCTATTATAATATCGAATAATATGTTTAGTTCCATTCCACCTCCAAATGCTAGTCCATTGACGGCAGAGACTATAGGCTTATTATAATTCATCAAGAGATTAATTAGCGGAGAGGAGATCTTCTCATCCCACTCTAAAACCCCAGCCATTTCCTTCCAATAATGCATCATCTCTATGTCATCTCCAGCACAGAATGCCCTACCTTCTCCTGTAATCACTACCGCCCTTATTTCTGGGTCTTCTTTAGCTTTACTGAAGGCTTGAGTTAACCCATTCCACATCGCTTCGTTTAACGCATTCAATTTATCTGGTCTTGACATCGTTATTTTAGCGTAGTCATGTAACTTCTCATACTTGACAGGGCCAAAATTTACTCTCTCATACTTCCACTTATAAAACCCTTCACCACTCTTCACACCTAATTTTCCCTTTTCAACCATCTCAACTAATAGGGGATCAGGCTTGTAATTCTCGTTCTTAGTTGTCTCATACCTTATTTTAAGAAAGTTAACCACGTTATCAACTCCATACTTATCTGCAAATGTCAGAGGTCCTTGTGGCCATCCCATTCCCTTAACCATTCCCTTATCTATATCCTCTATTGAAGACACTTGATTCCTCAAAAGCCAAGCTCCCTCATTTACCGCTGGAGCTATTATCCTTAAGGGGTTAATATAATACATGTTATCTGTAGGAACGATTTTAGGTCTCTCATATACCTTACCAGAATAATCATAAAATCCCTTGCCAACTTTCATCCCTAACCTTCCTTCCTCGACTAATTTCTTCAGAACCTTAAAGTGTGGAGGTTCCGTTTCACCTCTCTTAATTGCTTCTAATGCTACGTTATAAGATACATCAATCCCAGTGAAGTCCATTAACTCTAAAAATCCCATTGGCATTCCCAATCTAAATCTCGTCATAGCGTCAATGTCTTCTTTAGGATATCCCTCATCGTATAGCAAGACTGCTTCGGGGAAAGTTCTCCCATTTATCCTATTTACCAGGAAACCTGGAATATCTTTTCTTACAATAACGTAATCCTTATTTATACTTTTTGCAAAATCTACCGTTTTCTTTAAAGTATCCTCACTAGTCTTATTACCCATGATAATTTCCACCAATGGCATTAACACTGGAGGATTCATGAAGTGTAATCCAATAAACCTATCTTCTCTCTTCGTTGCTTCAGCTAGGTAACTAATTGGAATTGAAGAAGTATTAGTTGCAAATATTGTCTCATTCTTAACTATGTTATCTAAGTCTGAAAAAATCTTTCGCTTAACTTCTGAATTTTCGACGACAGCTTCTATGACATAATCTACGTCAGCGAATTCTTTAAGATTAGTTGTAGTTTTTATACGTGACATTACCTTATCCACTTCCTCCTTTAACTGTCCCCTTTCCTTCAACTTTTCCAATGACCACTTTATCTTTTGAACAGCGTTTTGTAAGATACTATCTGACACATCAGATAAAGTCACTTGATACCCAGCAATTGCAGCGACTTCAGCAATCCCATGACCCATAGTTCCAGCTCCTACTACACCTACTTTTGATATGGGCATAAATATATAACAATTTTATAAAATAATAAAATTTTCTCATAAATCACTACTACAAAAAATTAATTAACTTCTGAGAAGAGTATATAACTATGACAAATGTAGCTATAGTTGGAACTGGACATACCAAATTTGGACTTAGAAATGACGTAAATCTACAAGAACTTGCATGGGAAGCGGTCAAACAAGCATTAGAAGAGGCTAATATTGAACAAAAGGACATTGACATGTTCGTAGTAGGAAATGCTGGTGGATGGAGTTCTGAACCATTATCAGCTATCGCAATTGGTGAGTATTGTAATTTGACACCTAAAGGTACTATGAGAGTCGAGGCTGCTTGTGCAACTGGCAGTGCAGCCATGAGAATAGCTTATCAAGCTATTAAGTCCGGAGAATCTAAGGTCGCTCTAGTTGTAGGAGTTGAACAAATGAACCAATCTCCACATCAAGTAGCCGTAGAAATGATGGGAAGAGCAGGGAATTACTTCTGGGAATTTGAGAACTTTGGCTTAACTTTTCCAGGTTATTACGCCCTATATGCAACGAGGAGAATGGCTAAGTATGGAATGAAAGAGGAAGATTTAGGTAAGATTGCAATTAAGAATCACTATTATGGCAGTTTCAATCCTTACGCTACCTTCCAAAAGCAAATAAAAATGGAAGATTATCTAAAATCCAGAGTTGTAGCTTATCCGTTAAAAGTTTATGATGCTTGCCCTATTACCGACGGAGCTGCTGCTATGATATTAGCCTCAGAGGAAGTAGCTAAGAAGTTAACGGACTCACCAGTTTGGATAGTCTCGCAAGGATTTGCCTCCGGAACAATAAACCTATCAAAAAGAGATGAGTTCTTAAATATTGACGTAGCTAGGATTGCCACAGAAGAAGCTTATAAGAGGGCTAATGTTGAATTTGATAATGCTTGGAAGTATTTCGATGTGGCTGACGTTCACGATTGTTTCACAATTGCTGAAATAATGGCTTATGAAGACTTAGGATTCGCAAAGAGAGGGGAAGGGCATATACTAGCAAGGGAGGAACAGACATACATTGGAGGTAAAATACCAGTAAACGTTGACGGTGGGTTAAAGGCTAAAGGACATCCAATAGGGGCTACTGGTGTAAGCATGGCAGTATCAATAACAAGACAACTACTATATAGGGCTCATAAAGGAACACAAGTAGAAGTAAAGAACGGAATGGGAATAACACACAACGTAGGAGGAACAGGACATTACGCATACGTAACAATATACTCAACTAGAAAGCCTTCAAGTGGTTAACATGGGAGTAACTGAGGTAAAGGAAAAGATATATAGTGAGATAGATAGAAAGGTAGCGGAGCAAATAGATGCTTTAATAAAGTCCAGTGGAATGCCTATAATAAGAGATTTAAAAACGAATAACCCACTTTGGATTGATGTTAGGGAATTAACTCAGAGATTTGTAATTCCTATAGGAAAAATATACAAATTCTTCGAATATTTATCTAAAGGAAAAATAATAGGAACTAAATGCCCTAAGTGCGGAACAATATACTTCCCTCCTCAAGATGATTGCACTAAATGTAAATTGTCTGGATTAGATACTGTTGAACTTTCCGGAGAAGGGGAACTTCTTACTTATACGATAATTACAGTGAAACCTGTCAGCTTCATGCATTATCAAGATTACGTGGTAGGTATAGCTAGATTAAAAGAGGGCATAAACGTGCTAGCTTGGGTTAATGAGGATCCTAAGAATATTCAAGTAGGGATGAAAGTGAGAGTGAATATCGCTAAGAGAGAGCCAGAGGGCTATCTAGTTTATGAGTTAAAAAAGGTATAATTTTTTATTATAAAAAATTCTAAGATGAACTTGATGAAGTATAGATGTTATTGTATTTTTCCCTCATCACTTTCTTATCAAATTTACCAGTTGACGTTTTTGGTATTTCTTTTTCGAATATTATCTCATCTGGTAGTTGCCACTTTGCAAACCTCTTCAATAAATGTTCTCTTAACTCCTCCTTAACCCTATCCCTTGATAAATTCTCATACTCCTCCTTCAAGACAACAATCGCTAATGGCCTCTCCCCCCACTTAGGATGGGGAACACCAATAACACTAGCCTCCTTAACATAAGGATGAGCCATCAAATAATTCTCCAAATCAATACTACTAATCCACTCACCACCACTCTTAACAACATCCTTCAACCTATCAACAAGCTTAATATAGCCCAAAGAATCAATAACACCAACATCACCACTCCTCCACCAACCATCCTCAGTAAAAGACTTAGAAGACCTAGGATCATCAAAATACTCCCTAGCAATCCAAGGACCCCTAAACCACAACTCACCAACACTCCTACCATCCCAAGGCAAATCACCACCAGAAACAGGATCAACCAACCTAACCTCAACACCAAACATGAGTAATCCTTGCTTCATTTTCTCAAATCTCTCAATATCATCAAGACTCATTAACTCACTCTTTGGGAGAGCCATGGAGACTAATGGACTCGTTTCTGTTGCCCCATATCCTTGAACTATTTTTCCTCCGAGTTCTTTAAAGGCTTTGGCTAAAGCAGCTGGTGGCTCACTTCCACCACAAGTTATCCTTAGTCCGGGAGTCTTAACTCCCATTTTCTGAAGCCTTCTCACGACCTCCAAAAGTATAGTTGGAACACCATTGGTAAAAGTAACTTTATGATTGACAATATGCTCTACCAATGTATCTGGAGTGTATCTTCCAGGGTATATTGTTTTCGTTCCTATTAAGGTCGTAGCATAAGGAGCTCCCCAACCATTGGCATGAAACATTGGAACTATCTGTAAACCCACGTCAGAAGGTGTTAATTGGTTTGCAATAACTACAGCAGCTGCGTGTAGATATATTGATCTATGAGAGTAAAAGATTCCCTTTGGTGGACCAGTAGTGCCTGATGTAAATGCGGCAGTAGCTGCTGACGTTTCGTCAATAACCTTAGAAGCCCTATTGGGAGAGTGAGACTTTACTAATTCCTCATATCCCACTACCTTTCTTAGATTTGTCTTGATCTCTTCTACTGGTTTATCACTCATTAAGACTATGAAGTTGAAATCGTATCCCTTAGCTAAAACTTCAGCTAATTGTGTTAAAGATTCATCGACAAGTAACCCCTTAGGTTTTGTGTGCTTAATAATATAATCTAGCTCAGATGGGTGTAATCTTATATTCAATTCTAGAAGAACCCCACCAACCGATGGTATAGAAAAGTATGACTCGTAAAATCTATGATCATTCCAGTCAAGAATTCCAATAGTCTCTCCTGGCTTCACATCTAATTCACTTTCTAAAGCATTTGCAAAACTGTTTACTCTTTCATAAACCTTTCTATAAGTTAATTTATGTATTAATCCTCCTTGAAGTCTTCTATCTGAAATAATCTCAGTATCTCCGTGAACTTTCGAGGCATATTCTAATAGCTTATGCACATTTAATTGATATGAATCATTCATTGTTGAGGGCATTCCTTTAATGATTTCCATTGATAATGTAATATGTAAAACTAATATTTATATTTTATTTCAAGATATTGTAAAATAATCCATTAATATTATAAATTATGAAAAGACTTTAGAATGAAGTTTCATAAGAGTAACTTCATGATTTCTTTTCAAAATAAAAAAGAGACGTAGTTCCCTTAAAATATATCTCCCATCAATAACTAGAATAGCTGACCCTCTCCCGGTCTTAAAAGGCATTTACAAAGTGATGAAAGCCTTACCCTTTAGGGCGTGGAGAAAGTCAGCAAAACATCACTTCTTAGATAAATGCTGGAGGAAGAAGTCCCTCGCTAACCTGCTTGATATTTCAAAACCTTTAGTATAAGCGTCAAAATGACCACCTTTAAGAATCTCTAATTCCTTAGGCATTAATGCCATATTGAAAGCTTCTAAGGCTAAATCGGTAGGAGTTAAAATATCGCTCTCAGCTACTATCATAAGTATTGGCTTAGGACTGACTTGCTTAACATAGGTTATAGGCTCATACATTGACAAATATTCTACGCTTCTTAAAGTTACCTCATTTCTCCAGTTTGGAGCTCTCTTCTTTGCAGTTTCTGTAAACCATTCATAGGAATCTGGAGTAGGCAAAGCACAAGTTTCAGGAGGACTTTTGCACACTACTGGAATAGTTAGTGGTTTTTCACCCTTTATTCTCCTCTCATAATCCTCAGCAAACATTCTCCTCAATTCCGGAATCATATCAGATCTTACCAGTCTCTTAAGATTTTCAGAACCACTCACCAATGGAACTTGGGAAACTATAGCCTTAACTCTACTATCAAACGCACCTACAGTTATGACATGACCTCCCGAATAGCTAGTCCCCCAAATACCAATCCTCTCTGGGTCAACTTCACTTCTTTGCTTTACGTAAGATATTGCATATCGATAATCCATTACTTGATCCCATGGATTTATCTCCTGCCTTGGCTCACCCTCACTTTCACCAAAATTTCTATTATCATAAACTAACACTACAAAACCTGCTGTTGCAAAAACTTCCGCAAAACTATCTAAATACATTTCTTTTACTGCTGAAAACCCGTGAGACATGGCTATTGCCGGTGACTTTTTATCACTATCTGGTAAATACAGCCAACCCCTTAACTTAATACCACCTTCAGTAAGGAATTCCACGTTTTGTCTCTTAAACGTAAATTCAGCTTTAGACATAATTATCATTTATTTTATCTTGTATTTAAGCTTATCTACCATAATAAATAAGTTCGCATAATTATCATTTTTGTCTACTCAAATTCATTACTAATTTAAGCTAAGAAAACTCCCCTTCCATTAACCTTTTTTAGTCTGTGTTTTAATTTTCCCATTTAATATTTTTAAATTAAACCTAAAATTGAAACTTAGTCTCACGTCAAAATGAAGAAAGTATTCTGATATAGGGTTTTCCATTTAACGATTCTCTTATGATACATCTTGCACCTTCAATAAAATTTAGTCTAATATTTCTACATTTATTTTTGAAACCTTGCTAATATCATAGAAATCCTTATCGTAAGTTATTAGCGTTTCATTAACTATAGAAGATATTAAAATATCGATTTCAACCTTAACCTTACCTCTCGACGCTAAATCCCTATAGATTTGTGAGGCTATTACAGCTTCTCTCATCGTAAATGGATATATTATTATGTCTTCAAAGTATTGTGAAATTTTACTACTATGCTTCGACCTTAAAATCTCATAGACGTTAAACACAGTTGTAGCAATATTATCGCTTAAACTCTTTACAGCCTCATCTTATCTCCCTTCATGATTCTTATTATCACATTGGAGTCAAGTATTGCCATTTTCTAATGACCTCGTCCTAAAGTTATTTCTAAACTGACTAATCTCCTTCTCTAGATCTTCAACCTCTTTCTCTGTTAGGATCCCGAACATCTTATCTAAAATTTCCTTTCTTCCCTTCTTATTTGCGTTATAAAACTGAATTAGCTCATTTATGGTCTCACTAAACGACCTATCCCCCTTTAACTTAACTAACTTCTCGTAAACCTCATCAGATATTGTTATTACTTTAGGCATAAATGTATATATGCATATATGTATATATTAAGATTTTCGGTTAGACAAAGCTAATTTGCTTAATTTTTAACATGAAATAGCGTGAAATAATTGAAATAAATTTCATAACTCCCCGTTTATATATATAAGATGTCTAAACAATACCCTAGTTATACATTATAGTTTTTAATAAAAATGAGTGAAGTTACATAAAATGGTGGTTACCTTTAAAGATTGACTTAAGTATATGAATTTTTTATATTCTCCTCTTCGCTAAGGTGAGACTTGCTCTTCCTTTATAATTTTAATTTTTACATATATAGAAATTTAAAAAATTTTTAGAATAAATAAATTAGTTATGCCACTTAAAAAGTATGCAATCTAATTCATTTCTTACGCCACTCAATCTAAATGATTTAAAGACCTTCCCCCCTTTTATGTAAATATTTTTAACTTTTTATATATAAATAATGTTAAAACTGTACTGTAAAATTTAAAAAGAACGATTGCGATATAAATTATCAGTGTTTAGATTTGTCATCACGATTGAAGATCCGGGATGAAATTTTACAAAAGTATAAGGACCTCTTCGGTGAGAGAGTAATAAATGACAAAATAGTTAGTGTAGAAGGACTCATAGAGGAACTGGCAATCGAGTTTAGTGACGAGATAAAAAGGGTTATAAGTAAGAGGAGGAAATGGCTGGAGTCAAAGGAACCGGTTGAGAAGAAGGGATCTTTTCCTTCATGGGATCAAGTTTTTGAAGATGCTGATGGGAATAAGAGAACTTTCAGAGAAATAGTTCAAGGTATGATAGATAATTTCCTAGTTAGAGAATCCAATTTAAGATGGAGGTTAAACGATAATGTACCGATTCCAAAAGATGCACACCCATTAAATAATCCTGGACTTGAAATAACTGGTCCTTGGTATCCGTTAAGTAGAGCTTATCACCAAGTTAACGCTGATGTGGCTTGCGCTATGGAAGATGAAGAGGATGCCTCTCCAGCTTGGTATATCCCTTACGGCTCTGGAAAGACAGTAGCAGATGTATGGGAAGGGAGAAAGAACGTCAAACTATTCTTATCCGGAAAGGCACCTAGTCCTTATTACGAGAAAGGTAAAACTTACACCATAAATAAGCCAAGAGATAAATGGCCTACAATCTTTCACAGGTTACCCGGGTTACATCTACTAGATTATGACATTACGTTAAATGATAAGCCAGTTCCATCTATTATAGTATCAGCCGTGATTTACACGTTAAACAACTACAATAGCATGAAGACTGCTGGTTCTGGGGTATACTTCTACTTACCTAAAACACAAACCCCAGAGGAGGCTCTAGTAATAGAAAAAATCCTTAGAAGGATAGAAAGGAAACTTAACTTACCAATTGGTACACTTAAATTAGCCTTACTGTACGAAGAAGTTAACGCTGGAAGATATTTGCCAGTCATCTTATGGATATTCAGAGAGAGGTTAATAAAGTCAAATAATGGAAGATGGGATTATTTAGGAAGTTTGATAGAGATGTGGCTACAAGAGAAGGTGTTGCCAGATCCTCAAAACATAACAATGACCTCACCAAACATGATGGCTTATCAGAGATATAACGCGTTAATAATGCTAATGGCTGGAGCAAAGAATGGTGAAGCTGATGCTGCCCCAGTAGGAGGAATGGCTGCTGTAATGTTATATCCTCAGACGGATCCTTTTCAGAGAAATAAATATAATCCGAGGGCTTTAAGAGGAATAAAACTTGATAAGTTAAGGGAAAGGCTAATTGGTCTAATATTCCTCTCAGATGAGGTAAAAGGTAAAGTTACATTAGACGAGATATTAGAGGGTAAGGTAAAGGGTAAATTATACGATATGTTTAGGCAAAGTTGGGTCGCCACAAAGGAAGAGGATTACGTAAAGGCTGGAAATGAGCCTTTGAGAGCTAAGTTAGAGGAGTTACAAAAGATGATTGATGCTCCAGTTAAGTATGTTGAAGTCGAAGGAGTGAAAATGCCAACTGTAGACAGCGGATTAACTCCAGAAGAGAAATCACTATTTCAAAGGTTAGGATTATTAGATGAGAACGGTAAAATAACTCCTTGGGTGATAAGGAGGGATATGATTGACACACCAGACAAACTGTTAGGAAATAAGGAACTATGGGGCGGGAAAGATCTGTGGCATGCCTTATATGACGTTCCAGCTGGGGATATAACGCCAGAACATGTACAACATGCTTTCTACATGGCTGCCAATTACGGCTTCCAATTATTAAATGGTAACCTAGCTGCAGCGATAGACGATTATGAGTTGAAACAGAGGTTTATGAATGACTTAGCAACTTACAGAATATTTACCTCATGGTTGTGGACTTTAATAAATAGAGATGCTGTAATAACTAAGGACGGTTACTTAAAGGCTCCTAAGTTAACTAAGGATGGCGTAATACCGGCTGATGATGTTATTAAAGTGTCTAAAGGAACTAAGGTTAAGGAAATATTTGAGAGTTTATGGAAGTTACATTTGGATTGGACCAATGAGTTTTATAAGGAACAAGACATGAGGGCGTCTAAGAGAATATTGGAGAAGTTTGGCAAAAGTGAGGATAAGGGGTTATTAGAAGAAGTCTATAAGGTACTTTCCAAGGCATATAATGCAGGTCCTTTTAGAGAGATGTCAGCGAAAGAGGCTTCAGAGAGGATTGCAAAACTTTTAGGTACCAGTCCTTCTGAAGTCGAGGAGGAAATAATTAATCTAGCTCCAAGGTTTGACAGATCATTCGCCCCAGTTATAATGGAGATCTTAATGAAAGAGTTCCTGTTCCCGAAGTATATAATGAATAGTGGAAAAATATTGTTTGTACTTTCACCCTTAGATCCAGAGACTAGGTTAAAGGTGATGGACAGCTTATTCTCGTTTAGAGAGATGGTTGAGGAAAAGGTAAAGAGGGGAGAGATAGAGAAATATGTCTTAGAAATTTATGACTATATCTATGACGAATATCATTGACTTTTTATGAGAAAATATATTTTTCCTAATTACCTTTTACCCGCCCTAAAGGATGAGGTTTCCATTATTTTGTAAATAAAAATTTTAGAGGTAAATGAAATTGTTACTTACAGTCAGATAGAGTACGATTATCTGACCTCCTTCCTTTAAGGGCGAGGTTTGTCGCTCTTTCTATCATGTTTAGCTTACCTACACATTTAGATTTCTTAATATGTCGTTAGATACTCGGATTGTAGCATTATTTACGTCATTTATTTTTTAACACTTAAATTTAGTTATGTAATTATAATTAAATGTAGTGAGAAGAATATCTGTGAAAATTGTTTAACGGAAAAGAGCAAATATAAATAAAAAAAGGATAGTTGAGGACATCAACTACATAAATTTTATTATTATTTTGAAACTTGACTTACAATAATTTCTCTATACACTGTAACTATAGATACCTTATAAAATTTATACTTTTTAAGTATAAACGCCAGTCAACTTAATTATATCCCATATGTTCTTCTTTAAATCAAACACTGTTAAGTTTAAGTATATATATTAAAAATTTTATAATAGAATGGGGATATAAGTAAATGGACGTAAAAAAGATATGGGAAGAAGAGGCAAGCAAGATCGAACAAGAGTGGAATGAAGATCCGCGATGGAAGGGAATAAAAAGGAATTATACCCCACTTGATGTAGTTAGGTTAAGGGGTTCCATAAGAGTTGAATACACATTAGCTAAATTAGCCTCTCAAAAATTATGGAAATTATTACAAACTGAACCTTATGTTGCTACTTTTGGAGCCTTAACCGGTTCTCAAGCAGTTGAAATGGCTAAAGCTGGATTGAAAGCTATTTACGTAAGTGGTTGGCAAGTAGCAGCTGATAATAATTTATCTGGACAGACTTATCCAGACTTGAGCTTATACCCATCCAATAGTGTTCCTACATTAGTTAAAAGGTTAAATAACGCCCTAATTAGGGCGGATCAAATAGCTTGGAGTGAGGGAAAGTATGAGGTAGATTATTTATTACCAATAGTTGCTGATGCCGAAGCTGGATTCGGAGGACCTATTCACGCTTATGAATTGATGAAAGCAATGATAGAGGCTGGGGCTGCTGGAGTACATTTTGAAGATCAATTAGCCTCTGAAAAGAAGTGTGGTCACTTAGGTGGTAAAGTTCTGATACCTACTAGTAACTTCATAAGAATATTAAATGCAGCAAGGTTAGCATCTGACGTTTTAGGCGTTCCTACCATACTGATTGCCAGAACTGATGCTTTAAATGCAGTATATTTATCCAACGATTCTGATGAGAGAGATTCTGAATTCTTGACTGGTAGAAGAACGGCAGAAGGGTACTATGAGGTTAAAGGAGGAATAGATTTCGCAATTGCTAGGGGTTTAGCATATGCACCTTACGCTGATTTGTTATGGTTTGAAACCTCTAAGCCAGATTTAGATGAGGCTAGGCAGTTCGCTGAAGCTATACATACCCATTACCCCGGGAAGTTACTAGCTTATAACTTATCTCCATCTTTCAATTGGAAAAAGTTCATGGATGATTCTAAGATTGGTAAGTTCATTGAGGAGCTAGCTGATTTAGGATATAAGTTCCAGTTCATAACCTTAGCTGGTTGGCATTTAATTAATTATTATACCTTCAACTTAGCTAAGGCATTTAAGAATGAGGGAATGTTAGGCTATGTTAAGCTACAAGAGCTGGAATTTCAGGCTCAACGTGATGGTTACACTGCTGTAGCTCATCAAAGGGAAGTTGGCACTGAGTATTTTGACTTAGTGTTAACAATAGCGTCTGGAGGACAAGCTTCAACAGTTGCAATGAAAGGTTCAACTGAAGCTGAACAATTTATTCCAGTAAAAGAGAAGATAAGAAAATAAATATGAAGTGAAAAACCTTTTTCCTTAAAAAACTTTTTCTATTATACCTTGTGTGTGGACAATAATTTGGTTTGTTTAAGATAAATTGAATTTTATTCATAATAAAAAGTATTTTTAGGGTGTGGGCGAGTTATTTATTGGGGCGAGAACATGAATAGGTTTGATTTCCTCGCTTAACTCAAATTATCTCTACCCTTTTAAGCTTAGGTTTCATTCCTTGGATGAGATTGTATTAGCCTTGACGTCTTGCTTGTCAAGTTAGAGGACTTCATTGCCTCACACTACATTGCCCCTCACAAGTTGGCTAATGTTAATTACAAGGTCAAAGTTGATGTTAAGGATAGGGATCGTTTGCTCGTAGATCTGTAAACTCTGGTTATAATTTAATCTTGAAACTGTGCAAAATTAGCGAATACCTGAGTGTTTTTAAGGCTTCCATTATTTTTGACTATCACTTAAGTCTGAGCTCCATTAATACATGTGTATACACTTTCATTTGACAAATTGTGTGTGGACAACAATTTCATCCACTCCCATATTCCAACTTATGCCAATAGATTTCGAGTAAATTGTATTGAAGAATATTTTTAGCCATCTCGTTATTGTGTTCCTTGTTGAGTTCCATGTGGAGTCCATGCTTGCTTAAGCTTCTGAAAACTTACTAAGCTTGTCAAAAGTTTCAACATCGTGTTTTAACCAAGAGAATGCCTTGTAGCCTTATCGTGTAGGAAGACAGCTTTATCCCTCCAATTTTCCAGTATAAGCGTGGAAACTACATGAAGAATTAGCCCAGACTCGTAATGCCTAAATAATACTCACCATTAACCCTCAAAACCTTAGTCTCATCAATAACGTATTAAAAATTATCAATATATATCGTAGTAATAATCTAATATATATCTAGTAATTTTCTTTTGAATATTCCTTAAGTGATAGATGAGCATGGGTTCACTAATACCTAAAATCTTACTTAACTCTTTACTGGTTATCTTTCTAGGATAATCAAAGTATCCAAATTTATATGCTACCCTTAAAATATCTAATTCCTTTAATGGTAAATTGGGTTGAGTCAAGTATTTATAGGGATGAAGCGCGGTACTATGAACATTCAATTGCTCCTTTAGATCATTAATGAAGTCTTCTTTCAAATTAGTTGGAATTACAATGCTCCAACTTTCCTTAAAGTCTGAAATATCTTCCTCTATAAACATTGCGGCATATCTCTCTATTAAATTAAAAATGGAGTTAGGTCTTAGCCTCTTGATTATAGATATCAAAACATTAGCCTTGTCATTGTATTGAATACTATTTATGGTAACAGTTTTATAGAATCTGTTCATCAAACTAATGAAATGCCTTTTATATTCTTTAGGGACTAAAAGAATTATCTTAACGTAAGACCCATCATTGATCTTATGATAGTGTATAAGTTTAACGTTATACCATATCTCAGTGGACCAACAATTTTCATGTGTTCCATTAACCTTAAGAAGAACTTGGGGATTAACACGATTCTCCTTTCCCATCAGTGAAATATATAAAAATTCTTGAATATAAAGCATCTTGGTCAATTCAAACAACAAGTTAAGTAAATAATTTTAGGAAGTCCGAACTATCATATTCCCGTTTTCTTAAGGTAAAGGAAAATAATAGTAAATTATAACTTAAAACATAAACGATTTGACGTTGTGCAATTTTATAGATATGGGATGAAGAGCATTTCCACACAATGTTTGTTAGAAAAATTTATTTTGATATAATTTTATCGTACAAATAAATATTTAATTCCATATTAATCAAGTTGAATTCGCATTATATTATATTAAAGTTAAGCTTTATCCATTCAAAAATAAGGTTTTGAGCAGGATTGGAGATTTATATATTCTTACATAATTTTAAAGGTATATACCATTTTATAAATCACATAGTTTTTATGATGAAAAATATTAAGATCTACATTCATAGGTAGTTAGATTTTTGAATCAATAAGGCATTTTTATTAATTTAACTATGATTATCATACCATATTATACGACTATTTTTCACTTATATTTTACAAGATATTAATCCGTATTACACATTATCTTATTAATACTCGATTTATTCTTGGTAGAATTAATTGAAGGCTATGCCTTAGAAGACAGAGATTTCTCTAAGTTCAACTTATTTTCACACGTGTGAGTTCAGTGCCATCATGAGGATTTAAATTTAGGCAAATCTATTACGCTAATAAACTGTATGTGGGCAATATACTCCTATTTACATATATTTGTCAATACGAGAGAGGTTTAGCAAATTTTAGCTTTATGATGACAAACTACATTAACACATTAAAGTAGTATGTGTAGTAGTTATATATAGTGGATAAAAAATGAAAGAAAAAATTAGGATTCTTCTTGCTTCTCTTCTCTATACTTTCCGAGGGCTTTATAAGTAGGTGCGTCTGATTGAACAAATAATATTAATGGATCCTTACCATTATTTCTTATTATCCTTCTCGTCCATGGTGGCAATGTTATCATATCGTGATCCTTTACCTTATATGTGATACCGTTATCTGGTAGCCATATTTCACCTTCTCCTTCCATAGGAAACATAACTACACTCTCAGTGGCTAAAGGTGGTTTGATCTCTTCTCCTGGTCTTACTAAGATGAAAGTTAAACTCATAGTTGGAAATGCTGGACCTCCGGTTTGAGGATTAATTAATTCTATTGCTACAATTTTCCTTTCCTTAACTTTTTCTCCTAATTTTATAAGGGCTTCACGTGTCTTCTTGTATGGATAATACCATAATGGATTTATTTCTGACTTCTCTTCGGTTAAAGGTAAAAATCCTTGAGAATACTTTCCCTCTACATCGACCTCTGTTCCTATCACATCTTGTACTACCTTACCATTAACATCCTTCAGAAATGAGTACCACTCTATCCCTAACCAAAAAGTTAGGGAAGCATCTAAGCCATCATACCATATCGCGTAGTCTTTACCGAAGTTTCCATGATCGTGCCAAGTAAAAGCTGGAGTAAGTACTACATCTCCTTTATTTATCTTAATCCTAATTCCATTAACAGTAGTATATCCTCCCTCTGGAGGCATATCCAATCCTACTCTGAAGGCATTTGTTAAATGTCTGTGAGCAGGAGGTTTATCTTCAGGGGCTATGATTTGAATACCAGCATACATAGTAGTAGTAGCAGGGGCTGGAAACTCAGGGGCTAGTTTCTTTATCCCCGGATTTTCCAAGTGAACTGTCACCCTATCAGAGAATTCTGGGTCTATAACATCTCTTAACCTATATGCGGTTCTTTTTAGATCTTCATACTTCCACATATATGGTACCATAAACGGTTGTGGTTTATTTGTGAAGACTGGATAATTTGAGAATCTCTTATCGAAGCTTGTAGCATAAGTTCCTAAGTATTCTCTTTTCATTTCTTCCACTAATTTGCGAAACTCAGCTTCATTAGCCATTAATATTAATATAAACTAACCAAGTATTTATTTTTTCACCATATGAGATGCTGTAGATTTGATACCATAATTATTAATACATTTTTGTTCCAGAGAACATTAAGTCTAAGATCACGTTTACGAGCTTTGTCCTCCTCCATAATCTGCTTAATATCATAGCATGAGTTCACTCATACTGCGTGTGCAATTCCTTACCCTGAAGTAAATATTGATTTATATAACTTAGGTGAATAAATGGATAATCAGGGGAAATGTAAGAATGAAATTGTTAATGTTTTCTAAAGGTAAAGGGGATGAAAGGTTAGGTCTAATAGTTAAAGATAAGGTTTTGGACGTAAAACAAGCTTATAAAATAATAACTCATTCAGCATCTCCAAGTTGGTTTAACTCATTAAACGAGCTAATAAGAGGTGGAGAAAGTGCCATGATTTTAGTAGAACAGTTGAAAAATAAAATCGAAAATAATCTGGATGAGGTTAGTCAAGTGATTTATGATTTGAATGAAATAGAGTATTATCCTCCAGTGAATCCAGAAAAAATATTATGTGCTTCCATTAACTATAAATCTCACGCTGAAGAGTTACATCAAGAGCTTCCAGTTGAACCATATTTATTCGTAAAGTTGCCTAATGTACTAATAGGTCACAAGAAATCAATTATAGTACCTAGTTTTTCAAGGCAAGTTGACTATGAAGGAGAGTTAGCAGTAATAATAGGAAAGGAGGGTAAGAATATCCCTAGGAATAAAGCCTATGAATACGTTTTTGGTTATACAATTTTTAACGACGTAAGTTTAAGAGATTTAAGGTGGGGAAAGAGTGGTAAAACAGAATTTAATTGGCTAAAGGCTAAAAGCCTAGATACGTTAGGTCCTTTAGGTCCATGGGTTGTAACTAAGGATGAGATTAAAAATCCTCAAAAATTGAGAATTAGGACTTACGTAAATAATGAGTTAAGGCAAGATGGAAACACCGAAGACATGATATTCGATATTGCAACGTTAATCGAGTACGCTTCAGAAGGAATAACCCTAAAGCCTGGGGATTTGATATCTACTGGAACTCCTCCTGGTACTGCATTGAGAACTGGTAAGTTCTTAAAATCCGGAGATATCGTTAAAGTAGTAATAGAAAATGTTGGAGAATTGGAAAATTACGTTAAGACTGAATAAGAAATGAAAAATCAGATAGAACTAAAGTTTTTTATAAATCAACTTTCCTTGACGTGAAGTAAAACTATTCTATTGATTTGTTGTTCATTAAATTCCGAAATTAAAGGACTATCTTAATTTTTATGGAAAATGAAAGGGTAAAATATAAAAACAAATAAAATTTCCTAGAAACATTTTTTAAATTAGTGGAAAACGATCTAAAAATCTTTTATTTAAAATTCTCCTCCAAGAATTGTATAACTTCTTTTGCGTATAATTCTGGATTTTCTGCAGGTGCATAATGTCCAGCACCCTTTAGTTCTTTAAATCTAGCACTCTTTATCTTCTCAGCAGTACTTTTCATCATATCATGTGTTACTATTGGATCGTATTCCCCTCTTAAGAGAAGTAAAGGTATTCGTATCAACTCTAATTTATCAGCAATATCAAAAGAGTTCCACGCAGCTAAGTCCCATCTGAGAATTTCATTTCTAGTAGAACTTCTAATCCAAGTAAGCCTTTCAATAAGACTCTTAGTAGCATTTGGACTGGCGAAAAACAAGGTTCTTGCAGGATCAGTGTTAATAGCATTCTTAACATCCTCTTCGGAAAATGTCCTGGTTCTTGCTGCACAATTGGCAGCTACTCCAGCTATTAGCTTTTTGGCCTTAGTAGATAGGTCGAGAACAATATCACCACCAACTGAAGTGCCTACAGCAATAAATCTCTCCAAGTTAAGAGCGTTAGCTAATTCCATTATTACGTCACTATAAAAACTTACTGAAGCGTTACTTAAACCCTTTAATTGAACTTCCCAGGGCTCAGATTTACCATGCCCTGGCAAGTCTAGTAATAATAACCTATACTTATCCGTAGGGAAATATTTAACAACATCATGATATATTCTACCATCAAATCCAGCTAAATGTATTAGAACTATTGGTAACCCTCTACCATACTCCTCTAAATACACGTATTTCCCCTTAACGTTGATATATCTACCAACTAAATTCTCTAGCATCTTTATATCCCCATGGTAACATATAGAGTAGTATTATATAAACCTTAGAGTATCTATAGCCGACAGGAATTTCTTTAGCTGATGAGAGTTTTAAATTTAATAAAATATTTTAAAAAACAATAGATGGAAAAGTGATTAACGGGTTAGTCTATTTTCACTCCCTTAGTCTCCTTAAGTGGTATTATAGAAATTATTGAGAAGATACAAAGGGAAAGTGCCATAAGAAATAGATATAAGTTTGCATTCAACAAACCATGCGCAGTAACTATAGCGATAGGTAAGAGAAATGAAGTATATACTCCAGTAATAATTGCTGCTAATTGGTATGAAAAGCCTGCAGCTGTATATCTATACTTCGTCAGAAACTGCTCAGTGAAAAATACTGCAACTGCACCATATCCTAAGAAATAACTAAAGTTAAGGAAAGAGTTTGCAATTATTATATACATTGGATCCTTAGTGCTAACTAAAGCGAAATATAAATAAGAGGCTATTATAGTTAAAACTCCACTAGTCCAGAGAACTGTTTTCCTCCCAAATATATCAGAAACATATCCTCCAATTATTGTGGCTAAAAATCCAGCAACAGCTCCGGCAAACAACGCTGTGTAAATAGTTGTCTGAGGAATTCTTAATGATGTCATGTAACTGAGCCCTGTCGGAAAGAATATTATTGCAAAAATAGTTACAATGTAAGCCCAGCTAAAAGCTAACAATATCATTGTTTTCCATTCTTTCTTAAATGCCTTAGCTGAAGGAGATCTCTCCACTTCTCCTTTTTCAATAAGTTGTTGGAATAGGGGGCTCTCCATTAAAATGTATCTAACTATTCCTCCAATAATTAATGCTATAGCACCTGCCCCTATGAGTATTCTCCATCCTATATTAATGAATACCTCGTGAGACATATAAGTTCTTGTAAGGAGTAATCCTAGAATAGCAAAAAACACTCCTAATGGAACTGTTGACTGTAGGAAACTTGAATAATAGCCTCTCTTTTTACTATCAACTAGATATTCCACTAATATCGTTGCCGCTCCCCCATACTCTCCCCCAAGGCCTATTCCTTGAATTAGCCTAAATATTAGAATAGACAATGGAGCTAAGATTCCAATAGTAGAATAAGTAGGTGTTAGAGCCATTCCCCCCATTCCTACAGCAGTTATAACTAACGTCCAGATTAGCATTGTTTTCCGACCTATCCTATCACCAAAATGTCCAAAAATTACAGCCCCTATAGGTCTTGTGAAAAATACTGACCCATAAGTAGCTATCGATGCTGCCAAAGCAGCAGCGGAACTAGTTGTAGGGTAATATAGTAATGGCCAGATCAATGAGGCTGCTATACCTACTACAAATAAGTCATACCATTCAATTAAGGTTCCTACTGAGATTAAAGGTATATACTTTGATAGAGATATACTCGTATATCCTTTTTTCTTCTCCATATAAAAGAGTTTAATAAAACTAAATAAAAAATTTTACTCATATTAAATTTCTGTAAAAATGAACTATAGTACTCGTAACAAATAAGTGACTTCGTACGAATAAATCGTGGTTATCAAGTCATTTAGACTTATCCGATAAGTTAATGATTCGAATATAACGGTCATAGTCTCTGACTTTCTGCATGTATAGGAATACTATAAAGTCTGAACAACAATTTTTCTCATATACCTACAAGGTCAGACCTACCTCCTCAAGGGTAATGGTTTTGCCAGTATATCATTATAATATAAACCGTAGGCGTGTTTTTCCGATAATGTAACCTTAGTTGTGAATGAAATTAATTTATTTGATATAAATGAATATAATAAATAATAATATACCAATGATGCTACAAGTTTCTACGTATAACAATGAAGTAGTTTTACTTATCTCAAACAGATAGCTAAAAATTAGACTACCTAAAACACCAACGATAGCTTTAGCTGTATATAATAATGCATTATTCGATGTTGAATATTTAATACCAAATTTCTCTCCTACCAGAGAAAAGTAGATAGGTAGTATAGATCCTCCAAAAAATCCTATAAAAAATATAGAAAATGAGATTAAATTACCTAATAACATGAACCCCCCTAAAATAATCAATGTCTCTGCGATTATAGCGCTCTTAGACCTACCTATCTTATCAGATACGTAACCAAGTAAAGGTCTTCCTAAACCACTGAATAGCGGAAATAAAGAGATAGTTAATATTAGCTCATCTCTAGGTAAGCCTTCACCAATTTCTGATAGGGAAGAAGCTAGAGTAATTATTGGAACATTTATCATAACATAAGAGAAGTATAAGATCCACCACTTTTTCGATATAATTAGTGTTTTAGGTGATAGACCCCATGAGGATGAGGAAGGGTACTTTATTAAAGATAAGAGAATCGGCAAGACTATTATTTCTACTAAACCTATTAACAACATAGGTTCTCTGAAGTTAGTTGAAAGAGAAATTATAGGATTTGCAATACTTCCTCCTAGACCAAATCCTAAAGTTACTAAGCCAGTTGCAAATCCCGACTTATCTCGAAACCACTTAACGGCTAGATTTGAGGCTATCCCATACAAAATTCCTTCCCCAATACTACCTACAGACCAGAAAATGTAAAACATGTATATGTTCATGGAGAATGATGATAATAAGAAGCCTATGGAAGAAAGTATTGAGGCTACAATACCTATGATTTTAGGACCTCTTGTATCTGCTATATAGCCTCCTACTATTTGGGAGAAAGTAGATATAACCACAAAAATGGTAAAAGCTAATTCAACCTTGGTTAGAGTTACGTTAAGCCCTATCATTATCATGGGAGATAATATGTTCCACGTGTATTGGTATAACGAGTTAAAGCACATTGTAATAAAACCTATGACCAAAAAGGCGTTTTTATTAACTTCTCTCATGAATATGACTATATTATGACACGTAATAAAAGCTTTATTGAAGAGAGCTCTACGCGCAATTTCTTGATGATAATCTCTTATTAAAAATCATAAATCTTGACTTAAAGTTTACTTAGGATTGGATCATAGAAAAATTACAAATATTTGGTAAAAACTATTTAACCTGATTAGGAAACATTTTTATACGAGAGTGCTGAAAGGTGGATTTATAATAAATTTGGAAAGCGCTCTTCTCATCAACCAGTTTAAAAAATTATCTCTTATTGTATCATAACACCTTTAATGTAATAAGATAAAAATTTAAATATGAATTCAGTAAGGTTGCACTGACCTATAAGATTTATTCAATTGAAGACAGTTTAAATATTAGAGGAGAGTTAAATTTAATATAACTATCTAACTTACTTGCAATATATTCAGAATTAAAATAAGTAAATTTTTAAGCTGATAATTCCCTTTTCAGACATGGACACAGTTGTAGTAGATGTTCACTCTCACTTTTATCCAAAAACTTACGTTGAAACTTTGAGTAAAAAAGGGATTATTACGATTAACGGAGATAAAGTAATGTTCAAGTGGGGAAGCAATAGAAGTGCATTCATGGATATTAGCGGAATTAACTTAGAAAAGAAAATTCAATATTTAAAAAAGCTTCCCTACAAATTTTACTCTCTACTTTCAATTTCTGCCCCATGGACTTATACTTTAAAGGGCAAGGAGGAAGTAAGATTGGTTAAAGAATGTAACAATGAGTATCAGAAGATAGTAGAAAAGTATGGTGAATATTTTGGTGGTTTAGCTACTTTACCCATGAGTGATGTTAATGAGGCCATTGAAGAAGCTGATAGAGCAATTAGTGATTTAGGTCTTCACGGATTTGTTATAGGGACTGGTGTAAGTGAGGATGGAAAGACTATTGCTGATGAGGAATATAAGCCTTTACTAGAGAGGATTTCTAAACTGGATAGACCAGTATTTTTGCACCCTGGAACATTGCCATTGGATAAAATTCTGAAAGAGGAACTAATGGCTCCAATAGTTAGTTTTCCATTTGAAACTACATATACAATAACAAGATTAGCGATCTCAAATAAGTTAAGAGAATACAATTTAAAGATTGTTATACCTCATGGAGGAGGATTTGTCCCGTACCAGATTGGGAGAATAGATTTACTTTCTAACGATCAGGTTACGATCAAAAAAGATCTGTTGAAATACGTTTATTATGATACTATAATGTATACTAGAGACTCTTTAGATTTTCTGTATAAAACCGTTGGAAGTGATCACATTGTATTTGGAACAGATCATCCATTTTTTGTATCTAGACCACTTGATTTCCTAAAGTATATAGAGGATACGATTACTGAAAAAGAAAAGGTATTTTATGAAAATGCAAAGAAACTTTTTAACCTAAAAATTTAGAATAAAGAACCTTTTTTATCTTAGTGCTGAGTCGCTGTAATCGTACTAATTCCTCATTGTCCTATTTTTTAGGTCTATTAAGAAAAAATCAAGGTCAAAGTTTTTGGTCCTTCTAGGAATTATCAAGGTTTTTTAAGTCTAAGACTGTAAAATGAAGGGGAAAACACGAATAAGGGAAGTTAAACCTTTATATGCACACATGTTTTTAGATCTCAAGGAGAGATAGAGGATCTTACTTGAAAAAATACAAGGGATAATTCGGCTAAAAACCTAACATAGCGACACAATGAGGACAACCTAGCCTCTTAGGGCGGGGAGGAAGTCAGATACCGAATGAATAGAGAGGGCTGGAGAACTTGCTATGAAGTGATGAAGGTAAATAACAACCCTATGAATCATAAAGGAACTCTCTTTAGTACGTAAGGAGGTAAATGGTAATTTATAGTTATAACTTACTTTACTATATGGCATTATTATCATAAATCTAAGGCTAATAGATTTTGAGATAATCTCCTAAAGGTAAAAACTCTTAACTAGTATAACGCAAAAATTTGATAACTTTTTATATATTATTCTACTATTTTTCCCTCGTTACAGGATTTCTTAACACCCCTATAGTACTTATTTCAGCCTCTATCATATCCCCTTCTTTTAAATACTTTCCACTAGCTAAAGCTACTCCAGAAGGTGTGCCGGTAGATATTATATCCCCTGGGCTTAAAGTTATTCCGTCAGATAGGTACTCTATCAATTCGTCAATTTTAAATATCATATCTTCAGCGTAAGCGTCTTGCCTTATTTCCCCATTAACTTTTAGCGTTAACCTAGAATTATATACGTTCTCTAGTTCATCACTTGTAACTATCCACGGACCTAATGGAAAAGCTCCATCCATTCCTTTGCCGTGAACCCATCTCATACCATAAGGGGGTTCTGTAGGAAATTGTTTATCTCTAAAGCTTATATCATTTGCAATTGTATAACCAAATACGTATTTCATAGCATCTCTTCTATTAATGTATTTACCCTTTTTCCCAATGATTACTGCTAACTCAATCTCGTAATCAACCTTTTCAGATGACTTGGGGATTATTACCGGTAGATTGTTTCCAATTAAAGTGTTGTTGAACTTCGTAAATATGTAAGGTTCTTTTGGTGGGCTATAATTAGTTTCTTGAGCATGAGCCTTATAGTTAGCAGCTAATAGAAATATCTTTTCGGGGTTTTCTATTGGAGGATGATATAATATACTATTAGGTTCAAAAATTACCTCTTTCTTTTCGTCTACGTTAAGCTCATTTAAATCCTCTAATACCTTTTTTACTAATTGTATAGCAGGATCTCCGCCCTCGATTAATTCCTTCATATTATAAAACCAGATCGGAGGTTTAGCCTCGTATATTAATCTATAAGCCTCTACCAAATCGATTACCTTCCCATCCTTATATGCACCAACTCTTCTTATCTCATTTTGCTTAGAGGAAAATGTTAATAGTTTAACCATTAAAGTAATGTAGTTTCAAACGTTTATAAAGCTTTTTTAGAGTTTTAACAATAATTCATGGTCGTAATTATTTATTGTGTCAATCTAATTTATGTAAATAATACCTTAAATACTCTTATAATGTAAATCAAATAGGCTAACAATCATGAACTTTCCGTGGAAATAACTAGATGGTTAAAAATGATAAATGACGCACTCAAAATCTAATATTTAGATTTTTTATGGACGTAAATGAAATTGCCCAACTTTTAATAAAAGAACTCTTTGAATTCACAAGAAAGATTTTTAAATTTAAAAATCAAAAAGGTAGTAGGTAATCGAACCTTGACTAATAGACTATTAAGTCAACTCGTTAGTATTGAGATATTAACCCCAAAGTTAGATGAAAGTATTTGGTTCTTCAAAGACGTACTAGGTCTTTATGAGGTAGCGAGAAAGGGAAGGTCCGTGTACTTTAAGGGATGGCAAGAGTGGTATACATATAGTCTTAAGTTAACCGAGAGTGAAACTAACGGTATAAAAGAAATTACTTGGAGGGCTGATAGTGAAGACGATTTATATAAAGCAGCTAAAATAATTGAGTCTAAGGGATTAGGCTTAGGATGGGATGAGGGAGAACCAGATCTCGGAGTAGGTAAAGGATTTAGATTTATCTTACCTTCCGGACAAATAGGGAAAATAGTTTGGGATATGAAGATCTCTAGACCAATAGGGGAATTAAGGACAACTGCGATTAAGGTAAGAGGAAAGAAACCATTAAATGGTATAAAAGCAAAGGATTTATCTCACACACTTGTGTTTGCACATAATGAGGAGTCTTTACTTAATTCAGTAAATCTCCTAAAATCTCTAGGATTTAAGGTTAACGAGTACGTTAAGGATGGAAATAAGCCTTTAGCCTACTTTATGACCGTTTGTGGTTCATCTCATGATATTGCTGTTGCCTTGGATTCTCATGGTATACCAGGTAGATTAAGTCACTTGACTTACTTTGTCGAATACGTTACTGATGTTCTTACAGCAGCAGATATTTACACAGAATATGGCCTTGAAGTAATAGGGGGTCCATTAAGACATCCCGTATCTGGGGATACTATTTCAACTTACGTTAGAGAACCAGGAGGTAACATAATAGAAGTAACTCATGGAGGGTACTGGAATTTCGTGCCGGACTGGGAACCGTTAGTATGGGATATTAAAGAGGACACTAATTGGTTAACTACATGGGGTCATTTAAGAGAATTAGTATTTGAAGGTACACCAATACCTCCTAATAAAATAGAAACCGAATTAAAGGAAATAATTAGGCAAAAGCTGAATGTAAATATATGACTAAACTGTTAGGAAAATAACCTCATTTTCACCTTAATATTTTCTATATTATTCTTTTTACATTATATAATATTTCTAAATTAATTAAGGCGACATTGACAAAGTTTTTAAGTAAGGAAGTACAATCTAATATCAAGATGAAAGCATTAGTATATCACGGTCCAGGAGTTGAGAATTTAAGATTAGAAGAGGTTAAGACACCAGAACCAAATTCTCATGAAGTATTAGTAAAAGTTAAACTCGCGGGAATAACTAATTTAGAATACTTAATCGTTAACAATCTTCCTTATTCCTTATTCACTTTGAAGAGCCCTCCTCCCTTAACTCCTATGCCCCACATTTTGGGCATTGAGTTTTCTGGATTTGTAGAAAGAGTTGGTGATCACGTTAAGGGTATAAGGGAAGGAGATAGAGTAGCTGTATATGAGGTATTATTTGATGGGACTTGTGATATGTGTAGTCAAGGGAGCACTCAAATATGTAGAAAAGTAGGACATATAGGCATTAATAGTAATGGTGGATATGCTGAATATACCATTGTCCCCGAAACTAATGTTTTCCCCATTCCAGACGATATGGATTGGGGGTTAGCGACTAGTTTATCTCATTCAGTTACCACTGCATACCATGCCTTAAATAAGGCGAATGTAAAACTAGGAGATACCGTAGTAGTTTTCGGAGCTTCCGGTAATGTAGGAATGTTTGCAGTTCAATTTGCGAAAATGTTAGGAGCAAACGTAGTTGCTGTCACCAGAGATCCACAAAACAAGGAGTGGCTTAAGGAATTTGGAGCTGATTACGTAGTAAGACCAGATGAGGTAGTTGAACTCGTGAAGAAGACTACTAATGGAAGAATGGCTGAAGTATCTATTAATCCCCTTGGTGTTGACGTTTGGGATAAAAGTATAGAAGTTTTAGGACCTAATGGAAAATTAGTTTTCTTTGGAGGATATAAGAGTCTTCAAGTTACTTTAGGTCCTTTACCATTAATATATGGAAGAGAGATCTCACTAATAAGTACTAGAATAGGTAGTTTACATGAATTTAAGCAGGTGATTAAATATTATAAAAAATTAAAGGTAAAGACGTGGAAAATATACGAACTAGAAAGTGCTAACGAAGCATTTAAAGAAGTCTTAGACAAGAACGGTAAGCAATTTATAAAAATTAGCTAATGATAGCCAATTTTAAGATATTTTGAAAACTATATCAATTATAAATAAGCGATACAGATAGGATACTACTTTTTCTTGATTTATACCATTTTTGTTGATATATATTATTTAAATTTAATTTACTATATACTACCGGTCATCGAAATATAAATTATTAAAAATCCGCAATACGACTCAGTCTTGACAATCTGAGTTCAATTTTTCAAGATATCATTATTAGCCTTATGCCCAGTTGAAATGTATTCCACTAACGTTAATATTCCTACTTGTAATGAAAAAAGTATGAAAGTGATTTTTAAAATATTAACCTTTCATTATATTTAGTATGCTATACTTTAGTACCTTAACACCTCTTTGAATATCTTCCCAATCTGTCCATTCTTCTGGAGCGTGACTAATCCCTCCCTTGCTGGGTACAAATATCATTCCAATCTTTGATATTTTAGCCATAATTTGAGAATCGTGACCTGCCCTACTAGGCATATCCATAAATGTATAGCCTAATTCTTCTACAGCCCTCTTAATTGCAAAAATATTCTCACTTGAACATAGAGCCGGTTCCTCAATATAAGACGTAAAATTAACTTTAACTTTCTCTCTTTCCGATTCAATCATAGTATGAGCAATAATTTCATCCTTAATCTTGTCTAAATCTTTAATCTCTAATGACCTTATATCCACCCCTAAATTTACTCTACCCGGAATTACATTAACCACATTTGGGAAAACATCAATATAACCTACAGTGCCTACCATATCCTTATACTTTAACACGCTATCCCTTACATTTTTAATTATTGCGGAAGCAGGTATCATTGGATCACTTCTCATACTCATAGGTGTGGTCCCCGCATGGGATTGCTTACCTATAAGTTCTATCCATATTCTTAAAATTCCAACTATGCCCGTTACAATACCTATTTGTTTTCCTTCATTCTCTAGTATTGGACCTTGTTCAATATGAAGTTCAAAATGATTTATTATTTTATACGGAAATTTCTCTATTACTTTCACATCTTTTGGTAAATTATTTAAGAAACGTTTGAAGGCATCAGCAAAATTTATATTCTCATACTTTCCCTTTAGTGAGTGTAATTCCTCCTTCTTTATCAACCCAGCAAAGTATTTACTTCCAGCAAAGGGTGTAAAAGAGTTTCCTTCCTCATCGGTAAATACTATTACTGCTGTGGGGAATTTAGTCTTAATATGATCTTCAACAAACTCTCTAATAACTTGTATACCTCCGACAACTCCTAAAACACCGTCAAACATTCCTCCATTTAAGACACTATCTACGTGAGATCCAGTTGATATGAAAGGTTCCTTTAGCTCACCTTCCCTAATTCCTATGATATTTCCACCCATATCTACGTAAACTTTGAGTCCAGTTTCTTTCATTTTCTCGATCACGTATAATCTAGCTTGTATATCAGCTTCTGATAACGCAGGTCTTGAAACACCACCTTTAGGATCCTTACCTATCTTACCTAAGTTTTCTATATCTCTCTTAACTTCTGACATATAATGAACACCTTATGATTGTATTGCAATTGAGTTTCATGTATATTCTTTCCTTAAATAAATAAAAATATTCCTTCTAATTCAAAAATTTAACTTGATTTCATTTTTAAAATATAATCAAACATAGTTTTACTTCATCATATATCTCTAAACGTCATAGATAGAAACTTTATTTGACTAATTCTGTTAAGAGTCTTTAACATAAAAATTCTCTAATCTCTACTTCTCTTCATTTGTACTTTATCTATTTCATGAACATATAGTAAATAGTTCAATATATTTCTGTGATCTTAAGTACACCTTTCGTATTTGTTTAGATTACTTAAATCAGTGGCAAATACGTTTATATAATCATAAAAATAGTGATATAAGGATAGATATTAACTAAACTTAAAGAGAGAAAGATTGTAAAATTTCCAATTCTTAAATAGCATAAAGCCAAAAAAGATTTGAATTTAGAAAAAATGTTAAATTTCTGAATTTATTCATGAATTAATTCGCAAGATTTTAAAAAGTCTTTTGAAATACCCTTTACTTGTCGACACATCACTTACTAAAGTAACTGATCCTAACAGAACTAACATTAATGGTATCCACATGAAGCTGTTGTTGTTATCACTTTTACTACTCTTTAACCCATATGCTGCTGGATTCGTTACCCATGGTGGATAATAGTTTGCAAATGGATGGTTTGGAAATCCTAAGTATCCTAAGCCTAGTTTTGCTGCTGCTAGCCATTCACTCTCCTCTTCTTGCATTGCTGAGACTAGTGTTGAGTTCCAAGCTGATAAACCTGCATTACCGACTTGTTGTAGTGTTAGTAATCCAGAGTTGATTTGTGCGAAAACATCAGCGAATACACCTCCATTCGGTAAGGAATAAACGAAATCTTGCGGATGGCCAGAATCATTTAGCAATAGTTGGTACTCATACCATTGTGCAGGAGTGTTAAAGTAGTCAGTAGCGTTTTTGTAATACGTTAATCCTTTCCACTTACTCCATATTTCCATTCCTTGATATGACGTCCAGAAGTGGGCTAGTTGCAAAGCTTGTTGTTCTTGAGGACCTACTGGTATGCCTACTGATCCTACTGCTAACATATAATAGTTCTGTGTTCCAGGGAATGGTGATTCTATGAACACTACGCTTGAGTTATTAATGTATTGCGGCAATGGGGGATATGCTGTAGTGTTTAGAAAATCATATGCGTATGCAGTAACCCATATACCATTAACTTGAAAAGCTGCTTTTCCTTGAATTAGTAGTGTTAACCCTTGCGTCCACGTCATCGATTGCCATCCTGGGTAATCGTAGGATGTGAAGTTCAAGAACCAATAATTAGTCTCATTTATTAGTTTTTGAACTGTAGCGTTATCCAAGTTTATAGTTCCATACGTCATTTCGTTATATAGCTTTGGCCCTGCCAATGATAAGAATATTGCTGACCACAATTCAAATTGATCCCATCCACCATCACCACCTGGTATTATCCATGGATGGATTCCATGGTTTGCCAACTGTACAGTATCGTAGATTAGTGTGCTAAAGTTGTATGGGAATGGTAAATTATACTCCCTTAATAATTGAGCATTAATGAATAGAAAACCATCAGGTTCAACATCAATAGGGACAGAGAGCATAGTTCCATTATAAGTACCAACCTGAAATACCTCGTAAATAGTATTGTTCAATAGTCCCCACTTCTGCACATAAGGTGTAATATTTACAAATGAGTTTATACCGTTAGGCGCGGCCTCAGCATAACTAATTGTGTTTGGACCAAACTGTGTCTGGAAGAGTGCTGGTGGTTTTCCAGCCTCTATTAGAGCTAATATTGCGTATTTAGCGTTTGTCCCACCAGCTCCAGGCACGACATAGGGTTGTACTTGAATATTAGTTGTATTCTCAAATGCTGGTACTAAGTGTTGTAGGGCTATTTTTCCTTCTGTTGCCCACCATGTGTAGAATACTATTGGTCCTGTTGTGCTTGTTGTCACTACTGGTGTTGTTGTGCTTGTTGTTATTGTGCTTGTTACTGTTGTTGTTACTACTGTTGTTGTTGGTTTTCTTGTTAGTAGTACTCCTGCTACTGCCCCAATAACTACAATTATTACTACTACAGCAACAATTATGGCTATTTGTGTTGATGATAAACCCTTAACTAAACTATAACTATGTTTCATGGCAAACTATAGTAAGTTTAGTTAATTAATAAACCTTTATGATAATTCTCTATGACGAATATAGTCTATAATTATTCAAGGATAAATTAGATTGAGAAATAAATTCGAATTTAGGGACAAGTCATATTCTATGTGATATCATAATATGAATGAGATGGAAGGGTAAAAAAACACGGTATTGGGATCATTGGTATCGATCATCATTGTGGTTATCAACTGGTTGGCGTTGACCATAGCTACAAAATGAGGAAAGCCTCACCTTTAAGGGCGGGGATAGTAAGGCATTTAAACTCCTTTTTTCTCTTCTTTTTGTGAGTAGGGAAGCTAGTAAGAAGGGTGGATTAGGAATCGGAGCTACTGCTAGCCTTATGACTCCCCCACCACTCCCCTAGTCAATCTCGCCTCTGAGAGGGGTTTAAGATATGTACTTGATTGGTTAAGGGGAAAGTAAACTGGAAAAGAACCTAGTTAAGGAAGTTCATAAGGGAACTTATCAAGTTTTAAAGGAAAAGTTTACCCTAAGCTTGTTCAAGATTGTTATAGGGATGCTATAGCAATATACAAAAGTTGGTTAAAGAACCCTAAGAAGGGTAAGTATCCTAGAATACGTAAAGTGTCTGGTTATCATGAGCTTGAAGCTAAAGATAATGTAGTCGTTGAATATGAATGAAATTGTTGTTGGTAAGGGTAATAGTAATTACGTTATGATTCCAACTAGGCTAGCTTATTATTATAAGAGTTTAGCTGAAAATTTGCAAAGGAAATAAGAGATGGAAAGAGAGTGGAAAATATTAAGTAGGTTTAGGGATTTCCACAAGAAGGCTAAAAACATCTTGGAGAACTCAGCTAGAAAAATTGGGAAGTGGATTGTTGAAATGGATAAATTATTTAACGTTTCAGCTATTTACTTAGAGGATTTAAATAACTTGATAAAGAGCGTTAGAAGCCTATTAATAAAGTTTAGGGATAAGCTCTATCTCATGGAGTACCATAGGATACAATATTGGATCGAGTGGGAGGCTAAGAAGCATGGGCTTAAGGTTGTTTATGTTGACGCTTACTCCTCTTCGCGTTGTCCTAAGTGTGGTAATGAGATGGAGGAGGTTGGTTATAGGAATTTTCATTGTGTGAAGTGCGGTTATGAGAATGATAGAGATGTTATTGCTATTTTGTATGGTTCTCTGACCCTCTCGACTGCCTCTCATATGAGAGATGTAAGCTCAAATCGATGAGGGGAACCTCTAAAGGGGGGAAGTCAGTTTCATTATCCTAGTATGGTATAAAGATGGGAGATATATCTGTTAACCTCAACTACCCTTCAAACGAAAGATATCGATGAGGATCTTCAGCGTAATCTACGACGTTTTCACGGTTGGAGAAACATTCCCCCAACCGATGAGGGGAAAATCCTTATGTAACGGAGTGTATATGAAATGTGTAAGATTATGAATTTTTAAGCCGTATTATACTATAATGATAATGAGATGTTAAAGCTAGACGAGTTAGATCTTAAAATATTGAAACGTATACAAGCTGATGGAAGATTTAATCTACAGAACTTAGCAGAAGAGTTTAAGATGCCTAAGTCTACAATCCTATATAGAATAAGGAGAATGGAAAAGGAAGGGTGTGTGGACAACAATTTCATCCACCCCCATAAAATTCAATTTTATTCCAACTTATGCTAATAGATTTCGAGTAAATTGTGTTGTAGATTAGGAAGAATATTTTTAGCCATCTCGTTATTGTGTTCCTTGTTGAGTTCCATGTGAAGTGTGAGTCCATGCTTGCTAGCCTATGTTTTAAGCTCCTAAAAACTAGTTCTACTAAGCTTCTCTTGCCAAAAGTTTCAACCTCGTGTTTTGCATTGAACCAAGAGAATGCCTTGTAGACTGATGCCTTATCGTGTAGGAAGATAACCTTATCCTCCAATTCTCAAGCTTAATACCATTTAATATCACATAAACGTGGAAACCACTCCTAAGACTAGTCAACATGAAGAACACAACAAGCCCAGACTCGTAATGCCTAACAACCCATAAGTAGTAATACTCACCATTAACCCTCAAAACCTTAGTCTCATCAACGAGCAAATAATCCCCACGCTTAACATCAACCTTAACCTCATAATTAACATTAGCCAACTTGTGAAAATAGTAGAGCAAGGTAGTGTGAGGTAATAAAGTCCTCCAACTTGACAAGCCTAGCAAGTAAGAGGTTAAGGCTAATGCAATATCATCCAAGGAATGAAACCTAGGCTTAACACTTATATACTTTAAAAGGGTAGAGATAATTTGGGTGAGGGCGAGGAAATCAAACCTATTGATATTCTCACCCCCATAAATAACTCGCCCTCACCCTAAAAACACTTTTCCACAATAAAGAAAATTCAATTTATATCAAAACAACCAAATTGTTGTCCACACACAAGGAAGGTATAATAACGGGATATTATACCGGAATAGATGCCAGAAAGCTAGGCTATGATTACCTCGTTATAACTCTTATTAAATCTAGATATGGGAAGGAACATTATGATAATTTAGCAAGAGACCTATCAAGATTGCCGGGAGTCTGGGGAGTATACTTCGTTCTCGGTAACATCGATTTTATAGTCATGGCAAGGTTTAAGGATAGAGATGATTTCATGCAGAATTATTTAAATAAAATAACTACTATTAAGAATATTCAGAGCTCAAACACGCATATAATTCTAAGCATCGCGAAAGAAAATTTCTATGAAGTTTTTTAAGTTAGTTTTTATTTGGTACTTTTTATCACATCTTCAAATTTTTCTAATCCCCTATCTATCAGTAGCTTAGGTATAGTTAGTGGCGCCATATATCTTAGTACATTATCGAACATACCAGCCTTATACATTATTACTCCATTTCTCAGTAACATGTCTATATAAGGTTTGACGCTTATTGGACTTTTGTTCTCATTTGAGAATTCTATACCTATCATGAATCCTAATCCTCTCACTTCGTATTTACCTAGCTTATAACTGTCTTCCATAATTTGATTAAATTGTTTCTTAGTATAATCACCTAATGTTACTACTCTCTCCAAAATATTAGAGGTCATTAGATAATTAAGGGTGGCATTTCCTACAGCCATTCCTATGGGGTTCCCTCTATAAGTGCCTAAATGAAAAGCTTGAGGTAAATTATCGAGATCTTTATTATAAGCCACTAATGAAATTGGTATACCTTCTCCAATACCTTTAGAGATAGTTATAATATCAGGCTTTATCCCTTCCCATTCATATGCCCAAATCTTACCTGTTCTTCCTACTCCCGTCTGAATTTCGTCTACTATTAACAAAACGTTGTGCTCGCTAGCGATTTCTCTTAACCCTTTTAAAAATCCTTTCGGAGGTACAATATATCCGCCTTCTCCTGCTATTGGCTCAACTATTATCCCAGCTACCTCATTATTTTTAATTTCATACTCAACTAATGAAAGAATATCATTTAAACAATCTTTAAACGGACATCTGAATTCATATGGATAGGGTAATCTCAGTACATTAGTATCGTGAAATGGTTGGAATCTTCTATGATTAAGCATATTACTTAGTCCTACAGTAGCTGCTGAAACTCCATGATATGCTTCATTAAATGCTATGATATGCCTTTTACCAGTATTCCATCTGGCTATTTTGATTGCTGCTTCTACTGCATCCGCACCGGTAGTGGTAAATAAGAACTTTGAATCAAAATTTAGCGTCTTTCTTAACGTTTTCATGAATTCTACCCTTATTTCTGAAGGAACTTCCATGTAATGCCATACTTTATCTAATTGCGACTCTACTGCTTTCCTAATTATAGGATTATTATGACCTAAATTAACCACTGCTATTCCCGCGAACCAGTCAATGTAAATATTTCCATCTACATCAATAATCGTAGATCCCTTAGCTTCTTTGATGGCTATTTTAAAATATTTGGGATAATTTAGAGCTGAGGTTTCTAACTCCTCTTGCTGCTTTAAAATTTCTGTTGACTTAGGACCAGGTGGAGTAACTAGTATTCTAGGAGCATCTAGAATACTACTATCTAATATCTCCTCTGTCATAAAATATTGTCTAAAGTATACGGAATAAAAACATTATATTTGATACATTTGTTCATTGTTTAAGTTATTATTACCTCCTATCTTTCGTAAATCATTATTAAATTGCACAAGCGCCATTATCACGCAACAAAAATTTTTATAGTGTTCAAAAGTAACGGATACCATATGACTGAGGAAAACAAGAAGATTGAAGAATATACTCTAAAGAAAGGAGCAGTAGGATTATGGCATGGAGTGTTTCAATCGTTCTCTTTTGTTGCTCCAGCTGGAGATGTAGCCATATTATTAGTAGGAACAGTAGCATTTGCAGAGCAATACACTGCTATATCCGTACTTCTTGCATGGTTGATTTATGGTCTTTTCATGATTACACCTTACGAGTTTTCTAAAATAAAGGCTAACGCTGGAAGTTATTACGCGTATTCTGCAGAAGGGAGTAAATGGTTAGCACCTATCGCCCTATTCTCTTGGATTGGGGAAAATTTGACTGGACCAGCGTTTAGCCTTTTAGGACTGTCTGGATTCATATTCCTATTATCTTCATTATTAAGTTCTATTCCTTTCTTATGGATAGTGTTCTTAATTGCGTTAGCCGTATATATGGGATTATTGCCTTATTTAGGTATAAGACCGTCGTTAAATTACGTCATGTATACGGGGTTTGCAGAAGCAATATTCCTAGTTATCGCATCTATTATAATTGTTATAAGATTAGGTTCAGCGAATACAATAATTCCCTTTACTATTTCGTTACCTTACATTCCCGCAATATTTTTTGGCGCTATTTTCTCGATACTAGATTTCACTGGCTTAGGCACTGTTACAACTATTTCAGAAGAGATGAAGGAATCTAAAAAGACAGTCAAAAAAGCTATAATATACGCATATATACTAGCTGGCATATCATTGATCTTACCAGCTTACGCGTTAACAGTTGGTTGGGGACTTAGTAATATCTCTACTTATGCAACATCACCAGACCCTGGACTGATAGTTTTCCAAAAATTCTTAGGAATAGTAGGATTTGCACTTCTGGCAGCTTTTACAATTAATAGTTATTTATCATACAGTGTGGCTAAAACAAATGCAGTTAGCAGAATATGGTTTTCGGGAGCTAGAGATGGTATAATATTTCCTAAATGGTTAGCATATGTGCATCCAAAATATAAAACTCCATCCCATGCCATACTCGTGTGGTTGAGTCTCGCGGTTGTTATTAGCTTGATATTTGGAATATTATTTGGACCAGTAAACGGAGGATTAGTTTTACTAGATATGGCAGGCGTCTGTATACTTGCTGTTCATGCAGTAACCAACTCAGCACTATCATTATACATAAAGCATACACGTCAAAATTACTCGCCGTTGGATGTAATTAAGTTCTTCCTTGCACCTTCTATAGCAAGTGTATTTTCAGTACTTATTATATATTTTAGCTTACAGTCAGCATTAGCCCAAGCTATAGCTCAACCTACATCTCTGAACTTCGCCTTTTTTGGAGCTACATTAATGGGTGTAATATGGGTACTAATAGGAATTGGTATATCATACTACTATCTGAAGAGAAAGCCAGACATATTGGCGAAGGCTGGAAGCTTTGATGCTGAGAGGGATATAGAATGATCGAATTAAAAAAGATCTCCTCTAATTTGGTAGCGGGCATAGGTTCTTTAAATAAGATAGATCAGTACTTAGAGACTCTTAAATATCCTAAATCCGTTCTAATTCTCACTGGAGAAAATACATACAAGATAGCTGGAAAGGTGGTATATGATAAATTGAATGCTAGTGGATATAAAGTAAATATAAAAATAATAGATATAAAGGGGAATCTAGAAGAAGTTAAACAACTGACCTCTCACGTTAAAGAGAACTTTCCACACGAATTATTAGTAGCTGTTGGTGGAGGGAGTATAGCTGATATAGCTAAATATATATCAAACGAAACCAATTCATTATTAGCGATTATACCTACAACTTTATCTAGTGATGCCTTTTCTACAGGCTACAGTGTTTTCTGGAACGGAAGCCAAAAACAGGCAATAAAGACGAAGGCTCCTAATCTAATAATTGGGGATTATAATGTACTTAAAAATCAACCAAAAAGGTTTATTGCAGCAGGTGTAGGAGACATGATTTCCAAATTGACTGCAATACCAGACTGGAGATTAGCGTTTTGGCTAGCTGAAGAACCATATAACGATTTTGCAGCTAAAATAGCTATTTCAGAAACTAAACTTCTCATAAATAGAATAGACGATATAAGTAATGCAAATTACATAGGGATAAGTACATTGTTTCAAGCAGAAGTCTTAGATGGATATCTTATGGAGATCTCTGGTACAACTAGAGTAGCTGCAGGAGCTGAGCATCTGATCAGTTTCGCATTAGAAAACATTTCTGAAAAAGGTCTACATGGAGAGTATTGTGGAATAGGAACAATAATTGTAAGTTATTTACAACGTGGATATAATTATTCTAAAAGGGTGAGAAAACTTTTGGAAAAAGTTAATGCCCCAGTAACAGCGGATCAGTTAGGTTTAAATAAATCACAATTAGTTAAGGCAATTACTATCGCTAATAAGATGAGGAATTGGTACACGATACTGAGTTATGGTATAAGTGAGGCGTCTGCAGAAAGGCTATTAAGATATACTCATATAATTTAACTAAAAATAATGGAAAAGCCTATCAAAACTTAATATTAGATCACACATTTTTGGAAAAATGATAGTGATTTTTTTTAACAAAAAATATTCAAAATAGTTTTGATGTATAAAAAGATATTAAATAAAATTACTTATTAATCCTTATCTTCTTAGTTTCATCCCAATCAATCTCATAATTACCGTTAACTTCCTTAATTTTTACCTTATAGATTTTTTCTGCGTCCTCAACGCTAATGTACTCATTTAGAACATCGTTTAAAACCAGATAAGGATCTCTCTCCGCTGGATTGCCCCAACCTCCACCCCCACCACTTCTTAAACTTACTTTATCGCCTTTACGAAGTAGTAATGAGGCTACTTTTCTCACTCTCCTAGACTCTTCTCCTCTCTTAAATATCATACAATAATTTGGCGTTCCGTTCATTCCACCTTCAACTCCCCATGTAGTGTACTTTGACCTTCCTATTGAAACTGTGAAGTAGGCCTCTTCGCACATCACTACATAATCCTTGACTATTCCGAATCCTCCCCTGTATTTTCCATGCCCAGTTCCATCACTAACGTTCAATTCTAATCTATCAACTAAGATTGGCATCCTCTTTTCGTACACTTCGGCTGAAGCTATATATGTTTCCCCGTCCCCACTAGCTACTAGCCCGCTCTCCCCATCGGAATTATTACTTGCTCCCCATCCACCTGGTTGTGGTTCCACAATTGCGAAAGGTTCTCCATCTTCCTTCATACCCCCTAGTATGGTTGCGAGAATTGATAAAAAGTGTCCGGCTGGGAGTCTTCCATTAACGTGAGGAGCTAACGCTTTCCATACTAAATCTGTAGCGTATGACATCGACTCCCAATAGGTTGACGTCGGAGCTGGTCTCTTAGGATTAAATATACTACCCTCCGGGGCTATTACTTCTAAAGGTTTGAAATACCCAGCATTAGGTGGAGCATGAGGATCCGTAACTGCCATATATATTTCCCTTACTGCAGAGACTGTTGCAGGTAATGGAGAATTTATTGGTCCTCTAACTTGTTTAGAACTTCCAGTGAAGTCAGCTATAAATTTATCCTCAGTTATTGTAACTTTTACTTTTACATAAACTGGATTATCAGACATTCCATCATCATCTATGTAATCCTCTGCCTCATATACGCCCTTAGGTAGCTCCTTAAGTCTTAACTTACTTAATCTCTCCCCATCTTCTATTAGCTTATCCATTGCCGTTAAAACGTTATCAATACCATACTTCGTAACTAACCTCTCAACTCTCTTATACGCTACTCTCATAGATGCTATCTGTGCTTCCATATCCCCTAATGTAGCATCTGGCATTCTGGAATTGGCCTTTATAATATCAATTACATCTCTGTTGGGTTTTCCCTCCACGAATAGTTTTATGGAAGGTAACTGAAGTCCTTCTTGATATATTTCAGTAGCATCTGATGTCCAACTCCCGAAATGCATTCCACCTATCTCACTCCAATGTCCCTTATTAACGACGAAGCCTAAAAGAATATCCTTATAAAACATCGGCATTATTAGAGCTACGTCGTTTAGGTGGGTTCCTCCATCATAAGGTATGTTAGTAGCTATAATATCACCAGGTTTTATTTCATCCCTCCACTTAGCCATTACGTCTCGTATAGTAAAATCTAATACTCCAGAAAATCCTGGGACACCCGGAGCTTGGACTACAAGACCTCTACCGTACTTATCAGTTATACCTACGGCGAAATCTAACACTTCGTATATCACAGGGTTTCTAGCAGTCCTACTGAAGGCGTAAAACATTTCCTCAGAAGCTACTATTAATCCGTTCTTAATTATTTCTAAAGTAAACTGATCCATTCATATCACCTCGTAATTATTACATTACCATATTCGTCTATTTCTCCTCTTTGCCCCTTAAGTATTATTATCGTTGACGTTGGATCCTCTAATACAGCAGGACCGGGAACTTTATACCTTGTAGGCAACGTAGATTTATCGTAGACTTTGAACTCCTCATATCTGCCATTTATGAATACGTTTCTGGTAGTTTCCTTAACACTATTACCATTTAGCTTACGCTTTAATAACGGAACCTTTCTTGCTTTAATTATTCCATATACACGGAAATTAACAATCTCTATAGGACTATCTGACTTAAAGGAATAAGTTGCTTCATGTTGCAAGTGGAATTTATTTACTATTTCCTTAATTTCCTTATCTCCTAACTCCCCATTCATAACATTAACCTTAACTGTATGTGACTGTCCATAGTATCTCATCTCTGCCTCTCTAAACATCACAACGTCATTTATATTAAATCCCTCTGAGGCAAAGACTTGTAAAATCTTTTTCTCTAATTCATCAAATATACTATTAATTTTATCAATGGCATCTTCTTTATCTATCCTCACCAATTCAGTTTTAACTAAGTCATGCCTAATATCGGCTACTAACATTCCCCATGCAGAAAACACACCAGGCGGTACAAAAGGAACTATAACTTTCTTTATGTCTAATTCTTCAGCTATGAAAGGAGCGAACATTGGTCCAGAACCTCCATATGCTATTAAAGCAAAGTCTCTAGGGTCGTATCCTCTTTGAACAGAAACTAATCTTATTACGTTTACCGCGTTGTTATTCGCCAACTTTAATATGCCTTCAGCCGCTTCATCTACTGAAATTTTATAATGATCAGCTATCTTGCTTATTACCTTCTCTGCCAATTCTTTCATTACTTTCAATTTTCCTCCTAATAGCTCACTAGGATTAAGTAACCCAGTAACAATATATGCGTCAGTGACAGTTGGCTCAGTTCCTCCTCTACCGTAAGCAGCTGGTCCAGGGTATGAACCAGCAGCCTTAGGTCCTACTTTGAGATTATCTATCTCGTCGATCCATGCGATACTTGTACCTCCATTTCCTACCTCTACAATATCTATTGTAGGAACTTTCACGGGATAACCTGGTGAATATGCATTTCTTTCAATATAATAATCAGTTATAATATTGGGCATTAAGTTCTCCACGAGACTAGCCTTAGTAGTAGTACTTCCCCCATCTAATCCTATAATGTTTCTCTCATGAGCCAATTCCCCTATTGCAATAGCCCCTATTATACCTGCTACTGGACCGGACTCTAATGTGGTAATAGGAAAGTCCATAGCGAAATCGAAGGTCGCCATCCCACCATTAGAGAGCATAGAGTAGTATTTACCTTTAAACCCTCTTTTATCTATCTCTGTTTTAAGTTTTTTTAGATAATTGCTCATCTTAGGCTTAATGTAGGCGTTAAGCACTGCTGTATTAGTCCTCTCGTATTCTCCCCATTCCCTGGTAATCTCGTGAGAAAGAGTAATAAACGCATTATCCCCTATAATTTCTTTTAATACTTCCTTAGCTTTCAATTCATGAGTAGGATTAACATATGAGTTGATGAAGGATATCGCAATGGATTCCACACCTTTTTTTATAAGGTAATCAGCTACTATTTTCAATTCTTCAATGTTTAAAGGAGTTATTATCTCCCCAGACGATGTTATCCTTTCACTCACTTCTCTTCTTAAATATCTTGGAACGAATGGTTCTGGTTTCCTATACTTGAAATTATACATGTCTCTCCTATTCGCCCTTTGTATTTCAAGAATATCTCTAAATCCCTTGGTAGTAATAAGTCCTACTTTAGCACCTTTTCTTTCTATTATAGTGTTTATAGCTAAGGTCTGACCGTGAATTATCTCCATAGCATTTTTCAAATCAACTTTAGATTCTTCTACTGCTCTTATTACGCCTATGGAAGGATCTTGAGTAGTAGTTTCTACCTTTATCCACTCGAATTCGTCCTTGCTCTGATCATAGTATACTAAGTCTGTGAACGCGCCACCTATGTCTATTCCAATTCTTATCATTATTCAATTGGATATCTATACAAATTTAAGGATTTGTTTTCTAAAGTTTAATAATACATAGTCCTTTGAACTACTAAACCCATTCAAAGGACTATGGGTAAAAGATTTTTATTATAAAAAAATATAGTTGGCATGAAATGGCAAAGAAATGGGAGGATATCCTTTCTAAATATCTTGACGAAAAGGATATCAAGATTTTGAAAATATTAAATAAGAACGCTAACATATCAGATGCTAAGATTGCTAGAGAAATAGGATTATCAAAAACTACTGTTAGAATGAGGAGGCTAAGATTGGAAAATAAGCAAATCTTAAGAGTGGTAGGAGTTATAGTTCTTCAAAATTTAGGTGTGCCTTATGCTGACATACTCGTGAAACTAAAGAATGTGAAGGAACTAAGAGAAAACTACATTAAGTCTTTGATTTCCAATGAACTAATTTACGAAATAACTGAATATGTAGGGGAGTGGGATCTTCTGGTGAGAGTTTTTCATTCCGATCCAGTTCAGTTAAAGGGGGAGATTTTAACTATAATCAACCACGATGCTGTTATGGATTATAAGATAAATTTTGCTATAAGATCCCATAAGGCGTGGGGTGCTACGATTTTACAGTAAAAACAATTTTCGTATTATACTAATATAAAAATTTTTCGTATATCTAGTAGTCTAAAGTAATTGTATACCATAGCCCATTATTGCAAGGTAACATTGAAACATAACCTTATATATAGCTGAATATTTTGAAAAGTAAATTTATCGCTAAATAACGTGTAAAAATTTATTATTATTACTAAGTTAACATAGAGTATGGGAGGAAAGGAAAGTAGAGAGGTAAGTTCCAGGTTCGATGATTATTCCCTAGAAGAGGTACCTAAGCACTCTAGATATGGATTTTATAACATGTTCCTAGTGTTCGCTTCTGTTTACGGGGCTATCGCTGTAATATGGGCTGGAGGAGCGTTAGGATATGGTTTAACATTCAGTCAAGCAATGATGGCAGTATTAGGTGGTACTTTAGTTCTAACCATTTTAGGAGGGCTAGCTGCTGCCATAGGTTCCTATAGTGGACTTTCAACCTATGTATTATGGAGATTTCCTCTAGGTAGATGGGGAGGAAAGATTGCCGGATTTTTATTGATAACAGTAACTACTGGAATTGGGTGGTATGCTGTTGAAACGTGGTTATTCGGCATAGTTATGAGCGAAATATTTCCTCACAATCCGTTCTTTTCAGTTGGTTTCGCAGCAATTTGGGGAGGCATAATAATGATCATTATGACATATATAGGATATAGAATGTTATCGTTCTTAAGCTATTTCACTATTCCCTTCCATATATGGTTAATTGCGATAGGTATTGCTATAGTTATCGCACTAAAAGGTGGATTTTCCGCTGTCATGTCTGCTGTACCAACCTCACACATGAGTTTATTAGATGGAATATCAGCCACTGTAGGATTATATAGCGCGGGAACTATAATATCTCCAGACATAGCTAGGTTTGGTAAAACCGCAAAAGATGCTAGTATGGCGTGGGTAGCTCATATTATTTTCCTATATCCGTTCTTGATATTAGGTGGAGTAGCAATGGTTCTGGTAACTGGTACATATTTAGTTACTAACGCTATGTTGGAGTTAGGTATGGGAGCTGGAGTCTTGCTAATTATAATATTTGGTCAATTCATAATAAATACGGATAACTTGTATAGTGGATCATTATCTCTTGTTAACTTATATCCAATGAGAAGAGAGTTAGCATCAGTAATTAATGGCGTAATAGGAACTGCTGTAGCAGCATACGTAGGATTCACTGCAGGTTCGTCTATAACTCCTTTCGAGAATTTCATAACTATATTAGGAAACATTCTTCCACCTATGGGAGGTATAGCTATTGCTGACTTCTTCATCGTAAGAAGGTACTTAAAAGGAGTTAAAGACCCACATGAGAGGTATAAGTTTAAGCCTGGGAACGCTTACTATAATCTTAATATTGCTGGTATAGTAGCATTAGGATTAGGTGCACTAGTAGGATTTTTAGTTCCCTATGGTATAGCTGCAATAAACGCGTTAATAACTGGTTTCCTAGCATATATTTTAATATACTACGTTTTTAAGTCACTAGGAAAAAGTCCAGAGATCTTACCATACACTTATCAAGGTGGTAGATTATCATGAACTTAAACAATTTATTCACATACTACTTAATAGTAAACTTCTTAATGAGCATAGCATACATTAGCCTATATATAGCAGATATAGCTTATTTTGTCAAAATTTACAATTTGACATATGGCGTTCTTGTCTTGTTTTTATGCATTTGGGGTGTTATAAGATATCTCAGAAACAATAACATGGAGGATAAGACAAGAGCTGGAGTTCAGTTCTCATGGCTAATTGTTTCCTTCGCACTTGGTTATATCTCAATAATTTATGCCCCAGTCCTATATACTACACCTTCTATAGTGGCTATAGAAAGCTTAATGTCAATAATTCAAGCAGTATGGGGAGCATCATTATTATATCTCGCTTATAGAAGAGGATATTCGATAATAAAGGTGTGACTTGATGGAAACATACTATGTAAGAGCTTCGGACGTAAATAATTTAGTGACTGGCGCTGCTTTCTTAGGTACTGGCGGGGGAGGAGATCCTTATATAGGGGGTTTAATGCTTAAGAAAGCCATAGAGAGAAGGGGACCAGTAGAAGTGATAAGAAGTATCAAAGGTAGTAACGCCCATATAGTAGGAAGTGCAATGATGGGTGCTCCAATAGTTATGATCGAGAAGGTACCAAGTGGAGATGAGGCTCATAAAGCACTTAAAATGTACTCAGAACTTACCGGTAGAAAAGTTGAATACATTACTCCTCTGGAAATAGGTGGAGTGAATTCAACTATCCCTCTTATAGTTGCTTCAACTTTAGGTTTACCAGTGTTGGATGGAGATGGAATGGGAAGAGCGTTTCCAGAACTCCAGATGACTACGTTTTATTTTTACGGAGTAGATCCATCACCGGTAGTAGTTCTGGATGAAAGGGGAAACGTTTCAGTAGTTGAAGGAATAGACGGTGTATGGGCTGAAAAGATAGCCAGAGTGATAACTCTGAGATATGGTGGGGCAGCATACATATCCCTTTATGGAACCACATTAGACATGTATAATAAAACAGCAGTCTTAAATACCTTATCATTAGCGCTAAATATAGGGGAATTGTTAAATCAGTCTAAGTTTAATGAAGTATTAGATTACTTAAAGGCTAGAATATTATTTAAGGGAAAAGTCGTTGACGTTATTAGAAGAATAGAGAAAGGATTTTCGAGAGGTTTTGTCATAATAGAAGGAATGGAGGAGTACTCTAATAGATCCTTAAAAATAGATTTTCAAAATGAGTTCTTAGTTGCAACTCTTAAAAACAATGTGTTAGTTACAGTTCCAGATCTAATAACAGTCTTAGATGTGTTCACCTTTAAGCCAATAACAACTGATAGGATCAAATACGGTCAAAAGGTCTTAGTTGTGGGAATCCCGGCTCACGAAAGGCTAAGAACAAAAGAGGCATTAAAATATATAGGACCGAGAGCTTTTGGATATAGTATAGATTATAATCCAATAGAGAAGAGGGAGGAATTAACATGGCTATAAAAATTGGTGTAGATATAGGTAGTACGCACACTGATGCAGTAGCACTAGAAGGAAGAAATTTAATATATGCGACAAAAGTAGAAACCACACCAGATCTCACAGAGGGATTGCTTAACGCCATAACTGAGGTTATAAATAACCTTGGAGAGAAGAAAAATGAGATTAAAGCTTTAATGATAGGAACTACTCACGGATTAAATGCAATACATCAAGCTAAAAGACTAAATAGAGTAGCTGTTATAAGGATAGGTTTACCTGCTGGAGAGGGCGTACCACCTCTTACGGAATGGCCAGAAAGGCTTAGATCCTTCGTTACTAGCGTATATTCAGTAAGGGGAGGGCATGAATATACTGGAGAAGAGATAGTGCCTCTCGACGAAAGCAAAATATATCAAATAGCTAGTGAAATAAATGGGAAAGTTGATAGCGTAGCAATAACGTCAATATTTTCCATCGTTAATCCAGAGCATGAGAATAGAGTTAAGGATATTTTAATAAAGGAAGGAATAAGCGTACCAATAACGTTATCACATCAAATAGGAGGCATAGGCCTTATAGAAAGAGAAAACGCTACAATACTTAACTCATTGATCCTAAACATTTTCGATAATTTAATACAAATTTTACAATCCCTTCTGCACAAACTCGGTTTAGAAAATGTAGAGCTTTATTTTGCTCAAAACGATGGTACTATCGCTTCTGCTCAATTCATTAGAAAATTTCCAATATTTACAGTAGCGGGACCAGTTTCAAATAGCATAAGAGGAGCTCATTTGCTAACGGGAATAACAGACGCTATTGTTATGGATGTTGGAGGAACAACAACTAATGTTGGAGTTCTCTATAAGGGATATCCAAGGGAATCAGCTAGTCCAGTTGAGATAGCTGGTATAAGGACGAATTTTAGGATGCCAGACATATTCACTTTAGCACTAGGTGGAGGAACAGTCATAAAAGGAGAAGAAATAGGGCCAGAAAGCGTGGGTTTCATGCTTACTAAAAGAGGATTATCTTGGGGAGGGGATACGTTAACCGCTACTGACGTTTCGATGGTAGTTAAGGGAATCAAAATTGAAGGATCTAATCCAGAACTTATAAGGGATAGATACCAAATAGAGTACCTTAAGAAAATCTATAGTAAGATGTTAGAATCTTGGGAGAACGCCATTGACATGATGAAAACTTCTAAGGAGGACGTAATAGTAATAGGAGTAGGAGGAGGGAGCATTATGTTACCTGAAACTTTGAAAGGTTCTTCCAAACTGGTAATTCCTAAAAATGCTCAATACGCTAATGCTATTGGGTGTACCCTTACTAAAGTCGGAGCTACGATAGAGAGAACCTTCTCGTATGATCAGACCAGTAGAGATACTGCAATTAAATCATTAATAGAAGAAGCTAAGAAGACCGCGATATCTGCTGGAGCTATCGATACAACAATAGAAGTTAGGGAAATTGAGGAGTTGCAAATGCCGTATTTACCGGGTAATGCAATAAAGGTAAGTGTGAAAGTCGTAGGAGAATTAAAGATTTGACAATTTTTTATATTCGTTTAATATACTTTTTGAAATTACCTCTTCACCACCTACCTCTCTCCATTTTGATGAAACTGGAATTCCGATAACTCTAACCCTAATACCATATTTAATCATATCTGATGTAATTATCTTATTTTTGTAATCCACTAGATTTATTATATTTGGTGCAATTGAAATAATGTTATTATTGACTTCAAACAATAAGTATTCATTCTTAACATATAACTTAGCCATATAGTCTTTATACTCCTCTAAACCTTCAATCGTTACTATAGCTGAGTTGAAACCTGGTAGATTAATTCTTCTCACATCGACAACTTTCCCGTGAAAGAGTATTCTACCTTTGACGAAATCTAACATGGAATCCAATCCTTCTGTATTCAATATTTTGCCAATATCTATGCTCAACGAAATACTTCCTAATATTGCACTCTTAATATAACTCTCTCCGTTCATAGGATAAATTGCAATATAACCTCTTCCTCCAAACCTAACAGTTATGCTTCTAGCGATTTTTTCAGCATAATAGTTATCAACTGAGTCCAAAATTACTTGATTACCCCTCTCATCAACTATACACATTGGCGTGGCATTGATACCGTAAAAGTGCGAAGTAGTCATGTAAAGTTCCGGAAAAGCTCTTCCCTCTAAATCTCCATCAACTAAAGGCTTATTGGCTAATAATGAAGCTATAAAAGGTACTACAGAGTTTATACCACCTATCTCTATTGATGTAATCTTGGACGCTTCCCTTTTGAGAAATTTAGATAAACACTCGTAAGCTTTAAAATATTCTGTCCCAGCTGGTATTTTTTCTATACCTACCCATGGAGATCCCATACCTCCTACTCCAATAATGAAATCGTTGTCAGCTATTCCCTGTTCATAATATAGCTCGTGTCTATTGAGTTCTTTCATTTTTGTCTTTAATATTTCATATCCCAGAAACGGATTACCTCCTCCTCCAGAACCTAAAACTGAACTACCAATTGCTAAATAATATATATCTCTTTCAGAAACCTTATACATCTTCTTAACCAAGTTAGAATTGCCAGAACTTATTTAAAAAGTCACCTAAAATATAAAGAGATAATTTGTTTTTAAGAATGGATAGGACTGTTAATATATCTAGAAATATTCTTACGATTTTAGATAGAAATTATAACGAAAATTATATAGAAAGAAATAAGTAGTTTTGCTATTCCTATTAAATAATTAGTTAAATATTTAGATCCTTATGAGGTATGGGTAAACCAGCATATTCATCTAAAAACTTTATAAAAGCTTAATCCGCAAACAAGTAAGCACTTTGCATATTTTAACGTTATAATACGTATATTTTATAAACATAATGGGGAATTTATGATAAGAATTTCACAACGGCTTTGTTTTATATAACGATTTAGTCGTTATTAAGCAATACTCTTTCCTTATTAACGTTAAAGATGGATTAAGGTTCATAAACTGAGTAAAAGAACTTATCAGCCTTAGGCGTTAACTTTTTCCTTAATTCTATGAACAAGTCATATGCTTTATATCCCTTCCAATCATCGGGCAATAGATCTTCTGGCAAGTCTGGGTCTATGTTCAAAAATTTCCTATATTCATGTACGAGATTTATTCTAGTTATGAAAGCTTCACTTTCACTTAATCCTTCAACTTCTATGGAAGACCACTTCTCTATGAACTTCTCATATTCCTTTTCTATCTCACTCAAATTCCAACACTTTTTCACAATTGACTTAGGATCTCCAAGGTATTCTGAGAGGAACACATCTATTTGTCCTTCTTTATTTGTAGAATTATTAATCTCTTCAACGAATTTTAACACAATATTTTCCATAGGATTTGGAGAAATCCACGTAGATTGAGCTAGCATACCAAAGCCTAACCATCTCAGCTCTTTCCTCAACTTATCCCTTAACTCCCTATTACCCTCTGGAATATTATACACAACTATCCTCCACTTTCCATCCCATTTCTTCCTTGCCTTCTCATATACCCTCTTAGTCCCCTCACTTAACCTAAGCATTCCCTTTTGTGATAATTTATAACTGATCTTTTTATTTTTCACATCTTTTATCGTTATCACTAGACCCCTTTTCTTCATCCTATGCATACCAGCTCTTACAGCACCTTCACTGAACCCAAATTCTTTAAATATTCTTATCAAACTCTTAAGACTTATACTATCTCCTACATCTTTAATATAATCTCCATAAATTGTGAAAAACAAGGATTGAATCTTCATACTATCACAATAAATGAAATAGACTTAAAAAACCTACTTCATTTAAACCTTATATTCACCTAATCTAAACTTATACCTCTGTATCTTACCCGTCGCAGTCTTAGGAATTTCTGAAACAAACCTTATCTCCTTAGGAACCTTATAGTGGTCCAACCTTTGCCTCAGATAATTTCTTATATCTTCAGCTAACTTCTCATCAGCTTTATACCCTTGTCTTAAAACTACAAAGGCTATAACTTTAGTTAATCCAACTTCATCTGGCACTCCAACTACAGCTGCTTCTGAAACAGCTGGATGTGTTAAAAGTTCTGCCTCAACTTCTATGGGAGATATCCATAATCCAGAGGATTTTATCATATCATCAGATCTGCCTACATAATAATAGTATCCATTCTCGTCTCTATAGAACTTATCTCCACTCCTAAACCAAACTCCTACCATGTTCTTCCTAGTACTCTCATAATCCCTCCAGTAAAACATCGCAACACTATCACCCTTAACGTATAGATCTCCCACTGTATTAGGAGGGACTTCTTTACCGTCTTCATCCACTATCTTCACCTCGTAGCCTGGGACAACTTTGCCAGTACATCCCGGTTTGGATTCTCCAGGAAAGTTAGAAATGTAAATGTGTAACGCCTCTGTTGATCCTATTCCATCCAGAATTTCTAACCCATACCTCTCCTTCCATTTAGTGTAAATAACTGGAGGTAGAGGTTCCCCAGCGGTAACGCAAAATCTTAAACTACTTAAATCGTAATTCTTCCAGTCCTCAACTTGTAATAAAGCGTTATAAAGTGTCGGTACACCAAAGAAGATAGTTGGTTTATACTTGTGTATAACCTCTAACACTTTCTTAGGCTCTACCCTATGGGGGTATAAAATAACAGATGCTCCATTATCAAAGGCGAAATATGAACCGTTACCAAGTCCATATGCGAAGAAGAGTTTTGAAGCACTGAATAATCTATCCTTCTCATTAACTTTAAGGACGTTTTTAACATAAGTGTTAAGGACTACTAATATATCTTTATGTAAGTGAACTGCTGCCTTAGGATGTCCAGTTGTGCCAGAAGTATATAACCAAAAAGCCATATCGTTAGGTGAAGTACTCTCAGCTTCTAAACTATTACTTTGATTAGAGGTTATTTCACGATATGATATTACTTTTAACGCATTAGGTCCTTCAGATAAATTTTTAACATCCTTTATAACGGGTAAGGTTATCACATACTTTAACCTTTTAGGTTTAATAACTTCTGATAATTTAACCCAAATGTCCTGCTCTACTACTAATACCTTAGCCTCAGTATCCTCTATATGGAAGTTATACTCATCTGGTCTAAGGTAGGTATTTATTGGGACTGGGATAGCTCCTATCTTCATTGAGCCATAGAACGTTGATATAAAATAAGGAGAATCGTAACCTATCATCAATACTCTATTTTCCTTTTCTATCCCTAATTCCCTTAGTGCGTTTCCAAACTTGTTTATCTCCTCAACTACCCTCTTATACGTCCACGTCTCACCCTCATAGTATATTGCTATTCTTTGATCATCTTTTTCCCATTTCGAAAATAGATAATCCGTTATATTTAAAACTTTGCCATACTTGCTTGACATTTATATTAAACTTTTTAAACAAGTTAATAAGATTTACGCTAGTTATATTGTACGGATAATTCTCGTAACTATTATTAGTGCAATACCATTGTCTTATAAGGATCTATTTGAGAGAACCCCAATTTGCTGAGTTCTTCATTTACACTTTTAATGAATTCATTGACAGAAATATCAACAATGTTTAACTGTTCTAAGTATAACTTGCTTCCTATAACGTTATTTAACTGATTGATCATCTCAACAGCCCTAGGGAACCAAAAGTTAAGTGCACCTTGCATTCTCTTCTTCTCTTCGTAACTTCTTAAAACATTATAAGAGAAGTGTAAGTGATATTCCTCTTCCTTGGCTAAACTGGATGCAAGGTTAGCTAAGGGCTCATAAATTATATCTTTAATAGCCCTAAGCTGATATAACCCAGCTCTATCTATCAGATATACGTAAGAGATTACGTCTTCCCAGTTAAATAACGGTAAATTAGATACTTCCAGCAGATGTAATCCTAGCCTAGCGTTCTGTATTTTTTCTGTATTAACGTTAAAGTTCTCTAATAACCTTATTAGTTGCCATCCGTGGTTTAGCTCATCTGAGACTATCTTTGCCATAAATAATCTTCCATCCACGTTAGGAGCGTTAACGAGCCAAGGTGAATATTGCTCAACCATAGCTAGTTCGAAGTCAGCTCTCGTTTCGATTATATTCTTAATAATATTCTTTAGTTCATCTGGTATTTCTCTGAGATCATTTGTCCTCTTTATGATAATCTCACCATATATATCTAATTTTTAGAAACTTTTATCTTTTTCGCTTTTTACTTCTTACGTACAGAAAACGTTATATACTTTAAACGCAAATCATATTTTGTGGTAGTCCCAGAATACACCAAACCAAAAAGGGTAATTGGATGGGGAGAGTATAAAGGTTTGAGGAAGTTTGAGTCAACATACGATATTCCTCAGGAGGCTGTAAACGTACTAATGAGACTTTTATCCGTTCAAGGAGATACAGAGTTTGCCTCAATAGAACAGCACTTACCTTGGTTAATTCATGCTCCTAAACTCTCTGATAGAGTTACGATCTCTAGGATAATGGTAGATGAGATGAGACATGGTTGGCAGGTAATCCAAGTACTGAAGGAATTCGGAGAGGAAGGAAAGAAAATAGCTGAAGAATTGTTATGGACTAGAATGGGCAAACATAGACTAGACGCATTCAATATACCATTTAATATGTGGGAAGATACTCTAGCATTCACCTTTCTAATAGATAGAGTTGGTATGTTCCAATTATTAGCCTTCCAAGACTGTAGCTTTGGTCCATTATCTAGGATAATACCTACAATGCTAATGGAGGAGGAGTTTCACGTAAACTTTGGATATAATGGGATAAGGGAACTAGTAAAGGAGGGTAAAAAGGACTTGGCTCAAGCATTAATAAATAAGTGGTTCCCTAGAGGTCTAGATATGTTTGGGCATTCAAAATCATATACGATAGATTTGGCTTACAAATACGGTTTAAAGAGGTATAAGAATGATGAGTTAAGGGAGATGTATATAAAAGACGTAAAAGAGTTGATAGAACCTTTAGGTTTACAGTTACCAGATATTTATAAGAATAGAAGGATATTATAAGGTGAGATGTAATGGGTTTAAAAGAGTTAAGCCCTAAATATTTCAAAATAGAAGTAGAGGATAATGTCGGAATAATTAAGTTGAATAGACCTCCAGCTAATGCTCACAATCTAGAGATGTTAAGAGAATTAGACAACATCATAGTAGAGGCTAGATTCGACGATAGTGTTAAGGCATTATTGGTTACCAGTAATGTACCAAGATTTTTCTCAGCCGGATTTGATATAAACGAGATTAAGGAAAAACCCCCAGAATATATAGGATTATCAAGTCAGTTCAGCAAAGAGGTAATGTTAAGGATGATGTCTACTAAGAAGCTGATAATAGCTAGCATAAATGGTCATTGCATGGGTGGTGGGTTAGAGTTAGCTTTGGCATGTGATTTGAGGTTTGGTGCTAATAGTGAAGAAATAAAGATAGGTATGCCAGAAGTTGCTAATCTAGCTTTAATACCTGGAGAAGGAGGAACTCAGTTTCTAGCCAGAATTGTAGGTAGATCAAAGGCTATTTATTTAATGACTACTGGTAAAACATTAACACCTAAAGAGGCTTATGAGTTAGGACTCCTTGACAGATTAGTAGAGCCTGAGAAATTATTTGAAGAATCGTTTAATTTTGCTAGACAAGTTGCTAAGGGACCAGCATTAGCTGTAGGATTTGCTAAATTGGCTGTAAATGAGGGAATGGACTTACCTTTGTATAGTGCGTTTGCATTAGAAAGGGAGATGCAGAACCAAGCTTTAGCTTCTGAAGACGCTAAAGAAGGTGCTAAAGCGTTCTTCGAAAAGAGAAAACCAATCTTTAAAGGAAAGTGATATTTTTACTATTTTTTGTTCCATGCGCTAGTGTGTGGAAAACAATTTCATTTACTTCCACATTCCAACTTATGCTAATAGATTTAGAGTATATTTGGTGTAAGAGGTCAAGGCTAATACAATCTCGTCCAAGGAATGAAAGTAAGCTTAAAAGGTAGAGATAGTCTAGGAAATCAAGCCTATTCTCGCCCTAATAAATAACCCTAAAAATACTTTTCCACAATAAAGAAAATTCAATTTATATCAACAAATTGTTGTCCACACACGTGCTAAGCAGAATAAGTATATATATCTTGCTTTCCCTTACTATCATGATGGAGAAGGATTTAACAAGAGTTGATGAAAGCTACATTAAGGCTAGAGTCTTGGAGGTCATAGTTGACTTAATACTTTCTATTGAGTTGTGGAATAGGGGACTAACTAGAAACTCTGCTGGTAAGGCATTTAATGCTGTCAAAGCTTTAATAAGTGCACTTGTACTCATCAATATGCAAAAGCTTATAGAAACTGTAAAAGACGAGAAGGAGAGAAAATGGTTATCAAAAAAAGGTTACTCTGCACCTACACACTCAATTTACGGACTTTCCTTACAGTTAAAGAGTATAGGTATTGACGTAAGCGACTTGATAAACCGTGCCTTGAATTTACATGATTACCAATATAATGGTTTTGACCCAGATTTTTCTAGGTATAGAAATAAAGCTGAGGTTAAGTATGACTTAGAATACGTCATTGACACGGTAATTAACATACTCCCTAAACTCTTCAAGGATTTCTGGGGGAAAGAAACGGAAGATTTATATAAAACGCTTGTCAAGGAAAGGGAGACTAAAGTTTAAGATGCAATAATAAAATTGAAAACGTAAGGGACGTTGTAACTGGGAAACCCTCCAATTACATATCACAAAGCCACGTATTTGAAGAACTGGTGTACGAAGACCCCTTTCTAACTAACGTTATAATTGACTTTTGATAGGGTAATCCTTATGTCATACGTCAATAAAAATAAACTTTCATGACGAGCTACAGGTATAACTTGAAGCGGTTACGAGAACGATATTGCGATAATTCTCTGACTAGTAAATATGTGGACAATAATTTGGTTGATATAAATTGAATTTTCTTTATTGTGGAAAAGTATTTTGCATGAGGCAACTCATCTATTAGGGCGAGAATGGGTTTGATTTCCTAACACTTAACTCAACAAGAAACACAATAACAAGATGGCTAAAAATATTCTTCAACACAATTTACTCGAAATCTATTGGCATAAGTTAGAATGTGGAAGTAAATGAAATTGTTGTCCACACATGAAAAAGGTAAAAAAGAATTTAAAAAAAATTAAATGAATTTTTACCTAAATGTAGTTAAAATTATGAAGATAATTAGGTAGCATTCTCATAGTACATAGTATTATAGAAGTATATCAAGTACCCATCAACATCGGTAAATACTACTCCCTTTACATAAGGCTGTATAAAGTAGTACGATGATGGTACTGGAAGCCATATATATGGGGCTTGATTGTATATTATGTTATACACTGTCTTTATCATATCAGCTTGCTCGGTTACGTTAGTGATAAAGGGCAAAGTTTCATATATTTGTTGTAATTCGGAGTTATTAAACCATGCTGAATTGCCAGAAGGTCCTCCAAACTGTATGTCAGTTAACGGCATTAATTGCTGAAAGACTGGATCTGGCCAATCCGGTGTCCAACCTATTGCAATCATATCTGGCGTTGATTGAGGGGTCGCATACGACTCTATCACTGAGAACGTTACATATTTAACTGAAACTGATATACCTATTTGATTTAAGTTCTGCGTTATAATGTCAAACTCCTCTTGCATGGTGTTAGTTACGGGAGCTAAGGCTACTATTTGTAAAGTCGGTAAAGGATTACCCTTAGGATTGCCTATAACGGTTCCATTAGATAATGTTACGTAGAAATCTCCTTCATATCCAGCTTCATTTAGATAGTGTAAAGCTAGAGACAAGTTGTATGAATAGAAGGATAAGTTTCCAGGATTGTATAGTATGCCATATTGAGGGGAAATGGGACCTAAAGGTAGATCAGCTAATATATTTCCATTATAATTAAATATGCTTAATAAGGCTGAGTAGTTAATGGCGTGAACTATGGCTAATCTAAGATCTGTAATGTTCAATGGGTAAGTTTGTGTGTTCATTGAAATGTACTGAACGCCGGGTAATACTCCAAAATCATAAAACGTCTGGTTTATCATATTGTTGTAAGGGGATGCTTTTAATATCTGATTTATATACGCTATGGAGACGTAAGAGATTTGGGCTTGGTTTGATACGAAATCTTCTACCCTATCAGTATGGGATAGTCCGTAATAAACCTCAACGACTGGTATATGAGCAGGTTCAGCAATTAATGGTACTGAATGGTTTTCAGCCCAGTAATGAGGATTTTTAATTAGCGCTATTTCAGAGAAACTAAGACCAACAAATTTAATCACATAAGGTCCAGTGCCTATCAGACCATATGAGTTTGCGTAATTATTAGGGCTATTTGGTTGAACTCCTCCATGTTCATCCACGCTAACTGGATCAACTATAGCTCCCCAAGAGTTAGCTATATCTAATAAGAAGTATTTATAGGGATGCAAGGTGTTTATTTCTACCTCATATGGTCCTTTAACAACTACTGCTTGGTATGGGTATTCCATTATCTTCTGAATTGTTTGATTGTTTGCGTTGAAGTGTGATAGGATAGATGCTAGGACTTGTGCAGCTAATGTAGCATTTTTAGTAGTTGGTAAACCGGTAACTTGTTGGATTGCATTAGCTACTCCCCAAGGTAAAGCATAACCAGTCTGACCATACTGCGTTGAATTAAATAATAAGCAAATGTAATCAGCTACACCCGGAGGTTGTCCCATCAAAATAGTCCTATATAACGAGAACCATACAGATGATGCATTTACTTGATTTCCATCAGAAAACGTTACATAAGTTCTTAAGTAAAAGGTCCAGTTTTCGTAGTTTGTTGTAGTCCAGTTTTGAGCTATTACGGGAACAACTTGTAAGTAATTGGAACCGTTAGGTTCTACTAATTCTTGATATACTGCATAATATAGAGGCTCAACTTGGTCTAAGAAATCAGTAGCTGGATCCAAACCACTAGGAGCAGCAGTCTGAGCTACATCTACCAATACAGATTTATTAGAGGGTTGAAGAACACTAACAGAGCTTACGGTAGTAGTATTGGTAAAAGATGAGGTACTTGAAGGAAAAGTAGAGGGCTGATGATGAGAAGACGTTATGATTAGAACGCCACCTACTATAGCTATAACTAATATTACAATTATAACAACCGTTATTACTTTCATACTTAATCCGGATCTTATTTTCTTAACTTTTTCCACCCTCCTTTCATCATTCGTGATTAATATTAATACTTTATCATTGTATGATATGAACAAGGTTTAAGCTTATCGTGAGAAAGTGTAGAGGAATACTATATAGAATACAACATAATCGTACTTCAACAAGAAATTTTTACTATTCGTACAAAGAGAAATTACATTAAAGTAATAGGTTTTATTTTCCTCAGTGCTAATTAATTTGGTAATATTATTGATGATGCTATTATATAGATAGATCTAAACTTACCTAAGACTCAATAGGTCTAAGAATTTTCCATACTGATAAAAGGTTTAAACTCTGAGGAAGAGAGTTAAATCAGCGATAATCTTTTTAGAATATAAACGGATTTAATCATGTGAGTAGCACAGTAGACGAGGTTTACAATAAGCTAAAAAACGATAAGGAGTTCATTGAAAGGTTAGCTAATGCTATAGCGGATAAAATCGTAATAAAGAAATTAGAAGAGTTAAGTAGTGAAATTGTGAGATTAACAAGTGAGATGAATAAGATGAGAGAAGAATTTAGTGACGAAATGAGGAAGTTAAGAGAAGATCAGAACAAATTAAGAGAGGATATAAATAAGATGAGAGAAGAATTTACCAACGAGATAAAGAAGTTGAGGGAGGATATGAATAAGTATTACACGCAGATAGCTAAATTTGTGGAGAACTTAACTACAAGCATTGAGGATGATGCTCAACTTTACTTAGAGTGGTTAATAGAAAAGGAGTTGGGTTATAAGGTTCAAATTAGCAGGCTTGAATTGGAAAACATTGCTGAAATAGACTTATTTGCAGAGTTTGGTAATTACGTTTTGATAGGCGAGGTTAAAAGTAGGGCAAATAGGAGTGTCTTTCATGAATTAATGAGAAAAATCGAGAAGTTGAAGATGAGTAAGCGGGAAATGTTTGAGAATAAGAAGATAATTCCCGTCATATTCACGTTAAGCCCAACAATAGATTTGATACAGTTATGCAAGGAGAGCAAAGTTTTCTTGACTAGCGGTAGTAGGAACTTAACTGAATTTAAGGAGATCATCTAAGTACCTCACAAATTTATTTAAAAAAAGTGTATACTTATCTTTATGGTAAGATTAATAAGCCATCAAGAGCTAAATGGGTTAGTAAAGGAGATACTTGATAAGAGGGGAGTTAATGGAAGTGAGATCATTTCAAATCATTTCGTTGAAGCAGAGTTAAGAGGTCATTCATCTCACGGCGTTCAGAGAGTAATTCCCTTAGTTAAAGGTGTTGAGTTAGGAACAATAAGGAAGGAGTTAAAGTATGAGATAGTAAAGGAAAACAATAACTCAATACTCATAGATGGGTTGCATAGCATAGGAATAACGTTATGGGATAGGTTGGTAGAGGAATACGTAGAAAAAAAAGAACTTTATAGCGGTCAGAAACTCATCCCACATAGGTTTTCTAGGATATTATACGGAAAAAGTAGCAAGAAAAGGGAAAGTGGGGATAATGATAGGCAATGCTGAACCTGCCGTAGTAAAACCTATGAGTTCACAAAAAGTGTTATCAACAACTCCAATTAGCATTTCTATTCCTACAAGGGATAATCCTATAATCTTAGACATGTCTCTAGCCTCAATTGCTAGAGGAAAGATAATAGAAGCTCTAAGGAAAGGAGAGGAGATACCGTATGGAGTTGCTGTAGACAAGGAAGGCAAAATCACTACTAGCCCTAAAGAGGCTTTGGAAGGAGGAATTTTACCAATGGGAGGACAGAAAGGATTTTACTTAATGCTTACATTAGAACTATTAGTATCGTTTTTAACAGGCTCTGCCATAGGTCCTAATGTCAAGGGAGTACTAAATACTGAAACACCACCAAACAAGGGTGAAATAATGATCATAATAGATCCTATAGATGCTAATTATGACGCAATAGATTACATGAAGAACATCTTAAGGTCTGATTTCCCAGGTGAACATGGGATGAAATTAAGAGAAAAAGCTATGAGAGAAGGTATAGAGATTGATGAAAAGTTATACGAAACGTTAGTTGATATGAGGTATAAAGTACCTTATTTCACATAAATATCACGTGAGTCTTGTATTCAACCAAATAAGACGCATACGTCCTCACTAAATTAATAGCCTTTTCGCTATATCGATAGGAGACCCTTCTGACATGCTATTAAGGGTAAGCTAACAAGGGAATTTGCTTATTAGAGGATTGTCTTGAGAAACTGTAGTTTAATTTTTAAACGATACAAATCTTCATAATATTACTGTTGTAAAGAATCTAATTGAAACCCTTCAATGAAAACATTGAACCTTTCATGAGTACCTCTTCATTCAAGTTTTTTTATAAACTTGGAGGCTAAAAAGAAGTTTCCTATTATTTGACAATATGGATAATATTACTATTATGAAGTTACAAATTCTGGTCGTGTCCCATTTCAAACGCGTATGACTGTTTTATGCCTTTGTTTTGCATCATCAAGGAACTTCCTATCTTAACCCTAATAACGTGATGGCAATAAATAAGGTATATCCCTATAAACCTCCTTCTTACCCCTTATAAGGAGTTAATAAATTTTAGCTTCATGACGGCATTATATCTTGCTTAAACAATCTTGTATACATAAAAAATTTATTAATAAGCTTAAGAATCAAGAGATATATGCCAAAGGGTTTAATTCATTCAAAAGGAGACGACGTCTGTGTTGCGGTAGAAGATATATCAGCGGGAGAAGAAGTTATTTGCGCCTATTTAGATAACCCATCTGAGTACGTAACGTTAAAAAGTGTTCAAAACGTCCCATTGGGGCATAAAATAGCATTAAGGGATATAAAGAAGGGTGAAAAAGTTCTTAAATATGGCAGACCTATAGGAGAGGCAATTCAAGACATAAGGAAGGGAGAGCATGTACATATCCATAACATAAAAAGTTTGAGGTGGAGGTTTGATAAGAAATGATAACCATTAAAGGTTATTTAAGGGAAGACGGCTCTGTAGGGATAAGAAACCACGTTTTAATATTGCCTCTAGATGACCTCTCTAATACGGCATCAATAGGAGTGGCAAAGTTAATAAGGGGTACAATAGCAGTTCCCCATCCTTATGGAAGATTACAATTTGGTAAAGACTTAGACCTACTATTTCACGTACTCTCTGGAACGGGGGCTAATCCCAACGTTGCCTCAGTAATTATTATAGGGATTGAGGAGAACTGGGCTAATAAGGTAGCAGATGAAATTGCTAAGACTGGAAAACCTGTTGAAGTTTTCCCAATAGAGGGTTATGGAGATTTAAGGACGATTGAGAGGGCATCTAGGAAGGCTAAGGAATTCGTACAAGAGGCTAGTGAAAAACAGAGGACTGAAGTAGACATATCATCTATAGTGATGAGCACTAAGTGCGGAGAGAGTGATACCACTTCTGGCCTAGCATCTAATCCTGCTGTTGGAGTTGTAATAGATAGGATGGTTGATCTAGGAGCAACTGCGATGTTTGGGGAAACTTCAGAACTCACTGGAGGAGAGGATATAGTTGCTAGTAAAATTAAGGATGAAGTACTAAGGGAGAAGTTCTGGAGAATATACAAGGAATACGTTAATGTGATAGAAAGTCAAGGAGTTGACTTATTAGGCTCTCAACCTACTCAGGGTAACATTAAGGGAGGGTTATCGACGATAGAGGAGAAGGCGTTAGGTAACATACAAAAGCTGGGACATAGACCGATAAATTGTGTCCTAGATTACTTAGATAAATTGGATAAGAAAAAAGAGGGAGGAAGGTTATGCTTCGTTAATACTTCTTCAGCAGCAGCTGAAGCTGTTACCTTATTTGCTGCTAAGGGTTCAGTCATACACTTGTTTACCACTGGTCAAGGAAATATTGTTGGTCATCCCATTATACCAGTCATAAAGATAACGGCTAATCCTAAGACAGTTAAATCGATGAGTGAACACATTGACGTAGACATTTCAGACTTACTCTCCTTAAAGATATCGTTAGAAGAGGCTGGAGAGAGGATATTTAACTACATGCTTAGGGTGATTAACGGTAGGCTAACATCAGCTGAAGTCCTGCAGCATGACGAGTTCTCCCCGATAAAGCTTTACATAAGCGCGTGAAGGGAATGAATATAGACGTTTTTCAAGTCTCAATACCTTACATCACTGATCCAATTTCTGACTTTTACAATTCTTGGGATGTACAATTATACGTTAAGGTAAGTGATGGGGAAAACTATGGTTGGGGAGAAACGTTAGTAGCTGGAAGTGGCATAATTAGCGCTTACTCCTCTGTAATAAGTGACTTAATAAAACCATTTATCGAAGAGTATTATAATAACATTAAGTCTCTTCAAGAGATTGAAAGTGTATTGGAGAAGGTTATGTTTACTGCAGGAAATTGTGGAGTAGTTACTGGGGCTATAAGCTCAGTCGAAATGGCTTTATGGGCATTAAGAGCAAAACAATTGAAGATAAAGTTAACAGACTTACTAGGTGGTAAAGTTAGAGATAGTGTAAAGGTTTATGCAAGCTTTCCCAGGTTTTCTAAAGTAAGTGAATTAGTGAAGGCTGTTGACACTACCTTCAATAGAGGCTTTGAGATAATTAAATTACATCAATCTACATCAACTGTTTTAGACTCCTTGAGAAGTATAAGGGATAAGTATAAGGAGTTAAAGTTAGCAATAGATCTAAATGCCCCATTTGATTTAACTAAGGCTGTTGAATTCGTTAACAAAGTGGCTAGGTATGAGGTGGAATGGGTTGAGGAGCCTTTATATCCACCAAACGATTATGATACTCTGAGTAAATTAGTTAAGGTTTCGCCTATTCCTATATCTGCGGGAGAAAATGAATACACTTTACATGGCTTTAAGAAACTCCTAGAGGCTGGAATATCGTACTTACAGCCGGATGTAGCTAAAATTGGAGGGATAAGTAAGTTCTTGCAAGTCTTAAACTTAGCCTCAGCGTATAACGTAAAAGTCTTACCTCACGATAGACCAGATAGCTCACCTATATCACTAATTTATACTCTGAACTTAGCGTTAACTAACCTTAACGTAGATTTGGTTGAATACACAATTTCTGATTTTCCATCTGACTTATTTCCTAATTTACCCGTTTTTAAGAGAGGCTACGTGATACCCTCAGAGGATATTGAGATTAATGAAGAGGTCTTGAGGAAAAAGTACAAATATATTAATAGGTTAAGAGTACTGCACTTCAGCGATTTAGAGGAGAAGATGAAGAAGTAAGTTGTTTATTTTCCCATTTCCATTTCACCCCTCCCATGCTAAAAGTTTAACGTTCTTTTTATCACGTATGTTTATACTTTTCTATGTCTTTATTAGTTCTAATTCTAATCTCTTAATTTCCTTAAATCTCCCTTCTAACTGAGTTGATCTAATCTTCTAATTTAGTAACTTGATAAATTTAAGCTTTGATATATACAAACTTTTTTAAGGGTGTATGAATAATATATAATAGGTGGTCACTGAGGTGATGGGAATTGCTTTCATTGTCAAAGATCAATTCAGCTTCCCGAGTGTTTTTAGCTTCAAGTATTTTGATTTTCTCCATATCATTAGTTGAAGCAATTTATGGTCTAATTTATAACTCGTCTTTATTGATAGTTGATTCGTATCACGGTTTCGTAGATGCATCTATGTCCCTATTATTTTCAATTACACTGAAAGTAGCTTATAAGAGAAACAGAAAGTATTGGGCGCTATATAACCTAGAAAATCTAGGAGTTTTAATATCATCAGCCATAATACTCTTCTTAGTAATCGACTATATAAGAGGAGTTACAGAAATAAGCGTTGAGGTTCCATACTGGCTTTCAATAATTACTTGGATATCAGCCTTGATAACGTTTAGCATATATTACTTTGAGAGACGATATAACTGGATCAGCGTTGTTAAAAGTGATATGATTCATAGTAAACTTGACTTTGCCATGGAGATAATAAGTGGCTTTGCCATCATTTCGGAGAACTTATCGTTTAACTTAATGGTTATACTTTCAATAGTCAGCTTTATAATATTTGATACTTTCAGGGAGTTAAAGGAGGCTATAATGTCTTTAATAGGGGCAAATTATAACGGTCCTCTGAAAGATGAAATCTTTAAAGCGTTAAGAAAGGCGAATATAAACGTACTAAAAATTTACGTTAGAAGATTAGGTTCATTTTATATGGTTTATCTGATAATTGGTTTACCATCTAATGTGACCTTGAGGAGAGCGTATAAGGTTAGAAAAAAGGCTAGTAAAATAGCTTACTCCTTCAATCCAGTGATCTCAGTTGAGGTAAAAATAGTACCTCAGAAAAGTATTCCTCAGCTGGTTCAGATTAGAGATTAGTTTAAATTATGGGATTCTCCCACATTAATTATAGTTTATTTCAGCTTAAGACAAAAATTTTCCATTGCTCTTTGGAAAAATTATATTTTGTCTGAATAACTCCAGTTATATTCGCTTAACTCACTCCTTTATTTCTTATGCGGAAATTTCATGATCGTTAATATATACGATTGAGTTAATTGTTCAATTGTGAAAGTTAAATGTGAAAAGATCAATAACATAAAAGATATTGTAGAAAGATTTAGGGATTATTCTATTGTCGAGGTTTGTAACGAAAAGACGTTGAGACCAATATTAGTCTATGAAGTTACATGAGAGACGTAAATATGGATCGGTGAGGAGAAAACTCTAAGGAAGTCAGTTGAACTTTAAACCCGTATTTGACCTTTTAGATTATTAACATGTGAAATCGAGATATGATGTACTATTTACTTGTTTTTTAGCGATCTTTTCATTTACCAATACTTGAAAACCATTATCCTCGGCCTCTTTCATTAAGCTCTCTAAAATCTGAACGTGTTTGGGTTCAAAGGACGTACTTTTGCCTGTAAGTTTTAAGAAGGGTTTTATCTCATTAATTTTAATATATGAATTGTTATGGACATAATACAATTCAGCTAAGTTCGTAAATATTATCATCTTTAATAGTCCGTCCTTTATATCCTCTTCTTTGGGAAGACTTTCTGTTTTTGAATTTTTTGCCTCTATTATACATGCAGCCCCCTTTTCTAAATTTACATATACCTCATCTATCGTCAGATGATATAGCCCTCCTAAGTAATTTTCAATATCTATAGAAGCTTTCTCACCACTTATCTTCTCTTTAGGTTGAATGGTCAAAACTTCCCTTTGCTGAGCTTTTTTGGATTGTGACCTTGAATACTGCTGAAAATTCGTTGCGCTTTTATAAATTTCATTCGCTTTTGTAAGAGCTGATTTTAAATCATGTAAATCTACGTTCAATTTTTTAGAGATTCTTTCATATGCTTCAATGGCTTTCTTCATGAGATCTCCAATCTTATTCACTTGCGACATATTCCAATGTAAGGCATCTGATTGCCAATTAGATAACTGTTCGAATTGAGATTTTAGATAATCATAATCATACCTTTGATCTGTTATTTTACCGGAAGAAACTTTGGAGGCATCTGAGTAATATCCTAAAATCACATAAACACCTAGTAAGCTCATGAGCGATATCGTATCCCACTGTATAAAATCTCTATCCCCGTCTTTTCCTTCATCTTTCATTACAGGGATAATAGTCACTCTTTTACCTTGATTGAACTGTAAAGTGTTATATACCCTCGCATAAGGATAAGATCTGGTACGCTTTGGTGAAACCCACCAGCTTACCGCAAATCTATCTTTCCCTAACAAGAAAATAAATGATGAGCTTTTCTTTATGCCTTCTTCCAAATTTGAGTATTCATGAAGTTTAGGCATTCTAAAAGAGGGGTTGTATCTAATACCTTTTATTTTTCCATAAAACATCATTTTAGTAGGCAATAAGCTCTCACCTTGACTTCTCCTCCAACTTCTTATCTATTTTCTCCCTCAATTTAGTTCTAAGATTTCTCGCATCTTCTCTCTTCGAAAATATTACATCATTATTATCGAAAAGAGTTGGATGCCCCACCCTCTCTTTTATTATTTCTTCTAGTTCTAAATCAATTTCGTATCCTATTGCATTTCTACCCAATATTTTTGCTACATATAACGTTGTTCCAGTTCCAGCAAACGGGTCAAGGACTGTATCCCCAACGTATGAGTATAGCATTATAATTCTACTTGCAAGTTCTTCAGGGAAGGGAGCAGTATATTTTGAGTACTTGTTGTTAGGTAAAACGTTAGTTATTTCCCAAACGTTTAAGTACCACTTTTCCCTTTGGAACCTATTAACGTCTATCTTGCTCTCCTCTAATTTTGATGCTTTAAATTTGCCCGGCTTCTTGAAGACTACAATGTCCTCGTAAACGTTGTCTGGATAATAATATAAGGGGTAAGGATGCTGTATCAAAACACCACTCCTCCTACTTATCCTTATATACCCTTCAGGCTTCTTCCAAATTATACGCTCTTGGTATTTAAAACCTAGGTTAGTCATTATTTTTATTAGATCAGCCACTATGGGATAGAGCACACCATCTATTCTCACGTCTGATGTGACGAAAACGGCTGCTCTCCCATCATCTAATACCCTATATATTTCCTTTCCCACGTCGTTTAATAGCTGCAAATATTCCTCGTAGCTAGAAAAGAGGTCGGGAAAGTCAAAGGGAGCATTATAGTATGGAGGAGAAGTAAGAACAAGACCTATACTTTTATCACTAACTTCATGCATGTCCCGTGAATCTCCAAATATCACTTTAATCATATAATAATAACTTTAACAAAACGTCTTATAACTCTATCGACAGCGAGGTTTTTAGACTAAAAAGGAAAACCTTTCAAGGTAAAAGTTTTTTAAACATCTTCTCTTTTATCATACTCCCTTCTAATGAACTTCATAAATATGCAATTGCCGCGATACCAGAGGGAAGTGTAAGAACAATCGTTGTTAGATTATTAAACAGAGGAAACTAACTAAGTTAGCAGATATAGCATCAAAGCTGTGGAACGAAGCTAGTCACCAAGGAAGGCAACAATTCTTCCAACAAAAGAGATTTAAGGACATTTGGGATTAAGATTCGAAACCAAGAGGTAATAGGGTAGCGCCAATTAATTTAACATATTGGGAACCGCTGTAATTGATGATGATATAACTCTATTTTATTGTTGTCCTCTAGTTAAGAGTGATTATTTTCAGAAGAGGATTACTGAGCTTGTTGAAGTTATTAGTAGAAAAGGTTCAAGAGTTTACCGATAAAGATAAAGGAGAGGGTTTTCACTAAGCTCTCTGACCTCCTTCTCGCCCTAAAGGGCGAGGCTTGTCCCTCTTTCTATCATAGCTTATTCACTATTAAAAGTCTTTGGCTCAACATTTAGCGTTATGGGGATTAGATGTCTCAACGGTCTGTTTAATCATAACTTCATCTCTCATAATCGGTGCTAAAGTGCTTAAATATCTGTTATAAACACATGCTTATCTAAAGGGAAGTTTACAAAGTGATGAAAGCTAGTCTTTAGGAGAAGGTCAATAGAAGTACTTAACAAACTACACAACATTAAGGTAGCTTACAAAAGTTTCTAAGTGAAAATTATCGACTATACATTATATAGAAAATTTTTTATTTAAATAATAGATAAAATTATTAAAAATGATCTCTTTGTAAAATAATAGCACATCCTTAAAATTTTTAGTTCACATCACTATTTAAGAAATTGTTCCTCTAGCTCAAGTAAATATGCATAATTCGTATGATCTTTAACTTTTGCCTTAGGATCGATTACCTTTTGATTTAATATCTCTCCCATTGACTTATTATTCACTTTTATCTCAATTCTCTTCCTAAAAATGCTTAAACAGTGGAGAAACTCACCAATCCCATCTAAATTTCCATCTGTTAATTTATCCAAGAATATAACGTCTACCCCTCTACTCTTAGCTGAATTAGCTACGCCTTGATCTGCCGTTATTAACGTAACGTGGTCCAATTCACCCTTCAATTTCTTAGTCTCATTTACAAATTCTACATCTCCTACATTATTACTTTCCGTAGCTAAGGGAGGAGCATGTAAGGATCTAAAGGTGTATGAAGCTAATTGAAATATTACTTGTTTTTCTCCCTTCTGAGTACTTTTAGCATAATTATCAATTTCATTGAATATAGTTCTCGTTGGCAATAGCCTTCTGCCATACTCTCTATCATAAATTAAATTACTTATTCTCGTACCTAATTTGATATATACGTTTGTATCAGCAACGAAGAAAGAACCTTGTCTTGCTTTTTTTACTATGTCTTCCTCTTCCTTATATCTTAGCAAACCAGCCCGCGTAGCACACAATAGAACTTCATTCTCTCCCCTTTTGTACGCCTCACTCTCCTTCACGTATTCTCTTAGGTCATTAACTTCGATACCGTCTATAACTATCTTAACTTCACCTAAAAGGGAGTAAATGTTTATTAACGCTCTTATTGAATCATCTGAAAGATCATAAGTATCTTTACCTTTTTTCACATCTATGGGATTAAATGGCACTTGAGTACCTTGCCTTACATCTATTACTTTTACTTGATCAAACGGTATATATCCAAATACCTTATACCCTTGACTTTCATTCTTTATGTAGACATACCTAACTTCATTAGCCTTAGAGTATGCATAAACTGAAATCGCCATATATTTTCTTCCAGGCGTAATATCAGCTATATCAACATCTAAATTTGATACGTAATTTCTCCACTTCTCCACCCCCTCTCCTACGACTTCGCTTTTAACTTTGACCTCTTTGCCAAACAATGAGAGCATTTGACTTATTAATGGGATCTTCTGTTGATTTTTAGAATCCTCTGATAAGATGTAAATCTCATCTGGCAATATCCCGGTAAACACTTCAGTTAGAATAGCATTAGTTGGAGTAACCAACTTATCTGATCCTAAAACAGCAAGTCTCACAATATATATAATTTGTCAGTCTATTTATATATCTATGCTACTTCATCTTGAGGTTTTGCCAGTATATAAAATACCCTTCTCCTTAAAACAGTTCTGAATTATATACTTGACCTTATCTTCTTTAAATCCAATACATGACGTTTCTATAACTTTCTCATACCTGGGATCAAACACTATTTTACACGTTAACTTGTAATTTATCGAGTTCAATATTATCTCCACTATTATACCAATATTTACCTTAGCCTCAAATAATATCCTTAACCTATCAACTTCTATATAGTATTGTCCAGAGTTATTCATCCCTATCTGATCGCATATTAGCAATCTTTTAATGTCCAAATCACTCACCAGCTTCAACTAAAACAGTCAATTGTTCTTCACATTTTATCCCCTTATTCTTAAATAATGGGTTTAACCTATTCTCGACTTCTTTTGCTATACACTCAATATACTTCTCCATTCCTTCTGGGACCTCAATTAACTTATAATAGTATATTTTACCAGACAAAAAAGGTGGAGGAACATAAGCTCCTAACGTTGAGTTACTTCCTATATAATCTACATAGAGAACCCTAGCTTGAGTCCTAATTATTAACACTAAGTTTCTCTCTAAAGCCAATTTACCCTTAACTTGAGATGGGAATACTTCAATACCCTCAATCCTCACCTTTATAAGCATTATCCGAACATCTCCTTTTGGATCCTAGCGTAGTAATACAAGTCTACTATTTGGATCAGACATAACGCCATTATCGAGATTATAAAGATTAGAATATCAAATGGTGGTTTAAAATATAGCCAGTACGCAGAGTATATAATTATGGCTAAGACGGATTTAGATATTCCGTAATATTCAGCGTACTTCAAGCTCATGCTTATCATACCTAATATTAACGCATTAAACACACCTGAAATTAGTGGGACAGCTGTCAATATTGCCTTAACGTCCGGATTAGATATTGGTAAAGGTTTGATCAAGAGTAATGTAAATAATGATAAGGAAAGTATAACGTTTACCGAATATAATACAGATGAGGAAATGAGGACGATCCTATTTAAGGATCTTAAATCCATAAATCTCCCAAAAATATTATATAGAAAAAGTAGGTAATAAATTTTGTCATTTAAATCTTAATAGATATGTTTATACACCATATTAACTGATATAAGCATTATGTTTAAAGAGATATTTCATCTAATTTTAAAAATATATAACAATACTCCTACTATTTTAACTTGACTTCCTCAAGGCTCTCATCACTTTGAAAAAATAGTAGAGCACGTGGCTTTCTAGACGTTATAAGAGCTATCTGTTCAATCGATTGTTGAGTTAATTCTTGAGATCTGGCAAAGGAACAGTAAACTTCGCCTTTCAAGGCAGGGGGTTAATATTTCCAGTGAAGAACGCGGAGGGAAAGATAGTGAGAATCCCCCTCCTCAATACTAGTCTCGAGAAAGGTGGAGTGAGGTAAAAGGGTAAATTTGGATGAAGAACCAGTTTTCGCTGGGCGAGTGAATGTTAAAGATGCTAGCTATGAAGAGAAAAGATTAAACATAAACTTATGAACTGCCCTAAGGGAACCCTCTGCCTTTAGAGGAGGTAAGTTTCTTGTTAATTATCAACATTATAACCCCCAAGAAAAGAATTATTAAAAATCAAAAAATTTAGTTGACTGAAATATATCTGTTTTAAGCAATTTGGAAACTTATTTAGTGTTTTTCATAAATGTATATGCAAACCTCACAAATTAGATTTGAGATAGGTCTAGCTTTTTCATAACACAGTTTCATAATTGTTGAGAACTTTCACCCACTCTCTCATTCATATAAGAAATTATGTAAATAACGTAACGATCAATAAGTGAATCACACTTTACTTTATCATAATACGATATAATCCTATTTAAAAATCTTAAGTCAAAAATTAGGCAAATCTAAAGCGTTTTCTCTCTCGTTATGCTCAGTTATAACATTTATATAACATCGTACGAATCTTTTTAACATGAGAGCTCAATTAGAAAAACCCATTCAACGTTTAAAATACAAGAAGACTAACTTTGCTAGTAGGGACGTGTTTTTTACTAGAGGGTTAGATTAATGGACGTATTTTTCATACCCCCTTTAGATAATGATACTTCCCTCTTCTTAGAAATAAAATTGGATGAGGAAATACCAGAAGGGGAATATGAGATAAGAATACACGATGGTAGGTTAGAGAGGTTAAGGGCTAAGGTGAAAGTCCTTCAACCGACTAAGGTGATAAGGATTAATAAGGCTGATGAAATCATTGAATTCCCATCTATCTTAAGTGAGGAATGGAACTTAACGTTATTCCTTAAGGGGAGGGGTTTAGAGAAATCTCATGAATTTCAGGTTAAAATTAATACTTCCTTTAATTCCTTTTCGTTCAGATCGGAAATTCATAAGCATTATAACATAATTTCTAAAATAGAGAGACAATATGGACAGTTAGACCATAACTCTGCCTTAGCTTTAGCTTTTATATTAGACAACGGATTCTCAGAAGTCTTCCTATATAAAGATAAGAAATATGAGAAGTTAAACCTTCATATTGCGAGGAGTAACTGGGATGATGAATTCATTAGATTAATAAAATACGTAAAGGATAGCCAAACATATCTAGTATTCTTATTGGACGACCTATATGACGATCAAGGTAAGAATGAGTTCAGTGAGGGGATATTTACGCAATCATTATTACCCCCAGATGAGGCTTTGAGAAAGGTAGGAGTCATTAGCTCTTTAACAGGTTACCCAATGTTATATAACTACGTCTCTAACGTAATAAGACAATTTAAGGTTAAGCTGTTAGGCATTATTGGTAAAAGCGATGAAAGAGATTACTTACTGTTCGCTAAGATCTTACCTATCATATACAAGCGTAAGTTCAAGCTACCAAAATTTCTAATCCATAAGAGGAGTATGATTAAAGAAATTAACGTTGATAAGGCAATAGACCTATCCTTAACTCAAGGAGACGTAGTAATAAAACTTCATAACGAGGACCCTGAAAAATATTTAGACAAAGTAAAGGTAAACGCACTGAAGTGCTTCACGCTCACTCTTAACCCTTCACGTAATATTAGCTTTCCAGTAATTAGGAAAGATATTTCATCAGATGACCTATTGACTATAGTAAACTCAATTGACGGAGAGTATACCTTTGATTTTTTGGGTACACATTCCCACTTCTTAAAAGTAAACAAGGGTTTGATAGTATTCTCTCCAAAGTATAGATGTAAACATTTAATTTTCAATTACACTGGAGTTTACAATAGTCAACATAGTAATAAGATCGCAACATATCTAGGAGTAGCTAGCGGGAATAGGACAAGTGAGAACTTAGAGATCCCATCATATCTATTTAGGCAGGAGCATATTTTGGGAATAATCCACTTAATGAAGAATGGCTTCGTTGAGTTGTTCCACGTTTCGAGATCGTATCCTCATAAAAGAGTTTTAATAAGGGCGCTAGAGGAAGTTAAATTGCCGTTTGAGGCGTGGGTAGAGAGTCAAGCCGTTTACACTGATAGATGGTCCCTAATTTGAGGTGACCTTTTTGAATCTGGCCATAGACGACATTGAAGAGATAGAAGAAATATATGAAGTATTAGAGAAATTAACTAATAGTCTCAAAAAGCTAAGTTGGGTTGAGGAATATAAGGCTAGCCTAGGTTTCACACTTAAAAATAATAATATTAACGTTAAGATAAAGAAGAGGGATGCTGAACTCTCCCTACCCTTAGATCTCATAGATAAAGCTGAGAGCATTTTTAGGGAAATTATGGGTTTTGAAGTTAACCTGGTGATTAACGACAATCCTTTACTAATACATAGGGTTGTCGACAATTTCGCCAAGAATTTCAAATATATTGAGATAAACCATAATAGTATAGGCTTAGGAAGTAACGATAGGGCTCATTTCATCCTCGTTAACTGTTTCGACCAGATGGACATTTTACGTGATATCTTGACTACTAAGTTGTGGTTCAGTAAAGCCTTTTTGGACTGCAGTCACATCAGCAACGATCTTTTGAGTTTTATTATTAGGAGTAAAGTTTACTTCAGGGAGTTGAAGGTGAATAGTGATGGTGTACTAATTTACTTTAACTCTTTCGAGGAACAGACATATGATAAAGAGTTTAAGGTAGTCTTTTCCCCTCCCTCTTCATTTAATGGAGAATTCCTTTATGGCTTACTTAAGAGAGAGATCAGAGTACCTAAAGTGGAGTTGGTCGCCATCGATCATCAACTGAGCAAAGAAAATGGGGAGTTAATACCTAATTTAGAAAATCCCCAAGGCTATAAGAAGCTGTGCATATACTTTATAGAAGGTAAGAGATATCTGACTTACAACTGTTAAGCAATCTAAAAATTGCTGAGTGGGGAAATCAACTCTATTAACATAATTAAATAGATGACCAAAAATTTTTCTTCTGTAAAGAAAAAATCTATTTTATACTAAAAGCTGTTTTCCACATTATGTGTTAATTGTGGTCATAGGAATGATAGAATTTTAACCATTAACCTTCTTAATTCTTCTCGACTTCTCCTCAAACAAGAATCAATGAGGAGAACCCTATAAGGGTAAGGTCAAGTAATTTTTATCTCTCTTTTCCTTTAAATTATATAAGACATTTACACTAATTTTCTTAATAATTTAATGGACTGGTTGGTCGGAGGATATAAATGAGGTTAGGGGAAGGAAAAGATTTGAGAGAGCAGTAAAGGTCTTTAGAGATCTTAGCTTGCTTGAAGGGGATTACATAATCTTAGAGTTACCGGTGATTGGTGAAATAGCCTCAACCAAAGCGTTACTAGAAAAAGGTTCTAATGTTAAGCTAATAATAACGGATTTTGAAGTATTAGAAAAGGCTAAGCAATTCTCTGAATAGATCTTAGGTTACGAGGTTAGGACAACTAATGTGATGGAGGCTCATAAGCTTAACTGTTAAAAAATGTTAATGTGCAGAAATTCTCTTCCACTTTTCAACTTAAAGTATGATAAGGATCTTAGCTTCTTTCTAGTTAATCTTAAGTTATGTAAGATCTTTTTCAGAGAAGTTTCGCTGTTCAAGTACGGAGAATATAGGGGAGTAATTATGTTTAAAGGGCGCAGAAGGACAATAAGGTCAAGAGGTTGTTTTAGGAGTACAAGAAAAGTGGTGAAAACTTATTAGGGTGTGAGAGTAATACCTATACAAAAATGTATGGAAAGTGGTTAAACACTAGAAAAGCAATAGGTTTTGATCTTGACAGCTACGAAGATGAGAATATTCAAAAGATAATAGATTTCATAAAGAAAGCAGTGGAAAAAAAGAACTTTTACCTATGCTTCTTCGAAGGCGGTATAGAACATTGGATCAATTCAATAAAGTATTCCCTAGAAGGAGAGATCGGATATACCTTATGGGGAGATCCAGGGGAAAACAAGGGACAAGATGAGATGACAGGTTTTAGTTTTGCCACTCTAGTAAACAAGTATCGTGAGGGTCACATAAAAATAGAAAATGGAGCTGTGAAATTAGCCCCTGATATTCATCCATTGATTGGCGTATTTTACGCCACTAAAAAAGACTCTGGCGAAAAGTCTGGAGTCCTCGGCTTTGGTATAGTAACTGATATTGATTTTGACGTCTACAGAAACTTTAAGGGATGGAAAGAGGATAATGATAAGCTATGGTTAGTTAGGTTTAGGATCAAAGTTCTCTACTTGAATGACTCAATACGAAATAATTTAGGTAACCCCGATAAGTGGAGTGGTGATAATATAGAGGGATTTGCCGGGTTCCGTACAAATCAATGCTTTGATGTGAATAAGAATAATAGTATCGTAAATGTATTAATGCCTTATATTCAAGATAAATTAGATCAAGGAGTTAGGACTACGTTAGAGTTATACCGTTCTCCACAAGATAATAAGACTAAAACGACTCAATTACAAGTACTAGAGTGTAAGGAAAATGGCTTTAAACCAGACTATAACTCGCTCTATCTCAATATAGATAAATACTCTGACATTAGTAATCCATTAGACTTTATCAAAACGGCTATGAGTGTGGGAAACGTATTATTTGTAGGACCCCCTGGCACTGGTAAAACGACTTTAGCTACTTACTTAGTGAGAGAACTGGTCGGGGATAATAAGGAATGTTACACTGTAACCACTGCAAATTCGTTGTGGTTTAGGAGACACGTGATAGGCGGAGAAAGTCTGTATGAGAAGGGAGTGATATGGAGGAGTGGGCTATTCATACGGGCTTACAACAAGGCAAGTAAGATAACCGGAGACGGCTTATACTTTGTTGTCATAGATGAGATTAACAGAGCTGATGTTGATAAGGCTTTTGGGGAATTATTTACAATGTTTTCCAGCTTTAACCCTGACGAGTGGAAGATACCTTCATCACTAATAGATGAGATAAAGAGTTATGGATCATCAATTGATGGTGAGGCTGGTGAATTCTTAGAAAACTACAAAAATAATGGGGATTCACCATTACGGAAGATAAGGATTATAGCTACAATGAACCTTGTTGACGTTAAGAACTTATTCTATTTGGGAGAGGCTATCTTGAGGAGGTTTACAATATTTAATTTTGGATATCCAAATGAAGCTGAGGACGTGGAGAAATTTGCTGAAAACCTTGATCAAAATGAAAAGAAAGATATAACTGACATAGTTAAAAAGTTAAGGAAAGAGTTTAATAATGATGGGGAGCTGAGTACTGAGGGAATAACTTTTAACATTTCTCCAGCTTCCGTAAGAAAGGCGTTACTCTTATACTCCAAATTACCAAAAGATAAACGCAACGTTGACACCTTCATTTGGCTACTGAGATCTTCATTAGGTACGATCGATAGTAGGATTATCGATAAGTTTGATGAGATAATCAGAAGGAGGTAAGGCCAACTTGACGGAGAGGGATAAGGCATTACTGAATAAAATATCAGCATTTTACTTACAATATACCGGCGTAATAAGGCTAAATGAACTTTTAGGAATCCAAAAGGTAGATATAGAAATAGAGAAAGTAAATAAGAACGTCTTGAATTATATTAGGCTTTATGTAGCATATATAGCAGTAAAGGAGGTCTTGGAGTCAGCAAAAGAAGCATTGAAAGACAAATTAACGTATAGGGAGTTAAGCGTAGAATATGCTAATCAAGTCTTAGGACAGTTAGACGTTGATAGGACAATTTTAGTCTTACCTCAGAAGTTATATTCATACTACACTTATAGGGAAGGGATGAATGCGCCAGAATATAGGGTGTTTGGAACAATCTTGAGATCAGTATATGAAATGGCGACAAGGCTTTTAAAAGGGTATGAGATTATTAATACAGACCTCCCAGAATACTTCAACTTCATCGACAACTTTTGGACATCCCTAAACGAGCTAAAAGAAAAATACTTTAAACTATTCCCCGGAGGTTACTTCAGAGGGCCAATCTACACGGACCCACAGTGGTTGATAAGAGCTTATAAAGCGTATGAAGTGTTAAAGAAAAGGATAGAGATAGGCACTAGACCAGCTGAGATTAAAGAGAAAGAAGAGCTAGTATTGAAGTTGAAGTTCCTACTCTGGAGGCTATACGAAATTTACGTATTCTATTTACTAGCATCACTGCTCGAATCAGAAGGTTATAAAATTTCCAAGAGAGGGGAAAAATACGAAGCAACTAAGGATTCGAGGACATTATACTTTTACTTCAACTCAAGCCTTGAAGCGTCAAAACTAAGATCGGTAGATAATATAGTTAATGTGAAAAGGTTTAGGGGAAAACCCGATGTATCATTATCTAATAACTACTTAATACTTTTTGAGTGTAAGTACTCGAGTGAGCCTAGTTATATAACTCTAGGTAGGTTTAAGATAATGGCGTATACTTATGAGTATGACCCTACTACAGCAATTTTAGTATATCCCGGATTAGGAGAGGATAACGAATATTATGACGAGGAAGAGTTGGCAACAAGCGAGTTAGATAAAGTCGTTGAAAAGGAGGGATTTATAGAATTTCAATATAATGGTAAAAAGCTGTACATGATGAAGATTGACCCCATTGATAGTGACTACATCAATAGGGAGAGGTTAAAAAGAGTCTTAGAGAATTTAGTCTAGTACAATTCTTTCACCTAACACTCCCTCATATATACTTTAAACTATCTAACATGATACTCAAAAAAGTAAGGGGATTGGAGGTAATATTTCCAGATGAGAAGACAATGGAAAAAATCCTAAGAAAGGCTAATGTAAAAGAGGAAGAAATTAAGGAATGGGAAATAAAATAGGAATGAATAATAACCTCTATATGTCCTCAAGCTCATACATACAATCACAAAAATATAATTACACTGGAAATGAATATCGTGCCAAAGGTTTAATTCATTCATAAGAGGATAACGAAAAGGTGGGAAGCATCACCTTTTAAAACAAACGTGAACAACAATTTTTATTATATGCAAAATTTTTTTTGATAAAGGCATCTAATCTTGAATTTGAACAACAATTCCGCTCTTGGTATAGTGTTATGATCAAGAAGCTATAAACTCTGGTTAAAGTCCCAATTCAAACTTCTACGTAATTGAGCGTTTCTAAGCTTACTACCTTTGTTACTCTCTTATAAAGAAAGTTCAATTTATATCAAAATAACTAAATCGTTGTCCACACTCGTTTGCCAGAGTAGATTACATTATTTTCATCAGACTACTGAAAATAGAGACGACTTGTGTCATACAACATTGTACACCTAAGTTAAGAGCCAGAAAGAAGTTTGACTTGTACATATGCTCAGTATATACTTTGAGGGGTTTGGGTTTCATCGGATCTCATATATATCAACCCTTGGGCTTCACGGGAGTCGAGCGAATTCTTCGCCCTCCTTCGCCCCATTAGCGGGATAACCCCAACCCACAGTGGGGAATCATCTTGGGCTATGCAAGCCTTTCGGGATACATACCCACATCTTGCATTATGTAAAAAATATTAGTATGGAGTTGTATAAACTTAATTCTCTCACTGAAACTGCTTACCACGGGTTTACTTCTCAGCACGTTATCATCTGTTACTAATACAAGGTTTTTGCGCTTAGCAATTAATAAATAAGATGCGTCATAGATCGTTAAATCCTCCTTTGAGGCTAGGTCAAACACCTCTTCCTCTAGACCCTTTATTATATTAATAGGTATTACCTCCATCACCCTTCTTACTACTCTAATATACCTTTTGGACAAATCCTTACTGATTACCTTTAGCTTTGAGTATTCCTTCCATATAGCATTAATAGCCTCATATAGGGCTAGGTCCAACGTCTCTCCATCAGCTAAGAGTGTAACAGTGCCCCTTTTCATCAGGTTTATAATAGAACTTGCGTCAAATAGGTACTTACTCAAAGGTTATCCCTATCTTCACGTATTAATCTAGCAATCTCCTCGTCAGATATTTCTACTGTGCTTAACTCTTTGAGTTCCCCCTCTAACTCCTCCAATACTCTCCTCCTCACCTCCTCCTCTAGAGGCTTCCTAATTATTGGACCGGGCTTTATGCTATACTTATCCATTAAGTCTTTCAACTCACGGGGTATTTTGGCAGACACTGTTACATATTTTTTATTTTCCATAGTTTATTACTTAGTGTAGACATATATAAGGTTTACCCGCAATGTTATACCTTGAGTTCTTACCATATTAATCTTTACAACTAGCTGAGTATCCCTGTCATGAAGCTATAAATTCTGGTTAAGGTCCCAATTCAAACTTCTACGTAATTGAGCGTTTTACTCTTTTGATTAGCTTCTCCTCCTTCCTCCTACCCCTTCTACCGATATGAAAAAAGGTTCAATAAGTTTTACTTTCATAACTACAATAGTAAAACTAGGAAACGTGTTTATTGGGAAACTCGTGACAACGTTTAGTCATTGACGCATATTCGTGCCTTAAGTTAGAAATTGTCTTATTATAAGGATATCACTACTCCCATCACCGAAAATTATCTTAGGTACGTCACTTCGCGTAATATCTACTTTCACTCTTACTTGCCCTCTCGCTGTATAGCCTTGTACCTTAAATCTATAAAGTCCATCTCTTTAAGGGCTTCGTCCGCATTATATATCTCATAACTACCGTCACTTTTCAGTAATAAATAATAGACCATATCACTCTTTTCCTCATATACTGCCACATTTCCAATATAATATTCAATATCCATGCTTTGAGTAGTTATTATAAACTTAGACTCCAAGCCTAAAAGTATCTTTACCACTTTCTTCAATAACTCTGGGTGCATTGCAAATGCCTCCATGTCGTCAATCATGACTAAATCGTAAGGCTTTGTAAAATAGTTTAAAAGGAAGTAAATTAATGACCTATAACCTTGTCCAAGATCGTCTAATCTGATGTCAGACAAGTCCTCAAAAAGTACTCTAAGGACCTTCTTCTTTTCTTGCCCCTCCACTGTTAAGTAGATGTAGTGAATCCTTCTGTCAATGTTGTCTTTAACCCTCTTAGAAATCTCTTTTAACTGCTCAACACTAATGTTTATTTTTTCTATATCCTCGGACATTCTAGGCAAGATAAGCTGAAAGTCCATGTTACTTAATAGAGTTCTCCCTCTCCTCAACGCATACTTCCAGTTTATAAAAACCTCAATTATCGTATCTTGCCTTATTAACTTTTCAACTTCTTGTGGGGACGTGTTCCTATATTCGGCTATTTTATTTATATGATTATTAGAAGAAAGGAAATCTAAAGCTTCTAATATAGTAGTCTTTCCAACGTTATTATCTCCTAGTATTACTAACACTTTAAACTTAGGTAGTTTGATGTCTATCTTCTTATCAAACTTCTTAAAATTTAGTATCCTTATCCCCTCTCCTAGATCTTCCAGTCTTTCGGGTAAAGATAACAGATAGTCAACGTTAACGTACCTTGAATCATAAACCCTCACGAAGGCACCACCACTATTTCCTATCATACTTATCCATGTCGAGTAGTAAATTTCATCCCCTTCCATATGGTAGCTTATTGGAATAAGTTGTTGTAAGGCAATCATAGGTCTAAATGACTCAACTGGTTGGTATCCTAATAGTTCCCCTACGATACTATTTTCAACACTCCTAAATACGGGCTTATCGTTAAGGTACCCAACATGTCCAAATATGTCCCCAGTCCCCATACTGGCAACTTTAGACCCACGTTTCTCGATGTAGAAAAATGGTACGTCTCCTGCCCATATCACCCTTCCTCCCCTATTCATGTACTCAAATATGGGAGTCCTCTCTATTGGACTCTCAGGATAATTGAAGATCGTGAAAGGGATGACGTCCGTGCCGAAAATTAAGTAAGAGCCCTTACCGTGCTTATTTATCCATTCGAGAACTGACTGGTAATTTAGCCTTATAACTTCACCCTTGACCTTATCACAAATGTTAATCCAGCTGTAAATGTTGCCACAGTAGATTGCTTTCTCCATAATAGTATAATTATCTTTTCAGCATATTAATATATTATTATCGTGCACGGAATTAATAAGGGCGAGGCTTGTCGTTTCTTTTTATCATTGTCGTGGACGAATATTGCGTTAAGCGGGTTTAATAACGTTATATGACAAATTAAAAATATCAATTAACCTACTTATGCACTTTTCTAAAAATCATGTTAAGGTTACAATATTTGCACATACTTTAATTCACGAGAAGATCAAATAATTGGGAGACAAAAAATTGTACAGTATTTAAGAAGTGTTATACCCTTTTACTTTTCTCTCTCGACTTTATGAACTCATACATCCTTCTTTTAGCCTCTTCACTTAGTGATAATAATGTTAACTCTTTCACAGCTTTCTCGACCTCGTCTCTTTTACTCCTCATCAACCATCTTTTCATCGTCAGTATGGATGTAGGACTTACCCTATTTAGCATTTCCATTACTTTGTTCAATCCTTCATCTAAGTTTTCAACAACGTAATCGACCAAGCCAATGTTTTTAGCTTCTTGGGAATCTATTTCCTCTCCTGTTAATACCAACCTATTTATGACTCTGCCTAAAGCGTTATAACCTACACTGATAGCCATTGGAGGGATTAAGCCTAATCTACCTTCCGGGATTGAAAACTTAGCTTCCTTTAACGCTATTGTAATATCGCAAAAGAGTAAGATTTCACAGCCTCCTCCATAGGCTAAACCATTAACGAGGCATATTAAAGGTTTAGTGAGGGTGATTAGTGAATCTATAGCCTGGAATAGAGAGTTGAAGAAGTCTACCGCTTCCTCATAAGTCTTCAACTCATACATGGCATGAATGTCATCTCCCGCACTGAAAGCCCTACCTTTGCCAGTCAAGATTACAGCTTTGACTTCCTCATCTTTATCAGCGTTCCTCAAGTGTTGAGATAATAAAATCCAGCTTTCCTTATCTAAAGCGTTAATTTTCTCTTGTCTATTGAAAATTATCCAAGCCACTTCTCCCCTCTTCTCATAAATCACTTTCATGATAATAATAACTTTTTTATAACTATTTAACTCTGCTACGGACTAATGGAAAGGGATTAATTAACGATGAAATCTTTTTAGAGAGAAAATTATATCCTAAAATATAGTCTATAAATATAAGGTGATATATATTGAAAATAGAGTATATTCATAATTCTTTATCTTAAAAACTTTTTAAGACACAGAAACTCATCTTTCTTTAATGACTAGGCTTGTTCTCGTTTTATCATAATGATTAAAAGGATACAACAGCGTACGATTGCGAGAGAATCTCAACCGCTTATTTAATATTCAATACTCACCCTTCTTTATCTAAACTTTGTTAATACTTTTCTTAAAAAATGATGATAGATTTCAATACTTTTAATCTAAAATTAATTCTTCGAAAGGAATTCATCTTCTATAATTTTGCCAATTCTAATCATTTCTTCATATTTACCTAAGTTTTTATATTGTAGGAACTCTTCCTTGAAGGGTATTTCGAAGATAGGACAACTGTTTTTAATTAACTGTCTTATTTCTTCTGATTTCGCTTCCAATTCTTCCTTTATATTACCAACCTCTGGTATCATATTTATCACGAAGGCTATCGGCTTTATGTTTAATTCCTTTACTACATTATTAAAGAACTTGCCGGTAATGATTACATCGTCGTAAATAGGATCAGTTACAGCAACGGCTCCTATTACGTAATTGGGAAATCTTTGTTTAAACTCCCTAATCTCATCTGTGATTACGGGTTCATCGACTAGACTTCCAAATACTCCATAGTCAGCAATTATTACATCATATCCTCTGGAGAGGACTTTAGTGTAGTGAAGAGCTGCTTTGCTCGCATTTTGATTATGTAAAATCTTATCCTCTATTGGATCTCCAAACATTTTGAAAACGTCTAGACTTTCATTAACCTTATATAGATATTCCTCTTCTCCTAAATCCTTTGAAATAGCTTTATAAAATCCAACACCTTTAAAACCTAATATAAGTGAACCTAAGGACATAAGGTCCATGTCCAAGAATAAGACCTTATACTTTCGAGAGAGATAAAAAGCTGTATTTAAGGCTAAAGTAGTTTTACCTACGCCTCCTTTAGTTCCTATAAACTTGACCCTTACTTTCATGACAAATATATCCCATAAATTGAGTTTTAAAAGTTTCTATTATCGTGATGATCTTAGTACAGAAATATTTCGATCATTAAGATATGGATAGTGTGATTCGAAATTTGTGTGTGGACAACAATTTGGTTGATATGAATTGAATTTTGTCTATTGTGGAAAAGTATTTTGGTAAGGCAACTCATCTATTGGGACGAGAATGGGTTTGATCTCCTAACAATCACCTAACTCAACCAATGACGAGATGGCTAAAAATATTCTTCAATACGATTTACTCGAAATCTATTGACATAAGTTAGAATATGTGGATGAAATTGTTGTCCACACACTAAACTATAATGGAAATTAACTTAAAGTGCAGTAAAGAAATTTTAGTTTTATGATGGCAGTATAAATTAAGTTCAAGAAGTTAATTCGAATACAAAAGAGTTCTAACTAATAATTAGCATCAAGAACAAGGAGCTCAAGAAACTAATTTGAATACAAAAGAGTTATTTAGCTTCTCTCATAATATAATATATATGCCGATTATCGTGAGAAAAACACATAACGATAACGGAAAAAAGATATACATTAGAGTTGGGGAGAGTCCTCCCATTGTAAAGGATGGGAAAATTAAAGACGGTGCATTCTTCATAATTGTAGGAGACAGTGAGGGAGAGAAAAGCATAAGACTCACAGATCAAGAAGCATTAGATATAGCTCAGAGAATAATAATAATGTATCACTCTCATGTAAGGGTTTATAGAAAATTGGATAGAAAGGTGTATGAAGAATATAAAGAAATGAAAAACAAGGATGCGAGAGATTTAGAACTGGAGAACGAAATTTTGAAATTTCTTTTGAAGTCTGGTGGAGAGTCAACTGTAGAGGAGGTAAGAAATATGTTAGGGATAAGATATGCCGACTATCTTAACCAGATGGAAATGCAAGGTCTTGTGGAGATAATTGGTAATAGGGTAATTGTAAAGAGAGAGAAAAGCACTAAACAAGACTCTCCTTAAGATGACTTTTTCATAAAGATAACTACTAATTATCTTATTCCCTTTTGTCCTCATTTAGCTATGAATCTAATGCGCTAATAGATCTCCTCCCCTAGAGGGTTCCCCTCATCGATTTAGGAGAAAGCCGTGGTAAGCAGTTTCACTGAAAGATCATGAGAGTCCAATAGAGAGGACTCCCATATTTGAGTACATGAATAGGGGAGGAAGGGTAATATGGGCAGGAGACGTACCATTTTTCTATATCGAGAAACATGGGTCTAAAGTTGCCGGTATGGGGACTGGGGACATATTTGGGGGTGTTGGGTACCTTAACGATAAGTCCGTATTTAGGAGTGTTGAAAATAGTATCGTAGGGGAACTATTAGGATACCAACCAGTTGAGTCATTTAGACCTATAATTGCCTTACAACAACTTATTCCGATAAGCTACCATGTGGAAAGGGATGAAATTTACTACTCGTCATGGATAAAATAGATGATATAAAAAAATTTTTATATTTATTTTGAAATTATTAATAGGTAAATATGAGCTGGAAACCAGGTGAGGAATGGAATAGAGCATTAAAGATGGCTTTCGTATCTTTCTCCGTAGGTATGTTCTTGGAATCCTTCATCTTTGGGTTAGAGTCTATTGCGACAAGTTGGTATACTGTGCCAAAAATACTAGAGAGTTTATTACTAGCTTGGGCTCCGCTATGGCTTATAATTGGTATAGCCTTTGCCGGTCCAATAGCTGATAGAATTGGTAGAAAAACCACGTTATGGATCACATTAGCAATATACGTTATTGGAGGAATAGGATTAATCTTCTCGTTTAACTACGCTCTAGTACTAGTATTTACTGCTATAATGCTATTTAGTGCTGGAGGTGAGATGAACACTATTATGGCTGCTACGCATGAGATCATGCCTCAAAGAAACAGAAGCAAAATTATGTTTTTGGAAATAAACTTTATAAACCTAGGAGGAGCTGTACTAGGTGGTCTAGGTTTATTAACTCAGTTCTCCTCTATTTTCTTTCAAAGGTTAGTCCTAGGTGTAGTGATTATAATAGCAGCTGTAGTACTCTTCATTACTAGACTAGAATTGCCTGAATCAATTAGGTGGTTAAGTGCTAAGCGTAAAATGACTAATGGAGGTAGTGTAGTAAAACAGAAACTAGATAAGGATACAGCGTTTAAGCTATTTGTGACAACAGCAATTGCTTTTGCCAATTCTGCTGGATTTGGTTTAATAACTTATGTGTTAGGACCTTACTTCTTCTCAAATTTAACCGGTACTATAATATTTGTAGCTGATATAACGGAGTTCGTGGTGGGCTTAGTAATTTCCTTCTTAGCAGATTCCTTTAGTAGAAAGGGATTATTATTGTGGTCAAATCTCGGAATTGTGATATTTACATTTTTAACTTATTATTTCATCCCCGCTTGGAAGTCAGACTTAATAATATTCTGGGCTCTGCTAGTTGCCATAAATGCGTTCACGTCTGTACAGTATTTAACAGAAGATACATTCAAAGCTGAGTTATGGTCCACCATCAGAAGAGGAACTTATACGGCTATTGCTAGGGTAGTTTCAATAGGTCTCTACATACCAACCATATTTCTCACTCTATCCTTCTCCTTATCTCAATACGTTCTATTTAATTTAGGAATATGGAGTATAGGATTATTTGCTGCAATCTTGTGGTATATTTTTGGATTTGAGACGGGAAAGGGAATGAGCATAGATGAAATAGAGAAAAAGAAGGTATTTGAAGATTAAAGGTTTTTAATCCTTTTTCTTCAAAATATTTCTCGTGATACTAACATCTGATTACGCTACCTTTCACTCTTTACCCTCCTTACCTTTAAGATTAATTCCCAACTTGCTTAGGAAAAATAAGTATCCTCCCTACGGGTTAAGAAAAATAGAAAGTCTAACCAATTCTAGAATCGTTCCACCTAATTCCTTACGCGTTAAGAATGGGGAAATAATAGGAATTTACGTAAATGACCCTTTAGGAATGAGTGAAGTGACGAGAGGACTTACTGAAGTGTTTGGAGAACCACCTTACTTTGTCGAATCCTTCAAAGAGTTAGGGGATAGGATAATGAGATTGAAGAGAAAACTCGAGCTTAAAGTTATTGTTGGAGGTCCGGGTAGTTGGGAATTAACTATAGACGTCCCGGATTGGATAGATACAGTATTAGTTGGAGAAGCGGAAATAACTCTTCCTAGGCTATTAAAAGAGAGAGACTTTCCTAAGGTAGTTTATGGTGAAGAGAGTGACAAATTCTTCCCTATAAGAGGCCCTTCAGCATTAGCTGAAGTGGAGATTAGTAGAAAGGAAAGGAAGATCCCACTTGAGGTGTTTAAGAAAGAGATGGAAATACAGTCTAAGTATCATGGAAAAGTTAACTTAATATCAAAGGATCTTTTCTCTTATAAACCAGAAGAAGAACTTTTCTCTTTGCTTAAATTGGCTTCGAGTTACGGAAAAGTATACTTCTCACAGATTACTGTAGAGTCAGTGCCCGAGGTAAGATTAGAGAGAGTTAGGGAGATCTTAGGACTTAATGAAAATAATTGGAGATCCCCAGTCTTATCTACTAGGAAGGAAGCGTGTTCGTTAAAAGGGATTGATGAGGACGTCATGAAAGAGTTAAATAATAACTTCATTTACCCCGTAGTCTATGTAGAGGATGAAATGGTAGATGAGTTAAGTAAGTATAAGAGCATAATAATTCCGCTACCGAAAAGTAAGGCTTACTACAATGCCTTATACGAGAGTTGGATTCACAACAGTAAAGACGTTATGAGGATTAATGGAAGTTTGAGTAGGATTGTTGAGTACGTTTTATATAAGAATAAGGAGACTAAGGGGGAGTACTTAAAAAGACTAAGGTTAAGAGGGATCAACATTTTTAACCTATTCGTAATCGCACTATCGTCACTTATATTCTTTAAAGGATAATCTGACCTCCTCCCCGCCCCTAAAGGTTCCCTTAAGGTGGTTCACAAGTTTACCGCCTTCACCACTTCATAGCTAGTGGGCTTTGACACCCGCTCCGTTCATCCAGTGGTAGACCAACGGCTTGGTCTTCAGCCACTTTACCCCTATCCCTTTGGTAGAGTCCCCACTCCATCCTCCTAGGGACTTGGGGATATGTACTGAGGAGGAAGGACACGTTTTACTTTTTGCTTCCCTCCTCCCAAAAACCTAATTCACTTAAAAACTTTAAACCCCGGGAGAAAAGCTTGTCCTTCCTTTGTCAACAATATTCACTTCTTAGCTTGAAGCGATCTCGAAATCGCTAACAATTGCATTTCATTCGTACCTTCTGCAATCTCCATTATCTTAGAGTCCCTATAGAGTCTTTCAACCTTTGAACCCCTATTCAATCCATGTCCTCCGAATATGTGAAGAGCGGTTCTAGTTACTTCAGCTGCCGTAACTGCTGAGAAGTATTTAGCCATAGATGCTTCAGTTAAAGCTTCAATACCCCTATCTAACAAGTTAGCTGCTCTCCACGTTAAAAGTCTTGACGCCTCTACTTTGACTTGAGCATCAGCTAGATTGAACGCTATCCATTCTTGTTCAATTAGTGCCTTTCCAAATTGTTTTCTCTGTGTTGCTCTATTTATTGCCTCATCTAGAGCACCCCTAGCTATTCCAACTGCAATTCCAGCATAACCGTTTCTACTTATCATTAATGCCTTTATAGCCCCTCTAAACGCATCTCCTTCCCTACCTATTATACTATCCTTACTGACCCTAGCGTTATTGAACTTTACGTAACTTACACCTGCCCCTCTTATGCCCATTAAGTCTAGTTTTCTAACCTCTATCCCCGGGGTTTTGGAATCAACTAGAAGTAAGGAAATTCCTTGTCTATCCCCCGGGTTTCCGCTCGTCCTAGCTAAGACCACCATTTTAGTCGAGAACGTAGCTGCGCTGGTAAATATTTTCTCTCCGCTAATTACCAGTTCATTACCATCCGTTTTAGCAGTAGTTTGCAATGCTCCTAGGTCTGATCCAGCACCGGGTTCTGTCAAGGCTACAGCATAGATTTCCTCTCCTTTCACACCTCTCTCTATCCAGTCCTTAGCTGAATCCCCACCTATCGACATTAAAAGTTGAATAGCGTTGAGCTGTGTGTGCAAGCTATGTGAGGCTCCTCCACTTTCACTTCCCAACTCTTCAGTGGCTATAGCAAAAGCGATTTCCCCTAGACCTAAACCATTGTATTGTCTAGGTACTTTCATTCCTAATAATTCTAATCTAGCGAAGTCACGCACTATTTTATCTCCTCCATCATTAGTTTCATCCATTTGTTTAGCGAATTCCTTAACTTCTTTTTGTACGTAATCCTTAACCCTATACCAATACTCCTCTACTTCTTTAGGTAACTGAAACATGATGACCAATATATAAAGAGTATAAGTAGTAATAAACTTTACGTTATTCATTATTAAGATTTAATTTTTGCAAAAAACCTTAAGACCTCATGCTAAGAATTTTTAAAATGTTTTTATGTTTTTTCAACATATTTTTATGTTTCCACCCTTACTGATTGGAAAAATTAGAAGATATATTTCGGTTATAATAATTTATTTTTAAGACCAATCTCATGAGGTTAGGAGAAAGCCTGGTTCATTAATTGTCCTCAGGCTGACCTCCTTACGTCCTAAAGGGTTTTGCTAAGGTCTAAAGCGTTACTCCCCTTTGTTACTTTATTCAACGTTAGAGGAAGGAAAGGAGCTTCTTTAGCATAATTACAATCCTCTTTATTCCCATTTTCATTATGTTTTCCATTAACGTCACTATGAAGCTTATGACCTAAAGGGCAGTTAATGACTATCTTAGGCTTCCTCTCAATCTTAACGCCATGAAAAGCACAGAGCTTTGAAGTATTATACTCGACAACTAGAAACACCTTTATACCGTATTCATAGAGCTTATATAGATCAATTAGCTGTGTGTGGATAACAATTTGGTTGATATAAATTGAATTTTCTTTATCACGAGAAGTATTTTTAGGGCGAGAACAGGTTTGATTTCCCAAATTATCCTTTTAAGCCTAGGTTTCACTCCTTGGACGAGATTGCATTAGCATCTTACTTGCTAGGTGAAGGACTTCATTGCCTCACTTGCTCTTCACAAGTTGGCTAATGTTAATTATGAGCTTGATCTTATGGTGATCGTTTGCTCGTTAATGAGGGTTAATGGTGAGTTAGGCATTACGAGTCTGGGCTAATTCTTCATGTGGTTTCTTTAAGCTTGAGAATTTGAGGGATAGAGTTACACGATAAGGCATTCTCTTGGTCAAAACTTTTGGCAAGCTTAGTAAGTTTTCAGAAGCTTAAGTAAACATGGACTTTCTATGGAACTCAACATGGAACACAATAACGAGATAGTTAAAAATATTCTTCAACATAAATTTACTCGAAATCTATTGACATAAGTTGGAATATGGATGAAATTGTTGTCCACACACGAAAAGGTTGGGGAAAAGAAGTTAAAAAACCTTTACCCTGCCTTAAAAGGCGAGTTTGCCGTTCTTTTCATCATTTCTAGTATAACGGAGTAACAAAGGGGAGTAACACCTTAGACCTCACCATAACCCTTCCCCTTTAGGCAGGGAGAAGGTGTAATAAACAGTTTTTAAATAAGACAAAAACATTTATTTAGACCAGACTTATATTTATACGTCATGTCAATAAGCAGGGTTCCAAGGATCGTTAACATAACCTCTAGAGTTCTAAAAATTTTAGGCATATTAGAGACGTTGTTCTTTGGCATATTTATTTTTGCTTATATTGCTCTAACTATAAATAGTAAAATTTATCCCATAATTCCCATATACGTGTTAATGCTCTCCTTCTTCTTGGCTATAGCCTCATTTGTATCTGGTAGTCCCAAGTCATTTGGTTATGCAATCTTCTTAAGCTTATTCTTTGGATCACCTTTTCTAGGAGAGATTCCAAGCATAGCAGGATTGAGTACTAGCCAGGCGGATCTATTTGTAATATTCTTCTTATATTGTTTATTTTTCCCTTTAATTATGATAAGGTTTGGAGGGAAAAAAGCGTTCATTGGAGCACTTATCGCAACACTATTGATAGCTTTACCAGCCTTTACCTACTCATTAACCCTAATACCCTCAGCCTTTAATGTAAACAATTTACCTATTGTGATTTTCCTTAATTATCCTAATCGTGAGGTAGATAACATTGGTTTGTACGTAAGTTTCATGCTTATTCTAGGAACTATATTAATAAGCTTCAGAAGAGGTTATAAGACTGGGAGGGCCTTATTTGACATTTTTTTACCATCATTCTTGATCTCTCTCTTCGCCCTTTCTTTTTCATTAATATACGTGAATAATTCCATTTCATATTCAATTATTCTCCTAATTTTAGCATTACTCACCATTATAACAGTGTTCAGAAGGGGTATAAAAGGAGTACCTCTTAACTTGATTTCATCAATACCTTCATTTATATTTTCAACTCTTCTGGCTTATGCGGGATATAAGCCATTTCTTTACTTAATAACACATCACCCCTCATTAAGCCTCTTACCTTTACCAGTTTACTTTTCCCCCATACCCTTAGCTTTTCTTTCCCTAGTAGGATTGAATTCCCCTCGTGTAGCTGATCCCTCTACTTTAATCGATAAACTGTTTAACGCTCTACGTCAAAGGGATTACAATAGCGCTAGACATTACATATCTCTCCTAAGGACATACAATTTTAATCAAAATGACATCTTTTGCAGGGTATTATCGAAAAGAGACTGTAATTCAATCTTATGGATGATGGAGAACTATGACTTAAAGTACGATTATTGCGGTAGGTTACTCACTAATTCAGTTGATTGTATCATATCTAAGAATACATTACCTTCCTCAACTGATGAGATATTAGATGCATTAGAGAAGATTGATCTGGAGTCAGCTGAGAAACTAGCTGGATTTATTCTCTCTAAAGGAACAAGGGACATTAGGGCAGAAAAGGCTAAGAAGGTTATAAGTAAATTAATAACTCAACAACAAACTCCTACTACTATAAATGAAAAAGCACCTCCCTTGGATCAATGGGATCCTAACCTATGGAAGAATAGGGAAATTTACGGTTATTTGGTAGAAGGAGTGTTGGGGACTGGAGGAACTTCTTATGTCTTGTTAGCTTCTAGAGGCAATGAGAAGTATGCCATAAAAATCCCAAAGTTGTCTTCTGCACAAAAGGAAGCAACTAGGCAGAGCTTCACTACCTTTGCTGACCTATCCAAGGAATCATCTAATTTACAGAGGATGTCAGAGTCAAATAGCAACATTGTTAGAATCTATGGAATGTTTATAGATGTAAATATAATAAAGAGCATAAGCTTAGGTGATACGATATACTATCTTAAGAACCCTCCAGCAATAGTTATGGAATTGATGGAAGGAGGGACCTTAAACGATTTGATAAAGAGAGGAGAAATAGTGAACTCAAAATATTGGAAGGAGATAGTTAAGGAAGTCTTCATAAGAATTGGTTACGCATTAAGCTATATTCACAAGGAAGGTTACGTACATTTAGACATTAAACCTCAAAACATATTCTTCGATAAGTTCCCCGGTAAATTAGGGGAAGAAGTACTTAATAACATAAGAAATGGGCATGTTAAAGTTAAGTTAGGAGATTTAGGTTCAGCAAAGAGGATAGGAGAGCGTTTCTTTGAGTACACTCCAGACTACTGTCCAATAGATCAAGTCAGGTCAATATTGATGGGTAGAGGTGCAAATCCCTCAATGGACGTTTACGCATTTGGAGCTTCAATATATAAAGCTTTAACGGGTAGTTCATACAATCCTATAGAGGTAATTAAATTAATGGATTCAGCGATTGATAGTTACTTAAGAGGAGAAGCGGGTTTTCTATCTTATTTGGATCAAGCTGAAGTAATATATAGGAACTACTACGGCAAACTCCCGCTAAGTATACCAGATGTGTATAAAAAAATAATAATAATGGCAACTAACCCTGAACCTAGCAAAAGACCAACGATTGATGAGATATTAAAGATGCTAGCATAACTTTTCTGACCTTTAAAAATTGTTATTTATTAAAAATAATTAATTATTTACTAATCCCATCTACTACAGAGATTTCCCTCTCTACTAGGCTCTTACCTCTAGGCTCTTCTAATATTAACGTTAACCCCGACCCCAGAATACCTAAAATTCCTAAAATTATCATTACTGGTAAAATTCCTAGGCTATTCAACAATATCGGGAATAGCAGAGTAGTAGTTATGACTCCCAATCTCCCTCCTATTACTGTAATTCCTTGTGTGAAACCTCTGACATTTGCCGGAAACAATTCAACTCCCCAATAGCCTATAATGTTCCCCGGTCCCAATGAGTTGAAAGCATTGCTTAAGCCAAACATAAGTAAATCGACCATAACATTTTTACTACCCACATAAGCGAAGATAAATAATGGCAATCCCATACCTAGAAACCCTATGCTCTGTAATACTCTCCTCCCTAGAATGCCATCGGATAAAAAAGCCCCTATAAAGTTGAACGGTAAGGAGAAGGCTGAAATCACAATCAAATTAAATATTATCCCATTTACTCCTAAGTAGTTCGCTATTACGTTTGGTCCGAAGAAGCCTTGAGAATACCCAATTACGTCGTAGAGATACCAACACGCAGCTGCTATAATTAGATACAATACCATTCTAGCTGTTAATCGCTTATACCCTTTAGGTATGGTTTTCACGGTTAAGCCGTATTTTTCCTTTAACGTTCTAGCATCACCTTTTACAAACGCTAAATAGTGAGGTGTCTCAGGCATTTTAGTCCTCTCATATAAAACAAAAATGGAAGGTATTGCACCAGATGCTAAAACTACCCTCCATACTAATGAAGAGGGTAGTATATTTATTATCAGTAGTGTTGCTAACGTCGATAGTAGAGCCCCAAACATCCACATGAACCCACCAGAGATTCCTAATAATTTGCCCCTATCCCTCCTATTCGAATACTCAGCCATTAATAATGGCGATAAAACGTAATCCGCGCCTATACCTATGCCGAGAATAAATCTAGCAATAGCCAGCTCTATTGGCGTACTAATAAAAGCTTGAAGTAAAGCACCAATAATCATTAGTAACGCGTCTATTCCGTAGAACTTAGTCCTACCTCTTCTAGCTAGATAACCGAAAAGTAAAGCTCCTACAATGTTTCCAGATATAATTGAAGCGAAGAGGACTATAGAGACCGACTCTAAATTCAGCCTTAAGTACGATAAGACCATTGATAGTACTAAAGCTCCAGCTGTTAGATCATATCCATCCGTTATTTGCCCTGCTCCTGCTAAAAACATTGCCTTAATGTGAAAAGAGTTTATACCTTTTTCTTCATAATCACCTAATGGATTATCCATATGCTTCATAACTTATAATAATAATTAAATTTTTCCTATATATTATATATTTACGAAAATAAACTATTTAGATTATAGAGGGAATTCTCGTTCTGACTTTCTCCTCACCCCAAAGGACAAGGCTTTCCTTAATTTCTAAAAACTTCTCATTAAAATGTTATGATTTTCTTTAGGAAGAAAGACTGTTTTAAAGAACTATATTCGAATAGTTGTACTATATATTCTATTTGTTTGTATATATGATATGTTCCAATATATATAATATATTGTAAAAATTTAAAGCCTAACGCTATACATTTTTAATCAGCATGATAATCCCAAATCTAGACAAAAGTCTTTTATCATTATCTGTAGAAATTAAAAATAACTTTGAAGATAAGACAACTGAAATGATAACAAGAAAGAAACTGATTTTTATTCTGGTAGATGGTTTAGGTTACGATTTAGCCAAGAGAGTACTCTCTAAACGGTTACCCGATTACGTAAATATAAATAAGATTCATTCCGTCTTTCCAACCATAACGATAACTGTCCTATCGACCCTATTCACAGCGACTCCACCTGGAGTTCACGGCATAATGGGGTGGAAGATATTCGATAAGAGGAGAGGTAGAATAATTGACCTATTGAAGGAGAAGTCGTACAAAATTAATTTAGAGAGTTATTTGCCAAAGGAATCAGTAATCTTAACGAGCTATGAGGAAAATGTACTAAGGTTCACTAAGATGGTAAGTGGAGAACGTATGATAATACCATACTATTCACCTTGGGACGCTTTTACTCAGGCTTACAATTTAGCCCAAAACGATTCTCCCTTCATCTTCTTGTATCTACCATACGTTGACATGGTAAGCCACCACTTAGGACCTTACTCTGAGCATACGATAAGGGTTGCAAGGGAGGTAATGGACTTGACCTTTAAGTTAGCCAACGACGTAAAGGAGAAATACGATGTAATAGTCACTGCAGACCATGGTCATGTCCCTGTAAAGGGTTATGTAAGGGTGAGCGAGGAAATACTCAAGATAGTAGACTTTCCTCCTTTTGGAGGAGCTAGAAACTTGATGTTCATTTCTAAGAGAAACCCTAAGGAGTGGTTAGAGGAGAATTACGATATGGCCATATTTGATAAGGAAAAGTTGAAGAATATTTGCGGGGGAGATAACGTGCCAGACTTCGCTGGAGTTCCGTTAAGCAATATGGTATACGATTATTGGGATGATGAAGAGGAGAAGACGTACTTAGGATCTCATGGAGGTCTATCAAAAGAGGAAATTGAAATACCTCTGATAGTAATAAGTAAGAAAGGATAGCCCCTCGTTAATTTCACCCTTATCAAGAATAGGCTTAGAAAATTAGGAAAGTCCTTATAAGGCTGTGATGATAAAAATTTTTAAAAGCCAATTCTATACGCTGATAGCAGGTTATCCAAATCTCTAAGCTATCTCACATTAGAGAATTGATGGTTTACCCTAGAAGTCAGAAAATGGGAATAAGATACACTCTTTAAGTTAGGTAAGATGAAAAGTAATTCTATACAAAATATGAATTTTTCTACATTTATGTACGACAATACAGATAAACTTTAATATATAGTGTAAGGGTACTTTATAACCTAGAGTGTTATGAAATACTTATTTCTGTTGTTGATTATTATATTCAGCTATATACCAATAATAACTATTTCATCATCTAGCACAACCATAAACTATGTTATAAACGCAACTGAAACAATCCCTTCGAATTATTATTTCTGTTATAGATTTTACGTGCCTAATACGTCTCCAAACGTAGCATTCGGGGTATATTATACAATTAGTAATACCAGCGTTATTACCGCAATATTAACCTCATCACAGTTTTTGGCTTTTAATCAGACTGGAAGTTTTTCAAAGGGTTATGTAACACTTCAAAATGGTACACTGAATTTTGACGGACTTCTCTTCACTCAAGGGACGTATTATCTAGTAGTCTACGCTTATCAGTCTAGTGCTAAAGTTCAGATTTTTTTAAATATTTCAAGTAACTTGCAAGAACAGAATAGCTCAACATTCGTAGGAGACTTCATCACAATTCCCCCTTATCAAAGTGAACTTATACGAATACATTACGAGACGATAGGCTCACCATTTAATTTGACAATTTTTGGAATATCGAACCAAACTGTCGTATATTCATTATATAATATTAATTCTAGCAATAGGCCGATACTGGTCTCACCCCCTACTACCGTAACTAACCTAGGCGTATCTCCGCTCACATATAATTACACACTAAGGGACTTATCTCCAGGAATTTACTACTTAACCATCGAAAATAATCACTCGACACCAGCACTAGTTTACTTTATGTATAAGGTATATCCTGAATATGTGAACCCATTCATTTACCCTATGCTTCGTAGCGGTGCTTATGCTCCCATGGGAATAGCTTCGTACGGTGTGATAAATCAGAGCGGTATCATCACCACATATACTGTTTTAACAAATAGTATTATAGGTTTTGGAAATATTACCTCTATATTAGCGTACAATACCTCAGCCCCTGAAGTGGGTGTATCTCCTTATGAAGCTAGCTTACAATTAAATGCTATGCTAGTAGTAGATTCTAATGGTTCGTTATATACTTATTGGCCCCAGAACGTACTAATATTTTTCACAAATCAGTCAGAAGTGGAACTTCACGACAACGTTCTGAACGTTACTGGAGATAACGCAACTCTAACTAATAATAGTATAACATCGCCTAACGGTTACGTTTATAATAATTATTATGGCAATTACCTTAATGCCCCAATTTTACCCTACCGCACTCCCTTTGCCTTTTACCTAATTCTGAACGAGTCAATTGTAGAGGGGCAGGGAGTACAAATTACAATGGCTATAGAGGTACTCCAGAACGGAAGTGTACTCAATAATCCAAGAGTCTATACCTTCGACACTATCTTAATTCACGATCCATTGGCTGAAGCTTCAGCCCTTGTAGTTTCTGGAAATGCCTATACGCCGGTAGGAGCACATAGCATTATAGGAAATTATTACGACGCTGAACTAGTCTTTGGAGGAGGAGGAAATGGAGAAATAACCACATTTAAGCAACTGTCGGCTGAACTAGGCTTATATTATTACAACGTAACAACTGGAAGTTACGTTCCGTTCCCCTCTTATTATAGTTTTGGTGCTGACACAGCTGAGGCTACTTATAATGTTCATGTGAATTATTTAGGAAATGGGTTAGTAACAGTGTCAACGGGTAAACTGGACTTAATGTATCTATCTACCCAAAGCAATTCATTTACAACAACCACTACTACAACAACACAGAGTACTTCTACGACTACTTCTACGACAACCACGACAACTACACAGAGTACTTCCTCTACTACGACCACGACAACTTCATCTACAACTGAAACCTCTGTTTCATCAAGTACAGAGAGTTCATCAATACATTCTATAATCAATTCTACTACATCAATAAATAGTACATCAACAAGTCCTCAAGCATCCTCGGAATTGGGTTTAGGTATTATTATTCTTCTCATAATAATCATAGTGGCAGCAATAGTGCTCCTGAGGAGAAGGCACTAAGCTTTTTACTCATAAATTAAAAAGAAAACTTTTTTAAGGTGGGGAAGAGGTCAGTAACTCACGTCAATTAAGTTTTATAAAGCTTTTTGAGAAGTTTAATTAAATGATAGTGAAAATAGGAAAGATTTCTAAGGATGAGGAGGAATATTATTTCGCTTACACTGGAAATAAGTGGAGGCAAGTGAAAGTCAAGGATAAGGTATGGCATTCCGTGAAGTCTATAAAATATTTAGAAGGGGAGTTAGATGAGCCTGAGGGGACTCTGATAAAGAGGATATTTAAAAGAGAAGGTAAGGTAGTTAGTATAACCTATCAAATCTATGATGGTGAGGAATTAAAAGATTTATCGTGTAAGCCTAAGCTTAACCTAGATAGTGGAGAGGTTATTAGTATATGTGAAGTAATAGTTAGAAATGAAAATGTTAGTGATAAAGTTTCCTTGACGATTTATAAATTAGATGATAAGTATTTCTTTGAGAGTAAAGAGGACATGATAAATTTCATAATCAATAAGAGAAAGAGGGAGGTTGAGGGTAAATTAGGCAATGAGTTGGTCAGATTGAGAGCTTCTATAAAGGTTGAGAGTAATAAAGCTTACCTCTTAAAATTCCAAAATAAGGAACTATGGGTTCCTAAAAGTATAGCTTATTTAAGGGAAAATAGTGAGGTAGAACTTCCTTATTGGTATGTTAAGAATAATGAGTTAGGAAAGGTTGAGGATATAGAGAGGAGGGTAAATGAGGAGATGAGAAGGTTCGAGAACGACTTAAATAGACTACTATTCGATTTATGAACAATTTAAATAGTTGTACCTCAGATAAACCCTCTTAAAGTAAAGACTTTACACAACAATTTTTTGAGGATTAGTGAGCTATCAAGATGGTTCAGCCTAATTTAAATCCTCGTTAAGTTCCCTCCTTTAGACCATTATAGAAGGATAATGTCTCTTCAATCCCTCTTTCCATTCCCAGTATGAAATCTTTGACAAAGGGTCTAATTGGCTTTCCTTTAAAACGTTCAATACACACAACGCCAGCAGGCAAAGGAACTAAAGGTGGATTACTTTTCTCCTTAACCCACTTAGTATAATCCTTCCAAGAATTAATTACACTATTATGTAGCCAAAATACTTTAATTCCTATCCTCAGTGGATAGAATCCAGTAGTTTCATCAGTGTATACATATTTTCTCAAAGCGTCTAACTCAACGTCAGTTATCACCCCAAAACTCAGTAACCCCAGCTCCTTTGCGAATACTAGAGAAATTAATATATTATCGTTTATATCACCTTCGCTATTGAAGTAAACTTGAACGTACTTATTAATCACACTAGTGTTGACACCCTTATACCTCACACTCCAGTACATATGCCCAATTTCTCCTTCAAAGGAATAAGTTAAATGATCTGCAATTTGTTTTAATCTGCCTGTAATATAACAAACTGAAAATTTATCGTCTACAATATAATTTAGAAAAACTTGCTTAGCTTCAAGGGAGAAAGAAAAGAGCTTAGAAAATCTATCCCTAGGAACTATCCACTTTGCCACATTTATATTCTTAAAGCAATCCTAATAAGTCTCCTCCTCGATAGTTAAACCCTCATACTTGTTAAGAGCATTATTTTGCTGACCCCTTTTCATTTTAACGGGTAAGGCTTCACCTATTTCTTAAAAGCTGATAGAAAGCCTTATTTATCTTTAAGACAAAAGAGAATCAGGGAGTGGCGGGTCAACTGCCACGCCCCCCTTCACGGGGGTTCTGCTCCCAAGCCGTTCATCATTCCCGCCAACCCCACCCGCCACTCCCCAATTCCTCTTCTATATATTCGAATACCTTTGTTATTATAGTATTACAATCGTCAATATTACAAAGTTAAGGAAGTGCTCATCATTTATGGCTAGAAGAGGTAAACTGTCAAGTTGTGGAGCTTTATTCACGTTGCCTTGCTTTTCTTAAGTTATTATAAGCTTAATACCATGAGGGTTATTTGCTCGCTAATGAGGATTCATGGTCAGCATTTTCATTATATGCGTTACGATTCTGGGCTAGTAGAATTCTTCATACCTTATGACTAGTCTCACATTTACGCAGTTTGTGGACAACAATTTGGTTGTTTTGATATAAATTGAATTTTCTTTATTGTGGAAAAGTATTTTTAGGGTTATTCATTGGGACTAGTAGATGAATCGGTTTGATTCCCTAACACTCACCTAACCCATTAAGAAACAAAATAACGAGATGGCTAAAAAATATTCTTCAATACAATTTACTCTAAATCTATTGGCATAAGTTGGAATAAAATTTTATGGGGGTGGATGAAATTGTTGTCCACACACGGAACTATCCACTCTGTCACATTTATATTCTTAAAGCAATCCTAATAAGTTTCCTCCTCGCTCGTGAAACCTTCCTAAAAACTTTTTAGTGCTTTATAACAAGTCTTGCCAATTTAATGAAGAGTATTCTCTTGCTAATTATAGAACAATTTTCCTCTGTCTTGTACCATATTTCAGATTAGAAGAAATCTAACCTCCTTCCCGCCAGAGAGGCTTTACATCACTTTGTAAATGCCAATAAACCGTGAAGAAGTTTAATAAGAATTATAGGTCTCTTCAATATTTTTCATTCTCGTTTAAGGACATTAACTAAGGCTTTTTTCATATTATTCATCATTTCCTCTAACGATATTTCCCATTTACCATCCTTAGAGAAGTGCTCATAAGGTAGAGATGCAGTAACTGTATACTCTCTAAACGGATTCAATGGATGAATGAAAACATCGTAAGTAAAGTCGTAATCATAAGATAACTTGTTTATAAAGGAGAGTATATCTAATAAAACGTGATTTTGACCTACCACTAATGCGTAAATCTTATCGTTATGTAAGTATGATATTCTCATTAGTGTGGGTATCCTAGTTAACTCCTTTGCTACTTCCTTTTTTACAGTGTTCATTATTAACGTTATTCTGTAGTCATATTTTCCTATATATACGTAAAATGCATCTATTAGGCTTTTTCCAATTACGTGATCATAATAGTGATTCTTCACCTCATCTACGCTTATACCTAATGCTTTTGCTATTTGCTCAAAAGTTAAGTTTACCCCCTCTTGCCTTTTTCCTATCATCACAACATCGTACCAGTCAGGTTTAAAATCATCCTCTAAATATCTCAAATAAATGGGCTCTCTAGGCTTGTCAAGTATGAAGTTATCATAAAACTTTAGCTCATTAAAATTAAACTTTTCATAATTTATAGAGTAAACTTCTCTCTCATACTCCATATAAACCTTGTAATCATTTATTAGTCCAGCCTCATCTCGCAAATAATCTAAGATCTGTATAAATGCCCACTTTCCACTAGGAAACAATATATCGAGTATTACCTTATTTGCAACTACTACATCTCTTAAGATACCAATTGGGAAACCATTTAGCAAATAGTAAAAATCTACTAAATTTAATTTCCTATTTAAATCAATTACTGTGTGGTAGAAGGTTAACCCAATTCTTTTAAAATTCGGTGATGGAGATACACGTACCTTTTTCTCTTCTAAAAAATTTATATAATCTTCAACATTTTTTACTCCACTTAACTCTTTGAGTAATTCAATGTTATCATAACCAAAATGTTCGATCAGATGAATGATGGCAGTAAGTTTACTATTGTCGATAATCATAGTATAAAAGAAGATAGGTATACTTAGTTAAAAAACTCTCGTATAAGATTTTGAAAAATATTTAATGAGCTCAACCTGTAGCTGGATCTGTTGATAGACCAGCGTGTACTATGTGTAGTGCTGCTAGAATTAATGGTAGAGATGCCGCTGTTACTATTATTGCTGTTCTTACAAATTGACTTGAAATTAGGACTTGTGTGTTTATTTTCATGGAGATCAATAGCCTAGATCCTTTAACACCCCTTAAACCTTTAAGTTAGACTAAAATAATGCTTTAATATGATAAAAAAATGGTATAAGGTTAACATGACATTGAACAAATTTTTATATAGAACCTTTAAACCTTAAATAATTTTCATCAGAGTACGGCTTATTTATTTGGTATTACGAAGTTGAATCAACACTTTAAAAGTACTTTCATAATATTCTTTTATGGAAAGTTTAAAAGTTTATTTTAGTCAAATTCTATATAATTCTCTACACATAGTATGTAATATCATTATAAACCATACTTATACAAAAATTTTTTAAAGAATACTTTCGGTCAACTCTCTCAAAACTTATTAGGTAGATTTTCCATATATTTATACATGGGAAGAACACAGCCATCGTTTACTAAAGTGATTGATGATGAGTTAAATAAGTTATCTAGACTCTCTAAGAGATTAAGTTACCCTTGCTTTGATGAAGTGATCTTAGAAGCCTCTAAGAGGATTAGATATTTCCAGAGCGCTTTATATGATGAAGTATCCGACCCACAAGAAATCGTTTTTCTAGCGATCATCTCAGTATTGGCTGAGAGAGTATGTAATAAGAGTGATGAAGTCTGATACGTTCACAAGACGGGGGTTTGTAATGGAAGGCTACGTGGTTGATGCCGTTCCATCTTATAATAGCGTTGAGCTAGTTTTAGATAACTTCAGAAGGGTTAAGGTGAAAACAACTTTCCCGATTTATGTTATGACTGATAATCCCGAGAGGATAACTGAACATCCATCGGTAATAAGTTATGAGGAAGAGATTTGGAGGGATTTGAGTGGTAAGGAAGTAAAGTTATATAGGTTTGAGTTAACTGACCTGAACGCTTATTATTACATAAGAAAGAGGGTTAAAACAGTAAATGAATTGCCAACGGTCATGTCTCAAGTTCTGAATAGACTTAACGCTTTACCCTTTAGGAAAGTTAGCATAAGTAAGAGAGGGATTGAGTTAATACAAGACGACTTGTCCTTTCCTGACATAATTTACGCTAGTGTTATAACTAAAGACTGGTATGGTAAATCCTTTTACGGTAAAAAATACGTTGCTAACGTGAATGGTAAGACGTTTGAAGGAAAGGTGGATGAATTGGACTTAACGGTAGACGTTGCGGAATGTTATGGAATAGCTTGTAAAAGTGTTAAGGCTTCAGTCCTAATAACGAGTAAGAGAGCTCCTGTTTCAGTAAAGGGATTAATAGAGTGGTCTTTACTTAGTAAGACTTTAATAAGGGAATTGAAAGATGCAACAATAGGCAAAGCTTTAACTACTAATGAAACCTGGGTAGCGTTTAAGAGAAGGATTATAATTCCTAACGTAGTTCCCAGGGTGGAAAAGGTAAGGACTATAGAGGAGTTGAAGAGTGTTGATAAAGGTGGTTTAATTCTATTCCCTAAAATCGGTTGTTATAATAACGTTTCTCAACTGGACTTTTCTTCAATGTACCCCTCGCTTATAGTTAAGTATAATATTTCAGCTGAAACTGTTGATAAGTGTAATGATGTATTGACCGAGATTGGGCATAGTATCTGTTTGAAGGAAAAGGGAATAGTGCCAGAGGCTTTGGAATGGTTAATAAAGAGAAAAGAGGAGTTGAAGAGAATAGATGAGGAGAGAGCAGAGGCTGTAAAGTGGATTTTAGTAGCTTCCTTTGGTTACTTAGGCTATAGGAATTCAAAGTTCGGTAAGATAGAGGCTTACGAATTAGTGACTTACTTCGCTAGGAAGACGTTAAGAAAGGCTATTGAATTAGCTAAGGAGTATGACTTAGAGGTACTTCACGGGATAATAGATTCGTTAATAGTTAGAGGGGATAAGGTAGAGGATTATATGAAGAGAGTTGAGGAAGTCACCGGGCTTAAGATGAAGAGGGATGATATGAATTGGGTCATTTTCTTTCAGAACAGAAAGGGAATGTCTTACCCAATGAGATACTTAGGTAAGCTAAAGAAGGGGGAGATGAAGGTTAAGGGGATGATAAGGGAGAACATGCCAAACGTAATAAAGGATTTTTTGAGAGATGCTGTTGAAGTTTTATCTAAAGCTGATACTTGCGAGGAAATAGATGTTAGTAAATTAATTGCTTTACGCGACGAGTATAGGAAGAGAATAGCATTAAGTAGGGATCCGACTGATTACGTCTTATGGGTTAAGGATAATCCATTAGTTAGAGGAGTTAGGGGATTCTATGACGCTAGGAGAGGTTATATGGGAAGAGACGTTGATTACTATTTAAACTACTTAGATAGAGTTTACCATGATTTATTGGGTGGTATTATTGGCATTAATGACTGGATTCCAAATTATTGATAGGATAATTGAGAAGGACGAGATAGTGGAGTTTTACTCCATTGACGAGAGGTTATTATATAACTTTTATCACAGGGTAATTGTACTCTCCTCTCCAGTGAACGTAATAATTATAGGAGAGAGGGGAGGGATTGACCCATTGCTGATTGAAAGGTTTAGGAGAATATTTGAGAAGAGTGATGAGATATTCATTAGGAGAGCCTTTAAGGTTGAGGATGTTAGACCAACTGTTGAGGCTATGGGAAAGGGGGACCTGATATTGATTAATCCTTACCATCATGGTAAAAATTACACTGAGATAGTAGGTGCTATAAGGAGAAAGGCGTTTAATAGAGAGGAGAAAATTTTCATATTCAGTAACGTGGATAGAAGAGTTAAAGGGTCTACATTTGGTCTTCACTCTGCTAACTCTGTTATCGAATTAAAATCCACTAAAAGAGGTTTTATTGCTAAGATAGTCAAGAGCGTTATCGCTAAAGAAGTTGAGATACCTTATGGTTTTTGGGATATTTATGGTAAATATGATGATGGTTTAATGAAATGGCTATTATAAAATAAAAATCACTTAAGCCGTCAGGATTTGGTCCTCCTCATTTCGTAATCATATTCAAGGTGGCTTTTTTCAGCTTTTATTTTAAAAAATTAATGGTAAAAACTGTCTATATCGAGCTTAATCATGGTTAGGGATTCGCTAAAAAGGTTTTTCTCCACAGCATTAAATTAAATAGTTACACGGTAACGAAGGGAATAATTCTGAAATCTTTTCGAAAATACCTCTCAGCTGGGACGGACTGCATCACACATCATCGACTACACAGTTCATCATCTATAAGCGTTTAAAAGAGCAAAAATATAAAAGCTATCCCTAAATAACTTAGAATAACGTGAAAATCTTATAACTTATACTTAGTAAAATTTTTATTATTACACCGCCCATTCAAACTAAAATTTTTATATGGCTCGCCTTGATGAAATAGACTAGATAAAAGTTTTATTCCAATTAGCTTAGAAAGTATTGAAACCAAACTTTAGCGAATATAACTATTATTGTGATAGAACCAAAAATGTATAAAAAATTTATATACTATTAAACTTAGTAGAACTTATGCTTGAGGACTACTGGTATCCTATTGGCTTCACAGGATTAAAAGTTAAAGAAGTAAATCTCTTGTGCAGAGAAATAATAGTATGGAGAGTAAACGATAATTACGTTGCCTTTCAGAATAGATGCCCTCATAGAAACGCTAAATTATCAATGGGTAAAATATTGGATGATAGAATAAAGTGTCCTTATCACGGTTGGGAGTTTGATTCCAATGGAAGGCTAATCTATATTCCGTCGTATGAATCTCCAGGGAACGTGGTACTAAGGAAATACAACGTTAAGGAAAAGTATGGAATAGTATGGATTTCATTAAATAATCGCAATGATATTCCAGAATTCCCAGAATATTATAATCCAACTTTTAAAAAAGTGAGAATAGGTCCATTTACTTTTAACGCTAATCCATTTAGGGTAATGGATAACTTGCTAGACGTATCCCATTTCCCCTTTGTCCATGAGGGAATCCTAGCTGATCCAAAATATACTAGGGTTGACAATTATGAAGTAATTATTGAGGAGGAAGAAATAATAGCTAAAGGCATTAGAGTTTATGAACCAATTTCTGAGTCTTTCGTAAATTATACTTTTAAGGTCCTTAGTCCCCTAACATTATACTATAGAAAAGATTATGAAGATAATAAGGCGCTCTCCACATATATAAGTATATTTCCGGAGAGTAAAGATAAGAGTGTAGTTTACGGGATAATGGCGTTTAACCATGACATGCCAGAGGAAAAGGTCTTAGAACTACAAAATGAAATAATGGAACAAGAGAAAGCGTTATTAGAGTCATTGCCGAATGAGTTCTACCTAGATGAGGAACTTCACGTTGTAGCCGATAAGCTATCCCTAGTTTATAGGGATTGGCTGAAGAAGAGGGTTGGAAGGAGAAGCGACTTAGGTCTGATTTAACTTCCAATGTATTTGGGATATTTAAGCAATTAGAATGAAAAAGCAATTAGAATGAAAAAAACTAAAAAATCTTTCTAAAAATTATTATTTTTCATTATTGTTAGTTAAGGGTATTAGTTTATACTCACCATGTATGATAGCCAATTTATACATATCAACGTCATCTCTCATGTTAGCCATTTCTAAAACGTTCTTCTCCTTAAACGCTAATATAAGGACGTATCTTATCCTATTTTTGTTGACGCTAGCTGGTATGAATCTTATGAATTCGTTGTAGCTTTTTATTATGAATATTAGCTCTATGTGATCCTTGAACTCAATGTAATAATCCGCTTTTAAGCTATCGCCTAGAACGTAATCTTTTTTAGCATCTAGCACTTCACTCATTTTATCTATATTAGTTACTATGTTGTATAAATAAGTAGTTAAGATCTTATCCTTAACTTCCTCATTTTCAATTAATGATCCACAGTTATAACAAAATAATCTACCCCTTTTGTTTATCGTTCCACACTCCTTACATTTTACGCCAACTTCTATTTGCCTCTCCATTTTTCTCACCTAGTTAACCATGACGTTACTTCTTTGTAAGTTAACATAGCATATAGATAAGTAGGGAAAATGATGAAAAGTCCTATCATAGGAATTAAAATATAGTCTAAAATGTTTAATGATAGATTGCGAATTTCACTATATTTGATTCCTAAACTAGTAATACTTACGTTGAAAGTTATTACAGACCCTACAATGAATACTGCCAACGAATATATGATTAGAGGAACATTGATTAACAACGTACTATTAACCAACTCTCCTATCTCATTAACGATCTGTACGTTCATTACCAATGTTTGTATTATAGAAATTAGTAATGATAGTGGAGCAAAGAGGTAAGTAATCATCTGAAATCTATACCTTCTACTTGCCTTAAAGAATAACCCGGATTTAATATCTTTTAGAAAATATAAGTAACCTGATCTAGCCCACCTTAGTTGCTGTAGTATGAACCTATATAAAGTTGGTTGAGCAGCTGACTTGGCTAACGCTGTTGACTGATAAACCGTTTTATATCCCATAATATTAGCTAAGTAAGTCAAAGCTCTATCATCCCCTACCAATATCTTTCTTTTACCCCATCTATCAATTAAGAAATCCTTTACTATACTTACCAAAAAACTCCTCCGATAAGCTGCTAATTTACCATCAATTACTATTAAGTTCTTATCTAACATTTTGCAAACGATATCCCTACTAAGTTCAATCACTTGACCAAAAACATATGCCAACTTACTTCCAGTTTTAAATAAAAACGGGTGCCCCTGAACTCCAACAACTAAGGGATCTTTAAATGGCTTTATTATTTCATCAATAGCCCCTTTTTCTAAAATAGTGTCACTATCAAGCTGGATTATAATATCTCCCTTAGCCATCAACCATCCCATCGCTAAGGAGCCCCTTTTACCTAACCTCCTATGAGATAAGTCTATCCCCTTTATGTTATACTTTTTTACTAGATTCTTAACTTCAGGTCTATCATCTTCATATAGTAGTATTACCTCATCCGGGTTATTCTCTTTTGCGCTTTTTATACATTTCTCTAATGTCTCTATATCCTCCTTATACTCTGGTATAACTACACTTACCTTGACTTCTTCTCTTTTAAGACCATCACTATATGGCTTATATTGTCTCGCATATATCCCCCTGACGAGAGATGCACCTATTAAGAATATTAGAAAGTTTATTGGCCAGTATAGGAACTTACCTGTTAGGAACATGTACAGCATTTCTAATAGCTCAAATATCATTAACTGAAGAGTAAAGTTTCTGCATTTAAAAGTTTTTTGGATTTATGTAAATAGATATGATGGTAAATGATTTTAATACGACATATACTAAGAATATACAATTATCTATCACTCAATTAAGTTTGATATATATGATACTTCACTAAACTATGTATTTTGTTTCATTAAAAATAAGGTTATTTTTAAAATAGTTTACTAAAAGTAGCATTGACTACAACTACATAACAAACCATTAGTAGTAGATAGAATTTCAAAAAATTTATACGTTTCGACCTAGAGAAAGTTATTCATTTGAGACTACAATAAAGCTTAATTTATAAATGAAAACTTCGCCTTTTAAGGCGGAAGTCAGATCATTTTCGGTATTTTCTTTTAAGCTTCTCATTAAAAGTGAATAATTTTAAATTCAGCCTTTTGGCAGCTTAAATTATCATGAAATCTTTGAAGTCATCATACCTTCTAGGATTGTTATTTACCGCGTAATATACATCTTTAAGCCTGTTTTCCACAACTTCTATTTTAGGATCTTCAAGTATCTTCTCCATAACCCTTTTGACTTTGATATTATTCTTTCTGACCTCCTCCATGCCCTAAAGGGTGAGGCTTTCCCTACTTTGTAATAGATTTAATGTTTAGAAATTTTGTTATATTTAATATAATATTCTGACATTATGAAATAATAATAGCGCCATAGGAAATCTCATTCCTTATGCTGTCGAAATCTAGCTCTATATAAATTAGTTTTCTATTCTATGGGGCGAAAGATGAGCATTCTTGCCTTTTATCAATTAACTTTAAATACCAAAACTAGAAACTCAGAGATAAGCTGATAATATGAATAGTAAAATCTACTTAACAATAGTATTAGTTATCACTATAATTGGTATGCTATTCTCTCCTATTATGACTAGTACATACACCAGTGCTAAACCAGTATACGTGTATGTGAGCGGTAATTGGAGTACTCCTCCATCAAACGATACAGCAAGCGTTAATGTCAGTGTTAGATATTTTACAACCGTACCAGTATTATATGCTATACTTCACTTATATTTACCTGAGGGAATTTTTAATTCTACTGGAGGGAATGAAATAATTCAAGAATATTTACCATCTTCTCCTCAAGGGAATAATCATTTTAACTTTAACATCACGATAGGTAATCATATATCATCTAGTAAGTTATATTTTCAAGGGTTCATAAACTGGAGTGTTGTACTTGATAACATGACGCAATACTACGTCACACCAATAAATTTCACTCTTCCCTTTTATGGTCAACTAGACTTCTCTGTAACTCCCTTACAGAGGTCTTTGTCAGTAGGGGAAAATACGGTAACGTTAATAATTAACAAAAGCCAAGTACCAATATATAATTTATCTTTGATGGTTAACTCAGCTAAGGTGACCGTTAATAATAATGAAGCAAACGTAAGCTTGTTTGTATCCTCCTATTACTACCTTTCGTTTTATCCTTTGACAATAAAGGCCTACTATTTAACTCCTTACGGTAATATAGTTTACTCAAAAACGATTTACCTTTTTGTAAATCAGACTAGAAACTACAACATTACTTATGACGTTGTGTCCTCACCTAATCCATCATATTTAATTCCAGGTAAGAATTTAATTATGATATCTCTTAATAATACGTTCGGAGTTACCTTTTATAGAAGTTACGTCACACTCATGATAAATAACGGGACTTATACAAGTAAACTAGTGGAGTACTTAAATCAATGGGAACCTAATCAGACGATTAATTTATACACACTAGTATACTCATCACATCCTATTTCGATTGAAGCCTTCGTATCTAACATCTCTGAAAACATCACTGAGTTAGATAAAATTATAATTCCTGTGAAAAACCTTGATCCTATACAAGTGTATTATTATCATGGCAATTTAACTGTAATAAATAACCTTAAAGTTCCAATAGATAATCTAACAATTTATGGAATTACATTTAATCAAATTCCGCCTAATGGTAAAGTTACAACTATGATAAGTAACCCTTATCCTCTTGTTAATATAACATATTATGTTAATAACTACCAATTTATGAAGAGTTTGATCATAAATGTTAGCCAATCTTTGAACGTTTCATATACGTTTATAAACGGTCAACTTGAGCTAGTCCTATATAATTCCTATCTATACCCAATCACTAACGTATATGTTGTGTCTAATCAATTAAATCCTCACACGTATTATTTAACCTCACTTGGGGAAAATGCGTCAACCATAATAAGTTTTCAACCATTGTCTGGCAACATCTCGTTAAAACTCTACTACTACGTTAATGGAACAGAATACGTGAAATCAATTAAATTATCTCTAGGCAACATTAATCCAGATTTAGCATTAGAGAAGTATCAAATAGTTGAAGATGGTAATGCGTTTATTATAGTCCTTTATGTTAAAAATATAGGAAACATCAGTGCTTATAATAGCTATATACTAGTCTCCTCGAGCTCAATTAGTTATGTCAGCCCAAGCATGATTAACTTAGGTCAACTAAGTCCAAACGAGGAAGTAATAAGCTATTCCCAATTCTCTAGCAACAGTATTAAGTTCAAGATCACAGTAACTTTACTTTACAGCAACGGAACTAGCGTCATGCAAAAGAATTATACAATTAATGTAATAAACAACAATACTAGCCCCATTATAAAGTATATTAGCTTGGGACTGAACTATTTGGGATATAGTGTTTATCACGTTCCAGTTATATTTATAGTAGGTATAGTGATATTATTGGCAATAGTTCTATTTCCTAGAAATAGAAGTTAATCTAATAAAAATCTAATTTTTTCCATTTTGATGTTATACGAAAGTATAATTACTATTAGAGCTATCATGTTACTTGATAATGAATTCAATTATCTTTTCTCCTTATTACCCTTTAACAATTCTATGCAGTCCATCAAATAACTTGCCTCTAAAGGACTTAATTTATCCAATCTCTGAATTAACTTCATACAATATTCCGTGTTTTTTACCTCAACCATTAATTATATAATAGTTCATCCTACGATTAAAACATTTCTTTATACGCCTTGACCTCAATATAAAAAATTATGAGGGGTTTTTTGGGTTTTCTTAAAAATGGACTCACTTGTGAAACTTTAAGCTTTGTTCGATTTTCTGGAAATTCTAGACGAATTACCACTTTTATCCTACCTAAATTAGAACAGCAATTATCTTTTTATAGTCACGAATGATATTATATATTAGCTTATTCTGAGCTGTCAATTACATAAATTAAATATACGATCTATGAAGTTCAATGTTATTATAATTTATATTCTTTCGTAGATTTTTCAAGGTTAATGTGTCTCGGAAATGCAATAAGTTGTAACTCATAAATTAGAAAATCTTAATAACTCGTTCGAGCAACTCTTTAGAAAAAACTGAATTAGAAAAGTGTTAAAAATATTCCTCGATGTAAAGCTGCTTAAAGAATAAATTTACTATTAAGGAGGATACCAGATTATATTATAATTCATTCCTACTGTTGGCTCAAATAACTCAAGAACAAGTTTATCCTGCTTCTTGTCAAAGTTATGATAACAGTCGACTTTTACTTTATCCATAGGTTGGTCCGAATGAAGGTACAAGAAGCTAGCTATCTCCGTAAATTCATACTTAAATCCCTTAGGAAAAGTCATCTCTATTAAGGCTCTTAAGGTAGGTCCTCTTATCATTAACCCCTCTGAGCTAAAGGGTGCACCATATCTCTTTATAGCTTCATCTTTCGTTAAAGCATAATGATTTTTAATTTTTAATCTATATCCGAATGAGATGAATTCCCCTACCTCTAAGGGTGGGTCAAAAATTGCCTTCAATTCCATAACTTCTGGGTTAATTTTGATTCTTTTGATTACAACTTTTCTATCCGAGAAGTTCCTTATTATTTCATTTTTGATATAGGCTCTAAGATAATCCAATTGTTTCACTGAAGGCCATTTACCCTTCTTCCCCCAGATCTTTAGGAAGAGGTTCAATTCTTTCACCGGTCTTAATGCTATTCCATTATATATAGTCTCTGATAGTCTTGTCCCAGAAGGATACATATAAGTATATTTTGAGATCATAAGATACATTAAGTCAAAATCACCAATCACTGTACTTCCACCTTCTTCCCTCAAAACTTTTAGCTTTTTCAATCTTCTAACTAGATCACTTTGCCAATTCAAAGGACTTCCTTTATTTACCTTAATAATTATGTCCATATAGTCTCTTGCTTCATCTACTAAGTCTTTCGCCTCATTCAAGGAACCTAAGTAACAATATTCCGTTTTTTTAGTATAGGGATTGTAATGACTCAAATAAAGATACTCCTTGTTATTTATAACTCTCCTTATCACGGAAGTACCGATTTTACCGCATCTACTGCATACTGTCATTCTATCTCTCAGTTCCATGAAACAAAGTATGGTCATGGTAACTTTAAATTATAATATAGCAAATTCATGTATTACTATATATATGTCAGATCGTTATTTTTCTATAAAATTAAGAGAATAAAAGAGGAATATTTTGATTCAGTGTAGGGAATTTCAGAAGTTAAAACACTAGTAGCTTATACAATCAGTAACAATCTTATAAAATATTCAATCTTATTTTCCATCTTTTTTAATATACTTTGATATTTTAGTTTTATTGTACAATTAACTGTCTGATTCCTTTATTTTTCCAGATAAAGTGAAAACACTATAATTTAATTATCTAGGAGGGGTATATAAATATTTTATTGAAAGATAGCTTGTTGCGTAAACAGCGATTTCATTGTGAATGTAGTTTAGTGAAGCCTATAAAATTTTTTATCTTAGATCATGCGTGTGTGGACAACAATTTCATCCACCCCATATTCCAACTTATGCTAATGGATTTCGAGTAAATTGTGTTGTGGAAGAATATTTTTAGCCATCTCGTTATTGTGTCCCCTGTTGAGTTCCATGTGGAGTCCATGCTTGCTTAAGCTTCTGAACACGAGCAAATGATCCCCACGCTTAATATTAACCTTGACCTCGTAATTAACATTAGCCAATTTGTGAAGAGTAATGTAGCGTGAGGTAATAAAGTCCTTCAGCCTAGCAAGTAAAAGGCCAATACAATCTCGTCCAAGGAATGAAACCTAGGCTTAAAAGGACAATTTGGGAAATCAAACCTATTCTCGCCATAATAAATATCTCCAAAAATACTTTCCCGAAATAAAGAAAATTCAATTTATATCAATCAAATTGTTGTCAACACACAAATTTGTTGACCCGTATTAAGAGTATTATACAAGTGGATATTTAAATAATAGTCAGATAAGGGAACATATTCTCAGTTTGGATGAGAAAAACTTTAAGGAAACTGAGATACAATCGAAAGAGAATTAAGTGACGACTACCACGTACTAGCTTGATAAACTGTAATACAATGAGACTCGTTAAGAGGGGAACGAAGGAAAAATAACTCAAGCTATACGCTATTAAAATAGAACTATAATCCATTATAATCATAATAAGTTGAAAACACTTAAATGGGAAAAATCATTTTCTCTTCGAGAGTAAAATAATTATTGCACTAATGGTAACTAATGCAACTATACTTATAAAAACGATATTGTAAGGCAATGACTTAGAGCCAAGGGTGCTAGACTTAGTTTGAGTTGTTAAACTTCTGGATTGAGAAGTTACGGAAGAGGTGTTGATGTTTTTTTGAGTATTTGTTTGAGTAGTAGAACTGTTCTTCTGATAATTTCCTTGTGTGTATACTGTTTCTCGCATATAGACGTAAGCGTACGCTATTTCCCCTTTTTCGTTTACCCCATATAAGGAGACGCTTAAAGTCATGTTTCCACTTATGTTAAATTTTATTGGGAGCTCCATCAGCTTACTTCCATTCTGACTTAAAGTGAAATTATACTCAGTTCCATTAACTATGTATTTTCCGTCCACGGTCATCGATATAGTCAGTTTTACGTTCTCTGACGCATTACCTAAATTCTTTGCTATTATCCGTAGAGTATAAGTACTACCTTGTATCAGCCTCTTTACTACAGAACCATTAGATAAGAAGGATATGTTAAGTATAGGCCTAAAGAGTTGAGGAGTGAATAATACCCTTATTGTGGAGTTATTATCAAGCTTTATATAACCTTTCTGGACTTGAGGAGTGTAACCAACTGTATAGTTAATACTATAGCTTACGTTTGATATTAAATAGTAATAATCTCCCTTTGTAACGTAGAATGTGATAGAAGAGGAGTTGCTGGCCTTAGTAGTACCATTGAGGGTAACTGACCACGTGGAGTTTTGCGGAAGACCTTGTTCAACAAAGGTCAAGGAATAGATCAGAGGCATAAAGCTAATATTTACGTAGGAGGAGACCAAAGTGTCATTAACCTCTATCTCATAACTGCCGTATGGAAAAGTGCTGTTCGGAGATGACGGGAATGAAATTAAAGTAGTATTGTAAAGTCCAGAGGAAGACGTATTAACTAACTTCTCAACTACCTTTTCACCGTGTGGGTTAAACAACTTTATATCAACTTCTGAGTCTGGTATAGCTTTTCCGCTTAACAACAATTTCTCACCTGGGTTGAACACATATGCATTTAATTTAATGGTGGGAACCACATTTAATGGTATGTACATCTGTTGGTTATACGTTGTTTGTGTCCCTCCTAAATACAATGTACTTGCGTAGATCATAACCCCATATACCCCATTACCGTTTTTATCTGTTAATGAAAGGGGTGGAATAGACAAAGTTGTTGTAGAGTTTTCACGCAGTCTTAACGAGATTTGCTTAAGAATTATACCATTTGAGTTGATAAAGGCTATGGAAACGTAGGTCCTAGTCAGAGAGTGAAGGCTCAAAGTTCCATTAATTACTCTTACCTTAACTAATGTTGGACCATAATTACTACCTCCAATACTTGGTATATAACCCGGGGCTTGATATGTACCATATAAAGGATAATATCCCTCTGCAGGAGTAGAGACTACAGCAGACAGACCGTCTTGGATTAACAATGAATCGTTGGGTATACTACTGTTTTGCAAATGTCCCTCAATGCCCCAGAAAGGTATGGAACTCGCTGAAGTTGCGTTGCCATTCCACCAATTCTCACCAATCCCATTCACTATGAAATATAATCCATTTGGCTTAATCCAAGTACCATTAACCTTAAAGAGCATCATAATGGGAACCTCGACCAGGTTGGTTATATTGTAGCTGGCTGAAAAAGCAGTTAACGTCTCTATACCAAAGTCCTCACCACCGTTAGCATAAGTAGTCCCAGTGTGTATGTAACCTGGTAGACCGGGTTCAACAATTGGGGTACCATTAACCAAGAAAGCCCAATCCCCATTACCTACGTAAACCATAGTAAAGTTGTAAATAACGCCAGAGACTAGTGGGTAGTTAAAGTCTGTCCCACCAGGGCTACCGAAATAGTTGGAAAATATGCCCCAGCCCGCGTGAGATACGTTGTCGTAGCTTTCAGACCAATCATTAAAGCCAACTTGTGCCCACCAGAAGTTTGTGGAATTATAGAATCCCTCCCCTATCCAAATAGCTAAAGGAGTTGGTGCGGTATAGTTTGGAGCCTTTAGAATAAGTGACATCCCAGTGTTATTTGGAGGATTTGAAGATGGTCCTATATTCACTGCAAATTGGGGAGGTAATGTTATTAAGGAAGCTGTAAAGTTAGTGATAGGGGCGTTGTAAAGATTGTAAGCGAAGAGCGCTATAGTAGATCCGGGGTTATCAAGAATTATCCTCAACTCCTGCCCATTCGAAACAAAGTCTACATAACTATAGCTTAACGCCCTTGATGTTGCCACATAGTTGAAAGGGGGTCCTTCTATAGTCCCGTTGTATATAAGCTTTGACCCTTGATATATGGTAATGTTTAACGTACCATTGTAAACTCTAAACTTAGCCCTAACGTACCATTAGGTACAGGCTGGAGTATCTGGGTAGATTTATTTGGTAGAACCCCCCTATAAGGGGAGTAAAATATCGAGATTGGATAACCCTTACCTGGTTTCGCCCCTTTCTGTATCACAGGTGGAGAAGACTTACATGTTGGAGTATAGTAGGGTGATAAGAGGGTAACTGTGACCGAGGCTGAGGCGTTAAGCCCATTAGACTGATGGGCAATGACCACTATATGATACGTACCATACTTTGAATATATGTGAGAGGCCGGAAACCAACTTGTAGTAATATTTCCATCACCCCATGACCACGTGATTGAGGTTATTGTACAACTGTTTCCTCCCGGTAATGCTACTCCGTTTATGGTTACTTCAGTTCCGTTAATTTCAGGCTCTCCTAGGGATATGGTTGGTGGGGAACAATTACCTTGTGATTCAGAGATTAAAGAAAATAGCGATAACATTAGAATTAAAAGTATGAGAAGTATAGGGATTTTTTTCAAACTCTCACAAATTTAAAAACTCATTATTGTATTTAAACTTTATTGGAAAAATGCCCTTATGTGGATACGGTGCAGTTGTGTCAAAGTACATTTTGACTAATAGACGGATTTTAGGGATTTTAATCCCCTCATATCCCTTCCGATGGATTACTTTAATTCATTTGAGTGGTCTTTGTTAGTGTGAAAGCTATACGATACTCCATATATTCCATAATCAACGTATTGCATTACTATCTCAAAGTGGTTGTTACTTTGGTTTAAGGAATATGATCTCAAGATAGGTGCTCGAACTACTATGTTGTCGTTAACATACATGTATCTTTCCATATTTATGGACTCTATTTTCATATTATACGGTAAAAAGACCTTAATTTCATATTTTAAAGTAGGTGCATATATCCAAGAGTAACTTTCATGTACTTCATTATCCCCTTCTTTTTCTAGCTTATTCCATATATAGTATCCAAATTTTACTACCTCACCTACTGAGGCTGAGCCAAGATTAACTTCTCCATTGATTAAATTAGATAATCTCTTCACTGAGACCTTTGCAGAGATATCATTAGGTTTCATTAATTTATCAGACGTGAGTATCTCTGCTTTTCTCTTTTTAATTTTCACCACGCCTTTATTTGGAGTATAATGAAGAAATGAAATTTTTTCACAATCCTCATCCATTATCATGGTTAACAAAGATATTGACTCCGTATACATCAATTCTTTTTTAGACTCATGGACTTTTATGAGGTCTGAGTACTTGAGTATTATAAACTTATATGATACGTTCATGAAATAACTTCCTTTATCCTTGCTAACTATGCCTTGATTTATAAAGTAGTGTAACAACTCATTACTAAGCGTGAGCTTATTTTTTCTAACAGTTTTATTTTTGAAAAAATATGATAAGTTTTTTATTAGATTCTGATTTATTTTATCTGCCATGTTACCAACTCTGTAAGGTCATTGAGTAATCGGTTTTCTTTCGTAGACATATATATATATTCCTAGTATTAAATTAATTAAGTAAATTACTTTAATAATATTAATTACGTAAGTAGGAGGTCCAAATGCGATACTTGTGACTATAAAGAGTGCGGCGTAAAATATTACTATCCCTTCGCCTATTATACTATAATCTGGTCTATTACTAAATGTAAGACTGAAGAGAACTAACCCTATTATAAAGATACCCAATCCAAAGATGAGGAGATGCAGACTAATAGAGATCCATAAAATTGACCCAATTAAAGTTAAGAAAATACCTAGTCCCCCAGCAGTTGTAGGCTTACTCAAATCATTTTTAGGAGTTTTTTCAGGTTTAGGGATAGGCTGAGTACCAGTGATAGGGGATGTATTATTATATTCTCCTTGATTAGCCCCCTGAGGTTTTTCCGTTTTCATTTTTTGTTGATTTTTAGTTTTTTCTGGTGCCTTCTCCTCAAACCAGATTAGATCAACAGAGGCTAAAGTATTCAAGTAGAACATCGTCATTCTTATAGCTAAATTATCATCACTAATACCAAAACTTTTCTTAACATTATTTACAACGTCAACTACCGAATCCCCATCTTTAATAACACTCCACATTTGATATATTGGAGGTAAAGTTCTCACTACTCTAGTATCACTCTCGAAGTCATATTGCTCTGAATTTTTTATCATCGAGATATTTACTTCTCTCTTCCTAACTACCTTAGATGAGATAGTTGTATAATCCAGTTTTTCAGGATTAGGTGGCTCCCCCTTTACCACTTTAATTAACATAGTTGATAATCTATCAATAATCTTATCATCCCTTAACTTATTAATAACATCATTTAGGTTTACTAGATCGTTTATTAAGGTCGTATAATCTCTAATGTTCTCCAGCCTGTCTAAAAGCTTAACCGTATCACTGTATTCTGGATATCCTGCTAAGTATATCATCATCGCTTTGGAGGATAAAATTTTCTTAAACATCTTCACTATGTCCTCTGTTGTATATTTAGTTTCCATAGAGAGTAAAACGTAATTATATAAGCTGCTAATTGCTCCAGCTACAGTGGTCTCGTTTGTATAAACCTGCCTTGAAATATCATTTAGAATCTGAGTACGATCATAAATTTCCCAGCAACTTAAGCTCTTGATACGTTGACTTCCCGTTCCTATTCCTAAAATGGAGGAGCTTATTCTCAATCTATCCTCATAAGGTATCTTCAATATTAAATCCTTAACTAGCTTTGTATCATTATTATACAAATCTAAGGCATCCACGATACTAAAGAAGATAAAAAAGAGTAAATCTGCCATATAAGCTTGGAGTAAACTTAGTTGTCCTCCATTAGTTAGAATACTCTCTAGCTTCTTAATATCCTTATTTTGTAAAACATTTATTAGAGTGTTTACTGTAGTAGTTAGTGCAGATCGAAAGTCTGTATACGATATAGCGTTAAAAGTGTTTTGAGGGATAAGGTTTAAGAAATCGCTCGTATGATCCTTAATATAATACAATATTTTTCGAGTAGAATCCCATAAATATTGCTCGAGTTTGCTCAGGTGTTCAACAGAATCCCTATTTGCGTTAACTTCTACCGGAAAGAACCCTAGATAGATACACATGTCACATAAGAACCTTGCCACATCTCTCAATATTCGAGCAGAATCCCTAAGTGATTGTATTGAACCTGGGTTCAATAAAACTTCGTTTACCGTTCTTATGGCATCTCCTATATCCCCAAACCGATTATTATAGTTTACCTTCTCTGCGTAGTACTGGAAAAAATCCCTTGAAACCTTGTTGACTGCGTTGTAGGAATACCTTATTTTAGCCACATAATAAGCAAATGAAAGAAGTCTTGAGGGAAAATTGTAATCCGCGTTATTGTATGGATCTGTATAAAGTTGAGTGCAGTCTTTATTCAAAACTATAGGGAACTTTGATTGGTTATAGTAACCTACAATTGTAGAGCATTCCTCACTTAACTTTCTCTCTAAGTCAGCAGCGAGACTTTGGGAAGTTTTTTCCAAAGCTCTAATATCGAATCTGTCAGATAACACCCTCTCCAATGTTCTTAGACCTCCACGTCTAGTTGTTAATTGTTTAGCTATGCTCAACATTAGTTGGTACTCGGTGATCACATTAAATAACTTTTCTTGATCATTAATAAATTCTCTATATTCTGAGAAATTTTTAACAAAATCATTAAGCCCTTTTAAAATAAAAAAACCCCTTTCTGCTCCACTTTTTTTAAAATATTCCAGTAAAAGCGATTCTGGATCCCTTTCTGGCATATCTCTCTCACCCTCTTATTCTCATCCCTTGAGTCTCTTCCCTAAAATTATTTAGGACATTGAAAAGATCATCACAACTCCTGCTTAACCTATCTACGTAATTTATCAAGTTTTGAGCTATATTAGATAGGTAGTAGTCTGTAGTTTTCTTTTTGAGTTCATTCAACTTAGTTATGTAGTCTTTAGCGTATTTCTGTCTAATATCCTCTAATAACTGTAACGTATCAAACGTGAGTTTGTTTATATCTTCGATTGCCCTATTAACATTTTGATTGTTCACAGTTTCATTTTTCTCTCTTATATTGTTGAATATTTCAGCTGAAGGTAGTTTAACATTAGAGACTCTGTCAATAGCACTCCTTATTTTCGGAAGATCTATGTTAGTTGAACCATTTTCCAGGCTTCTTATAGCGTTGCTTAGCTCTAGCATTATATTCCTCAAGTCATTGTTGATACTCTTAATGCCACTATAAACGTATGACAAATCAATGATTCCCCATATATCTATATAGTATAACGTGGGGTCAAAGTTACTCCAAAAATCAGCTATTTTTCTCACCGCTTCTGATTGTATCGTATTGCCAATTCCGATATTGGTTATATTCTCAAATGCTTCTAAGTCGTCATAGAAGAGAGTATGATGAAATATCATCTCTTCAGGTCTGTTGTCTTTCATTTCCTTATAGGATCTTTCTAGATAAGTTAAGTCTCTTAGAATTGGTTGTTCCTTACTGCTTATTTTCCACACGTATATGCCATTTATTATGTGATATGTAGATATATCAAACCTCTTGTATTGTATGTACCCTTTTTTGAACGTAGGATTAATGGCCTTACTTTGCAATCCATCTCTTATCGCTCTGTCATTCGGGAACTCATTTACTAATATGTTTTCATCGGACGAAGTGGTTACCATAAGGGCGGTAACTAATGGTGGAGATGAAACTACATCTTGACCTCTGTCATCTTGACCTCTGACGTTTCTAATTAGACTGGGATTATGCTCTGAAATGAAATTCTTAGCATCTGTAGTAACGTTTAACGGAAGGTTTATCCTCGTATAATCAATGTTTAACATTGTTAGACCAATTTCACCTAGGGGAGACCTGAGATGTGATAGAGCCCTACTGAACTCATCCCTTCTTTGGGATAAAACTTCATAGAGGAAAGTTCTCTCGAGTGGATAGTTAAAGTTTTCTAAATTTGGTACTCCAAATACGTACTGTATAGAGGATGCAGGAGGATTCTTTAGGAACACCTCCTCAGATTTCACTGTAGAGTTAAACTCATTAATTCTTCTCTCTATCGTGTTTTTGTTTGGACCTTCTTCTGTAGAGCTCATTAATCTATTATACGGAGTTTCTAAGTTACTAGGACCATAACTACCTCCCTCTTCTATTGAAGCCCTCCATAGGAGGAGATCTTTATGCATATTACTTGTTATTGAACTCCATTTCCTATAGACCTTAGTAATTAGCGAGTTAAGGTCTTCTATCAGCGTATTAATCTCATTTTCTAAGTTTGAAGTATTAGCCTTATATTTGGATATATCATCACGGATCTCAGCCAAGAGCCTAGTTAATCTTGTGTATCGGTCATTTATCTCATTTGAGATACGTATCCCAATATTCTTATACCACGATACTCTAGATGCAGGAAAATATATATCATATCTACTAAATGTTAAGAACGAATTGGGTGCTAAATTTACGTTTGTCCTAATATCATCTAAATCAAAAGTATCCGTGTAACCGGCTCCTCCAGGTTGAATATTGATGTTATTGGGCCTTGCCTCCCTCACACCAGACGTACCTATATCAGACAAAAATCTAGCTAACCCTATTCTTATATTCTCGTCAACATCCTTCTCTGGTCTGTCCCTGCTAATTAAGAAAAATGCTAAAAACGGATTCGTAACATTATTCTCCTCATCAGCCCTGGCCCCACCATTGCTTAATATAAATTGCATCTCTTTCATAGCTGCCATTGCATTTATGTGGAATATAGCTCCCTCTTCAGATCTAGGTAGTACACCAAATCCCAACACGTAAGGGTCGTTTACTCGAGTCGTCTCTCTTAATTTCTCTAACAAATCTCTAGTGAAATGTATGAAAGAGCCCGATCCTGTACCTCCCCCCAGAGAAGTTAACACTATTAAAAGTACTCTCGGAGTCATAGTCCTATTTATAAGAGCTGTTAACCTCATAGCGATATCTTGCATTAAAGCATCCTTAACTGTATTATACATGGCGAAACCTACAGCTCTCCTGTTTCCCGCCCCTTGAATGTAGCTTAGACTGAACCCTGCCAACCAAGGATTATGATTTACTATGTTATTCGCAGAAAGTAGCTCAAAGTTATCGAACGTGTATAGAAGGTTTTCTACGACAGTCCCTTTATATGCGTTCCTAAGGTCTGATATATTAGCTTGGTTAGTGTCAAAAGCTACAAAAAGGAAAGGATTATCTGTATTTTCCCTAATAGATCCTTGAGACAACAAGTAGTCTATAAAACCCCTAAGTAAAGCAGTCCCTACACCTCCTAGTCCCACTACGACATAATTTATGTTTGGTCTGACCACATCTGGCATTTCAGGCTTATTATCTAAAGAGGTAATGATTAGATCGGGATTCCTTAAAGCTGTGTTATATAGCTCTGTTGCCTTATTAATGTTATCGATTACTTCCTTTATCTCATTCTGAGAAGTATTAAGTTTAGAGTTTATTTCCTGATAGGCTTGTTGAACCGATGTAATCTTTAAAGATATCTCCTGGTATCGCTTACTTAGATTATTAAAATTATGATATTTCCTAAGATACATCAACACGGGAATAATTCCTAAAATTACTAATGCAATGAAAATAGCCATGTAAAGTAAAGAGTAGAATCCTTTATTCGATTCATAAGCGTTATTAATTATGTTATAGAGAGGAGGAATTATGAGAGGAGAGTTTGCAATAGAATATGCCAGCGAAATTATTAGATTAATTATCGTTATCACTTGTTCCCTCGTGGTAAGCTCCTCTGTAAGTAGCCATAACACAACATATTCCACTATCATTAATATTGCAATAGTAAATCCAATAATAGATAGACCAACCGGATTAAACAATGTACTCAGCACTAACATTACTTCTAAATTCCCAAATATACCAATACTCATGTGTACACACCCCCTTTTATTTAAGAATTATATGAGAACCGTAATATAAATATAGCTTTCATAAAAGAGTTCCAAATTACGTAAAATTGGAACTAAATTATCGTCTAAGATTTACTTCGGAGTTACTTTAGTGGCAATGTATATCTTTAATATTACTGTGCTTATAGTTACCTAAATAAAACTTACCTAATAACCTTAAATGATATTTACTTAAAACTAAATTAATGATGTTTAGATTTCATTCATATATTTGAAGATTGTTGAACTGCCTCACCTTAGAATCTAGAGTAGGCTTATGATATAATCCATTCTAGGTCTCTTACTAGGATCTGGATTAGTAGTGAGCAAAATAACCTTTCTAAAATTATCTGGATAAGCGGAAAGAGAGGCTATTAACCCACCACTATAATATCTCATGTACTTCTCCTCAGCTTCCTTCAAGATACTCAAGAACCTACTCCCATTCCTCACATAATCATCTAAAGCATCATCCATCAACTTAACCAACTCTGGGGATTAAAAGACCTCCTAGTCAAAGCCGTGTAAAGAGAAGCCCCAAAAGAGAACACATCCATTGATGGGTCAGCCCTACCAACTATCATAGCCTTAACTTGATCAATAGAACAATACTGCGAAGTATACTGAGTAACCCTCTCCCCAACCCTCCTAGCAGAACCCAAATCCCCCAACTTAACCTCAGCATTACCATTAACCAAACTATTATAAACCTCCTCACCAGTCCCACCCAAAGGCTTACGTGTGTGGACAACAATTTCATCCACCCCCATATTCCAACTTATGCTAATGGATTTCGAGTAAATTGTGTTGTAGAAGAATATTTTTAGCCATCTCGTTATTGTGTTTCTTGTTGAGTTCCATGTGAAGTCCATAATTGCTTTAGGCTTCTGAACACTTACTAAGCTTGCCAAAAGTTTCAACATCATGTTTTAACCAAGAGAATACCTTATAGCCTTATCGTGTAACTTTATCCCTCCAATTCTCAAGCTTAAGCGTGGAAACTACATGAGGAATTAGCCCAGACTCGTAATGCCTAACAACCCACCTCACCATTAACCCTCATCAACGAGCAAACGATCCCATGCTTAATATCAAGCTTAAGCTCATAATTAACATTAGCCAACTTATGAAGAGCAAGGTAGTGTGAGGTAATGAAGTCCTCAACTTGACAAGTAAGATGTTAAGGCTAATACAATCTCGTCCAAGGAATGAAACCTAGGCTTAAAAGGACAATTTGGGAAATCAAACCTGTTCATCTTCTTGCCATAATAAATAACTCGCCCTCACCCCAAAAACACTTTTCCACAATAAAGAAAATTCAATTTATATAAAAAACAGATCGTTGCACACGCATGAATTATATGTGAAAAACTTGTTTAATGATCTCAACTTAAATGAGTTCAATATTGTTTCATATCGAACAAAGAAGTCTTCGATGATATGTTTTAGCTTGTAAGTAATTTTAAGGAGGTGGTCACTTCCTTTTATACTCGAAAACATCGTTCCAACTAAAAAAATAATATGTGTTTTCAAGTATAAAGAGTGAGGTGTCGTTAATGTGAGAATAACGCTATTATTTTGAATTAACCGAATCTAATATTTAAAAGCGATTACTATGATATCTCTTTTTTAAATCAACTCATATATGTAGTATTGTTGTAAATGCAGAAAAAAGTGTGTATGGACAACAATTTGGTTGTTTTGATATGAATTGAATTTTCTTTAAAAGTATTTTGTGTGAGGCAACTCATCTATTGAGGCGAGAAGATGAATGGGCTTAATTTCCTAGTACTTAACTCAACGAGAAACACAATAGCAAGATGGCTTATTCTTCTGCAATATACTCTAAATCCATTGAATAAATAAAATTTTACAGTTAGATGAAGTCCACACACAGAAAGGTAACGCAAAAGGAGATGTTAACTAGGCCACTTATAACCCAACCGACTCTAAGTGACTCGATAAATAATTTGATTAAAAAGGGATATTTATCGCCTACGCAGATTAGAAGGTGTGTGGACAACAATTTGGTTGTTTTGATATAAATTGAATTTTCTTTATTGTGGAAAAGTGTTTTTAGGGTGAGGGCGAGTTATTTATGGGGGTGAGAATATCAATAGGTTTGATTTCCTCGCCCTCACCCAAATTATCTCTACCCTTTTAAAGTATATAAGTGTTAAGCCTAGGTTTCATTCCTTGGATGATATTGCATTAGCCTTAACCTCTTACTTGCTAGGCTTGTCAAGTTGGAGGACTTTATTACCTCACACTACCTTGCTCTACTATTTTCACAAGTTGGCTAATGTTAATTATGAGGTTAAGGTTGATGTTAAGCGTGGGGATTATTTGCTCGTTGATGAGACTAAGGTTTTGAGGGTTAATGGTGAGTATTACTACTTATGGGTTGTTAGGCATTACGAGTCTGGGCTTGTTGTGTTCTTCATGTTGACTAGTCTTAGGAGTGGTTTCCACGTTTATGTGATATTAAATGGTATTAAGCTTGAGAATTGGAGGGATAAGGTTATCTTCCTACACGATAAGGCATCAGTCTACAAGGCATTCTCTTGGTTCAATGCAAAACACGAGGTTGAAACTTTTGGCAAGAGAAGCTTAGTAGAACTAGTTTTTAGGAGCTTAAAACATAGGCTAGCAAGCATGGACTCACACTTCACATGGAACTCAACAAGGAACACAATAACGAGATGGCTAAAAATATTCTTCCTAATCTACAACACAATTTACTCGAAATCTATTAGCATAAGTTGGAATAAAATTGAATTTTATGGGGGTGGATGAAATTGTTGTCCACACACATTAGAAGTGATAAAAGGAAAGTTGAGTTAAGCCTTAAAGGAAAAGGCATTGAAGTAGTCAACAATTTGGAGGAATGTATTGTGAAGTTTCAGGGGGTATTAGACGGGATAAGCAATAAGAATACACTTATTGTAGGGCTTATGGAGATTGTAAAAATACTCTATCTCCACGGGTTTTTAGTTTCTTGTCGTTAGTACACTTACTCCCCCACCTCCGAAAAATCCCGGTAAAGGTTTTAGTTTCTTGTCGTTAGTACCTTTTTCCTTCTCTATTATAACCACTCACGTTGTTGTTGTCGTCGTTCTTCTTCTGCTCTACGTAAGACTTCTTCATCGGATATCATACATTGTTATTTTAAACATAAGTGTTTACGCTAATTTAAAATATCCTTATGGCGAAGAGCCAATTTATGTTAGAGACGGAATTGTAATAGAGAATAGTTCATTTAATATTTCTGTCTTAAACTATAACGATTCAACAGTGTCAGGTTCTTTCTATAGAGAGATTTTAATCAAGGCAACATCTGGGTATAACTATACTTACTTTTATGGAGCGTTTTTCTTAATACTCTTTGGAATATCAGCTTTCTTCATAGTTACTCCAGATGCTATGAAAATAATAAATAGGAATTCAATCAGAGGACCGCCCCCACCGACTAATATGACACAAATAAAGGTTAACTCCTTGGAGGACTTCATGAAAATGATGAGACACTACAACGCTAGAGCCATACGGTTTGATAGTGGATATTACTTTATACATGACAATGTAGTTTATTTGTATTCCTATAATTCATGATTTTTGTAGCAAAAATTAAGAACAATAATTTTTTATCGAGTAAGAATTAATATTTTTCCCTTTGTTTACGTCCTTCTTTGATTAGCCGTAATCTTTAAAAGGTTTGTCTAATATAAATATATATGCTTTTAAAGAAAAAGAGGAATAGCCTAGAGATAACTATTACCATGTTGGAAGCTTGTACAGATGGTATTAATAAGACAAAACTCATGTATAAGGTTAACCTCAGTACCAGACCCTTCAACAAATATTTAAATCAATTGGTAAAAAGCGGGTATATAAAAAGAGAAGGAAATTTGTACAAATTAACTGAAAAAGGTATGAAATATTTACAAAGAGCTAGGGAATACTTAGAGTTAGCTAAGAAATTAGAAGAGTTAAGGAAGGAGATTGATAAGTGATAAGCTAATAGTAAGAGGCTTATTTCTTTGACGGGAGAATTATCACTTATATTACAATTTCTTTTAAGTTTGATTCTGGCTATTTTATTGATGTCAATAATGAAAGAATATATGAAGATTTTAGAGGATAAGGAGAGAGAGATGAGTATGAAAAGAACTTTAGATTTTCTCATAGCTCTTACTTCAGTTTTAGGTGATAGTAATACTAGTAATCTCTTAGAGGAGATTTTAGTTTACATTACTACAATGAAGGGGGGAGATGTAAAAGCAATTTATGAGACTACCATTAAGAAGTTAAAACCAATCGAGAATGAGTTGAATTATGTTCTTGAAAAATCAAGAAAGATAGAAGAGGTACAGAAAATTTCAAAAAAATAAAATTATATGGTAATGTGGACAACAATTTCATCCACCCCCATATTCTAACTTATGTCGATAGATTTCGAGCAAATCGTATTGAAGAATATTTTTAGCCATCTTGCTATTGTGTTTCTCGTTGAGTTAGGTGAGTATTAGGAAATCAAACCCATTCATCTTCTCGCCTCAATAGATGAGTTGCCTCATACAAAATACTTTTCCATAATAAACAAAATTCAATTTATTTCAAAACACCAAATTGTTGTCCACACACAGAAGCTTAGTAGAACTAGTTTTTAGGAGCTTAAAACATAGGCTAGCAAGCATGGACTTTACATGGAACACAACAAGAAACACGATAACGAGATGGCTAAAAATATTCTTCCTAATCTACAACACAATTTACTCGAAATCTATTAGCATAAGTTGGAATAAAATTGAATTTTATGGGGATGGGTGAAATTGTTGTCCATACATCTTTTCTATGACATAGTTAATCGATATAGATTGGCTTAGGCTTGTCTAAAAATTAATCTTCTCTGCCTCAGCCTTTAGTCTATCTAACTCTGCAACCTTCTTCCGAAAATAGAAGTAATCACTCTTAACTGTTGAACCACGGTAAAAGAGAACAGTACCATAATCTACTGTAACAGTTGCTAACATGTTAATGCCCAAGTCAATAGATGCTATCTTATTACCTTTAGGTGTAGCTATCTGTGTCTTATCCCTCTCACCGTGAATTATGAGGGATTCCTTCATTGGTCTTTTGCTCTTCTTTGCAGTAACCCTACCTACGTCAACAGGGATATAAGCATAGAACTTGTTGCCATCAATGTGTACCTCTAGCCTGCCTTGTGTACCGTACCACCTTAGCCTTCCTGCAAGGGGTATCTCCATCTTCCAGTCCTTAAGGATTAGCAAGTGTTTCTCTTCGTCAACCTCATAACGGTCTTGCATAACTACTAGGATTAACTTCCTTTTCTTGTTATCTTTCCAATACCCCGGTGGTAAATATGACGAACGAATGGTGGCAGGCTGTCTTTATTCTTTAGCGACAAGAAGAATGAAGACCATGCTTCGTTGTTCTTTTGTAATACAGCTTGTACATCAGTTTTAAGAATATCCTTGTACTTCTCGTAGAATTTATTCCAAGTAGCTTTGAAGTTTACTTTTTTTCTGTTGGAAGAACTGTTGCCTTCTCTCATAGTTGACTTCATTCCACAACTTCGCTGAAACGTCTGCTAACTTCCTCAGTTTCTTTTGCTGTGCCCCACTAGGGAACAGTCTGACAGCTACGGTGCGAATGCTCTGGTATTGCGGGAGTAATGATCGGGCTCCTCATCTTCTTGAAGTTGACCAGAAGGGAGTGCCATAAGAAAAGGTGAGGAAAAGGAGTTTAAAAACCTTTACCCCGCCTTAAAAGGCGAGGTTTTCTTTTATAAGCTAAACCTATGCTAAACTAAATAGTTTTTTAGCATTCTCATAAAGTATTTTATCCCTTTCTTCCTTAGTTAAGCTTCCTACTATCTTAATGAATAACTCAGGTTTAGAAATCGGGAATGGATGATCTGTTCCAAAGACTACCTTCTCAGTTCCTACCCTTTCGACCAATAATTCGAACTCTCTATTGTCGTACATTACTGTATCATAATAAACACTCTTTAAAAGGTATTCACTAGGTTTAAATTTACTCCTTTTGCTCTCATATAACATGTCAATTCTACCTAGTTGGTATGGAATGAATCCTCCTCCATGTGGTATAATTATTTTTAAGTTATATTCTTCTAAACTCCCACTTATAGCTAGCTCACTCATCACAAACGTTGTCTCAAATGGATAGCTCACTATAGTACTAAGGGCCCCTTCATTAATTCCTAAATTCAAAGTTCCAGGATGTATAAAAATTGGTTTATTCAATGAACTAATTTTGCTTAGTAATGGCTTGAATTCGTCATTCGCAATACTCTTGTTTCCAACACCTGTCCCCAGAATAAATCCGTCTAAATTCAACTCTTTTATAGCTCTCTCCGCTTCCCCTATTGCCTCATCTACATCATTCAAAGGTAAGGTAGCTAGACCCCTCAATTCTTTATCATTGACTATTTTAACTAACTCATCATTACACGACTTAGTCAACTTCACTTCCTCATCCTTAGGTAGAAAATATGTCCAAGGAGGTGGAATTGAAAGGAAGATAGTGACGTCTTCACCTTTAACCTTATTCTTAAAATCCCTTATCTTATCTTCTAAATTCAGTAATAGGTCATTAACCACGTAAACTCTGTTATTTACTATTATACCATTAGGTGTTAAGACGTTCTTCTTCGAAAGGTAATCCATATAAACCTTGGGATAAATATGGGAATGAACGTCGATTATCATAAAAATCACATTAAAAGTCTAACTTCACGTTAAGCTTAGTATTCTCCTTAAAGTACTTTAACGCATAAAGTGCTATTTGCTCATCTTGTTCCCCAGTTCCTCCACTGACACCTATCCCTCCCACAACCTTACCATCAACTATTATTGGAAACCCACCTGGTAGTATAGTGAACTTTCCTAAGTTACTAAATTGTAGACCATAATTTACTTTCCCCGGATGAGCAGTTTCTCCGATTTGCCTAGTGGGCATTCCAACTGCCACTGCGGTAAATGCCTTTGATTGAGAAATCTCTATACTAATTAAAAACGCTCCTTCCATTCTATGAAATAGTATTGGTAGACCACTATCATCAGAAATAGCAATGCAAACCTTTATTCCCAACCTCTTAGCTTCAGCCTCAGCCCCTTCAGCCAAGATTTTAGCCTCGCTTAAGGATAACTTATTCGAGGTTATCATTGCGTGTTACATTAACGATGTCTAGGTTATTAAATCTTTTTGATAAACCGACTTCACAAAAAATTAAGAGATTTCCTCTAACTTTCCACTTCTCAATTTCTCCACATCATCAACTTTCTTCCTAATTAACCTCTTTATTACACTCTCCCTCAAGCTCGCATTCACTAACATAATGCCATTTATTACATTCCCCTTTAAGTAGAACCTTATCATTCCCCCTTTACCATCTGGACCTCTCTGAACTATATTGTCATATCTGTTTAAAACACCGTAGACCTTAAAGTTAAGCTTAGCATCAAACATCCTAGAGAAGAAGTAAGGTATCTCGTCGAATTTCTTCATCTCCCCTACCATATTATAACCAGCGATTTTGCCTTGTTTAACAGCAACGTCGTAGTGCTCAATCCTCATGTATTCATTATAGATAGGGCTGAGAAATCTTGCGACATCACCAGCAGAGAAAACTCCCTTCACGTCACTCTCCAAGTACTCATTCACGATTACCCCATTATCCACCTTTAAACCAGCATCCTTAGCTAAGGAATCGTTAGGAGATATTCCAACAGCCACAATGACGAGATCTCCCTTAATGATCTCCCCCTTATCAGTTTCTACACCAATAACCTTATTATTCTCGCCAATAAATTTACTTATCCTAGTATTTAATTTTAAATTCACACCCTTATCTAAGAAGTACTTAGTTATCCACGTAGCCATTTCCTTATCTAAAACCGCACCTAAAAGACTATCTAACATCTCGACTATAGTAACTTTTAACCCCTTTACGTTTAGAGCAGAGGCTAGCTCACAACCTATAAAACCCCCTCCTACAATAATAACGTTACCAACTGAAGATAACTTGGACTTTATCCTCTCAGCGTCGTCTAAAGTCCTGAAGTAATAGATACCGTCAAGATTACTACCCTCAATCCTAAGTCTCCTAGGACTTCCTCCAGTTGAAATCAGTATCTTCTTAAAACTGACCTTCTCGTTATTATCTAATTTAGCAACCCTATTGGATAGGTCTATTTGTATTACCCTTCTCCCCAACTCTACATTCACGGCATTGCTTTCCAGCTCTTCCCTAGTAGTGATGTATAACTGTTCCTTAGCTATCTTATCTAGTAAAAATTCTTTAGATAGGGGAACCCTGTCATATGGTAATTCCTTCTCCTCACTTATCAATAATATTTTTCCATTTTTGTCCTTTTCCCTTATCGAGAGGGAGGCGTATCCCCCAGCCAATCCTCCGCCTACTATTAAGTAATCTGTCTCCATTTCACTATTACTTGTTTTTATAGTTAAAAAGTCTTACTGTGAATATAGATTAATATTAGCCTTTTTACTTATAATCTAAGGATAAAATTTTAGTAATAAAAGGAAGAAAGTACTAGAAAAATATTCCCTAACGTTTACTTAACCTTATATAACAACTTCGCCCCTTTTTGCCTCAAGAACCAGTTGTAGTAATATCCCCCTAATACTTTTTCTACCTTAAACTTCTCTACCTCATCATTTATTCCTCCATTCAATTCCAGTTTAACCACATCACCTTTCCACCCTTCCTTTACCTCAGCTTCTGCAACTACTTGAACTAACTCAAAAACATCAGTACCCTCGATAATTGAAGGAAATCTCCTAAACTGGACTATTGGACCGAAGGGAAAGGGTATCTTATTAACCTTATCCTTCAACTCAATAACCATCTTCATCAATTTCTCTCCACCCCTAACTGAGTATCCACCTATTCTCACTCCTTCCTTTGGCTCGGAATATCCTTTCAACATTGGATTGAACCTACTCATCTCCACTTTTGCAAACTTCTTTGGGTAACCTAATATTATACCTCTATATAATGCGAAGTCCTTATCAACCCACATGAATGGGAAAAACGTGTAGTAATTGTCATTGAACTTGACCTTTACCGCTATAGCCCACTCCATGTATTGGGTTAACTCCGGTTCTTCGTAAAGCATATCTAAGTTTCTCTCACTAGTAGATATTATGCTAGCGATGTAAATCCACCCCTCCCCATCTTCAACGTCTAATGGTTTTGGTATGAAATCCAGAATTGAATTAACGTTAAAATATACGTGAGCCGATATGTTTTCAATTCCATAAATCCAAGGTGGTGGTGGTACTAAGGAAGACTTCCCAGAAGTTGAAAGTGGAGCGGTAAAAAAATACTCTTCTTTCTCCATTTCATTTCCCCTAAATTTCACTTCCCAAGTTTTTGTCTGATTAATTCCCTTAACTCTGGGTCTACCCTGTCTTTAGGTACTGGACTACCATCCCAGAAAGCCTCCTTAACGTGACCCCAGTAATATAACCATCTGTACTCATCCTCTTTAGTGTCCCACACCACTGGCTCCCAGTCTGGCACAACGTTTATATACCCTCCATGTAGGAGTTCTATTACGTTACCTCCTGGCTCTTTTACGTATAATGAATGGCTATCAGTTATACCATGTCTTAATGGTCCACCAACTATTTCTACACCATAATCACTATAGAAGTCTGCAGCTCTCAATATATCATCAGCGTAATCTACGTTGAAAGTTAGGTGATTTAATCTTCCCGGAACACCAGAAGGATCTAGACTAATAGCCATATCGTGTGCGGTACCATTAAAGGCTCCCCAGTAGGCTATCCTTTGATCTCCCTCCTTCAATATTTCAGTTACATGCCAAGTTAATGACTTAAACAAGTCAACAGTACTCTTCAACGCGTTTGGATCAAAGGCGAATATGAATACGTGAGCTAAATCCCTAGCCTGAACACCTTGTAACGGTTTCTTCATTGGTCTAGCCTTAAATCCTGACCTTAAGTTACCACTAGCCCTCCATAATTTCATCTCCCAGACTAACTTACCTACTTGTCCAGAGGGCAACATGAACTTATAACCTTTACCTACACCCATATCCGGTTCTCCGTTATCCCATCCTAACCCTAATCCCTTAGACTCTATCATCTTTATTGCTGTATGTAAGTCCTCCTCACTATAAGCCCTCCAAGTTATCTCTTTTACCCCACTAGTACTGGCTTCGGTAACTTTAAGACTGTAAGTATACCAGTCCTCCCATCCCCTTAAATATACTGATCTATCTTTTCTTCCCACCTCATATAATCCTAACACATCCTTGAAAAACCATAAGGTATCATCTATCTTTGGAGTTAATATTTCTACGCTAACTAATTGACTGATTAATTTATTTACCATACTTCGTACACACCCTTATGTATTTAATCATTTGAGTGATTTATAAACTTTTCTTTGAGTGATATAATGTATAAGTAAAATGTTTTGAAATCAAATTTTTCTATAAAAGCATGAAAAAGAACTAGAAAAGTTATAATTTTATAACTGAGGTTTAAACTTACACTAGAAAACTTATATTTAATTGAGGATCTCGATGCGATTTAACTTCTAATTTTATTATTATGAAAATCAAATCATGTAAATTTAAATGAAAAAACTTATATACAGTCAATCGCTTATGCTATACAGTGGTTTAATATGTCGTACAGCCTTCCTATAACAAGAACAGGGAAGTCAAGCATAGTACCACCCCCACCTTGGCATTATGGAGTAACGTATATAGGTGCTCACGTTAAGTTTGAAAGGGAGAGTGCAAATGAAGTATTACCAGACTTCTTAACGACAGATGGTGAGGGATGGATTTACATAGCTGAATTTATATCTACTTCAGAATCAACGTGGGATTGGGTATACCAAGATCCAGATTTAACACAGTACATGGAGGGGGCAATAGGGTTAAAAGTCTATTATAAAGGAAACCATTACCTATACTTCCCATTCATGTGGGTTGATAAGGATTGGGCTTTAGTTAGAGGCTGGTTAGATGGATATCCAAAGAAAATAGCTAAGATAGCTATGACCAAGCTTCATCCCTTATTGCCTAAATATAATAAGCCAGGGAAAGGGTTGAAATTAGGAGGCTACACGATCAGGGGAGGAAACTTAATGTTTAGATTACAAGTGGAATTAGAAGAGAAGTCCGACTCAGTTCCTACCAAGGATTTCGGTCCATTCCTTAACATCAGATACTTCCCTTCTAGGGGTGATGGCGAGCTAGACTTATTAGAAATCGTAAGTAGAGTTAGAGATGAAAACGTTTTAGGTGAGGTCTGGAAGGGAAAGGCTAACATTGAATTAGGAGGCTATGTTAACGATGAAGTAGATGTCTTAAAGTTAGAGGAAGTTAAAGGAGGATACTATTTCACTGCATATTTCAAAGTCACTTCTACTAAATTAATAGAGAGATTAGAAAAAATAAAAGTAACACAAAAAATAATCTAGCTTTTTTCTATTTGAACTTATTGATAATTATCCTTCCAATGTTCTTGAATTCACTCATCTCTTTATATGCGTCATTAACATCCCACAAACTTATATACTTATATATTACACCATCCAGGTTAATCTTCCCCTCTCCCATTAATTTAAATATTCCATCATACTTTTGTGCGGGGAGCATTAAAACTCCTTGAATTCTAATTTCCCTAGCAACGACTAGATCAGCAGGCAAAGGTAAGATCTCTTTTCCCTTCATCATCAACCCAGCCATTAATAGAGTACCTTGAGGCCTTATAACTGGTAATAGAGGAGAAATCGCATCTGGATTGCCAGTAGTGTCAAATATTGCATCCACTAGACCAAAACTCTTAGTAATATCCTCAACTATCTTATTTAACTCATTCTTATCCTTGTAAGAATAAGTTGAAATTGCGCCTATTTTCTTTGCCCTCTCAACAGCACCTTCATTAATATCTATTCCAATCACCTTAATGCCCATGGCTGAAGCTATAGCAACTGCACTTAGTCCCATCCCCCCAGTTCCCAGAACTATTAACGTATCTCCAGGCTTTAAGCTAGACTTCATAGTTAGCGCGTTCCACGCAGTTCCAAATCCACAACCAGTGATTGCAGCCCACTCAGGTTTAATGTTATCTGGAACTTTAACCAAGTCTACGACTGTCCTCTCTGGGATTAACATGTATTCCGCATAACATCCATCTATTCCATAACCTGCTATGACTAGATGCTCACAGATGTTAGAGTTCCCCTCCATACAATACCTACAAGTCCTGTAATCCCCAGTAGACGACGCAGGCAAGACTACGTAATCCCCTTTCTTCACTTTCGTAACTCTATCCCCCATTTCAACTACTCTCCCAGCAACCTCATGCCCTTGTATTATAGGCAATTTTCCTCCACTCCATTCCATATAAGCTACTAAAGATGGATCCCCTCTCCATAAGTGCCAATCTGATCTGCATATTCCACAAGCTTTAACTTCTATTAAGACATCTCCTTGACCGACCTTCGGGATAGGTATATCTTCGACTTTTAATGGTTGCATAAAATTATATAGTCTAGCTGCATACATGTTGATAATATGTAATTAATCTCACATATTTAAACTTTTCTTAAAAAGATGATATATTAAATTATAACGAGAACTACAGAGCTTAAAATCTAACTAAATTTTTCTCCATTTTTGATGAAACTTTTTAACCATTTCCTCAAACTAATAGATTGGGAAATATTTCATGACGGAAATGGGGGTTTATATAGGAGAATATGTAGTCCCAAGAGAAAGAGAGTATTATGAAGTAAAAAATCCTGCAGACTTAAGACGGGTGATTTCGAAATTCCCTAAGCTTAAGAGAAACGATGTGGTCAACGCTATTAGGTCAGCTAAGGAAGCTTTCGAGAAGTGGAGAGAATATACTGCATATGATAGGGCTAAAATTCTATTTAGATTTGCTGATATCTTAGAACAAAGAATTGAAAGCATCTCCAAAATCTTAACCTTAGAGGAGGGAAAGACGTTACCAGAAAGTAGATATGAAGTTGAGAGGATTGCGGTATTGGCAAGGTTTTATGGTGGTCTTATCCTGAACTCCTTGGGTAAAACAATACCATCAAGTATGAAGAATAGTTTTCACATAACAATGAGAGAACCTCTAGGAGTAGTAGGAATTATCACTCCATGGAACTTTCCATTCTTAATCCCTGGATGGAAGATAGTTCCCGCAATAGCCACTGGGAACACAGTAGTCTTTAAACCAGCTACAAATACTCCAACGGTAGCTTATGAATTAGTTAAAGCCTTTTATGATGCTGGTCTGCCAAAAGGAGTTTTAAATTTCGTGACAGGTTCAGGCGGAGAGGTTGGAGATGAGATAGTAGTAAATAAGGACATTTCAGCTATCTCATTTACGGGTTCATTACAAGTTGGAAAGGAGATTAATGGAAGAATAGGCAATAGATTCGTTAGAGTCCAATTAGAATTAGGTGGAAAGAACGCAACAGTGTTAACTAAAAATGGTGATTTTAACCTAGCCATAGAGCACGTGACGAGATCTGTCATAAGAAATGCTGGTCAAGTTTGCCTAGCCACATCTAGATTTTTAGTTCCCAAAGAATTACACGACAAGGCAATAAATGCTTTAGTAGAAAAATTTAAGAGCACCATCATAGGTAATGGTTTAAGGCAAGGCGTTCAAATGGGTCCTTTATCGAGTAGGGAGCAGTTTGAGAAGGTTTTGAATTATATTGAGGTTGGTAAGAGTGAGGGTGCTAAATTAGTCTATGGTGGTGAGCCTATTAGGGGTAGTGAGGAGTTTGATTTTGGTTATTTCGTTAAGCCTACAATATTCGATAATGTTAGTAAGGACATGAGGATCGCTAAGGAGGAAATATTTGGTCCAGTCTTAGCGGTAATGGTTTATGATAGTTTAGACGAGGCTATTGACATTGTCAACTCCACAGAATATGGGTTAGTATCTGAAATCGTGAGTAACGACATAGGGGAGATAATGAGATTCGCTAACAAGGTGGAGACAGGTGTGGTTAAGGTGAATAGACCGACTAGCGAATTAGACCAATGGGTTCCATATGGTGGATTCAAGGGTTCTGGTAATGATATTTATAAGGAGTTAGGAGAAGAGGCAATAAACTTCTACACTAGAATGAAGGCAATATACGTCAATTATTGAGGTATTTCCTCAAACCCTTTTTATGGTGAACCTTAATATTAGAGAAAGTTTTAAAATATAAACTGTTATGACCTTTCCTCTGAAAGTGTTTTGATGTATTAACTTTTATTCGTGGTATAAAAATATTTTTCATTACTTTCTTTATTTAGGTAAGCCTCTATTATTGCATACTAGATAAGTTTATAACTTTGTCTTACCATTTAAATTTTAACATGTCTATTCAAGACATAAGGTTAAGGAATTACATAAATGGGAAGTTTCAAGAGAGTAGGGGAAGTCAGTATAAGAGCGTAATAAACCCTGCTACGCTGGAAAAAATATCCGAGGTACCATTCTCCACTAGGGAGGACACAAAGGAAGCAATAGAATCAGCATATGAAGCATTCAAAACTTGGAGTGAAACACCAATAACTGAAAGATTAAAATACCTCTTCAGAATGAGAGAAGCCATATTATCCCATGAGAACGAGATAGCTAGATTAATAACCCAAGAACACGGGAAGACATTAAGTGAAGCTAAGGGAGAGTTGAGAAGAGCATTAGATAACATTGAAGCGTCAATAGGGGGAGTATATAAGATAATGGGAAAGAACAATTTAGACATAGCAAAGGACATTGATGAGGAGTTAATAAATGAGCCTCTAGGAGTATTCGCCTCAATAATACCATTCAACTTCCCAGTAATGATACCATTCTGGTTCCTACCATACGCCATAATAACTGGTAATACAATAATAATAAAACCATCCCCTAGGACACCAAACTCCTTCACCCAAGTAATGAAAATAATCCACGAAGAAGTAAAAATACCAGCAGGAGTAATTAACCTAATCCACGGAGATAAGGAAGTTGTTGATACACTATTAGAAGATAATAGAGTAAAGGGAATAACATTTGTAGGAACAACACAAATAGCAAAATACGTTTATGAAAAGGGAGCCTCTTATGGAAAAAGAGTTATAGCCCAAGCTTCAGCGAAAAACTTCGTAGTAATAATGCCAGATGCGGACTTAAGTAAGGCAATACCAAACACTGTAGAGGCATTTTATGGAAACGCAGGACAAAGATGCTTAGCAGCAGCTAACCTAGTAGTATTTAAGGAAAACCATGAAAGAGTGTTAAAAGCTTTCATAAACGAGGCTAAAAACTACACTTTAGGATATGGATTAGATGAGGGAGTAAACATGGGACCTATGAATAGTAAAGACGGCAAGGATAGGGCATTAAACTACATAGAGAAGGGGATATCTGAAGGAGGAAAACTGGTATTAGATGGGAGACAATTTAGAATAAAAGGAAATTACCCAGAGACAAACTTCCTAGCCCCATCAGTGTTTGATGACGTACAACCATCAATGACGATAGCCCAAGAAGAAATATTCGGACCAGTAGCCAGTGTAATAGAGACTAACAACATAGATGAGGCAATAGAAATTATAAACAAAAGCAAATACGGCAACGCAGCGTCAATATTTACTAGTAATGGTAAACATGCGAGGCAGTTCAAGAAATACGTAAAGGCGGGGAACATAGGAGTGAACATAGGAATAGCACAACCAATAGCCTGGTACCCATTCGCGGGGATGAAGGATTCCCACTTCGGCGACCTACACGGACAAGGAGGAGACGATTACATACACTTCTTCACAGACAGAAAAGTAATAATATCAAGATGGTGGTAAAAAGAAAAAATTTTAAAAAAATTATATCTTTTTCTCTAATTCTTTAGAAATCTTCTCCAAATCTACCATAGTCTTTAACACTGGATGACCTATCTGTGAATGCCTAGCCTCATCAGTCTGTATACTCGAAGTTGCAGTAGAGAACACTATATCACCTGCCCCCTGAGCCATCGCTGCATATGCGACAAACTGCAAGTTAGTGAAAGCTGTCTCAAAGGCGAATGGGACTAAAAGGTCAAATTCTATCGCATTAGCCCCAGTTATACCATCGTCAAAGAAGCTCCTAGCAGCTATTGGAAGCCATCCATCTATCCAGAACATCTTATGGGCATGAGCAAACTTAGGACTAATACCTATGTTATCGTGAGATAGTAAGCCTTGAAGTTGAGCATGCCTAACTTCATCCATAGCACCAAAAACTGATAGGTTCCTCCACTCTCCTGCTTTTCCAAATCTAGCAGCCCTTATTTCAGCTACAGCCGCAGTATATTCTGGTATAGGGATTGCAGTTATGTGGAAGCAGAAAGCCCCCTCATGATAAGTTCTGTCCAATTTTTTAGCTAACTCTGCTCTCATTCCAGCGTCCCTAACTGAAAGCACTTTAGTGTCTTTCTCCCTTTGGTTCTTAACGTATTCTCTATAAGTTACCTTATATGGGGCATCAAACGTTTCAGCCCACACGTCTATCGGCAAGTATGGCAAACCATGCATGTCTACTGGGAATAATTCCTCCTCAGAAACATATTTTGGGGTCCACTCTAATCTATTCGCTAGATCGTAATAGTCGTCCCTAGTTGGTAATCTTGGTTCTTGTGGAGTTGGCTTCATGTTTAGACCACTCTTAAGAATTTATAAAGTTGATGCTTATTTAAACTTTTTGTTTACAAGCAATGAAAGTTTAGCTTCATTATTTGTAATTAATGCTGAAGAAAACTAGAGAAAAGATTTAGCTAAATGAGGTTAGTTTGTTCACAGATATTTCAAAGGCCTCATCTAAGATATTATTTTGATAATCTAAATGAAATTTTACATAGAGTACTTCTTTCACGACAGTCCGTAATTATTATAAGAACAGCTACTCCGTTAGATATGATACCAATATAGTTAATTATGAACATTATTACTAAAATTTTAAATAGAAAGGTTTTGATCTAGTCATTATAAAGTAATCTTTGATAATTGTACTTATTAGGTAAACTCTAAATAAGAAAATGAGGTATTATGTCTTCTGAAGGTAGTTTAGGCTCTACTAGAAGCGAGGTTAAACAGACGCTAAAAAGTACTGCAGAAGCGTTGCAAGCTAGGTTTAAGAATACAATAGAATTCGCTAAGAAAATTAGGGAAAGGGGTAAGGAATATAGAGAAGCAGCTGAGTATCTAATATTGAAGGGCTTCTGGCTTGACACTAGGCTAATAGCACCTTTAACTGGAGTCTCAATGGACTACTTAACGCCTTTAGACGCTAGGATAATGTCCTATAAGGAGTTCATGCAGGAGTGGGTGGGAGCTCAATTCATGAGAATACTACAAGATCTAGGTATTGGAAGACCATGGTATTGGGATTGGTGGGAATTGGAATTAGACCATTGGCACCATGACTTCATAATAGGCTTATACACGTGGAGAAGAACATTAAACATAGGATTTAGGGGACCAACTCCCGATGAGAGAAAATGGTTAAATCAGAAGTATCCACACTGGGAGAAGTTTTTTGGGAGAGTTTGGGATTTATACATTTATAAGATATTAAATGGGGAATCCCCACTTCCAGTAACGGCAGTACACTTATGCAATATATGTCAAGTTCCGATACAGGCCCCAACTAATAGTAAATATTTGAGAATATATGTTAGTGAATATAAAGGAAAGATCTATACGTTTGACTCGCCCATTTGTAAGTGGATATTTGAACAAGAACCAGAGAGATATGCGAATCGTAGGACTTACACTCAGAGGGTTTTAGAAGGAATGATTCAGTTCACACCAGAAGCTTATAAAGATCCTAAGAGACTCTTACAAGAGGTCATATGGAACATGGGTTACACCGAATACGGTGAAGCCGGCTTAGACCCAACTGATAACGCTTACGCCTTATTGTATAAGGAGAAAGACCCCGATTTCAATAATAGAATTAAAAAGTATTTGGAGTGATCGACATGAGCGAGGAAATAATACCAGTTATATACGTCCATGAAGAAGGTACTGTATGGTTGCCAGGTTTCGTTTTTGCTAACCAAACTATTAAGGAGGCTACAGAAGCACTTTACTCCACTGTAGCTAACATCCTAGTTTGGAAAAAAGATAAGGAGTTGAGAATGGTAAGGTTCAGAGGGGATACCACTAAGGCTGGAGAAGTCTTAGACCCCAATGCTAAGGTTAAGGATGTCATAAAGCCCTTTGATATCCTAGTCCTAGTGTATTGGCCAGCTAAAGAGGAGTGGTGGAAGCCAGAGAACCAGAATGATGACATTTATAGGATAATAAGGGAAGTTGAGGAAAAGGCTAAGGACGCTCCTAGATCACCCACGGTATTGTTTAAGGACGATTTCGAGAGACTAAGCATTATAAAGAGGTTAGAAAGAGAGGGTAAATTGAGGGAGTAAAAATGATGGTGAGTAAGATGGATTATCCGGGCGACTTCGTTGAGACTATAACGACAGATGACATTTATGAGGGAGAGGCTAAGTTAATAAACGTAAAGGGTTATGAGATCTTAATTGTTAATGTCAATGGAGAGTTCAAGGCTTATTACGCTAGGTGTGCACATGCCTTAGGTCTATTAGAACCTTCAAGTTTTGATGGAGAAAAAATAACTTGCCCAGTCCACCTTTGGGAATACGATCCGAGTACGGGAGAGAGCATAAATCCAGAGGGGAGTAGTCTATTTCAATTGGAAGTGAAAGTCGATGATAACAAGGTTTACGTTAAAGTTCCCTCAGTATCCACATATGAATTTAAAGTTAAATACTTCCGAATGTATAATAAATAAGAGGTGTAATGTGTTTTGGAAGAAGTGACAATAGACCTAGATTACATATTAAGTAAGTATAAGATAGAGTTAAACGAATTACCAAAGGATTTGGTAGGACCAGTATTAATGAAAGACGACTTCTCCTACCTAATCATCGAGGCTATAGCAATTGATAACCCAAATAACTTCAAAGGAGTGATGGATAGGGGTTCGTATATCAGAGTGGTTGGAGATAAGGAATTAACATTAAATAAGAGTACTTTAGAGAAGCTAGCCGGTAGGGAAGTCAGATTTCCGGGTGAAGTTGAAGTCAGACTATCAGCCTTTGCTGGAAGGATAATTACAACTGGGAGTTACATAAAGTGGTATTTGGAGGGGGTGTGAATGAGTACAAATGAGGAAGAAATAAAGAGAATGATAAAAGAAGTAGAGAACTTACCTTGGGCTAAGAGATATAAAGAACTGTTTGGCGATATCTTCAAGAACGGTCAAACTAGCGTATTTTATAGGGATAAAGAGTATACAAGTTACAAGAAGGTATACAGTACTTGGCCAATGCTAGAGAAGAAATTAGGTAAGAAAAAACCCAGTGAATATCAAATAGTCTCCTACGCCTTAAGCTATTGGACAGACCCACTATCACCAAACTTCGTGTACAATAAAGGACCTTTCGAATTAGGCACTGACCACGTAACACAGAAGTGGTATAAACACTTCCTCTTCAACTCACCTTTTGTTAAGCCACTATTTGAGAGAAGACAATGGCATGATTATGAAGATCCATACAAGCTAGTTTACTGGACATACAATGCAATGGCAGATGATAACGAAACTTTCTTGGACAAACTCTACGAGGAAATTGTTAGGAGTAAATACGACTGGAATTTAAGCGAAGACGTGCTAAACGTTTACAAAGACGTTTATGATCCTCTAAGATACATATGGCACGTCTTCCAGATGGAATCAGGTTACTTAGCTACTATGGCTCCTACTAGTTCAATAGTGAACACGTTCATCTTCATGTCCATGGACCACATGAGAAGAGTTCAAAGAGTTGCCCAAAGGATCAAAATGCTCGACATAGTCTATCCAAACTATGGTTTTGGAAAGGAGACAAGGAAAACCTGGGAGGAAAGCGAGATATTCCAGCCTGCTAGAGAGGTATTAGAAAAAATGCTAGTAGCATATGATTGGGGAGAGGCATTAGCTTCCTTTGGACTAAACGTAAAGTTCACCTTAGAGGAGTTACTATTAGTCCACTTGCCAAATCAGTTAGCTAAGATGGGAGATGATATGCAATTACACATTTCTAGGTCATTCTACAACGATGCTATAAGGCATAGGAATCAAATAGCAGAAATATATAAATATGCCTTCCAGAGAGAGCCCTCACTTAAAAACGTAGTAAAAGAGTGGGTAAACAAGTGGTACCCAGAGAGTTATAAAGCCCTAGAAGGGTTTAAGCAAATCTTTGGAGAACAATACGACAAGGTGGTTAACGAGATAAGGAAAGAGCACAACAAGTATCTTGAGGGAATAGGAGTTGAATATCAAGGATAAGATAGTGGAAATACTGAGACAGATTTATGACCCGGAAATTCCCATAAATATATATGACCTAGGGTTAGTCAAGAGAATAGACGTAGACGACAGTAGGATAACTATTGATATGATACTTACGGCAGGTAATCAATGCACCATAGCTGATCTGATTACAGTCAACGTAAAGTACAAGGTAAAGAGGGAATTCCCAGAATACGACGTAATAGTAAACGTAGATAAGTTTGCTAAGTGGTCCTTCTCAATGATGACCTATGAAGGTAGACTCATGTTAGAGGAAATCTATGGAAAAGAGGTTGTGGAGAAATTACTAGACGGGAGTGTTGAAAACGTGGTGAAGTCTTTAAGAATTCAACAAAATGAAAGATTTGACCCCAAGGAATACATGAGGATGAAGCTAGAGGAGAGGTATAAAGCATTTAGGGAATGGTTAGATAGGAACAGAGTAGATCTAATTAACGCTTAGTAAACTCCTCATTACCTTTAAAGGCTAGTTTTAACCCTCTTTTTATTAAATCTTTCCATACGTAGTAAAAACTTCTGTTTAAGTTTGTTTACCTTTAGATATTAGTACTTATACCTTATGTTTCTCCCATGTCCTCCTTTCAAAAAGAAATTTAAAGGTATAATCTAATATATTTATAATGAAATTTGTAGTAGGTTCTCCAGTCAGAGTCCTAGTTAAGGGCGTACATGTAGGTTGCTGGAGTACCGATGAGAGATTAAAATACCCGATTAAGGTTTTAGACTTCAGAATGATGGACAACTATTTGAGAATGCTGTTATTAATCCACAAGGATGATAGGAAACCCCTTTTAGAGAGGTTGAAGCAAACTTATAGAGTGTTTATCTTGACTAGTGCAACTAAGTATTCTAGGGATAAGATAATACTAAGCTTCATAAAAAACGTGAATAAAATTTCAATACCCAGAATGATTGACCAATACCACGGATTCTTTCTAGGTGCAACTTATAACCAAGGAATAGAAAAATGGGACTTCTTAATACCTAGCCAACACCTAGACTATATCATGGAAGGTTTGAAAAATATAATGATCAATATCGAAGTTAGAACTAAGGAATACAAACCAGTAAGCGAAGTAGAACTAACAGAAAAGGAAAAAGAAATACTAGAAACCGCAGTTAAACTAGGCTATTTTGAGTTCCCCAGAAAAGTAAACTTAGAAGACTTAAGTAAAACGTTAAACGTTTCCCCCTCAACTCTATTATACCACATAAGAAATATAGAAAAGAAGATAATGTTAAAACTGGTCAGTGAAGAGAAGTAATAATTATTGACGATTAAGCGATAAAACGAGTGAAATCCTTTCCTTTTTATTATACTAAGAAAGTTGCGAAATTAACAGCTTCAGCCATAAAGATTGCTCCTCCCTAAAGGGCGAGATAAGCCTCATCAGAAACGGGAGAAGAACCAAGGGCTATCTACTTGAAGGACTTAGGGCTTAAATTCAAAGGGAAAGCTCTAGTATGAAAGAGTTGAGGAAAACCTCACAAGGAGGGGACGGCAAAGCTTTAAGCATACTAGAGGGTCTCTAACCCTGTTTACCGGCAATCAAAATCGATGAAAAGAGAAGGAAATTTAAAATCCAATTTTTAGAGCACATGTTTACGTTATGGCGTCAGGAAATTTCACATTATTTTGAAATATAGGGATGGGTTTTCAAACTATCTTGAAAGTGAAGTGGGAAAGCCAAGTCTATTACAAATGTAATCTATAGTATGTTCACGAGATGTGAAAGTTGGAAGTAACATGTTTTAAAATTCTAAAAACAGTTAATTTTATAAAAGTAAGCTAAATCTTACTAACAAGTCTATTATTAAACGCTGTCTTTAGTAGTTATATGGATGATATCAGAGACACCAACTAGCTATAAAGGAAGTTAACCTTTGAATGGAACTAAACCATTCTTAAAAGAGACCTCTAAGGGAAGTAATTAAGGTATTTCGACTTTTACGCCTAAACTTCCTGCAACTTCAGCCTGTTTTACATCCCTCGTTATTAGTGTAGCTCCATGTCTTAAGCACGCCGCTATGTACAATGAGTCATAGAACGTGAGGTTATTGTTTATTGCGATGTTGAACGCCTCTTCGACGTAGTCCATTTCATTTAAGAGTATTAAGGTCTTCTCCTTTAAAATGTCGAATAGTATTCTCTTCATTTCAAGAGCTGTCCTAACGTCTATCAGTTTCTTTACGTTCGCCATTTTCCATATAGCGTTCATAGTCTCTTTTATAACATGGTCAATGGAATAGGCTGGTGTGAAAAGCCTTAATATCTTATCCCACTCTTCCTCCTTTAATATCACAGCAGTAAGGGCAGAAGCGTCAACTATCAGCATCCCTATCTTCCCTGATGAGCTCTGATGATATACCCCTTCTAAAGCTCCAGTTAGCCTCATTCAACTCCTTTAGGACTTTATCAACCCCCCTCTTAGCCTCAATTTCAGCAATCTTTTGCTCTACAAACCTCCTCAACTCCTCTGACCAATTAACCTCGTTTCTATATAACTCCATCTTCTCCTTTATCTCCTTTCTGACCTTAAAACTGACAACCTCAGACATAAAATTATACTGTAAAGTAGACCTATAAAGTTTACTCTAGGGTTTTACGTCTCAGCTTCCCGACAGAGAGGCTTTCATAAACTCTGTAATTTCCTCCAGGAAGTGAAACCCCTTAATTTTGCTTAAAATCAAACCTATCCTCGCCCTAAAAATACTTTTCCATAATAAAGAAAATTCAATTTATATCAACCAAATTGTTGCTCACACACCCAAATCTTTTAGTTAACCTTACAAATCTTTTCTTTTCCCCTACACCTTACTACCAACCCATCTAATCTTATTACCTAAACCATTCTTCTCCCCTCTTTGTGACTCTGTCCTCATTTTTCCCATCAATCTAAAGTTTTCAGTTATCTGAACGTTAAATCACCCATTGAATTTAGTTTAACTATTTTACAAAGTCGAGAAAAGCCCTCTATAAGCTCTTACAAAACTGTTTTCGACTCTCTATATAAGATAATATTTTTAAATGACAGTTGAGTAACATATTCTATGGGAATTGAGGACGCACTAAGGGACCTCATCCTAATCCTATCAAAGTTGTCTAAAGACAAGAAGTTCTTGGGAGTTAAGACTTCAAACATTGAGGAGTCCAACCCAGTTTTCTTTGAGGAGAACTTCACTCCATGCGACCCTCTATCTGACTTCGGTTACCTGGACAGCTCTTCTAGGGTAATTAGCATAAGGGGAGCTAACCTTTACTTCGCTTCCCTTTACGCTAACGATAGTGGGAGTCACATAATGGTACCCCTAAACACTTCCGTCCCCTTCATCGCCATAAAGGCATCTGAAGACGTGACAAGCGCTATCCAGAACTTAGGCTTCATAAAGGTCCAGAACCCTAACGGTGAACCCTATTCATTGGACTACAAGGACGACAACATCTTAGATGAGATGAGGATATCCTTAGAGAACTATGCTATAAATAAGTCTAGATCAAAGGTAGTAATAGTAGATGGACCCATCTTCCCTGGACCTTACTTAGAGATGGTCGGTGAGCCCTATAAGTCAGCCTTTGAGACATTAGCACTCCAGAGAAACACGGATAAATTAATAGGGATTGTTAAGAGGCTGAACTTCAGCAGAAAGTTGAGGAGAGTCAAAGAGATAGAGCAGAACTACCCAGAGCTAGTCAAGTCTGGGGCAACAGATGACATAATAGTCATGGAGATGGGGAAGGGGAGTAACGTGTACTTAACACCGATCTACAGCGAGGAAGTTACTATAAGGGACAAAGAGTTCACACGCTATATGGTCTACGTGAAGGTATTCGATAGCGTCTTCAGAGTGGAGAGCATGAGCAAAGATTTATTATGCAAAGGAGTTTCAACAGCTATAAAAAACGCCTCATTTAGGGGTATACCAACCTTCATTGAAGTCGCTGACAAGATGTCTAGGAAGTTGAGTGCCTCAGTCTACGTCTTGAGCTTTACCTACGCTAAGGGCTTAGTCGGTATTACATACGACGATTGGAACAGGTTTATTGAGGCTAATAGAGACCTAAATGATTAGGTGGGCTGTAATGGAAGAAAGAGATGAGGAAATGAAAAGGGATGAAGCCTTAGATAATAACAGACCAATAGGAGAGGATGTGGTCTTAAAGCTCAGCCAGTTGATAGAGGATGCTAAGCTAAGGGCTAAAAAGGAAGGTGAAGTTGTAGGCTTAGTATCGAGGGTAACGCCAATATCTCACGGTACTGAGACTAAGGAGATAAAGGCTGATGTTCCATTCAACGTATATCTGTCTAAGAGGTTTTTAGTAGGTAGCTATATAGGTATTTCTTTGCCTATTGCCGAGACTCTCATCCTAGGTAGGATAACCCAGGTTGAGAGGTCTGACATCCTATCCGTGTCGAGAGTCCCAGCACTTTTCCCCGTAGAAGAAGCCTCTGGAATGACGACTCCGCTCACCCTAACCATTGAGCTATTATCTGAAGAGGTAGGGGGTGAGGTAGTCCCTCCTTCATCCCCAGTAGATCCCCAGAGCCCCATCTTCGTTCCTAACAAGGAGTTCATAAAGAGAATGCTAGGAATACCAGATTCTGGTATTACAATAGGAAGAATAGTGGAAGGCTATAAAGAGTTAGACATAGAGGTAAAACTCACTGGGGAGATCCTAAGGCACCACGTACTTGTCGTGGGCACTACGGGTGCTGGAAAGACCAATCTCCTAAAGGTCATATTGAGGAACAGTGAAATACCAGTAATAGTCTTCGACATTCAAGGTGACTACGTTACCCCTGTCGCGAGAATGGGAGGTAACGTAATATTGCCCATTACTAGAGATTACGCTAAACTAGGCGTAACTGAATTCATCAATCTGTACCTAAAGAGGAGCAACCTACAAGGCTATACTATAGGGGAGATCGAAGGTAACAAAGCAGTCTTAAGAAACGATAAGGGCAAAGAGTTCAACCTTTACTTAGTAGCCTTCAGACTCACAGAAACCTATAATCTATTACCAGAGGTCTCACCGTTCTTTTCAGCCCAGGGTGGTGAGTTCTTCAAGATAGTAACGAGGGAATGCGGGAGTATTATCGATGAATGGGAAGAAATGTGCTCAAGTGCTATGAGGAAAAATAAGGTATACCCGACCACACAAGAAAACATCCTGAGGTCTGTTACCCTATTAAGAGAGACTGGAGTCATAGACGTAAAGATGAAAGAACTAAAAGGGTATTATTTATACGAACCGAACTATAAGGACTTGGTCAGTTCTGATGCGAAGTCGGTCGTAGATCTCAGGTGGGTCTCAGAAAAGGGGATCTCCTCTGCCACCATGTCAGCCTTTATCATAGCAGACAGGATATTCGAGCTCATAGACGATAAGTATAAAAAAGAGGGAAAGGAGACTCCCTTCTTGATGATATTCGATGAAGCGCATGAATACTTCCCCCAGAGTAGAAGAGACGAACAAAAAGATGCGTTAGAGAGGTTAATAAATAGGATTATGAGGTTAGGAAGGGTAAGGGGTATAGGTACGATATTGGCAACGCATAGGCCTACTGACCTCAACGACTTAATACTTACTTTGGCAAATACTAAGATCACTTTAAGGGCTGATGAAGACGCCCTAAAGAAGATAGGTATGGACAACTACGCAAGTCTCTTGCAGGCTGCCCCAGCTGGTTACGGGGTAATGAGGACATTCTCCTTAAAAGTCCATGACTTGTTCTTCAGAGCCCTTAAATACGATGACCGTGATAACTTTCAAGTATAGGGGGTGTACTTAGATATTTAAAGCTCATCCCTTGTATTAACTACTGATCTGCCTCAACTGGACTCTTCCAATAAATCGCTAACTTTGTAATTTAGAATCTAAAGTCTAAAAAAGACTTAAAAATCTCCATCTACAAGTATATACTATGGCAGCTAATAATCCCCTATATAACATGGTATGCCAACCCGTTGGTTTAGGTACTAAAATGATCCAAATACCAATCACTAGCTCATTAGACATGAGAAGACTGAGTAAGGACTTAAAGCTACTTCTGAGGTCACAGGGGTATACTGTTTACGCTACTTACGGCGAAAACGTCCTAATCCTCCAAATACACGCAGTTGGGATTAGGGGGCACTACTACACTGTTAAGATCTGTCAGAACAATAACGTAGTCCTTCTAGAGGCTGGGATAACTAATGGTAGAGTACAACTGGAGGAGGCTGGAATATCTGCTGGCATAGGCGCTGTCTCTGACGTATTCCTACACAACAGATTTTTAACACTACTCTCTGGAGCCTTTAGTGGTGTGGACATAGCTAGCGTCCTGGGGAGCTACCAACAAGAGAACCAAATACTGCAACAGATACAACAAGTCATTCTCCAGTACCAAAGGTGCCCAAACTGTGGACATCCAATAAAGGCTGGGTATAAATACTGTATAAACTGTGGGATAAGACTTTCTTAATTAGCTCAGAGAAGGCAAACCTCGCCTTTTAGGGTTAAAATGGAAAGTCAGAGGAGTAATCCAGAGAAGAGTGCTTAAACGGGGATGGAAAAGATTGGAAGCTAAACCCTTATGCCATAGTTCATGACGACTCAACCTTCTGACTTCTTTCAACCATAAAAAAGTCTCCTTAAGTACCTTTACATCTCTGACTTCCTCCTTACCAGAGGGGCTTTCCTAGACCCTAAAATTCGAGTAAACTTATATGCTTGCCCCAGCACTGACCTTGAAGTCAGTTTTAACCCTAAAATTTTCTAGGATGAATAGAATTTAACAAAATTATTTCCCTTACAATGGTTTTTAAGCTTAATAGAAGACAATATAAGGAATATACAAAGAAATGAAAACCGTAAAAATATTAGAATAATACAGCCTACTAAAAAGTGTAAAAACTATGGATTCTTTAACTACTGCAAACCAGTCAAACATGGTAATTTTTATTTGAGGGAAATATAGATTTTATAATGTAATAAAACCTTTTTATTTTAACGTCAATCCAATTTTTACGTTATAACGCGCTTATTTAAGCCCCTTTATAAACATAACTATAACGTTATGTTAAAAATCGTTTTATATATTCTATCATTTTCAATAAATCTTTAAACGCCTTATTACGATATAATAACCTTATAACGCGTAAATTCAAACAGTATTTGTCAGTCTTCATTAAGTGGTTTAAAAGTGTAAAAGTATGAGTCTCAATGCGAGAGTTGCGATAATCATTTGGTGAATTAAACGTTTATAAATTAACCCAAACTTTCAAATAAATTAAAAGTCCATGCGAGAGAAAAACGTTAAAGACTATTACTAGGAAAAACACTCGCATGATAGGGGAAGGTGACTAAAGTAAAATTTATTATAGGGGAAGGAGAAGATAAGGAATATGGGTTAATAAACAAATCAGAAGCATCCCATAAGGGATTGAAAGTAGCCCACGCGAAAAATATCATATCGATAAAATCTCCCAAGAAGCATCCCATAAGGGATTGAAAGAAATAATAGTTTTCAAAATTCTGTGGCGTCCACAAGTCCACAGAAGCATCCCATAAGGGATTGAAAGATTTCTTTCATGTATGAAATACACTGTGGGTCATTGATTGAAGCATCCCATAAGGGATTGAAAGAAATTTACATTATTTTGTAATCTATTACAGACACAAAAATGAAGCATCCCATAAGGGATTGAAAGACCCATTAAGCCAATACGGATATAATAGTAACATAGGGTTGTGAAGCATCCCATAAGGGATTGAAAGGAAGTTTTTATTTGATTATATATATCTTTCCAGCTCGTCATGGAAGCATCCCATAAGGGATTGAAAGAAATTTCCCGATAAACTCATCATACCTAAATAGTAAAAACGAAGCATCCCATAAGGGATTGAAAGCTCACTATATAAAAATAATTTTAGCAAAAGATTTTCTGAGAAGCATCCCATAAGGGATTGAAAGTTTAGAAATTGCATTCCTATCACCATTGTTGTAATGGAAGCATCCCATAAGGGATTGAAAGTATTTTTTGGTATTGGCAGTTATCGTTAGAAAGTAAGGAAGCATCCCATAAGGGATTGAAAGGGTTCAACAGTCTACCCAGTTTGAATCTTTAGCCTACACAACGAAGCATCCCATAAGGGATTGAAAGTTGATGAAATTGTATATTAGTAAATACAAACTCTGTCCCAGAAGCATCCCATAAGGGATTGAAAGTACGCTTTTTCGATCTCGTTCTTTATTTCGTCCAAACTTGAAGCATCCCATAAGGGATTGAAAGTTTGGATATGATTTCGCCGAAACCCATAACTTGTTTAACTGAAGCATCCCATAAGGGATTGAAAGCTCACCTTGTAATACATACACTTCTTGAAGTCAGTAAAAGAAGCATCCCATAAGGGATTGAAAGTTATCGATTTGTTAATCGGCTTAATGGTCGCAGGTCTCGTAGAAGCATCCCATAAGGGATTGAAAGTGTTTGTTGAAAATCTTTACAGCAATTTCAAAGTAAGACTCGAAGCATCCCATAAGGGATTGAAAGCTTTTCACTAAAATTTTTTAGTTTATAAATGTCTTTACGGAAGCATCCCATAAGGGATTGAAAGTCTTTCACGATAAAAGTCTACAATAGAATTGCTGGAAATGAAGCATCCCATAAGGGATTGAAAGAACCCACCTATTACTATAGGGGTTTTATCTGGTTTACTCGAAGCATCCCATAAGGGATTGAAAGAAATAATAACAGTATTATTCCCATAACCATGCCTGCTCCGAGAAGCATCCCATAAGGGATTGAAAGAAATCAGCTACAATCCAGAAATGTATTCCAATTTTTTACGGAAGCATCCCATAAGGGATTGAAAGTCGGGTACCCAGATCTCACGGTTTTTTATCTTGAGGCATGAAGCATCCCATAAGGGATTGAAAGATAAAGATATTTAGAAAAAGGGAAATAGAAGAAATAGAAAGAAGCATCCCATAAGGGATTGAAAGCTATTAAATTTGTAAACCTTTACTGGATTACTGTGCGAAGGAAGCATCCCATAAGGGATTGAAAGCAGTTCATAGTTTCTAAGATTTTCTTTTTGTAATCTCTTAGAAGCATCCCATAAGGGATTGAAAGGCTGGTATTAGCCTTAAGTCACTATTAATTACATTCAAGAAGCATCCCATAAGGGATTGAAAGATATGTAGCCTTTCCAATAGCTCGTCTATGTCGCCCTCAGGAAGCATCCCATAAGGGATTGAAAGATATCAAAAACCCTTAAGTCTGTTTCACTATCCTTTATAACGAAGCATCCCATAAGGGGTTGAAAGACCGTTTCCAGTATTTCTGAGATAATATCGCCCTTCATTGAAGCATCCCATAAGGGATTGAAAGTAAATTCACCGAGTTATTGCATCTTTCGCGTCTGGGCTTTGAAGCATCCCATAAGGGATTGAAAGTCTTCAGCCTTTGCAATAATAAGCATATTTTGGTCTTCGTGAAGCATCCCATAAGGGATTGAAAGTTACCGTTCCTCAAGTGCCACAAGTAGTACACTGCATCAGAAGCATCCCATAAGGGATTGAAAGGTCCTACTTTGGTTATATTGTTTTTATGCATATACCTATGAAGCATCCCATAAGGGATTGAAAGATAAGAAATACAAAGACTACACGCCGGACTTCTACGAGAAGCATCCCATAAGGGATTGAAAGATTGGAAATTTTTCTCTTATCGGTTTTGGTATCGTCATTGAAGCATCCCATAAGGGATTGAAAGTAATCTCCTGCTATCGCCCTATTCATTGTAACGGTATCGCGAAGCATCCCATAAGGGATTGAAAGGGTAAATAGTCGTAGCGAGTCGTTTTCTCGTAAGTAAATGAAGCATCCCATAAGGGATTGAAAGAATTACTTCAGCTATATCTTCAGCTACGTTAAAAATACTAGAAGCATCCCATAAGGGATTGAAAGTCAATTTTCCAAACTTTGAATTTTGCAAACCGCAAAGTCTTGAAGCATCCCATAAGGGATTGAAAGTAAGTGTTCAATAAGGGAGTACTGAAATTAGAACTGGAGTGAAGCATCCCATAAGGGATTGAAAGATTTTGTCACTTTGCACATTTAGATTAAAGTTGTCGAACAGAAGCATCCCATAAGGGATTGAAAGTAACGGTTAGCGAGATACAGTAGATTATTAATCTCATTCTCGGAAGCATCCCATAAGGGATTGAAAGACGTAACTTTTCCCCGTTTTTCTCATGAAGTTTACGAGAAACTCGATGCATCCCATAAGGGATTGAAAGGTTTTAAAATTTTGTTTTGAAAAATTATGTCCCCATATCTGATGCATCCCATAAGGGATTGAAAGGTTAAGAAATTTACTAAATAATCGCCCACACATGTTTTCGTGATGCATCCCATAAGGGATTGAAAGGTATTTTATTCGCTACATGTACTTAAAAATTGTATTTTTGATGCATCCCATAAGGGATTGAAAGAACTTATAGACCTTCACTAGATTACTATGTAATTCACGCCCGATGCATCCCATAAGGGATTGAAAGTTATCTCCCTCTTTTTCACCCTCAAATTTATCGAACTTTGATGCATCCCATAAGGGATTGAAAGATGATTTGTTGAACTATGTCCATAATTTTGTCGTTTAAGATGCATCCCATAAGGGATTGAAAGATTTCCAAAAGTTCTGATTTCTCAACATGATAATTTGAGATAAGATGCATCCCATAAGGGATTGAAAGATTTTGATTAATGTTAATTCCGCCAGGTGATGGATTATAAAGATGCATCCCATAAGGGATTGAAAGATTAATATAAGTATACATATAGTCACCCTGAGCAGAATTGATGCATCCCATAAGGGATTGAAAGTGAAGATTGAGAAGACCCTGAGGAGCCAGAACTTTGGATGCATCCCATAAGGGATTGAAAGCGCTAAACGGCAAAACACAAACAGTATTTACAATAACCAAGATGCATCCGATAAGGGATTGAAAGGATATTCTTCATGAAACCCTTCTAACTCTGCAACACCTAGATGCACCCCATAAGGGATTGAAAGTATTCGCCGGTTTTGTGATAATAATGTATTGCGAATCGATGCATCCCATAAGGGATTGAAAGTTATTCCTTCGTTTTCATATCTAACCACAAAGTAATATTGAGATGCATCCCATAAGGGATTGAAAGATAATAGCCCTTGACGCGTTACCGTAATGTCTCCACCAAGATGCATCCCATAAGGGATTGAAAGCTCATTTTACTGGGGAGTAAATTGAATTAAAAGGCAAGAAGATGCATCCCATAAGGGATTGAAAGTCTCTCTCAAATTGAATGATATGTGTAGCCCCTCTTAGGATGCATCCCATAAGGGATTGAAAGGTATCATATGTTATCCATAACGTTATTAGTGGTATATAAAGATGCATCCCATAAGGGATTGAAAGGATACCATTCTTTTATTTCAATGTCCCTCCCTATTTCCTTCGATGCATCCCATAAGGGATTGAAAGGTATAATTTATTGGTTTTATGTAGGCTGTAGACGCTATACTGATGCATCCCATAAGGGATTGAAAGGTGAAACAACCGTCTGGAATTTCTAATGAGACGATTTAGATGCATCCCATAAGGGATTGAAAGATACAGCACAGCACAGAAAACTACAAACCCCTGGTCCACCTTTGATGCATCCCATAAGGGATTGAAAGTCAAGACCGCAATAAACTCAGATTTGGAATCAATTGATTGATGCATCCCATAAGGGATTGAAAGTGAAGATGTTGAAGAGCTAATAGATTTTGTCAAAAAATGATGCATCCCATAAGGGATTGAAAGGAATTAATATACATATGCAATATTTTATACTTCATAAGATGCATCCCATAAGGGATTGAAAGAATCCATTAGCCCGTAGTACGGGTGAATATTGGTCATTATGACGCATCCCATAAGGGATTGAAAGTAAAGTGAAATATTAGAAACACTAATTGGAATTAATAGATTTTTGACGCATCCCATAAGGGATTGAAAGGTTTTGTTGTAAAAGCTTATCTTTATTGAAAATTATGGACGCATCCCATAAGGGATTGAAAGACTGTATATAGTACGTTACCCGTAGCTTGTGTTTGAGATACGACGCATCCCATAAGGGATTGAAAGATGTTTTGTAGTTTAAGAAATGGAACCTAGGTACTCTCGGGACGCATCCCATAAGGGATTGAAAGGTTTCGTATGAATATACTTTGTTATCGATAGGATTTATTAGATGCATCCCATAAGGGATTGAAAGCTATTCTTGATGACGTCCATAATGAAATTAGTATCGACTTCATGATTCATCCCAAAAGGAACTAAAATACATTTAAAGCTAGTAAAAACCCAGTGAAGTTTTTATGGTATATTATAAATAGAAAATCTATTAACTTCTTCAGAAGCTAGTCTCTTCAAAAGTTTCCTCATATATGTCTTTATATATTATTTTTATACTTTCTAAATTCCTCTACGTTTTTTATAGCAATATTTTTCATCCAATAAAGTTTTGTGCAAAATTGTTTCCCTCTGTATTTTATCCGTGCATTGCCCTTCTCTTAACTATTGGTATTTCGTTTTCTTTTACTAATATAACGCCCCATTTTCCTAGTATTTCTATCTCTTCTAATACAATAATCTGAAACTCCCTCTCCTTAAACTTTTCTGCTCGCTTACTGTCTTTAATTGCCAATACTATGATGAAATAGATGTTTAGGAAATAACGCATTTTAAAGGTACAAAATATAAAAAATTTTATTTCACTTTACATTATCTTATTCATTACATCATCTAGGTCCTTTGTTAAACTCCCTTTTACATACTCCTCTATCTTTTTCTTACTTATTTGGACATTGGCTTTTATTTCCCCGTTTCTTACCTCAGTTTTCATGTCTTTGGATAGTCCACCATGCACTAAGTAATTCCTCAATTGCATTATAGCACTATGCTTATTTCTTAATATATCATTTGTTATTTCATCACATTCTTTATATGTACCATCATTATCATCGAAGACTCCTCCTCCTTTATCGTTTAGGCATTTTGCAACAGGTAATTCCCTAGCTAGAGACAAAGCTTTATCATAAATTGACGCATTAATATATAACTGGACTAACTCCCTTAACCTCTCTATATCGTCTTTCCCACTAATGATAATTTTATTTACATTTAAAGTCGAGTAAAAATTGGAAATAACTATTTCCTTAATATTTTCTAAATTAGGGTGGTCATACCATTCTCTGTAAAAATTAGATAAGTTAGATACATCATCTTTTAATTCAGATAGATATTTACTGACATCGTTCATAGAATTTATTGCATTGACAGTAAAGCCATTCCTTAAATTCCACAAAAGGTCTATCACTCTATTTGGGTCTTTAGCCTTTATTTTATCGATAACTTCTTTCTCGTTATCATTAAAGTTCTGGGGATTAATATTTTTTAACCTGCTTATATAATCTCTAAAGTACCTGTCATCAAGCTTTTCTATAGATGAGACTATCATTAGTGAGTCCTTCATAGATTCAACTATATCTGTGAGCTCTACAATATCTACCTCATCTTGGCTTGGTGCTCCCATTATTGGTGATGCGAAAAATCGGGATTTGAACAGAGCCCCCACAGCCATAGTTATTGACGTTAAGACGTTAGTCCCGTGAGTTAGATCTATAAACACCTCATTATTTTCACTTAAATCATGCAATATAGTATAAATAGTATTAAAGATGAATACAGGGCTTCTGGACGTAGAGTACTTAACCCTTTTATAACCCTTATTGTCCTTTTCTAGTTGTCCATCACTATTAACCTTTATTGCCTGCCCTATGCCAACGTTGGGTATTACCTCAATCTCTAGCTTATCGACTAATGATTTGATATCTTCCTCAATATCTTTAGTTATTTTATTTTCACCCAATAGAGATTCTGCCCTATCTGAAATAAGTTTTTTATACCCTTCTTTAAGGGTATTTATATCGTCGGGAGATAGTTTGTTCCCGGCAATATCCTTATTAGATAATAAGCTATCTGGAAGTAATGCTATAGTTTTATCAACTTCAAAAATTTTAGATAGTGCGTGAGCGGAAAAGAACGTTTTTACTCCTTTCCCTTCAAATCTGTATGTTATAGGTTTATAATTTGTCACGTCCCCAGCTAAATATACTAGGCATTTGGATTTTTTTTGAGAGCTCATCAAGTAAGGAGTATACTAATAATAAATTATAAACATTTTTGATGAAAGCCTTACAGGGCGAGGATGAAAAGTGTTTAAAGTCTTTTTCCACTTTATAGGTAGAGGGGCTAAAAAGAGGTGGGTTAGAAATCAGAGTTTGAAGATTCACCTATCTCCCCTCTGCCCGTTCTCGTACCTAATCATGGAAAAACTACTTCTCGTCATTGAGTGGTTTAGAGAGTACAAGCCAAAGAGTTTATTGAAAGGTACTCATGAGTGAGAGAAAGAAGTACCATCAAAGGTCTATCGCAAAGTGTAGTTAAACAATCCTGAACTCGGTAGTTATCTGCAAAGTATCTGTAACACTAATTCAATCGATCATGGTCCTATGAGATAGGTGTGAGCACTAATCGATGAGAAGGACTTCCTTAAAGGGAAGAAGTGAGACATAATTCGAGGCTATGGGCAAAGAACTTTAAGGCTGAAGGCAAGTAAATAGTCCCATTTTTTAAATTTTCACGCGTTTTTTGATCAATTCATTTCTTCTCGTTAAACGTGAAGCTATTAGACAAAACAGTTACCTAAGCTTGCGAAAACTCTTATAATCCATGCTGGATAAGTGATGCTATGGACTGGCGGTATCTGATCCCTCCTATATTGTTGATCTCCTTAGTCTTTGGTTTGCTTGTAGCCAGTTACGTCTTACCTTATGTTCAGAACCCCACGATAAAAATTACTCGTTCGTTCCTAAACGACGATTACCTCACACTTTACGTAAATGTTTCTACGCCATCAGCTTTGGGATCACACTACTTCTTTTACGTGATAGGGCTTAGGCTACTAAATAGGACTATAAAAGTCTCAAGTCCAACTTGCTTCTTTAACTTTGGTGGGAACACTATGGTTTATACTGTAAACGTACCATTACCTCAAAGCGTTGTTAACGAATTGATAGGAAGGAGGGTGAAATTTGAGGTAATGTTTGAGGTCAAAGTTGAGTCCAGTATTAACACATATGTATATAAGTACTATAACGTCAGTAGTACACTCCTTTAGGGTCAGTCCTATACAGTGTTTATGCCGTATTTTTTAGCTAGGCTTGAGAGCCTCTTATCAAAGGTAGCGAGGGGTAACTTCCTAAGTATAGCGTGGGAAAGTATGACCACGTCGTTATATCTAGAGAGTGACAGCCCCTCTCTGGTCATTATCTCAAATGCCTTCCTTATCACTTCATAATCGTCACAGACTACCTCAGCCTTTGGGTTCCCTAAGTAGGCTGTTACGTATTCTAAGTCCTCTAAGTTGTTAGCCCTTAAGAACCATACTAATTCGTGGATGACTATTGAAGGTATTACCCAGGTTTCAGCTATATCGAGTAGCTCCTCAGCCTCTTTGTGGAACTGTGAATCCTCTATGAGGTCAAAAATGATAACGTTAGTGTCAACCAAGACTTTCATGCATACCTCTCTCTACGCTTTCGTCTATGTATTCCAAAGTTACGGGTTTATTGAGCCTTATCCTAGGTCTCTTAGACTTGACCTTCTTTATCACTATCCTATCACCCTCGACGTAGACTTCTAAAATGTCTCCTTCTTTTATCCCTAAAGTCTCCCTTACAGCAGAAGGGATAGTTATCTGGTAATTCCTAGTAACCTTAACCCTTTCCATATGCTACTATTGAATTTACTAATATATAAATGTTACTAGTATATATAAATGTTACTAGTAATACGTGGTGTAAGTTATAGCAGTGGGTGTGGAGGAAATGATTTCGTCTAACTGTTTTATGCAATTGGTTTAGAGTATATTGCGGAAGAATAAGCACCTTGCTAATGTGTTTCTTGTTGAGTTAAGTGCTGGGAAATCAAACCTATTCATCTTCTCGCCCTAAGTTTAAAAATACCCTTCCTAAGCAAAATTCAGTTTATATCAACCAAATTGTTGTCCACACACGGTGATCAAAGAGGTCTGCCAAAGATAGGGACTGCCTCCCTTTCCACTCAAGCTCTACACTACCTCCTGCAATGTTTACACCTCTAACCCCTGAAAGGATATCCCTGATCTTATCTAGAATTGAGGAGAAACTGTTGGAGAACAGGTTGTAGAGCTCTTGTCTTCCGTAGTTCTCCTTTAACCTCCTGCAGACAATTATTACGTGGTCTATACCTATCTCATTCAGTGCCACTAGCAGAGTTGACGTTTTGCCGATTCTCCTTATACCGGCTAGTAAAGGTCTGTATACATTTTTCTCTATCTCTTCTATTTCCCCTTCTCTATCGAATAACTCCTCTCTTGTCCTCTTTGGTCTCTCATCAAATAACAACTTCTCTCCCAGAATATACATTCACCCCCAGAAGTAATAAATCTTACATCAGTCTTTGAGATATTGGGGTCGTACATTAGATATGATTTATCCAACTTCTTCGATTTAGAGTTACTAAAACAAGATTTTAGTTCTTCAAAGTGAGGAAAGAATCCCCTTTATAGCGGGGAGGATGTCAGAAAGTATGTATAACAGAAAGCATATGTATAAATCTCTTTTCCTTATCCCAAATACGAGGAGGGTTTGATATCAGGGTTACACTTAGCCTACTGATTTACTCACCGTTCTCCTAATATGAGAGAGGTCTGCGTTATGTACTTGATTGGTTGGGGAAAATTGACCAGAAAAGGGGTTGCTAAATACAGTGTATGATAGAGAGAAATAGGACAAGTTATTAGCCTAACTAACTCTAACTAAGTCTTTTACTTGATCGAAACCCTTATCAAAACTCGCTATAAACTTCTCTCCAAGCGTTTTAATAACGGCTACCGAAGTGCAGTCAGTGAAGCTTAACTTATCATAAGTAGTTTAACATTCCCATGCTATGTTGAACAACGTTTCTGTTATCCCTACGAGTCCCGAGGGACCATTTTTTATTTGACTCATTATCGTCTTCCTTACATTAATTGAGTATTCCTTACCTTTACGGATTAAAACTAGGGTTAGAATCTCGTTAAAGATATAATCAGTTATGTATGGTTTACCGTAAACTCTATTTCATTAATTCTAAGGCTCTGGAGTGATTAGAATCAGATGAGTTCAAAAAGGAGAAGATAAAGGAGGTATCGAGTAAGATCAATCTTTATCACCACTATAAACGATTTTATCTATATCCTCAGGACTAACAACCCCATATCAGAGATTAAAGGAGATAAGGCTTCACTAAGTTTATAACGTGTTCATTGTTACTTTCATAGAACTCTAAAGGAAATTTATAGCCTCGTTCAAACTCACCCCTCTCGGCTTGCAATTTGCCAGCTATCTTTACCAACTTCTCCTTTGTCTCTCTCGATATTTTAATTACTTCCATCATAGCTATAGATGGTACTAAAAGTGTTAAAAGGTTACTAAGTATACTACTAAACCATTATTACCCTCAGGTAAGTTTAAAAAGCTTGAAGAGTGTGAGACGGCTTTCTTACCTCTTCCCGCCTAAAGAGAATTCTCTCAATTTATAATATTATTATAATCATGATATTAATGATAATAAAGTCAAAAACGAAAAATTTTTAAATAGGCTCTTTCAGAAGAAGAATTGGGAGTGGCGGGGAATGATGAACAGCTGACACACAGAGCCGTGAAGAACACCCCTCGGCTGACCCGCCACTCCCTAGTTTTCTTATATTGTTTTTAGAGTAAAAAGCTTTTCTTGAATTGAATTTACCTATCGCTGACATCCTCCCTGTCCTAAATGGTGAGGCTTCCTCAAACTTTGCCATCATATATAGACTCCTCTTCTCACTAACAGGTTCAGTATATCAAGAAATACCTTTCTTATTAACAGTTGCTACAATTTCTGATTAGCTTATATTTCAGCTGATATTCATGATGCGTTATTAACGTGACCTTTTACTTTTTTAATCAGTTCTTTACTTAACCCAGAAAATGGATTAGAAAAGATGTGTTAAAAATAGATACACTAATTAGTGGATATAGCGCCGTCATGAAGCTATAAATTGTGGTTGCAGTCCCATTTCAAACGTGTATAGTACGTACTTGAGTGTATGTATTTACTGCCTTTGTTGTTGACTAGTCTCATTGATAAGTTTGTGCTCCCGTTTACTGAATATATTACAAAAGTGAGGAAAGCCTCGTCCTTTAGGGCGGGGAGGAAGTCAGTGAGTACAGCAAATCATGTGGAAGTTAATTTAATAAATTACTCCTCTTTGTATAAAGCTATGAGACTCTACTGGTCAGTGACGTGCATAAGGCCTACAGAGTCTACAGAGGATATAACCAGTCTGTAGCAGTTGAATGGCTATTGGAAGTAATAGATAAAACAAATCCTCAGATCCTTATTTCTGCCGGAGATTGGGACGTAGGGATGACTCCAGAAGATTTCGGGAGAATATTATCAAAAGTAAACCTTCTAACAGTCTATGGCAATCACGAAAATTTTCCATTGATAGAGAACTATGCTATGCCAAATGGGAAAGTTTTCGAATTTGGGGATTTGAAAATTGCAGGAATTAACGGACTTGTAGGAGATGCTAATATCAAAGGGATACCTAGAACTACGCCAACTCATTTCATGAATGCTATTTATAAGATAAAAGAATCTGTTTCGAAACTGGACATTCTTATAACTCATCAACCTCCTTATATTCCAGATATATATCCTAACATGAGGGCAGATAACTACAGTAAGCTAGTATTTGAAGCAGTTGAAGAATTAAAACCTAGACTATTCTTTAACGGACACATGCATGTTGGCTGTTACTCTTATTATCAATTTCCCTCCGGAACTAAATATCTTAGAGTCGACAGCTCACAAACTCGTAGATGTTATGGATTATTAGAATCTGAAAAAAACGAAGTAAGAGTATATGAAGATAATGAGGAAATATTTTCGTTAATTTTCTAACCATTAATTTCTATATAAAGTTATGTTTAGATTTTATAGGGAATATAATAATAAATAAAAATACTACATAAAATCCTTTGTTAGCTTAATTACTTTTTGCTACTCCACATGCCTTCATCGAGGTATCCGGGGATAACGCCATTGGTATATTTCCATTTCCTCTCTTCGCAATCGTAATAGGGGAACTTGAGCCACGGTTCATTAATTTTCTCAGCTTCCCTGCTTACTTCTGTCCAGAATTTTGCTATATTTACCTTTGTATTGTTCCTATCACATATTCCTTCACGTGGTTGACTTCCGCATACCTCCAGATACGTGAAACGGCAGACATGTCTGTCCACAGCGACTGGTATGTTTTCCGGGTCACTTATTTTAAACAGCCCAAGGCTCCACATAATTCTTATATAAAGGCTCCCTATTTTAATACCTCCCAGTTCTCTAAACTTCTTTATCTCGAAAAAGACTTCATTCACCTTCCTTTTTACGGGCGTTATATTCCTAGGGTCTGAGTTATAATATGACTGGAGGCTCGAAGCGATGTCTAACCATATTTTGGCTGCATTCATATGTGACCTCGGTCTTATTAACCTCTTTATTATGTCAGCTAGCTCTTCTGGTCTATTCTCGTAATTTAAGATCACCTCTGGGTAAAACAGACCTTTTGGTACCTTAGGGTCTTCCCTAATCATCGTCCTCACATAAGCTTCCCTAAGCCTTTTCCAAAAAAAGTTAGCTCTAGTCTGGTAGTCAATTGCAACGCTAAAGGTGTAGTACAGTGCAGCCTCTTTGCTACATATGTCGAACCCATGAGTAGGAGGGATATATTCAGGTAGGTCAAATATTTGGGTATCTCCTAGTACGACCTTAGGCAGTCTATCAAATATTTTAGCAGCCACCTTGGCGAGATCTATGGCTATATTTACTGCTTTGCCTTTATTCTGAAAGAAGCAATTAATTGAACTCATATAATTTTAAAAGGATATTAACGTTTATAAACTTTTGTAAGAATAAAACCGAGACAAGGTGTTATAGTGTGAAGTTTAAAATGAGAAACCATTCCGTAATACTTTGTTGCACAACATGCAGGTGCTTAATGGACTAGTTCATGACTTTTTCAATTAAAACGTTTTTACGCTATCTAAAGCCCTATGGGCTATTTTGCTCCCCTAGCGTGTTTAAGTGCTTCTACATAAAATGGTTAGGTTTGACTTTCCTCATCTGTGAACAATTTATTAACTTAATTCTTACACGTAAAGGAAGTTTTTGAAATGTCTATAGAAATGATGTTTCATTACAAAGTGTGGTAAAGCCTCGACATTTATAGCGGGTAGGAGGTCACTTTACCCCCTTTATAGTTTTTAAATATATTATCACTCACCTTAACCTATGCTTCAAACCATCTTAGCTTACTTTATATCCCGTTTCCTAAAAACTCTCTTGATTATTTTTTTGTGTGCACAACAGTTTGGTTAAATTGAATTTTGCTTAGGAAAAGTATTTTTAGGGTTATTTATTGAGACGAGAACGGGTTTGATTTCCTAACACTCACCAGTGACGAGATAGCTAAAAATACTCTTCAATACGATTTACTCGAAATCTATTGGCATAAGTTGAAATATAGAGGTGGATGAAATTGTTGTCACACACTCCCCTACAATCTTTCTTCACTTAAAAACTCTACCCATGGTAAGGCTTGTCCTTCCTTTGTCATTTTCCCCTTAAGGTTAGGTAAATAATTGTAATAGTTAAGGCTAGTGAGAGCAGTGTAGCGACTCCTAAGGGCGTAAACAGTTGTGGTTTAGCTAAGATGAAGAAATACAACGAGAAAAGGAAATAGTCTATTGAGAACAAGACGTTATTCTGTGCCACCCCTTTAGGTCTATAGGCGAAGAGGAAAATTATAATTATTATTAAGGAGACGACATACCAGCCGATGAAGTTCGTTATAGGTATTCCAAACCAGTACGGTAAGGGATTGCTCTTCCAAACCCAGCTGTTACCATAATGGGGTCAACTGATAAGTCTATGACCACCATCATCAGGGGGAAGAGTATTAGCTTCAATCTCCTATTGAGACCCATAATCGGTAAATAGGATAGAAAAGAGAAGACCCCCCAACCTAATATCACAAAGACCGGTACCCCTAAGAAATAAGGGGGGAAGTCATATTCGTATCGTCCAAACGGTATCCCCGTCGTTAACCCTATTTTCTCGAAAACGAAGCCTATGAGCGTTGAGATGAGGAAGAGTACTGACAAATCCCTCCTCTTCAAACTTATTTAAGATTGAGAGGATGACGAAGAAGACCAAGAACGGGTCAAGGACAATCCCTAGGGTGAGTAGGATGAAGGCTATCAATTCCCTCTTATCCATACATAGGACACATATTTTTAGTCATTTTTATTTTTTACCTCTTTACGGTAGGGTTACTGCAAACTAGTAAGCCCATAAAGGAACCCTTGATCATTCACTGTGAGAGGGATAAAATACAAATAGCGTCGTCTATTTAGTATCTATCGATTTAGGCATTAACATGTTACCAACAGTTACAGTAGATGACGTTACTGTTCTCTTTTACCGTGGTTCAACAGTTAAAATCAAATTTTAGAAAGCGGATTTAGACAAGTTATGAGAAGATACAAGAAGAAGTGTTAAGGGAGAGACTATTTAAGAAACTGTACAGTAGGCTTCTCCACTACTTTAGCCTCCCATCTCGCTAAGTCATTGTGGGATAGGTGTTTACTTAGCCTACCCTTACTCAATCTCTCAAGATAAGGGAAATAAGTTCACTGTGAACATTTCGTAAACTCATCAAAGCTATTGTGCATAAGCTCTATGAATACGGAATAATGGTGTTTCTAGGCGTTGAGTATAATACTTCTGTGCTTTTAACAACGTTAAGATTGATAAGAAGCCTAGGGAAGTCATTAATTGCCCTTTAGGTAACAAGCTTCACAGCTAACGGAAAACATGATGAAACTGGGAATAAAGGAAATCGTAAGTGTATTAAAGAAGCCCCTTTCCTTCCTCGTAACGTCGAACTGAGTAACAAAGGGGAGTAACGCTTTAGACCTTGTAGGGCGTGGAGGAGGTCAGAAACGTAATTTAAGCCATTCAGTATGTTGCAGTTAATACTTCCATATCCGTCAAATAAAAGCTTCATTAAGAGAGAGTTCAGTGGGAAATAGTACCATCAGTAACTTAGAAAGACTTCATTTAGAAAGGTACTTATGCTGAGACCGGTAACAATAGCTAATAACGTAAGTTTCACTAAGAATTTTTTGTTGAACCTCTCTCGAGGTCAGTTAGTCCAAAGCGTATATAATTTGTATGAGTAGCTAACCTTCCTAGTTGTCCTTGAAATCATCCATCTAATGATAATTCTGCTTAACTAACTTTGTCAACTTCGTCTATCAACTTCAAAAACTAATTCTCATCTCGATCGCCGTCACTCGTTTACAAACCCCACTTAGAAGCTCATTTATTTTGTTCTCCTACTTTAGCATCATGTAACGAGACATTATATCCACCTTTAATTTTCAGTGTTTTGATTGTATCTTAATCTGTATTGGGACTCTGGGTAGCTCTGGTGGACGTAGAAAACCCTTGCGCTTACTAGGAGTGACGTCGACGTAATGCATGCGGACTTCTGGCTTAAATCCCGTAGCATTAACATCTGACCTCTTCCCCGCCTAATGAAAGAATCTTTCAATCCCGTTTGGGATGCATCATGTTGAAGAAAGCCTTACTAAATGACGAATTTATTATAATCTTTCAATCCCGTTTGGGATGCTTCCACAACATATCACTGTGGAAACAACAACCATGGACATATCTTTCAATCCCGTTTGGGATGCATCCGATAATAGTGTAGAGCTAGAATACATTTGGTACCCCACTTTCAATCCCTATTGGGATGCATCGCCACGGCTTACTAGTTTATGTGACAGATAGTGATATTGTCTTTCAATCCCTATTGGGATGCATCTACGATGAGCCATTAAATTGACCTACAAGAACTGCAAACTTTCAATCCCTATTGGGATGCATCAGGATGGAAGTGTAGCTTAAGTCCACCAGGGTATATTTGGTTTGCTTTCAATCCCTATTGGGATGCATCTAGAAAACATTAAATTTATACCACATACTACTTATATCTTTCAATCCCTATTGGGATGCATCTGGTTGAAATAATATCTAGTGGGTAACTCACACAAAAGAACTTTCAATCCCCATTGGGATGCATCTTTTATTTTCTTAGTTATTTCTCTAACTGCATAACCTTTTCTTTCAATCCCTATTGGGATGCATCGTGTAATGTTAATGGCTAAGTTTTCGTTAGTTGAAGGATACTTTCAATCCCTATTGGGATGCATCATGTTGATTGTGTACCAGAAGAGCTGTTCTGGTTCAATCCTCTTTCAATCCCTATTGGGATGCATCCAAGAATCTCTATATCTAAATCTAGATACTGAAAACTATTCTTTCAATCCCTATTGGGATGCATCAGACTTGACGCGATACGAATACAGCTAGGACTTACGAACTTTCAATCCCTATTGGGATGCATCCCGATGTAGTCTATGGCGCTATTATTGGTGCGTTTGCGAGCTTTCAATCCCGTTTGGGATGCATCGCAGCAAATAACAGAGGGAATGTATGTGCTGAACTACATACTTTCAATCCCTATTGGGATGCATCACTGATATACCTCTGTCTAAAGATGATGTATATTGGATTACTTTCAATCCCGTATGGGATGCATCTTCTCTCTCGTTTTTTCCTCCCTGTGCCGTTAATGGATCTTTCAATCCCGTATGGGATGCATCAATTGTGTAAAATCAAAAGTTAGATTTGAAGGGGGTGTAGTCTTTCAATCCCGTATGGGATGCATCCATGGCGATAAATATGAGACCAATTCCCCTTACCATTTTGACTTTCAATCCCGTATGGGATGCATCATTCGCAAATAGATATCTCGGTAACAACGAATCAGCTTTCAATCCCGTATGGGATGCATCTATGGGATATCCCATTGTTTATGCGAATAAGCGAGAAATGCTTTCAATCCCGTATGGGATGCATCTTGAAGATTGTAAGAGATTAACAAACGGCTGGAAATATATTCTTTCAATCCCGTATGGGATGCATCCTTAGGCGTACCTAATGGAGCACAAAGTAGCCATATTCTTTCTTTCAATCCCGTATGGGATGCATCGAAATATATTGTAAGTATATTTCAGATAAAGAAATTTGCAACTTTCAATCCCGTATGGGATGCATCTTTTACTGGGGAGTAAAATACAAAAAATACGAGGAGTGTGCTCTTTCAATCCCGTATGGGATGCATCAAAAAACATCATCGACTATATCTCTTACAATTTGATTTCTTTCAATCCCGTATGGGATGCATCACTATTGAAGCTACTGTTGGTAGAGTTGCAGAAATCCTCTTTCAATCCCGTATGGGATGCATCATTAAGAAGTTTTGAGAATATTATCGATAGGCTTATTGACTTTCAATCCCGTATGGGATGCATCTTGAACCAAAAATTAAATTTTCTCTCTCTCATCTCTCTTTCAATCCCGTATGGGATGCATCTACTAGAGTGTGTTAGTTTTTACTTAGAGGTGGAAAAAACTTTCAATCCCGTATGGGATGCATCAAGAAACAACTTGAGGTAATCAGTGTAGCTGAGGTTCCTGCTATCTTTCAATCCCGTATGGGATGCATCAGACGAGATAGTGAAGTTAAAGCCAATAAAGGTATACTACACTTTCAATCCCGTATGGGATGCATCAATAATCGTCACCGACATCCACCCCTACTACGGGCTAATCTTTCAATCCCGTATGGGATGCATCTTGAACCAAAAACGGGCGAGATACTGAGAGAGATCTTTCAATCCCGTATGGGATGCATCACCACCTAATTATTGCGTCTTTCGCGTCTGGGCTCTTCACTTTCAATCCCGTATGGGATGCATCCACTCATTTCTCTACGCCTCGGCTAATATATCGTTCTATTTTTCTTTCAATCCCGTATGGGATGCATCAATGTTGGCAGCAAGACCAATAAGTTTTGAGGAATTGCTTTCAATCCCGTATGGGATGCATCTTGATAGAGACGTATTTCAAAAAATACCCAGGGCAAGTCTTTCAATCCCGTATGGGATGCATCGCATATTTTACAAAATCTGGTAAAGAAATGAAATATTGTAATCTTTCAATCCCGTATGGGATGCATCATAAGGCAAGTAGGGAAGAAGTACCAAGCATATCTTTCCTTTCAATCCCGTATGGGATGCATCCAGATAGAGCCTTTCAACCCAGATGTCTCATCTCTTTTCCCTGCTTTCAATCCCGTATGGGATGCATCTGGTTTATTTATTAACCCCTATGCCTTATCTTTTCCTTCCCCTATAATAAATTTTACTTCTATTACCTTTTCCCTTCATGCGAGGGTTTTTCCTAGTAATAGTCTTTAACTTTTTTCCCTCGCATGGACTTTTAATTTATTTGAAAGTTTGGGTTAATTTATAAACGTTTAATTTACCAAATGATTCTCGCAACTCTCGCATTGAGACTCATACTTTTACACTTTTAAACCACTTAATGAAGGCGAACAATTATTGTTTGAATTAACGTACTATAAGGTTGTTATATCGCAACAAGGCGTTGAAAAGTTCACCGAAAATGATAGAATATATAAAACAGTTTTTAAGACAACGTTATAGTTATGTTTATAAAGAGGCTTAAATATACGCGTCATAACGTAAAAATTAGAAGGACGTTAGAATAAAAAGGTTTTATTACACTATAAAATCTATATTTCCCTCAAATAAAAATTACCATATTTGATTGGCTTACAGTAGTTAAAGAATCCACAGTTTTTACACTTTTTAGTAGGCTGTATTATTCTAATATTTTTACGGTTTTCATTTCTTTGTATTTTCCTTATATCGTCTATCATTTTCTCCACGTGGTCTTTGTCTTGACTTGTATAGGGTATTTTGAGTATTCTCTTTAGCGGGATGTAGTATAAGTAGGCTTCCTTCACTATCATGTTGAGTTTTTCCATGATGTATGAGTAAAATAATATTTGGAACTTATGATCTAGGGAAATTCTTCTGCTATTTTTTAAGTCGAGGGGAGAGTAATAGTAAGAGAATTTTAGAACGTAGTCTGGGATTCCGATTAAGTCCTTGTATCTGAGTACTGGTTTTTTAACTACTTGTTTGGCCTTCAGTGTAGGGTATAAGAAGTTCATGACTTTCTCCTTGTCCACCTCCTCTCCTTCAATCATCGCTTCAGTTATTCTCTCTTCAAAGCCAAGACTTTCTATTTGGATAATTGCGGGGCAGAAGATGTAATGTTTTATTGTGACTCCGCTGATCATTAAATATAATATTGTTAATCACTTTTAATTTTAATTTACTATTCTACTTACCAGTACAAATATATATTATAACGGCTTATGGAGAATACCCAGTTCCTAGTATAACATTAGCTATCCATGAATGTAATGTAATTAGCTTGACTGTAAAAGGATTTATTTTTACTTTAAATCAATAAAAGATTCATTAAAGTTTTTAATCTAATTATATTTTACTTATTTTTAACTTTTATTGGAAATGTTTCCTTTCAACTCTATGAAAGATTGACTAAACTTCTAAAGAAAAAGACTAACCTCCTCCTCCCCCTAAAGGGTTCTGTAAAGGTCTAAGGCATTACTCCCCTTTACTGGAGTTACTCCGTTAGAAGAGACTAAAAAGGACAATACGTTAACGATCTTCTCTTTACCCAGTACATTTAAAGCACCGTTAACTTCGCTGTGAAGTCTATGACCTAAAGGGCAGTTAATAACTCCCCTATAATAGGATCTGATAGATTCGTAAAAATAGCTTTAAGTATTTATTTTACCCGTCTATTCTTATAATATGTTCTTCACACTTACTGAAGTGTTATTGCTTGCGAAAAGAATCAGGCTCAGCCCTAAGGCTGTTTCAGAGGAGTTAAGGGGATGGCACTGGAATGAGCCACCGATCTACCACTCCTCCACTTACTTCTTAAACGTCTCTGACCTGACTAACGGTTTCTGTGAAACGGGGCGTTATGTGCATTTGAAGCATAAGGGTGTCAAGCCCGAAATCCCTGAGGGGGTCAACGATATCCATTACGTTTACTCTGAAGGTATACAGACGATAAAGAGACTGATCTATGAGGAAGGGGAAAACATGAGTGGGAATAGGCTAAGGACTTTAATGACAGACGAGTTTTATAGAGTCATGGCTAACGTCCATGATGTAGAAAAGGCAAAGATCCTATGGGACCACATAACTAACATCTACTCAGCTGAGATAGATAAATATAAGGCAAAACAGTTCCTTACTAGGGACTCCTTAGTCTCCCTTATAATACCTTTTCACGTCGAATACCCAATAGACGGTTCTCTTGTAGGACTTCAGAGTAATATCAGAGCTGACGCGTTTGTTCCTTTAATTCCGTTAATAGCTGAGATGAAGACTGGAAAGCAGAGAAGAGCCCATGAACTATCGTTAGTAGGTTACGCTTTAGCTATAGAAAGCCAGTTTGAGATCCCGATAGACTTCGGTTATCTATGTTACGTCATAGTCGACAAAAGCGTTTTAACTAACTGCAGGCTAATACACATTTCAGACTCTCTGAGAAGTGATTTCTTAGAGGTTAGGGACAGGGGGTTTGAGGCAATAGAGACTGACCCTGGAATGCCTAAGAGATGTGACGACTCTTGCCCATTTTTGAGGCACTGTAACAAATTATGACAAAGGAACGGCAAACCTTGGTGAAAAGTTTTTTATCGAAGGAAAATCGTTTGTGAGGGGTTTGGGTTTCATCGGATCTTATATCGAGGGCTTCACGGGAGTCTAGCGAATTCTTCGCCCTCCCCATTAGCGGGATAACCCACAGTGGGGGAACATCTTGGGCTATGCAAGCCTTTCGGGATACATCTGGCATTATGTAAAAAATGGAGTTACATAAACTTAATTCTTTCACTGAAACTGCTTTTCACGGAAAAAAAGGGGTAGTCTTAACGTGTCCCTCCTCCTTTCAAGTAGAGGGAAATTGTTTGGAGACCCAGCCCTCTCTAGGCGTTTGTCAAGTGATAAAACCATTGAACTGGGAAGAATGTCAGTTACACTCTGCCTTAAAAAGTAGGGAAAGCCATTTATTGCAAGAAAGATTTCCTATCCCTCCCTTAAGAGTTTTCCTCATCTATTCGTGCTTACATCTCTCATGTATCAGGAGGGTAAGAGAACCGTAGAGGTTCGTGATAACAATTACATCCCTATCATTCTCGCGACCAAGAAAAGCAACTACATCTTTTTCGCACTTCGGACAATCGGTAGAGGAATGATCACTTTTTATGCCTTCTACTAAATCAAATCTCACGCATGAGATACCATCTATTGACAAAATTAAAGGGGATTTGCTGAAACGTTTAACGTCACAACTCCCTTCCCAACTTTCCTAGCATAAGTCTAGCCTTTTTGCTAAAATTCTAAATTTTCTCTTCTTTTACCTCCTATCATATGCAAATCTTCAGCTAAACTCTTATAATAATGTGCCCTAAACGTGTTGGAGTACTAATTTACCAACTACAATCGCATTAATATCAGCACCATCTTTGACTAATATTGAGAAGAGGGACTTTCAAAAACGCCTTACCAGCCTTCAAGACTAACCCCTTCTTAATCATTCTCACCACCCTTTTTGGCTTCCCTCAATAATGATCCTTAAAACATTAAAAGCCTTTGACTTTTGAGAAGCAAAGTTATTGTGGAAAGATTGAGATGTGTGGACAACAATTTGGTTGATATATATTGAATTTTCTTTATCGTGGAAAAGTATTTTTAGGGTGAGAACGGGTTTAATTTCCTAACACTCACCTAACTCAACGAGATAGCAAGATGACTGAAAAATATTCTTCCACAATAGACTATAAGTCCAATTGCATAAACAAAAAATTTTACAGTTGGACGAAATTGTTGTCCACACACAGATTGAGTATCCCCTACACATCATGACTGCTCCTTAAGGATTCACATACTGGGAGAGGGACTCCTCAAGTTGAGGAAGTGAGTCAAAAGTTTTTTGATGGATTTGTAATCGGGCGAGAGTTTTAGGCAAAAAAGTAATTAAGTTTGTGCAACTTCTTTCGATGGTTTTTAATCTCCTTAATTTATCTCATACAGCTCTTCTTCCCGTAAAGGGACATAGTTATGGATATGCGATCTGTGACACTTCTTATCAAACGCTACACCTCTTTTCTTTGATAAGGGGTTGAAAGCTACTCTCTATCGGCTGTTTCTTTGTAGAGGGACTAACAGTGTTTTAAACCTTCTGGGTAATTCAAAAGAAAACTATAGTTCTAGCCTTACTCGTGTATAGATCACACAAGTAACCTAGGCACTGCCCCTTATCGTAAACACCTAACGCCTTATCCTTTATCTCATAATACCTCTTCTTAATCCTATCGTATTCCTCCTCATCTATTATACTGGTAACTAGGTGAGCACCTATCTCTCTTGCCGTTAAAGCTGCAGCTGCACTTATAGCCTTCCTTCCCCCGGTGAAGTCCAGATAATCCCCAACCTTCAAAACCTCTCTGAGCTTCTCCCTAACTGTGATGAAATCTTTAGGAGAGGATATATCGTCAAAAGGTAAAGTGATCTCCTTTACCTTAGTGAAGTTAACACAACACATGAACACTGCCTTAAGGACGTAGAATGTCTCCTTAGTCTCCCCAGTAGTGATCACTACTACTTCGTCCAAATCAACTTTATGAGGGGGGAAGGTCGAGATGTAGTCAGCGTTAGTCAGTTTCTCAAACGTCTCTACCGTACCACCGACAGTTTTACCTAGTGTGGCTACTAGTTTGACCATAATACAATGTTTTCAATTAACTTATTTATATTTTTTAGAAATGGAGCTATACATTCTGGCCACTAACAATTCCAAATAGTGGTCAACTAAAAAGTATTGCCAAAGATCCCCATGGAAGCCCATAGTATTTATGATAAAGAGAATGGGAAACCTCACCCTTTAAGGAGATCAGCGACGCAAACCATGAGACTCAAAAGTAAGTATAGCCCAATTCCCATAACTATTCACAGCCTTTTAATCACGTTTTCATATTAAAAAGGTAAACGATAATAATTAAAAACTTTTTGAGGATTAAAGACTATTTTATTTATTCAAAATTATATTTTGCTTCTATCTTAGGTTAAATTATACTTATAACGTTTTAATTCTTATAAAATTATAAAACCACTGCATGTAAAGAGATAAAAATGACTCGTAATATAGAAAAGCATATAATAAAATTATCTTTAATTAATCTCGTATAATATAAGAATTTAGGTAATATAATAAATATGATAAGTCGTGACATATATAGATTTTACAGTGTAATAAAACCTTTTTATTTTAACGTCGATCTAATTTTTACATTACAACGCGTATATTTAAGCTTCTTTATAAACATAACTATAACGTAGTCTTAAAAATCGTTTTATATATTCTATCATTTTCGGTGAACTTTTCAACGCCTTGTTGCGATATAACAACCTTATAGTACGTTAATTCAAACAATAATTGTTCGCCTTCATTAAGTGGTTTAAAAGTGTAAAAGTATGAGTCTCAATGCGAGAGTTGCGAGAATCATTTGGTAAATTAAACGTTTATAAATTAACCCAAACTTTCAAATAAATTAAAAGTCCATGCGAGGGAAAAAAGTTAAAGACTATTACTAGGAAAAACCCTCGCATGAAGGGAAAAGGTAATAGAAGTAAAATTTATTATAGGGGAAGGAAAAGATAAGGCATAGGGGTTAATAAACAAACCAGATGCATCCCATACGGGATTGAAAGATATTCCGGATGAAAAGGCATATGAAAAGTTAAAGGCGAAGATGCATCCCATACGGGATTGAAAGAATCATAAAAAGCATTTGATTTTGGCGCGTTAGCGCTTTGATGCATCCCATACGGGATTGAAAGAACTCAAAATCGCTGTATATCCCTCGCCGGCTCTATGAGGGATGCATCCCATACGGGATTGAAAGCATTACTAGTTTCCTCCATGTTAACGTCCACCACATCTGATGCATCCCATACGGGATTGAAAGTTTTATACAATATTGTTAAGAAACATCACCAATACTTCGATGCATCCCATACGGGATTGAAAGTATTAAACCAACGACTCCTTACGAATAGAGAGATAGAGATGCATCTCATACGGGATTGAAAGTGTGCTGTGATATTTGTATCAGTAAGCAATTTATCTAACAACGGATGCATCCCATACGGGATTGAAAGGTCAATAGCTCACCCCATATAACAGCTCATAATATGATGCATCCCATACGGGATTGAAAGGCTTTTGGATATTGCTTTTGGACTTCCTGTAACAGTGAAATCGATGCATCCCATACGGGATTGAAAGAAAATCTTCACCCCTTCCATGAGATGGATATAGAGCAATTGATGCATCCCATACGGGATTGAAAGGGTACAACTGGGTTCATTTCCCCAGTGTCTTCTGGCTCGATGCATCCCATACGGGATTGAAAGAATCTACAGTTTTTATCGCTGTGTGTACAATTATTTCTAAGGATGCATCCCATACGGGATTGAAAGTGAAAAAATTTCACTTTGGAAACCGTCTTGATATATTATTGATGCATCCCATACGGGATTGAAAGTTACTTAATTCGAATGTTCCATAATTCACAAAGACTTTAGGATGCATCCCATACGGGATTGAAAGAAATAAGCATGACCTTTTATCGTGCCAAACATATAATCATGATGCATCCCATACGGGATTGAAAGAGAATCACTAGGAGAAGGAGTAACTAAAGGAGTAGTAAAAGGGATGCATCCCATACGGGATTGAAAGGACCAACAATCAATGCCAACTTTGGCATATCATAGCCATGATGCATCCCATACGGGATTGAAAGACTGTGGCATATGTTAACCTAGCCACAATGACTAAAACGATGCATCCCATACGGGATTGAAAGAATGACCCTGATAATGGTATATGGAGTTTAGGTTTTTACATGATGCATCCCATACGGGATTGAAAGTTACTTAATTCGAATGTTCCATAATTCACAAAGACTTTAGGATGCATCCCATACGGGATTGAAAGAAATAAGCATGACCTTTTATCGTGCCAAACATATAATCATGATGCATCCCATACGGGATTGAAAGAAAAGTAAAACTAATTGGGGGCTAATAATAGGCGTAGTAGGATGCATCCCATACGGGATTGAAAGCTGTTATCGAGATATAATGATATTCTCCCATTCTGTATGATGCATCCCATACGGGATTGAAAGATAATGTCTTTATTTGAACTACAGAGGAATGGATGTCTTGATGCATCCCATACGGGATTGAAAGTACAATTTCCAGCACGTCAGACATACCCACTATGTCTAGGATGCATCCCATACGGGATTGAAAGTAATTTTTATAATTTCATCAGCAGTAACACGATAAAAGATGCATCCCATACGGGATTGAAAGATGTCTCATCGTCGGCAGACAGTGCTCTATTCATCTCAAGATGCATCCCATACGGGATTGAAAGATCAGTGGCTTCAGTCTTCTCTTATAATTCTCATACCTGATGCATCCCATACGGGATTGAAAGTATGTAAAATTTAGGGAAAATACCTAGAGGTCCAGTAAGAGGATGCATCCCATACGGGATTGAAAGAGTATATGTTCAACAGCTGAGAGACATTAACATTTTGCTGATGCATCCCATACGGGATTGAAAGAATTAATATATCTTCTGCGAGAGTTAGAGCCATTTTTTGATGCATCCCATACGGGATTGAAAGTCCCCATCCCCTTTGCTATCTCTTTTACCTGTGTCGCCGGATGCATCCCATAAGGGATTGAAAGTGATTCGTTAAATCGGGGAATTTAACGCGTTCAAACATTTGATGCATCCCATAAGGGATTGAAAGTTTTCTTCTTCATTAGCAAAGCGTACGCAGCTATACCAAGATGCATCCCATAAGGGATTGAAAGTTTATATCATCATCTTTCCGCATAGTCTCGGCGACCCGATGCATCCCATAAGGGATTGAAAGATATTAGCCAAAAGCCCCTTAAAGACTGACTTTCTCGATGCATCCCATAAGGGATTGAAAGGCGTTTCCACTGGCATAAGAACCACCTAGCTCTATTGGCGATGCATCCCATAAGGGATTGAAAGGATATATATGTACGACCATCACGAAACAAACCTAAAGTTGATGCATCCCATAAGGGATTGAAAGCACGTTACCAGTGCAATAGCGAGTGACTACAAACGAATACTGATGCATCCCATAAGGGATTGAAAGCGGTTTGACAATTATGAACGTATCGGTTTGCTTAAGCAATGATGCATCCCATAAGGGATTGAAAGATAGATGAATATTATAATCCTATAATTCCCCCATTAATCTTTCGATGCATCCCATAAGGGATTGAAAGCATCATGGCAGGGTCTTGACGCTGAGATAACAGCAATAAAGATGCATCCCATAAGGGATTGAAAGAAGATTTCTACTAACTTTTGCATTAACATCTCTCGCTTTTGATGCATCCCATAAGGGATTGAAAGTTGTCAACCTCGAAGTAGTACGGTATGCTTGCTAAAACCTGATGCATCCCATAAGGGATTGAAAGATTCTCGAAAATTGCAGTTGTGTTAGATGCAAAAATTACGGATGCATCCCATAAGGGATTGAAAGTTACAAAATCTGTAAAGTAGTTTTTCTGTAAAGCTAAACTGTGATGCATCCCATAAGGGATTGAAAGAGTTCTGTCTTGAACGCTGTTCTATTTCTCCATGTCTCTAGGATGCATCCCATAAGGGATTGAAAGATCGTCAACTACAACATATAACAATTTACAGATTACATTTGATGCATCCCATAAGGGATTGAAAGCTATATCTTGTGTTGTGCTCTTTAAACATGGCTTTGAAAAAGATGCATCCCATAAGGGATTGAAAGTTATGAATGTGGTAGATGCCATCTGGTATTGGCATTAGAACAAGATGCATCCCATAAGGGATTGAAAGTCTTTTAACGCGTTCAAAAATATTTGCCATACCCCTATTTGGATGCATCCCATAAGGGATTGAAAGAAGAAACAAAATTATACATAAGTAATGCCAGCTTACTTTGTGTGATGCATCCCATAAGGGATTGAAAGTAACTAACATAGTAACCATTCTGTGCCCATGGCTCCCACTGATGCATCCCATAAGGGATTGAAAGCCAACCCCAGCTGTTAGGGGGGAAGAGCCAGCAATCGGATGCATCCCATAAGGGATTGAAAGGAATAACACTGTTTATATGATTGATCACCATGAATCAAAGATGCATCCCATAAGGGATTGAAAGATTGGGATTAGCTAGAACTTGTGCACTTTGAGGGATAACATGATGCATCCCATAAGGGATTGAAAGATTCCTTTCTGCATTTTTACGTAATCTGGTTTATCGTAAGATGCATCCCATAAGGGATTGAAAGACCGTATAAGGCTGATTTTGTGGTTGTGCAGAGATTATTGATGCATCCCATAAGGGATTGAAAGTTGCAGCTACATTTGGATGGCTCAGTGCGAAGAATGATACGTGATGCATCCCATAAGGGATTGAAAGCCTAATTTCTCTGTTGGTCTATTCCAGCCTAGTAGTTCCTGATGCATCCCCAACGGGATTGAAAGCTGTGATGTTTCTCATGTTATATATGTCCAGCTTCCATTCTGATGCATCCCCAACGGGATTGAAAGTTATTTCCTAAAATTTGGATGTGCCTACTGGTATGAGATGCATCCCCAACGGGATTGAAAGAGACATCCCCCTTTCTTTCCCTAACCACTCTGGCTTAAAGGATGCATCCCCAACGGGATTGAAAGATTGCTAACCAGTACTCATCTGTTCCTTTTCTTTTTCCCGCGATGCATCCCCAACGGGATTGAAAGCTCTACTATTTGATTTGCGATGTTCATAGCGTCGTTTTCATGATGCATCCCCAACGGGATTGAAAGCGTTTGAATATATTGTTGTAGTATGTCTAACGCCTTTAAGATGCATCCCATAAGGGATTGAAAGCCTAGACTTCCTACTGCCACTAAATATACCGTAACTCCTGATGCATCCCAAACGGGATTGAAAGACTACTGATCTCTATAGTGATAAGGGAAGAGATAGGATATGATGCATCCAAATAGGGATTGAAAGGTGAAACTGTTCTGCATTGATGTCACTGCAGTGACAGTCGTATTGATGCATCCCAATAGGGATTGAAAGTTGGACTTATATCCTCTTCAGGGGTTTGGGAAACTTGCGGGTTCGATGCATCCAAATAGGGATTGAAAGGTAGAGTTGAGTAATCCCATAGTATGGAAAATACTGTAACGATGTATCTCAAAAGAGATTGAAAGGAGCTGTCTATAGCGCATTTGTGTTCAACTAATCTACGAGAGATGCATCCTAAAAGGATAAAGCACATAAATCCTTTTTACATGGTAGCTGGAGTTAGGTTTAATTCTGTAGCTTCATCTCTTCACAGTTAACCCTTACGTAACCCTTATCTAATGAACTTGGAAAAGTTATATTCTTATTCTGATAAAGTGGGGGAGTCAGAGTAGCTTATCATGAAAATTTTAAAGCAGTCAAAAAAAGTTGGCGAAGAAAAGATAGAAACCATTAATTTATCTTGAATTTTATTATTAATGTACGAAATCAATATATGATACCGTGTTTGCTTTGGTTTTAATAATCCTTCCATTCAATACTCGAAAACTGTTACCCTCAGTCTCCCTTATTAAGTTCTCTAAAATCTTAGATTGCTGGGTTTGAAGGGAGTATATTACCGGTAAGTTTTAAGAAAGTTTTCATCTCATTAATTTTATACGGATTATTATATACACAGTATAGCTCTGCTAAGTTCGTAAAGATCATCTTTAATAGTCCGTCCTTTATGTACTCTTCTTTGGGAAGGACCTTTGACTTCGAATTTTTAGCCCTTATTATACATGCAACTCCCTTCTCCAAATTTACGTGCTCATCTATGGTAAGATTGTATACTCCACATTTTCAATACTTAATTACGCTTTTTTACCACTTATCCTCTCTTTAAGGTTAAATAGTTAAGACTTCCCTTTGTTGAGCTTTGTTTGACTGTTCTGTGTGTTGACATTTTTATATAAACTGAATTTTCTTTACTGTGGAAAAGTATTTTAGAGTTTAATTTCCTAGCACTTAACTCAAAGAGAAACACTAGCTGAAAAATATACTCTAAAGTAAAATGGACGAAATCGTTGTCCACACGCTGAAACTGCTTACCACGGCAACGCGACGGCATAAAAAATTACTTGAAATCAAATCATAATTGACAGACAAGGTAATGTGAAGGTGGAAAAATTGATGAAAAGAAGGGTCAACCCTTTAGGGCATGAAGGAGATTAGAAGTGAAGACTAACTTCGCATTAAGAGACTTGTAATCAGCAAATAAAAGGACTTACATGAGGAAGATAGACAGTCAGTAAAACACTAGAATATAGGTGTATCTATGACTTCATGATACTACATTAATAAGGCCTTAGCTAGACTACTAATTCGGTACTTACTCTTACTCTTTACCGTAAAGAGTGACAGATCTCTTATACGGATCACCTCCAAAGAGTAAGAACTCAGCTAGACGGTCTAAAATTGCATTCTCACCTTTAAGATCCTGGAGTAGTCTTGGGAACTCTGGAAATTCCACCTTTATGTGTGCAATCTTTTCTAGTAAATCAGTTACGTTGATTAGCTGTGGCTGTAATGCCCTTTGAGAGCTTTCGTTCTTCCCTATTCTCCATACTAATGCGCTTACACCTTCTTGATCAAACGCGTATAAGGTCTCTCCCACTGATAGTGCATATATCAACGTCGCTTTAATTGTCAACTGAGTTTATACTCTTACCTTCAACACTGTAATAACGATAAATTTACTCATTTTCTCCTCTGGTATCAGAGATATTAGGGTAATAGTTGTCTTTTTTATATACTTAACTATCAGAGTACCAGCTATTATACCTAGCGTCGAGAGGAAGAAACAAGTCCCGCAAACCTATACAGCGTATGATCAATATTGTAATTTTTACCATAATATTTACCGTAGAAAAATGAAATAGGGAGGTAAGTAGTATAGAGAACTTTTGAGTCAGACCTTCCCTCCCCATTCTTCTCCTTATGTCCAAGGTCTTTATATGTGAGTAGGTTAAGCTTATTAGAACTGTTTTTGAAGTTATTAATCCACTTCTTCTTAATCCACGCTACGTTTATGTTAGAGTCATTTATCTTCCCTATTACGCTACAGGAATTAATCATATCCTTATTTTTATTATATGCTTCTGTTTCCTCATTAATTAGTTCAATTTATCGGAGTTTGAAAAATCTCCACAAACTTTGTACTTCTCGCCTATTCTGACAACATATCGTACAACCTAACTAGTCCGTGCATAATTAATGAGTCAGTTATTAATCCGTGCCAAGGGCTTTCAAGACGTTTTATTTTGTTTACACCTCTTCCTAATTCAGCTCCTCCATTTTGCTAATCCAAGTTGATCATCTTTACCAGTCTTCCTATTGAGAGTAGCAGCAACAGAGTCAATTACTGTTAAGGGGTGTAAGAATGCTGACACCTTATTCCTTATTACCAACGATTTATAACTATCTTCTTAATTTTATATACCTCATCTCTCTTTTTGTTAACTTCATTTATTATATCAGCCATGGACGTAATGTAATCCTGCTTTATGTTACAATTTGCCTTCATATTTACTACATCACGTGAGGGTTCTAGATCTGCCGAATATATTACAGCCTTGACGGTTGAGAGGAGGACAATCCTCTCGTTCCTTTGACTGGTATACCCGATTCGTGGTGTAACAGTTGAAACTATACATTCTCGTCATATCCGATTTTACTTACGTAACGCTCAATGCTTCACGCCTATAAGTCACCCTATTTCCGGTCCAATACTCTTTAAAAAGTCTTCCAGCATCACGACTAGTTTCAACTCGTCCACGCTTTGATTGTTAAGTACTCTCGTTAAACTCCTCGTATAATACAACTTTATGTCCCACACTCTTATCATGCAACAGACCATATAATGCTCTTCCTTTACATTCATTTTATCCCTCACACTTTTGCCCTCCTCAGGCACTTCTCATCGGAGAAAATTGATGAAGAGTTTAATTGTGTGAAATAAGTGATCTAGCCAACTCGTTACAACCAAAACACTTACCTAAGAGTGACAGACCACACTGCTCCTTGAATAGTCGTGAGTACGATAACCCTAATTGCACTTAGTACACATGCTTTATAGGAAAAAAGGAAACCTTATTTTAGCGACTATAACAGTACGCACCATTACAGACCGTTCAATAGCTTTTTGGAAAACTCCTCAATACTTCTGACCTCCTCTATCGTTAATGCCTCTCCATCTGGTTTACCCTTCACAGTCTTTAGCGTAACATGGGAGAATAACCTTCTTTGAAATAGGCTTAACGTAATTATATCTGCTAAAAGCTCTTTATAATCTGGCAGCTTCCATGTATCAAATAATTCGATAGTCTGTCCTTATACCTATCATCTCTACTGGTTTTAATACTCCTAAATAGCCTGTTTTAAGCCTACTCCCTTCAACAACATCTCTACAACTAGTATGAAAGCTTTATTAATGTTCTTAGTGTGTGGACAACAATTTCATCCATATTATGCCAATAGATTTCGAGTAAATAATGTTGAAGAATATTTTTAGCCATCTCGTCATTGGTGAGTGTTAGGAAATCAAACCCATTCTCGTCCCAATAGATGAGTTGCCTCACACAAAACACTTTTCCACAATAGACAAAATTCAATTTATATCAACCAAATTGTTGCCCACACACTTAAGAAAACTAATTATTTAAATGTTTTTGTATCTTCATCAGAAACCCAACTCCTTGTCGTCATTATATCGACCATTTACCCTCACCCCATTGCCTTAGTTTCTTGTCGTAAGTACGGGCGAAGTTTCTCTAGGCTAGCAAGACCAACAGGTTCGAAAGTCCAGCTACAGCCTCCTATTTACCTCCTGTGGTAACTCCTTCCTCTTTTAGCCTCTTGACGAACTGGTCGAACCACCTATCCATGAAGAGGATCCCAGAGAACCTCTCCATCCAACCCTCGTACTCGAACCTGAGCTCCACTTGAGAGTCAGCAACTCTTATTACGAGTTTCCCCTCCCCTTTCCCGGTACCGGCTGTGAGGTAGATCTTATAGGTTATCTGTTCTCCCTTATTGAGTATCCCGTAGATGTGGAACCTCATCCCCATGAACCTTCCGTATGCATTAAAGGAGTCGCCGGTCACCTCCACTTCCTTTATAGGTGGGAAGAGCCTGGGGAGCACAAACTCCGGGTCCGAAAGGACTGAGTACAGCTGAGAGTTGCTGTATGGGAGGTGAATCGTGACGGATTTCTCCATAGACATAATTAATCTCTCCCCCTTATAAAGATTTGGCAATTAGGAGGTTTAGTTTCTTGTCGTTAGTACTGAGGCCACGTTAGGTTTCTCAGAGCAAAGCTTAGTTTTAGTTTCTTGTCGTTAGTACACTTATAACTACACTTCACCTATGTATGTAACAGTGTTTTAGTTTCTTGTCGTTAGTACCTGAACAGCCCTGAAGAGAGTATCGCGGAACAGGTAGTTTTAGTTTCTTGTCGTTAGTACATGCCTCGTGATCTTTCAAACCCATTACGATGCGAGGTTTTAGTTTCTTGTCGTTAGTACCTTCCGGTAATTATGATTAGACCCAACTTATTTTGTTTTAGTTTCTTGTCGTTAGTACGATAAATCCTATTAATATAATTAAGAATTTCACAAAGTTTTAGTTTCTTGTCGTTAGTACGCTTAACATTTAAATTATTGAGTGCAGAAAAAGAAGTTTTAGTTTCTTGTCGTTAGTACTGTATCTTTTTGATTCCTGAACAGCCATTTATACGTTTTAGTTTCTTGTCGTTAGTACACCTCTGTAATCCTTTTCAGTATTTCTCGGAAATGTTTTAGTTTCTTGTCGTTAGTACAAAGAGCTAGCCAGGACAGATAAGAAGCTACTTATAACGTTTTAGTTTCTTGTCGTTAGTACATTTTCTCAGGGGATATTCTACGTTATTTGTTAATGTTTTAGTTTCTTGTCGTTAGTACGATATTTCACGTTATGCAATACACAATTTTGAGAAAGTTTTAGTTTCTTGTCGTTAGTACAAGGGGTTAACAGCTTAATGGAGTTCTATTATGAGTTTTAGTTTCTTGTCGTTAGTACTAGGGTTTTACATAGGAAGGCTTCCAAAAGGCTATGTTTTAGTTTCTTGTCGTTAGTACACTAAAAGCAATAATTTACCAGTTTTTGTAAAATATTTGAGTTTTAGTTTCTTGTCGTTAGTACATTGTTGTATTTATTTGTCACTGGCAACCCAAATGTTTTAGTTTCTTGTCGTTAGTACCTTTTGATGTAAATGTTCTCAACAGCATCATAAAAGTGTTTTAGTTTCTTGTCGTTAGTACACTGATTGCACACCAGATAGGGTGACTTTTAGCAGTTTTAGTTTCTTGTCGTTAGTACTATTATCTCTTCAAGTTTATTCACGATCTGCCATGTTTTAGTTTCTTGTCGTTAGTACACTTCTGCACTGTCTGACATTACCTGCACAGCTTTATTAAGTTTTAGTTTCTTGTCGTTAGTACGTTTTGGTTTAATGGGAAAGGCTGTAATGTAGTGTTGTTTTAGTTTCTTGTCGTTAGTACAACAAATTCTACAATACGTAGCGCAGGGATACAATGTTTTAGTTTCTTGTCATTAGTACTTATACATTCAGTAACGCTGTACAACAGATGGCGCAAACGTTTTAGTTTCTTGTCGTTAGTACCCTGCTGTAAGTTATTAATGTTCCTCTGCAACGTTTGGTTTTAGTTTCTTGTCGTTAGTACGATTTCGCTGTATATACCAGGTAATTGTTGTAAAGTTTTAGTTTCTTGTCGTTAGTACTTATAGGATATCTCTATACCATTAGCCTTCATCTGTTTTAGTTTCTTGTCGTTAGTACAGGGCTCGCCAGGGTCTTCGTAGCGTACAATTACTCGTTTTAGTTTCTTGTCGTTAGTACTATAGATGCGTACAACGAGGCGATAGATCAGCTTGTTTTAGTTTCTTGTCGTTAGTACTCGTATGACGAGGACACAGCGAGATACAGGATAACCGTTTTAGTTTCTTGTCGTTAGTACTTACCATATGCGGACAGAGTACTGAAAATCCGATAGTTTTAGTTTCTTGTCGTTAGTACATGCGCTAGGTAGTGTCTCTTTCAGTGTTGATATTGTTTTAGTTTCTTGTCGTTAGTACATATGTGAAACTTACCGAAAAAGCTTTCCAGACTATGGTTTTAGTTTCTTGTCGTTAGTACAAACCTACCTAATGAAGTGGCTAGCTCAGAAGATAAGTGTTTTAGTTTCTTGTCGTTAGTACATATTCAGAAGCAGTTATAATCGAGATCGAATCACCTGTTTTAGTTTCTTGTCGTTAGTACGACTGTAGGCATTTGAGGAAGATAAGCCCTAGCTCTGTTTTAGTTTCTTGTCGTTAGTACGATTTATCAATTGTCCCGATAAACAACGTAATAATGTTTTAGTTTCTTGTCGTTAGTACGGGGTACAGTATAATTTTTGAAATCTTTGTGTGATATGTTTTAGTTTCTTGTCGTTAGTACAGATATCGTAATAAAGACTGGGGGTAAAGGACATTTAGTTTTAGTTTCTTGTCGTTAGTACTACAGCAAAATGCAAACAATAACAATCAGAAAACAGATGTTTTAGTTTCTTGTCGTTAGTACAATAAATCTAGGTTGAACGGAGGTTCAAGATAACTCTGTTTTAGTTTCTTGTCGTTAGTACGCATTGTTTTCCCCCCAGCTAACGCTTGCAGTCTTACAGTTTTAGTTTCTTGTCGTTAGTACTAGGGGCATTTACATTAAAAGGATTTGATGCTTTAGGTTTTAGTTTCTTGTCGTTAGTACATCTTACTAGGCTAGATAGATACTTTACGGCATTTGGGTTTTAGTTTCTTGTCGTTAGTACCCTAAAGAATAAGAACCATATCAACAATAGGATAATTATAATGTTTTAGTTTCTTGTCGTTAGTACGGAGAACTTCCGCCACTACCACCCGCCCCTCCACGTTTTAGTTTCTTGTCGTTAGTACCTTGTTTCAATATCGACTTATATCGCACTTTACACGTTTTAGTTTCTTGTCGTTAGTACATACACAACATCTCTACGACTTTATAGCGATTTGAAGTTTTAGTTTCTTGTCGTTAGTACCTCTTGTGGGTGTTAATGTGGCTACAGACTTTACCAGTTTTAGTTTCTTGTCGTTAGTACCATGTATAGTAATCAGCTGGGAGTTCCTCAAGCCTGTTTTAGTTTCTTGTCGTTAGTACAAACTAAGTTTGATTTTGCAAAGAATGAGATTCTGTTTTAGTTTCTTGTCGTTAGTACGATATATTATGTCACAACATTCCACTTGAGATAAAGTTTTAGTTTCTTGTCGTTAGTACTCTTCCTTCTTTAAGGTATCTGTAAGTCCAGGGTTGTGTTTTAGTTTCTTGTCGTTAGTACACTATTCTCACCCGCTTTCAAACTCTGAAAACACTTGATGTTTTAGTTTCTTGTCGTTAGTACTTTGATAGTAGAAAGTGTCTCTATTTACCAGTAAGTTTTAGTTTCTTGTCGTTAGTACGATGATATTGTAAATGATATAGAAATTGGCAAAAAGTTTTAGTTTCTTGTCGTTAGTACAGGGAAGAACTTGAGGCTAGGTATTTCATTCCAATGTTTTAGTTTCTTGTCGTTAGTACAACTACGCTCTTAATGCTATAAATAACTTTATCGAGTTTTAGTTTCTTGTCGTTAGTACTTTGAAATCGCATTATCATATTGAAGAGATATCAAAAGTTTTAGTTTCTTGTCGTTAGTACACACTCTGAACTTCTATGGAGCCTCTTTAGCACGTTTTAGTTTCTTGTCGTTAGTACGAATTTGCATAAAATGCATTTGGAGAATTGAAGTGAGTTTTAGTTTCTTGTCGTTAGTACGATGGTATTGTTGTTGTGGCGGTATCGGAAAAGCCAAGTTTTAGTTTCTTGTCGTTAGTACCAGTGGGTTAATCCCAATAGTAGGACAGGCACCAGGTTTTAGTTTCTTGTCGTTAGTACACGTAACCAGTTGGAGATCCTGTAATTATATTTGTGTTTTAGTTTCTTGTCGTTAGTACAGGTTCAATCAACCTTGAGCAGTTTGTGGTCACAGTTTTAGTTTCTTGTCGTTAGTACGAAGTTTGGGTACAGGCTTCCGATTAAGCCGTTGTGGGTTTTAGTTTCTTGTCGTTAGTACATAGGGTAGATGGGCTTAATTCAGAGGGATTATGGGTTTTAGTTTCTTGTCGTTAGTACATATATTATATAGGTATATCAGATACCCCTTTTTCTGTTTTAGTTTCTTGTCGTTAGTACGTACCTCCTCCTCCCCCCTCCTCCGAGTTGATGTTTTAGTTTCTTGTCGTTAGTACATCTCAGAAGTGCAAAGCGAGATTGACACTCTTCAAGTTTTAGTTTCTTGTCGTTAGTACGGACTGCAGTCTGTAGTTGTTGTGCTGTGCTTACCAGCGTTTTAGTTTCTTGTCGTTAGTACATTTGCTCATCACGGCTTGCATCTTAGGTTGTGCAGGTTTTAGTTTCTTGTCGTTAGTACTATTTCGACATAGAAACGTATAGACCTAAGACAGAAGAGTTTTAGTTTCTTGTCGTTAGTACTCTCTCTCATATATACACACACAGAAACCCAGAGGTTTTAGTTTCTTGTCGTTAGTACCTAAATCATTCTTCAGAAGATCTATCCTTATCGTTGTTTTAGTTTCTTGTCGTTAGTACCGACATGGACAGTAAGCTATAGTAATCCGTTAATGTTTTAGTTTCTTGTCGTTAGTACTAAGTAATTTCCCCGCGACACAAAACGTAAGTATGTTTTAGTTTCTTGTCGTTAGTACAATTTAGCCCGTTGAGAATAGTGTTTCCGATGTTGGGTTTTAGTTTCTTGTCGTTAGTACAACATTACTAGGTTTGGAAACATGTATTTCTATCTGTTTTAGTTTCTTGTCGTTAGTACTAGGTTACCAAAAGCGTTACCTCCTCCAGTCTGGATGTTTTAGTTTCTTGTCGTTAGTACGAATGCCCGTACCCGTCGCGGTTGGAATTATAAATGTTTTAGTTTCTTGTCGTTAGTACTAGGAGTAAGAGCGGATTCTTATATCATAAGAAATGTTTTAGTTTCTTGTCGTTAGTACGGGAATCCACACTCATCTTGACTGGCGCTAGCCCAGTTTTAGTTTCTTGTCGTTAGTACTACCGGTATTTGCTGTGCCAGCTCCCGGCGCTGTACCAGGTTTTAGTTTCTTGTCGTTAGTACGTGATGTACTGATGATTTCACTAGACCCCACAATAGTTTTAGTTTCTTGTCGTTAGTACTATTTAATTTCTCTGACACGGTCTCGAGTAAGAGATGTTTTAGTTTCTTGTCGTTAGTACATCTCTCAGCAGTTACAGGAGGTAGTGGAATCCTTCTGTTTTAGTTTCTTGTCGTTAGTACTCTTGTGGATTTTCAAATGAGATTATTTGGTAAATGTTTTAGTTTCTTGTCGTTAGTACTGGAGAATTGAAATGAGAACCAGATGGAGCTGTGGTTAGTTTTAGTTTCTTGTCGTTAGTACCCTTCCTCTTGGGCGGGATGTCCCCATCATTTCTTGTGTTTTAGTTTCTTGTCGTTAGTACGTTTAAGGTTAGATATAATAGGGGTAAAATCTTTGGTTTTAGTTTCTTGTCGTTAGTACCTTAACTTTGTGATGCGTCCTAAAATAAGCGATTTGTTTTAGTTTCTTGTCGTTAGTACGCCGTTATTTTCTCGCAATAGTCCAATTCTGAAGGTTGTTTTAGTTTCTTGTCGTTAGTACATGCTTGCACTCCTGCCTGCCTTAGCTTTTTGGCAATGTTTTAGTTTCTTGTCGTTAGTACAGGTGGTGGTGGCGCTGCAGTGATAGCCCTAATATGTTTTAGTTTCTTGTCGTTAGTACTTTTCCACATTCATATAGATATTTCCCATCTTTGGTTGTTTTAGTTTCTTGTCGTTAGTACATTCCTCTCGCTTCTAACGTGTTCTCTAACTGAGTTTTAGTTTCTTGTCGTTAGTACATTATGAGAAAGAGCGAAACGGAAAGAAGTGTGAAATGTTTTAGTTTCTTGTCGTTAGTACTCTTTCTCCTTTGTATTTCTCTGTTAAGACCTTTCTGTTTTAGTTTCTTGTCGTTAGTACAATTCTTCAAATCCTTCTTCTCTCATCATTTGTTTTGTTTTAGTTTCTTGTCGTTAGTACATAGAACTTATACTCCCGTGCCCATCAAAGCCCCCCGTTTTAGTTTCTTGTCGTTAGTACTTAAGTATCCGTCTGAAAAAAATGGCGTGATATTGTTTTAGTTTCTTGTCGTTAGTACTTTTATGATAGCGTTGTCCCTCGGGACAACCCTATTAGTTTTAGTTTCTTGTCGTTAGTACATTATGAATCACCACTCACGAACAAGACCCTTATGTTTTAGTTTCTTGTCGTTAGTACCTTGCGTAGAGCAAGTATATATAATAAGGATATTTGTTTTAGTTTCTTGTCGTTAGTACGAGGTATTGGTGGTGTTCCAGGGGCTAAGATTTTTAGTTTTAGTTTCTTGTCGTTAGTACATCTCAAGTATGAGGATTACGAATTACTAGGTCAGTGTTTTAGTTTCTTGTCGTTAGTACTTCTCATCTCCTTTAGTATTTCTTCCATATCTTTTAGTTTTAGTTTCTTGTCGTTAGTACATATGCGACTGAGATATTCCAGCTTGCGAATAATCGTTTTAGTTTCTTGTCGTTAGTACATATTTAGGATTAATCTGTCTAATCATCGGAAATCGTTTTAGTTTCTTGTCGTTAGTACCAAAACGTGATTGAGGTCGAGTTCACGACAAATAGGGGTTTTAGTTTCTTGTCGTTAGTACTATCTTCTAGAGATTTATGCTAGCAAAAATAATCTTGTTTTAGTTTCTTGTCGTTAGTACCATATAATCGGAAAATCAGTGTCCAATTTGAATTTGCGTTTTAGTTTCTTGTCGTTAGTACTTGAGGTATCTAAAGGCTTCTTTAAGACAAAACAGGTTTTAGTTTCTTGTCGTTAGTACCAATTCCCCACTTTAACACGTCAAAAACTATAATATGTTTTAGTTTCTTGTCGTTAGTACACCTTAGCCAATTAGTTACATTACTCAAATTCCACTTGTTTTAGTTTCTTGTCGTTAGTACTGTAGAAACAATTTGTGTACCCATAGCGTTCATGTAGTTTTAGTTTCTTGTCGTTAGTACAACCTACCAGACAGTGATAAAGTGGATGTGTGGCGTTTTAGTTTCTTGTCGTTAGTACACAGTGTCCAGCGATTCGTACGCTGGGTTCTCAAGAGTTTTAGTTTCTTGTCGTTAGTACTGGTCGTTGTGTTCATCATTTTTACATTCTTATTTCCTCGTTTATAAATATTTTCTTTCCTTCCTTGTCCATTTTCTTCCCTTAGGTACGGAAGGGGGTTTTAGGCAGTTTTAGGGGAACCCTAAAGATATCCCCGCACGGGTCCGGAAGGGAGTCCATAATACTCTTTACTCGTTCTTTGTTCACCGTTTTGCCTAAACCCGGATGGGGCTAATAAATGTACAATAGGAATAGGATAACCTTTAAATATTTCATAACACATTTTCACATTATTTCTACTCTTAATTATATAACAGCCGTTAATAATTAGAAGATTTTTAATACATACATCGTAGAGAGGAAAAACGTGTATAGACAACCTGATAAATATTGAATTTTCTTTATAGTCGAAAAGTATTTTTGGGTTATTTATTTATACGACAATAAATTTGTCACCCTTACCGAAATTACATTTTCTAATCCTGGGTTTGACTCCTTGAAGGTAGTCTCTTCCTTGCCAGTGGATTTCGTTACTTCACACTAACTTTGCTTTTCATGAATAGTCTAACTGAAACTGTAGACAGGGACTTTAGGATATAAGGTGATGTTTTATGAAGATTAGCATCTAGCTGAAACTGTAGACAAGACTTTCCTCTTCACTCTTGAATGAAGTGAGCAAAATTGTACCAACGACAAGGAACTAAAACTCCGTCTCTGTACAAACTAACTTTATTTACTCTGGTACATTTGCTTAGACCGTATTTGGGTGGAATTTGATTACTTTATTTACTCTGTTACTAATGACGAACTACTTTGCTTTTCAGGGTGATTGAAAATCTTAATTTATGACAAAACTCGAAATCTACTAGTTTAGGTGAGAATAAACTTTATGGATGAAATTGTTGTCCACACACAATGAATGTTACGGTGGAGAGAAGGCTTCTCAGAGGATCTCTAGGAACGTTAAAGTCTTGTGGTGGTGCGAGCTCATTAGAACCATCAATCTGACAGCATATTTAGATTGTTAAATTCTAGTGGTGGTGTGAGTAGTGGCACAGATGTGAATCAGAAGATCCCAAGGGACGTTAAAGGTTCTAGCCCAATAGGCTTTTGTTTTTTACCTTATAGATTAGACGTTCTCTCCATAGACATCACTAGGGTCCTTTATTGATGGAGCAAGTCCCCTCAATGGAGTTTGGTCAACCTTAATGTAACAAGTTGAAGTTTCACTAAGAGCTAAATCTGACGAGCTTTAATATACTGACAGAAGCTTTGCTAAGGCCACACTTCAAAGAGTTGGAATATATTAACGAACCCTTGAGTCAGAAGTCACACTGTTGTCTAGATCGCGTTAGAATCGGATTAATTCAAGATTAGTATGGCTAGATTAGGTAGTGTTTTAAAGTAGTTAGAATCGGATTAATTCAAGATATTAATATGACAAAGGGCTCTAAGAAATGGAAAAAATTATTAAGTATCATTACACAAATAGCAGTAGTGCCTTTGGGTCACTGCAGTATTCTCTCAAATCTCCTACGCATATGGTAAGGGCTGGTGCATAGCTTGCCACGTACCGCGCCATACTAGAGAAATTACCCCACTTTATGCACTTTTTAGTTATCGGGATGACATATGTGTATTTTAATGCCTCTATATCTCTAGGTCTAGTCTTTATTATCCCATTCTTGACTAAGACTATGTTTGGATGGCTAGCCTTGTTTATGAAGTCTTGAAAGGTCGTTATTTTACACTCTTCTATCCCATTTAAATTGTCCAATAACAAGTATGGATATTCCTTTAAGGGCTGTGAGAGCTGGAAACAGTCCCCCTCACTACTGTATCTAAAGTTTCTGAGTAGGGTGAAGAAGTCCTCCTTGCCCGGGTTCTCACATATGTTCCCTTCTATCCCCCCGGGTCTGAAGGCAAACACATTGAAGTAGTCCTCAGATGACGGTCTTATGTTTATTCTGGTATCTATATCCCTCCAATTCTCGTTTACTGTTGTATAGGCCAACTCGCCATTTGCTATGTTATACACTAATAGGAAGGTATCAAATATCACTTTCTCCCTTAGTCTTGAAAACTCTAGCGAGTCTAACTCATCATAGATCCTCTCTTGGTACATTTTATTTATCAGTTGAATGAATTCCTCATAGGTCAACTCTTTTCCATTAGCCCCTTGTAAGGCATCTATTACTCTCTTACTAGCCTCCACGAAAATGTGCACCTCAGCAGTCTGCCCACCTACAGAACCTTTGTTCACTCTGCCAAACCTACCAAAACGCTGTATGAGTGTCTCTGGGTCGTTTGAAGTTATGAACCCTAAGTCGAGGTCAGGTATGTCGATTCCAAAGGACACTGCGCTGTTCCCAACTATTACCCTTGAATCCCTACCCACGTCTTTTTTAACGCATTTCCCATAACTCTGGTCCAAACCCCATATTAGTGCTACATCACTCCAGTTTATTTTACTGCACAGTTCTGCAATGTAGTATACCCTGTCAAGTATGATCCCTGTCTTCTTCTCTGGCTGTTGCCCCATTGAAGTTATGTAGTTTACTAGAGCCTCCTGAGGGTTCCCCAAGGAGTAGTTTGACGTATTCTGATCACTCGTGCTTGAGCGCTTACCACCTAGGACTAGATGAAATACTACCTTTGTTCTCTTTCTTATCATGGAGTTGCCTTTCCCAGTGTCAGCCGTGATAGTCTTATCTACGGTTATGGATGTCGGAGTTGCTGATGAGAAGACTATACTGTGCCGGGTAGGAGTGTATCTCCAGTAGAACTCGACCATGTCTATTAGTACGTTGAGCGAGCTCCTCTCTATACCGTTATAAAGGTGGAACTCATCGATGAAGAAATAACCATTAAAAAACCTTGAAAAGTCGTTTAATAGGTTTAGGAACGGTGCCTTGCTCACGTTGATTGCCCTCTCCCCTTTCATGACCATCTCTATAAGCTGGGAGAAGTACTGACTTTTTCCTAAAGCTGAGAGGTACATGTAGGGATATTCTGGGACTGTTAGGACCAGTAATAGTTCGCTGGGGTTGGGGAAGAAGTTTTCTAAGCTCTGGAATACCTCCTTTTTAGTGTCAGCTGTCAACCTGACTATCCTCAGTTTTACGTCCTTCTCGATCTGGGGGAGACCATTTATCCCATCTACCTTAATTTTTCCTATGAAGTGGTCGCCGTTGTTTGAAAAACCCATTCTCAGTAGCGTGTTCTTCAGTGACTCATATTGGTCATATACTAAGGCCTTTGACGGGTATATGCCAGTTACGGGGATACCACTATCTAAGGTCTTCAGTAGGCTTACAATGAGGGTGAACGTTTTCCCCGATCCCGTAGGAGCCCTTAGAAGGATCCTCTCGTGTTTACCGAGACTGTAGAAGAGTTCCTCCTGAAATTTACGCAGTCTAATGCCATTAATACTAATGTTCCCCTCTTCTATGTAAACTTCCTTAACAACTACTTCTCTAGTATACGTTTATTATCACCCCAGTTTGTATTGAAGGAGATCTGTAATTCCTTGGCGAATGTAGTATGTGTAGCTATCGTTTACTGCATTAAGTTTCATTCTTATACACCTCCTCTGGTATGGGTAAGCATATCTTAGAGCCTTTTGCCTCTATCTGGACGCATTGGCCTAGGGTAGCCCATCCTATTACGCCCTCCTCTATGTTTGGGGTCTCAATCAGCTTAGAATATGACTTAATCTCATATCCGAACTCCTCAGCGTCCTTGATATTTATGGGTATACTGGTGACTTCGTTTTGGACTTTCTGGACCTTGAAATCCCTTATTTCCTTCATATCGACCCTCATGATACCCCACCTCTTTTTACCTATTCTTATCCACCTGGGGAGTGTGGTCTCTCCAACTGTAATCACATAGGTGAAAAATGTACTCTCTGGGGCGAAGGCTGTGTAGTTGGTCAATCTGGGATACACGTTCTTTATCCTCCCCCTTACGGGCAAGACGTAGGTCCAGGATTCAGAAGACATTAAAAACGACATAGTCTTTATACGCTTAGGTATGAGGGGAAAGACATACATAGATCCCTCTTGTCCCTTCTTAAACTTTCTGATCATGTCACTGACTGAAGTATATCTAAGACCTTTTTTGCCCGTATAGGCTTCTTCGTGCAGGGATGGAATCACGAAGTAGGCCTCACTCGACTTTCCCATCAACCCATACATGACAGGGTAGTTGTGTATATAGGGCAAAGGGTTTATATAAGATCCCTTTGCTTGCCCCTGAGATATAGCAGGTCTCACTTCAGTTGAAAATATTAGGACTCCTTCTAATGTGAACAGTGCTTCAAAAACTCTCATCTTTAGACCCTTTTGCTCTGAGTTAATAGCTCATTTTTTGCTCTGGATGAATAGCTCTATTGATTTCTTCAGATTTATACCATCTCTCCAAGCCTCTGACACTATCTCATGGTCTACCTCACCATTGTTTGTTAGGCTCTTTACTACGGTATCACCTAGGTCGTCGAACGTGTACACCAGCCCCTCCTTACTGTAGTTCTTCACCTTTTCCTTCACCTTAGCGTTCACTAAGTCTACCGACTCTAATCCTTTGGCAATGTTGAATAGGTCTAGTCCAGACGACACTTCGTAGGGGGACAGTATTACAGCAGGTATCCTTATCTTTACGTTACCGAAGTCTGTCGTATTGCCACCTATCCTCGGAATTGTAGCTAATGATAACATTAATACACCAAACTCTGCTGGCGTCACATCCTTCATGGATACCTTACCTACAAATATGGTACCACTTCGCACTAGTGATAACCTAAATAGACTTCCGGTCCTAGAACCTTCAGTTTCTATAAATGTAGTCTTTGTCACATCGTCGACTGCGTTAAAGGTCCTAACTACTACGCTCTTTTGCTCAGGGGTAGTGGCTATGAATAGATCGCCCTCAACTCTGCTCTTTAAGTTGTACTTAGCCTCTTCAGCTACAGCAAAGCCGAATGTCATACAGTTTGGACATTCCCTACATAACCCTCCCATTTTCTCCTCCTCTTTCTTTGCAGCAGATGTTGGTCTAAGCATGCAGTTCCAAGTGTTGTTATTTCCCCTCAATTTGTTGATTTCTTCCACATGTTTGTCGTAGTCTTTCCTCAATATGGCTAGTATGTTCCTTCTCCATGCCGATTGTATTTTATCGTAGAGTATTATTGGGTATTTCTCATTCCCTATCGTGGCCAATGAGATGTCTTCTCCTCCTTCATGTCTTATCAGTAACTCGTTTTCAGCCTGTAGTGTAATGTAGACGTTTACCACCCTTCCCCTTGGGACGACCGCGTTCGGGTCCTCTTTACTTAGGTTAGAAAAAAAGCTAATAGCTTTATCCCCAAATAAACTCTTTACTAGATCTATACCTTTCATTTCCTCTCACCACTCCTCCCGAAATATAAAAACTGTAAATAAATCCACGTGCTCAAGGAGTTTGCTATTCGTATAGCAAGACTCCTATCACTATTGTTTTCTATATCGTACAACTTCTCAAAAATATCTCTAAGGGCAAAAAATAGATTTGACTTGGAGTCATCACTTAAGGAATACTTATTATCTAGCGAGCTGATCGCATCACTTACGGCTAAATTGATCCTATCCTCCTTTTTTAGTGCTAACGAAGAGGTCCTAAAGAACGTTTCCACTCCGTCTCTGAAGAAACCTATTACGTCGTATTTTGAGGGATTAGGGGACTTTTTCTTTACTATATTGACTAGCTCTAAGGCTAGGGAATTTATTGAAGAAGATAGGGTCTCACCCATTTCACTCACCTCTTCCATTACGAAATTTAAAAAATTTAAATGACTTATAATTGGGTTATGGGGCCCCTTCTCTTGGAGTTTACTCTCATCCATTACAGAACCTATCCCCAACCCAAACGATATCACGAAAAGTGACGGGTCGACTGCGTAATATAAATCAGACTCTTCCACCATGGAGCTAACACAGTTCTCGAGATCACTACCCTTACAGATGCTCGCAATAGTATCATACTTAGCCTTATAGGCTAAAAGTGTAAGCAAGGTTTTGTAGTTAGCCTCCTTAGTTTCCTTACTTAATGACATCCAGCTGTAGTTGAAGACTGAGTCCACCTTAATCCTACCCTCCTCCATTGGGATGTCCATGATGTTAGATGATATAAACACGGGGGAGGTGAGATAAACTATGGAGAGTAGTGGGGTATATCTCATGAGATCATTTATATCTTTTTTGCTCAACCTCGTTGAGATCTTCATATCCTTCCCGGTGAAGAACCTAAAGGGCACTAGTACCTTTGAGCTCAGATAACTAATCAGTAAGTTCTGGTCTACTTTATCCCTAAGCTCTCCACCACAACTCACAAACACATCGTAATAGTATGAGTCTTCCTTAACCTTTTTAAAGACGTCACTTGAGTAATTAGTACCTATGTATATTGACTCTAAGAGCCTTACCGGTATCCCGGGGTAAAAGGACACTATCACAAAGGGTGGTTTGGAGACCCCAGAAAGAAGGCCTGCCTCAAAGTTACAGAACGGGCATATTTTCCAGTCATCCCTTAGACTGTCTATGTTGGCCATTGCCTTGGCTCTGGGAATAAAGATCTCCACTGTCCCACCTCTGGCCCCTATGGAGAACCCGTATTGGGTAAACCTAGCACTTTCCTCATATATTGGCATACCACAGACTACACAGTAGGACAAAGGGGATTTATTGACCCACGATAAGTCGTCTACAATGTCCCCGCCAAAGGACTTCTTCACGAAGGAAAGCAAGTTGTGGTCTATAGCCCTTTGCCCCTGTGCGTAAACTTTCTTTAATACTACCACTAATTTATCTAGTAAGTCGCTGGACTTAAATGCCTTCACGTAGTCGTTTACCTTCCCTATGCCTAGTTCTTTTTTAATCTGGTCTTTCCTATTGGACTTCTCGGTAAAGTACAGTATTAACGCCCAAGGCGCGTCTTCCTTATACTCTGAGACCAAATCATCGATGAGCTTTGAGACACTCTCAGGCTTAAGCAACCCAATGAGGTCCTCAAATGGCTTACATATTTTTGAGGGGAAGATAGAGTTGGGTATCTGCTTTATTTTCTCTTTATCATCTATAATAGCTGGGTTAAGCTCTAGCTCCCTGAAAACGTCAATGTTCTTCTCGAGGCAACTCTTCAACTTCTCCTTTACGTTGTTTAAACTTTCCTCACTACCGGAGCCGTACAGTAACTCCTCCATCACACTGTATAGTTCGGATAAAAGTATTGGTTTAGAGTTTGTGTTGGAGAGGTATACCAATCCGTCAGTATAGGAAATTAACGGGATAGTCTCTGTCTTCAACCGCTCTACAAGACGTCTGGAGGCGATGAGCGTGAATAACCTGGGGGAAGATGAGAGTACCCTCAACTCAATCCCGTAAACAGATTTCAAAGCATTAACGGCTTGTGAGTAACTAGGGGAGCTCTTGAAGTAATAAACGTCGTTCACGCTCACTATATCGCTTATCATTAGCATATCCCCTAACTTTATGGCTATCCACAAGGGTAAGTGTAGGGTATCGGGGAGGGGACCCTCTGCCATTAAGGCTATCTTTCTTATGAAGAGGTCCGGGTTGATGTTTGGGTTCTCAGTTAACTTAGCTATCCTCGCTATGATCTCCCTCGCTTCCTTCTCTTTTTCAGTCAGACTTTGCTTAGTCTCATCCCCACCAGGTAACTTATTCCAGTCATGGATAAACCCACCGAAGAAACATAACTGTTCCCAAGGTATCCCATATGTTTTAGCCAGCTCATCGAGAGTCTTCTTACCTATATCGCTCTTCTCATAGATTGTTCTGCATATCTCATATGCGATTGTACCGACTGATATTGTATGAAATGCGAAGCTCTGTGGAGAACGGATCTTAGCTTCCCTAACTCCCTCTCTAAATGTAATGGAACTCAAAGCAACTCTCACTAAATCTTTGAAATCCATATGATTCTATCCGTAAAAAAAGTATATAAGCTTTTCGCCAAAAAAATTCCCTTAATTTATTGCACATTCACATGCAAATAGTTTATAAACTTGGAAGGCTATATCTAATACATGGACGGGAAAAACAAAGCATTAGTATTTACGATGGGCTTCACAATCGAGAACTTAGTTAAGGCGATCACTAGTAAGGGAGTAAGGGGGGATGAGCAAGTCGTACTACTCTCAGCTTTGACTACAGACGAGTTCGGTAAAAAGAGGTCTGAGGAAGCGTTGAGGTTTGCCATTGATTATATATCGAAAGTCGGGTTAAAATACTTTATTAAATATATTAACGTAAATACTCCATTTGAGACAATATTGTCACAGATCCATGAGGTGTTAAGGGGGTTCGACGAAGTTGAGATATACATAATTGGGGGGATGAGGATACTAGGCATAGCTTCATACTACTACTCAATTTTGATTTCGCCCTTCAAAAAGATCAAGGCTGTATGCTTTACTGAGAACATGGAGAACTCCTATGAGCTCTTGACGTATGTACCTAGGGCACCGGAGGGGAAAGAGATTATTGAGCTCATGTCTGAACTTAAAGAGCCAAGAGAGATAAAGGAAATTGCGTCTAACTTAAACAAGACCGTCTCGACGGTATCTAAACAGTTAAGTAAGATAAGTGACCTAGTTGATTGCGTTGATAGTAGACCTAAGAGGTGTAAGCTTAACGAATTAGGCAGAATACTGCTAGACGAGATGACAGCGGCTGAGAAGAAGGGCAGAGACCATGTATAGGCTAGTTAAGATAAAGGTGGATATCCCCACACCATTCATTACTACTGACTATACGGGGAAATTTGTAAAGACTGTTCTTATAAACGCTAACCCTAACCTTAATGAGATATTCCAAGGGGAGAAGAAAGTCTACCCTAAACCCCTCAGGATCACCTCCCTATTAAAGGACAATAATGAGGCAGTCTACCCTAAGCGTATAGTCACGAACTTTAGCGTCGACTCTAAACCAAAAGAACCCCCTAAGCCCATAACGATAAGGGGAGCTTACTGGTTCTACGTAGGCTATGAGACGTCACTTGAACCAGAGATAAGCAAAGCAATAGCGTCTATCTTCAGTGGTTTTAACATGAGGTATGGAGAGTTTGACTTGAAAATCAAAGCAGTGGAGCTCAGTCAAGAGAGCTTTGACGACTTCCCCACGGAGTTCTCACAGGTAAGGGTAAAACTTATCACACCTTCGTTGTTCAAAGACCCTTTCGAGAAATTGGCATCAGTAGACCGAATAAAGACGAGGAGGTACCTCCCATTTCCACCGTTCATCTTCTCAACAAATGTGTTTGAAATTTTCAGAGAGACGTATAAGAGGAACATAATAAGGCTCTCATACGGACTATTAGAGTCCCACAATAACTTAAACACGGCGACGAAGGTATGGTACTACTATGACGGAAAGTGGTTACCAGGCGTTATTGGCTATTTGAAGTTCTTTGTAAGAAAAGGGCTGAAAAAAGAGGTTATCAGTGCGTTTAGGGAGGTATTTATTCACGCTAATCTCATGGGCGTGGGTACGGGGAGAGCTGCTGGATTCGGGTTTGCCCAAATAACTGCGAGATGACGGAAAATGGACCACCCAAGCCCCCAACTTTATGATAAAAAAGTAGGGGATAGAAAGACTATAACACAGAATGGTAGTAGTCATAACGACAACAAAGATAAAGCAGCAGGGGATAGAAAGTCCATCTAGGTTATAGAGTAATAAAGCCCCAAACACACCGAAAAAGTCCTTCACGTTCAGCAAGGTGGAGAGTAATAGAGAGGAGATAAAACATAAGGGGATAGAGAGCACTAGCAATTATGCTCGAGGGGACACATAAGGCATCGACGATTGTTAAATGATAGAGAGCACTGGAATAAATACTTGGGGTGAAAATAAACGTCTCGACCATAGAAGGTACTGGCGATTACACTTCAGGAGGGATTAGCACTGTTAGGTCATAGATGGTACTGGAAATAATAGGTCTACCAGCTAGGTTGAACCTAGTCTGTTAGGTCATGGAAAGTACTGGGGATTATGCCCCATACCTCACGTTTAATACGGTAAGGGCATAGAAGACCTCCCATAGTCCCAGGAATTCCTCTCGTGGATAAAACAGCATAGAGATGGTGTGTGGACAACAATTTCATCCATCTCCATAAAATTCAATTTTATTCTAACTTATGCAAATAGATTTAGAGTAAATTGTGCTGAAGAATATTTTTAGTCATCTCGTCATTGGTTGAGTAAGGTGAGTGTTAGGAAATCAGACCCATTCATCTTCTCGCCATAACCCTAAAAATACTTTTCCACAATAAAGAAAATTCAATTTATATCAACCAAATTGTTGTCCACACACTAGAGATGTTACAATAGACTTTTATATACTGCTAGAGATGAAGTATATATATGTACGTGGTCGTTGCATATGACATTTCAGATGAAAAGATCAGAGGTAAGGTTAGGAGGCTACTACGCCGTTACGGTCTATCATTTATATCTAGATCAGTCTATGCAGGGAGACTCTCCTGGAATAGAGCCCTCCTCATATCGGAAAGAGTTGCTAAATATCTTGAAGAGAGAGACTCAGTGGTTATCGTTCCAGTCCAAAACGTTGACATCTCAAGAGCTCTTATCATCATCAAGGATAAGATATCGAAGAACGAACTACAGGTATACGTTGCCGGCGAGGATACTTGACGATATATCAGTGTGTGAACTCAGAGGTAAGTATACACTTGAGAAGTACTCACAAGAGAGGGATCTAAGGCTAAACTATGAGCGTGAAACTGAAATCAGTTTTGGTGAAAAGAAGACGTTTGAGATCTATTTCAACTTTGGTGAGTGGGCTAAGATAGTAGGGATTCCTGACGGTCTAATAGAAAATTTAGCAATTGAGTTCACCATTACAAGGGGTGAAGAGTTCCCTAAGTATTTACTTATGAGGAGTGTTATATACTCCTACATGTGCATGCAAGACCACTTAGTGTGCTCAACACTCGTTGTTCCAACTACACCCCCAATATTTGAGGACCTCCCCCTCTTCGGTTACATGGTTGTACCCAACAGTAGGGTATTAGAGTACATTGCAGAAAAGCTAAATACCGTAGTGAACGGAAAAGTTAAGGGAAGGAGGAATAGGTTCTGTCAATCTTGTCTTTACAAGAGGATATGCCCAGAATGGACATAACTGATTTTTAACTCTTGCCTATATTTGCCTCTTTTTGCATTTACTAGAATGGACATAACGAACTTTTAACGATTTTAGTAGTTCAGAGCCACAGATATTTAATGAATGGACATAACTGATTTTCAACTAATTTCCCCCTCTCCTGCTTTTTCCTAGTAATCGCGGAGTTGACATAACGGACTTTTAACTTTAATATTGGTAGAGGCTTAACATAAACGGGTAGGCTAGATTGCAACAGTCTTGGATTATGGTAGAGGCTTAACATATTTTAACTCATGGAAGAGTTATGAAATGACAAAATGAATTTCCCAAATGCTGTAAACGAATGGGGAAAATCAACAAAAGATTTAACGCGTATACGGAAAAAAGCCTTTACTAGGATGGTGTTCAAAGATGTAGTTACTTAACATGTCCCTACCGCAGAAAAGCCTTTAAGAGAATGGAGGGAAAATCAACCAAAAGCGGATCTTTAACTTTAAGGCATTGATAATACAGAAACAGTGGGTGAATTCTCTGAGGTGGTTTAAGGCATTGAAATTAAAGGGCTGAAAAAGTTCTACTCAGCACTAAAGGTTGTATGAAAGGATGTAGTTAACGATATGAACGCATTACATACTTAAATGGCATGAAAGACAACAGAGGCCCTAGTATCTGGTATACCTCGCGTAGAGTCTTTATGGTATGAGATAATTTGTGGGTAATAAGATTAGAAGGGCTGGTACTGAGTGGAGTCTTTATGGCATGAAATTATTCTTAATGTCAATTTCTCGCTCACCTCTTCCATGTCTTTATGGCATGAAATGATTCTGGACAATGGGGGATAGTGACAAAAGGTATGACAATCTCAAATAGAGGTGGTATAATATAATGGGGAATGGTGAGATTTAAGTCCAGTACCTAGACCTATTGGATAAAAAGAGGTAATCTGATCCAGACTGATACTGAAGATTGGATCTAATATGTCCATTGGATAAAAAAGGAATAGTGACAAGAAAGAAAGAGTGAGAACAAATGGTAGTTGATATCTGGATAACAGTGAATAGTGACAAGCTAATTGCTCGAATCCTTACGACGTGAGGTAATACACAAATAATTTTTTGCCATAGCAAAATCTGTAATATTTTCACTTCTTCTCTTTTTGCCATAGGAGTCGTTACGAGATGAGAGGAGGACTCGGTTGATGAAAGAGCCGTTTTGACACTTTGGCTTTTAGTTGTTATGACATGAGAGAAGGCTCACTCAGAAATCTAACTCGTTAGTCCCATAAGTTGTTATAAAATGAAACGCTCAGAGTTATAGCAATAACCCTGGTATTCAACACGTTTTCTTCAAACAGATGAAAGGCAAGGAGTTTAGCCCTTCCTCTATAAAGTCACCAAAATTCATGGTTATGACAAGCCAAAAATTCCAGCAGAAACAATAAAAATGTAGTACCAGAATTAGTACTTTTCTTAATTTTCATGCTTTTGGCGAGAAAATAAAAATGTAGTACCAGAATTAGTGGTCATTATAACGAGAGAGATTATTCTAGCCGTGATGACACAAAAACACTACCTTACCAACTACTCCACAAATATCTACCCCAGTTGTGATACCACTAAAACCAATTCACGTATGTTTGCTCCATCTTTCGTTGTCATGCTACTAAAACACGGTACTAACAGCACCGTGACCATCGTATCCACCATACTTTCGTTGTCATGCCACTAAATCCAGGTTTTCATTGATAGGGAAGGTAACAGGCAGACTTTCGTTGTCATGTCACTAAATCTATAAATACTTTACAAAGAGTAGTGTCACTTGAGAAAAACCAAATTAGGTAACATGGACCCCCTCATAACGCTCACATTTTAGCCAGTACACTGATTACGAGAAAAATAAATTATTATACAGATAACATGCACCTAATCTAATTAAGTACGAGAAATTACTTAGGTTTATATACAAATGGCTCAAAGTCCACCCCTTCAGCAATGAAGTTCTTAGTCTTAACCCCCATCGCGTAAATATGTCCCCTTATACTCCTTTTCCCCTTATGTAGAGTCTCATATAGGTGCTTAGTCAAGTATCTTAAAGATTCCTTAGTCAAGTAACCTGAGTTATCTAACTTTAGCCTAACCCTCCTACTAACTGATATCACAGAGTGAACAGCCACAGGTTTGAACATTTCCGAGAAATCATAAGTCAAAGCCGTCCTACCTGGGTATTCAGTATGCATTACACCTGCATATGGATCAAGACCAGAGGCGATCAGTGAGTGTGTACTGAGAGCATATATTATCGAATATGCGTAATCCACAGCCCTGTTTACTTCGTCTTGGTTTCTCGGTTTTCTCCCTGGAAACGACTCAGGCAAAAATTTCTTTAGCTGCTCCCAACAAGTCTTACTCATCTCAGCCTCCACAGACCTCAATTCGTCTACAGTGTTCGCATTATCAATCTGCTTTAGATCAAGGTCTATCTCGATAGGGACCTTGGTAAGGTACATGAAGTACTTCGCCAAATTGGTCATTCCCATTACCTTTCCCTTTATAAACTTCTTAGCAAGATAGAGCTTCATGTCATCACTCATCGTGTAAAACTTCCTCCTTACGTTGACAAGTGAGTTTAGAAATGGGGAAACGAGGACTACGTCTTTCCTCTTATTGTGTATGAGGACAGGTATGTTAAGGCTTGAAAGAAACAGAATTACATCAGACGTGAGCCTAACATTACTACCAACAATGACTACTAACTCTAAGTCAAGAGTAGAGATAGTCAAGTTCTTTCCTTCAGACCATACTACTTGAATATCCGAACCCTTCCTTGTAACTGTTGCGTTTTTTATAACTAATATAGACATAATAGAAAATTCTGTCTCAAAGATATAAACATTACCGTCAGCTATCGTTCTCTTTGGTATTATGGACTCCCTTCCGGACCCGTGCGGGGATAGCTTTAGGGTTACCCTAAAATTGCCTAAAACCCCCTTCCGTACCTAAGGGAAGAAAATGGATAAGGAAGGAAAGAAAATATTTATAAACGAGGAAATAAGAATGTAAAAATGATGAACACAACGACCAGTACTAACGACAAGAAACTAAAACTTTATACTCAAAAGCCTTCTTAATTAAATTTACAT